>NZ_JBQENA010000007.1:0-217152 GCF_052044425.1 Paenibacillus sp. 22594
TGTTCCATAAAAAATGCTCCCCATACAGTAACAGGTTTTTGTTATTTCACCTGTCCACTATATGGGGAGCATATCATTTTGGCTTGCAGAGCACCCTTTTTCATCTATTCATGCCGGATATGCTCATGGGTCTGCAGAAAAATCTGCTCCACATGCGCGTCATTCAGCGAATAATATACGGTTTTGCCTTCCTTGCGGCGTTTGACAATCCGCAGATTACGCAGATAGCGCAGCTGGTGGGATACCGCCGACTGCCCCATATCCAGTATGGATGACAAATCATGCACACACAACTCCCTTTGCGACAAGGCATAAATCATCCGTACTCTTGTAGGGTCACCCAGTGCCTTGAACATCTCCGCCATTTTATCCGTTGTCCCGCGGTCAGGCAGGATTAACGCCATAGATTCCGGTTCCAGCTCCGAACCGTTGCATGTATTGTCGCATTCTTCGAGTGCCGCTGGCTCCATGCTCTCGCCCTCCTCCATCTATTTCATCCGGCCATACCGATAGTTAATCGAAGCTTCTACGATTAATTATAGCAAAACTTTACCTGATGTCCATGGAGAAGGCCAGTATGGGAAGACTTGCAAGCAGCAAGAGGCGCCGTGTTTAGACGGCTTTGCGCCAAAAGGAGAATAGACCTGCCGCCATAAAGATAATCAGACTGCCGAATACTACAACCATCAGACTTTCCATAGGCAAATTAAAGGCCCCGAATTTATCCTCTCCAATAGGCGACATCGCCAGCAGCGGCTGAACCCAAGGGTAATACGGCCCGTAAGTGGACGAATTGGCGATCAGCATATTAGGGATGGTTAAGCTCACATTCAACGCCAGAGGTGCGCCAAAGCTGTTCCAGTTCAGGGATACTGCCAGTTGCAGCGCGGCCAGCGGTAAGCAGGCGAACCAGCCGCCGAAAACGCTGGACATAAGAAGCGTCCAAGGTACAGGCCCATCCACCCCGCGCACCACACCCATGCCCATCACTGCTGCAAAAAACAGTAACTGTACAGCAGCCAGCAGGCCCATAACCATAGTATATTTTGCAAAATACACGGAAGTGCGCGTCACGGGCAGCGAGAGCAGCATTTTCCAGCCGCCGTCAACATGCTCGGTTCGGCAGATTAATGCCGCGAAAATACCCGTGAGTATCGGAAGAAATAACATAGCATGAGCCATTGACATGACACCAAGCAGTACCTGCCAGTTGATAGGCCTACCTTCCTCCTCCATATTGGCGAGTGCTCCGATGTGTACGGCGATCACCGGACTGCCTATAACCAGCAGCCAAACGAAGGATTTGGATATCTTCAGTCTTTCTGCGGACAGAACTCTCCAGAAGATTGCCATGATCAATTCACATCCTTTCGCGCGAAATGCAGGGCTCCCGGCAGCAATAGCAGCAGTCCCAGCAGCAGCCCCGCCGCGCTAAACAACCAGGGCCGGGGAGCGCTCCAGGCCAAAGTAGGCCAGGTCAAGGGAAACCATTCGGACAGAAATGACGAGAAAAAACTCCCCAGCGATAAGGTAATGCCACACGAAACGGGCAGGGTCTGGTTGCGGCTGGACAAGGAAAGCCATAGCTGCAAGGATATCACAGGCAGCGCCGCAGCATAGGAAGCGAACCCGATCTGCATCACCTTCGCATAGGGAACCGGCTGATCGCCGAAGCCGAGCAGATATCCTAAACCTACCGTCCCCACGGACAGCAGGAGGCAGGAGACGGCGACAAGCAGCAGACACAGCAGCAGCTTGGACATAAATACGGCAGTCCGGGAGATGGGCAGCGCCAGCAGTTGCTTCCATGAGCTCGTCTGATGCTCCACATTCGCCATCAGCGAGCAGATCAGCGTACCACCCAAATAGAGTGCCACCGGCACGAAACTGGCCACATTATCAAGCAATCCCCCCCATAGATCAGACTGGTACTGCTTCGTCAGATAATCATAACGGATTCCGAAGTTCAACCCCTGCATGGCAAGGAGTCCAATCGGGCCAAGGAAAACCAGGAACCACAAGCCTTTACCGCGGATTTTCAGCCAATCCGCCGAGAACGAACGCCACATCATAAGGACTGGCCTCCTTCGACTACTTGAAGGAAGAATTCCTCCAGAGATTGTCTGTGCTCCTCGATCCGGTAGATCGCATGGCCATTCTCGACCAGTTCCTTGATCAGCAGCGCCACCCGGGCATCGCTCATCCGGGGCAGCGTTATGCGCCCTTCCTGGAGCGTGCCTGAGCAGCCGCGCCGGGTGGCCAGAGCGAGGGCCTCTTCCGGCTCGGACACGGCAAGACGAAGGTCACCTGCCGCTTGCTGCTGCAGGTGGGCAATGGTGTCCTGGTAGACCATCTGTCCGGCACGGATAATGCCGACGGTCCCCGCCATTTGCTCAATTTCACTCAGCAGATGGCTGGATACCAGGACCGTGATCCCCTCTTCTGCGGGCAGGCGCTTGATCAGCGAGCGGATTTCCTGTATACCTGACGGATCGAGACCGTTGGTGGGCTCGTCAAGAATCAGCAGCTCCGGACTGCCCAGCAGCGCGGCAGCAATGCCAAGACGCTGCTTCATGCCGAGCGAGAAGCCCTTCACAGGCCGCTTTTCTTCCCCCGTTAAAGAAACAATGTCCAGCACTTCAGCTATACGTGTCTTGGGAGCATCAATTATTCGACGGATGGCTTCCAGATTGTCCAAGGCGCTCAGATGGCCGTAATAAGACGGAGATTCTACAAGTGATCCCACCTTGCGCAGAATTTGCAGCTTATTCCGGCGAAGCTCCTGCCCGAAAATTTCAATACTTCCCGAAGTCGGCTTAATCAGCCCAAGCAGCATGCGGATGGTCGTTGTTTTACCCGCACCATTGGGTCCCAGGAAGCCGTAGATTTCCCCTTTACCTATATTCAGGTTCAAATGCTCCACCGCAGCCCGGCCGCGGTATTCCTTTACTAAATCTCTAGTTTCGATCACTGTTTCCTTCATTCTCTTCACCTCGGTAATTAGCATAACGTCCCAAGGTTAAAAGCATGGCGGCAGCAAGTTTAAGTTTTGTTTAAAATTCCATCCGAAGGGCTTAGTATTACAATACTGGTGCCTTTCCTTGTGCTGTCCACCTTCCATTCCAGCTCCATCCGTTTTATCAGCAGATCGACGATGGACAAGCCCAGGCCCGCTCCTTTGGACTCGGAGCCACTGCCCAGCCCGCGGCCGCGGTCACTGATCACGATCAGACGCTGGTCGTCAATAACCTCCAGCTTTACGCTTACATAGAGGCCGCTCCGTGCATGGCGTACAATGTTTTGGAACAGATTATCCAGAATGCGGCGGAACCAGCTCTCATCGACAGTCCAATACAACGGCTCAGCTTCCAGGTCAATTTCAATCTGGAATCCTTCCTTCTCCCACAGCGGATACCACGCCGCAGCACTCTCCCTCAGCAGTCTCAGTACATCCTTGCGCTCCAGGTTCAGCGTCATCCGCCCGCTGCTTAGCAGATTATAAGACAGCAGATTGTCGATCAGCCCGCCAAGACTATCGATCCGTTCATCCATCAGCTTCAGCGATTCCTGGCCCCGGGGCGTCAAAGTTTCCTTGCCCAGAATATGAAGATGGCTGCGGATAACGGTAAGGGGAGTGCGCAGATCATGAGACAAATCCGCAACGAGACGCTTGCGCAGGCCTTCCTCTTCCGCCTCTCTCCCCCGGCTGGCGGCAAGCTCGGTTACCATGGTATTAAAGGCTGTCTCCAGACGGCCAATCTCATCAGACTTCCCCGGAACAATCGATCGGGGTAAGCCAGCTTCTCCCGTGAAGACCATGGCCGTCTCGAGACGCACAAGCCTTTTGCGGATTTGGATAAAGAACAGTAGCGATACTATAATGAACACTGTAAAAAGCGCAAGCATGACTACCGTGAACCATACACTGACACCGTCAAAAGAAGTCCGCTCCTTGACGACGCCAGGGATTTGCATCACCATAAAGCCTTCCCCGGCCTCGTCCTGATCCCCCACAAAAGCGACAATGCCGAGCGGGTCCAGGTCCGAGCTCTTTTTCATGAAGGAAATCGCCTCTGAAGCGGTCCATTGTGAGGGGACGGTATATCGTTCATTCTGCTGCCAAAGCTTCGGATCGGCGGACTCCAGCGACAGCCGGGTACGCCCATCTCCGTCAACCCAGAACATCGAAGCCAGGCTGTAGGTGTTGCTTAACGCCCGCAGCCGCTCATTAATCACCTCGGGTGGTTTGCCAAGAAGCGCCTCCGCTTCCTTATGCCAACTCTTCTCCAGTTCGACAATGTTGTCATACGGTGCATATTCCTTAGGCAGCTCTTCCCCAGTCATTCCATTGAAGAGGCCATACAGCGTCATGGTCAACGGAATACTCAGCAGCCCGGCGGGAATAAACAGCAGCGCAGCCATAATGATCAGCAGATAACGTGAGAGAAGCGAGCTGTGCAGCCTACGGAAACGGTCTTTTATCCTCATGCTCTTACCCGGTAGCCGATCCCCCGGACCGTCTCAATAATCTCCGGCGCCGCCGGATCAAGCTCCAGCTTCTCGCGCAGATAACGGATATGCACCATGAGTGTCTTGTCACCTTCTATATAGCTCTCTCCCCAGACCGCCTCATAGATCTGCTCCTTCGTCAAAATCTGGCCCAGATGGCGCAGCAAATAGGAGAAGATTTGAAACTGCTTGCCGGTCAGCAAGATTTCTTTGCCGGTGTCCGCCTCTATAATCCGGTTGTCTCCTTCGTATACCATGAGATGCTTCAGCGTCAGCGGCACAGTCATGGCTGCTCCCGTCCGTCTTAACAGCACCTCAATCCGCGCGGCCAGTTCATCGGGATGAAAAGGCTTGGTTAAATAATCATCGGCGAACTCCAGGCCCTGAAGCTTATCATCAATCGAGGTCCGGGCAGAGAGCATCAGAATGGGCAGATTCGGATAGGTCCGCTTCAGCCGCTGTCCAACGGTGAAACCATCCAGACCCGGCAGCATGACATCGAGAATCGCCAGTTGGCAGCCCGTCGCAGCCTCAACCGCGCCCTCTCCGCTTTCCAGCCAGCGGACGGCATATTCCCGCTCACGCAAATCCGCAGAGACAGCGCTGCCGATCTCCCGGTCATCTTCAATATATAGCAGTGTAACGCTCATCAGCTTCAAATCCTTTCTCCTTCATTCGGCAAAACAAGTAGAAACGGCTTCGCCGTCCTTTTAAGGGACGGTATCCGTTTCAGCGAGAAATAGAAGGATGATTTATAGCGTAAAACATATAAATCCTTATATTCAAGAAATCCCCAGGGCAGCACAGAAAACATCTGCGCATCCTAGGATGAATAAACTACCTATTATGCAATGTGTCCAAAATGGGCCGGCGGCTTGTCTGACGGTTTGCCCAGCAGATATCCTTGTCCAAGGTCCATGCCGATATCCCGGCAGAACAGAAACTCTTCCCGCCGTTCAATGCCTTCAGCCAGCACCTTGGCTCCACAATCCCATGCCCGGTTCATGATATCCCGGATGATCAGCTGTTTCGCGTCATCCTGGTCACAGAAGCTGATTAGCCCGCGGTCAATCTTGACATAATCCGGCCTCAGGCTCGTCATAACCTCTACCGTGGAATATCCGGCACCGACATCGTCCAGTGCGACCAGCAGGCCCTGTTTGCGATATTCGCTAAAAATATCCTGCAGATGGGGGATATGTGCAATCTTTTCCGTCTCCACGACCTCAAACACAAAGTCCCCCGGGATCTGGTCCAGGCGTCTGATGGCTTCAAAGGTGTGGGTAAGACAATACTTAGGATTGTAGATGGAGGAGGGCAAAAAATTAACAAACCGCTTGATCCCCTTTGGCAGCAGCTTTGAGCTGGTCTCAATAGCCGATATGCGCGCAGCCCGGTCAAGAAAAGAATGAAATCCGGTCTGCCGGGCAATCTCAAACAGCTCGTAGGGTTTAAAAGAGGCGCTCCCCGGAAGCGGCCGCAGCAAGAGCTCAAAGCCCACAATGGCCTCATTGAAATCCACAATAGGCTGCATATGGCTGCAGAAATTGTGATTGGCGATGATGGCAATCAGATTCTCACTGGTAAATCTGACTTTCAGCTGCTCCAGCGCAAGCCACCGTTCCACCAAACCCCGGCCTGTCCGGCCCTTAAGGCTTACCGACAATTGTAAACCCAGCTCCTGCTGAAGCCTATCCAGCCGCTCCAGAAGCCGCAAGAGCTCCTCGCGGGATCCGTATGTAATCTTTCCTGCGTCTTGTACTTCTTCAACCGTGTAGCCTTCAGCCCTTAGAGTGGCAACAAGGGGACCCGTGCATGGCCTGAACTTCAAATCCCCTTCGTCTTCCACCGGTTCAATTGGAGAACAGTCGATGCAGCTCATGGAATCCCCTCCGCCCCTCATGATGTCGATACTGCTTATAAGGCAAAGTATAACATGATTTCCCATAGGCCAGCCATGGCTCCTGAGACAAATTATCCCTTTGTTTTTCGAGTAAGATGTACGTGGACGTATACCTTGGAGGCTCCGCGAACGAACCGCAGTTTGTGTCGCTGTTGAACTGGAGGCAGGAGCTTTGAGGCTTGAAGCTTGAGGCTTGAACAATGCCATTAAGTCCCTTAGGAACTGGAGCTAGGTGGAATAAGTAGAACTAAATAGGCTTTAGCCTTGGCTACAAAAGGTTTATGTGGGATTTTGTACACCTAATACATGCATAATCATCCCATACGGCCGTTTTCAGCAGAATTAGTTTTACTTTTTCCCACATAAGGTACTCTATATGCCGAATGTGTTGGATTAGCGAGCTTTTTTCCACTAAGAATGATCCCCCTCATCAGGTATTTCCAACTTCAAACTATATAGTGGAGAGATCCAAAGGTGGCATGCAAATTCTACAAACCTCCTGAGAACGCAAAGCAGCGATTCTCCAATAACGGCAGAATCGCTGCTTTACGTTCTTCTTTTTTAAGTATCAAAAAATAACTCTCCTACTTGCCGGAGACCGCCGTCGAGCCTTCCCAGACACCATGCTGCTGGTCCTTACCCATATACTCAATTCGTGTCGGCTTCAGCTCCAGGATCACATAGTTGGGGTCATCCGGACCCTTGAACCATTTCTCCAGCTCTTTGTTCCATACTTTGGACCGCAGGCCTTCATCCTTGGTGATGGCAACGGTGGCCTCAATTTCAAGCACATCTTTGCCGCCGCCCTGCTCATATCCAAGCAGCAGAAAAGCATTCGGATTATCCTCCAGCTCCTCTACCTTATGTGTTTGGCGGTTGGTAGCCAAATAAATGTGAAGCCCGTCATGAAATACCGCCATATAACGCACCTTAGGTTTGTTGCCGGCTTCTATCGTGCCGAAGGACCCGAACTTGTTGTCATCCAGCACCTTGATGATCGTCTGCTCCAGCTCTCTGTTATCCATTGACGAAACAGCTCCTTTCTATTCATGTGAATATAAGTTTATATATCCACGTCCGCAGTTTGGATTTATGATAAAACCGTTGCTTATGATAGTGTACCCGTTCAGAAGGTATTGAATCCTGCGTCCAGCCATAAACGCATTACAGAAGGAGCTTCCCTACTTGAAAAAATTGATCTGGATCGGCTGCCTCTCCTACTTTGTCATCGGACTAGCCCACGTGGTTCTGGGCTCTATTCTTCCCGTTCTACTACAGCATTATGACCGCAATTACAGCGCCGGCGGCGAGCTGATCTTCAGCCAATTCGCCGGATTCCTGGCTGGTGTGCTAATCTCGCCGTTGCTGAACCGCCGCTTCGGCAAACGGGGCGGTCTGCTGATCGCCACCGGTCTGCTGGTATGTGCGGAAACCGCTTATGCTTTTCTCCCGCCATGGGGCTGGATGTATGTCATCGCCGTGGCCGCAGGCTTTGGCTTCGGCATGATTGAAGCCGTCATCGGCACCATCATTATAGCAGCTGTCACGGAAGGAACCGCTGTGGCCATGAGCCGGCTGGAGGTGCTGTTCGGCGTAGGTGCGCTCGCGATGCCGCTGGTTGCAAGCCCGCTAATTGCAGCCGGCGCCTGGAGACTCGCCTTCCTGATCGTCGCGGCCTTTGCGCTGATCTCTCTGTTGTTCTGGGCCAAAAGCGGGTTCGGCCGCCTGCAGAGTGTACTCGACGAACGCCCCCCGCGCAGGGAACGGGGCGCTGAGCGCCTACGTTCAAGAAAACTTCCCTATAAAGGCAGGCAGTGGATACTGCTCAGCTTATTCATAGCTTTCTTCTTTCTCTACGTCGGTACGGAGATGAGCCTCGTCAACTTCATGCCGGCGATCTTCATAGCCAAACTCGGCATGAGTGACGCTTCGGCGGCCCTAACGGTCACCTTCTTCTGGCTGGCGATGTCTGCGGGACGGCTGTACGCCGGGGTTCTAGCTGAGCGGATCTCCTACCGGAGATATGTGCTGGCCAGTTGCTTCGCTACTGTGCTGCTGCTGGCGATCTTCCCGTTCGCAGCGCAGCGTGTGGCCGCTTTTGCTGTACTGGCGCTGCTCGGTCTATGCATGTCCGGCATCTTCTCCATAGCGCTCGTCTTCTCCAGCAAGCTGCTGCCCGGAGCCGAGGAATCCACTCCCAGCATTATGATCGCTTCCGGCGGGATCGGCGGCGCGGTGCTGCCGCTTGCCACTGGCTGGTCCATGGATCATCTGCAGATCGCCCAGACCTCGGGACTGCTGGCCGCTTTTGCCGCCGTGCTGTTCCTGATTAGCGTGGCAGCCTGGAAATTAGGGTAATATATTTCGTGTAATTATCCTTCATGCAAGGGTGGGACCTATTTATGCCTGAACTTATCCCTGTTGCTTCTGAACCAACCCTTCATACCGCCCTGCTGCAGTTCATCTTCCCCTTCTCCGTCAAGAACGGTGAGGATACCAGGCTGATCGAACATCTGACACAAGAAGGGTTCACCCGGTTTTTTCTTGACAACAAAGAACTGGAGAACGCTTATTACGGCGAGGGCTACTGTGTTTCCCATGAAAAGATGGAGCGGAGCTACCTCCCGTTTGCTGCCCATGTGCTGTTTCCCCGCGAGAAGGACAAGGATTCCTTCCGACGCTTTTCCCGGGCCAACCATTTGCCCTGCAGGATGGATATGCCCGGACAGTCGGTTCATTTTCAAGTGCTCTCCACGGATGTATTCGTCTGCCCTTTCGATCTCGGATTCCTGACGATCAGAATCAGCATCGGGGAGAAGCATCTCCCCTTCAGCACCGTCCTTGAGTTCGCCGACCGTTTCCGGACGCTGGAGGATGTATCTTTTCAGGACAAACAAACCTCTATTCATTGTCATGACCGTTCCTTTGATCAGGTGGAGGATTTTGTGTTCAGGAATTTAGTGGGCGGACTGGAGCCTTTTCTCGACCCTTCGGAAATCAATGGTGCCTATTTTGAAACTTTGCCGTTCTTTGTGGATGAGAGAATGCTGGTTCAGGCTTTTTACGGCTTCGACCGGCAGGAGGACAAGGAAAATGAGATTAGTGTGGAGCTGCTATACCGAGCTTCCCAGCTAGATGGTCTGACCCTGGAAGGCAAACCACACATCAGCGCCAGCGATCCCGGGTATATTCGGGACTACTGCGGGGAGCACTGTTATAACCGCTGGGGGCCGGACACTTATTACATGACGAATGAGCAGACGTTCTGCTGCCTGAGCCGGGCTGAACCCCGGGTGGCCACCCAGCTTATAAATCAGATGTATGGAGAATATTATTACGGGCTGCTGCTAAGCATATTTCATAAAATCGTCCTGCTGAAGCTGGCCAACTTCCACTCCCGGCTGCGTATTAACCACGACGTTGATGAAATCGAGAATCTGATCTTTATGATCAACAAGTTCTCGGCCAAATTTTATTTTCTGGAGCTCATTTCGCAGTCCCAGGGCCGGGAGATTTTTTTCCAGCTGCGCAAGGTCTACGGGAATGACGCCCTGTTCGAAGAGGTCAAAATGACCTTAAATGACCTGTTTCAATACCAGGAGAAATTCCAGGCCAAACGGCGGGACACACTGCTGATGATCCTGACGGTGTTCACGGTGGTGAGCGGTATTTATGGCATGAACCAGGTGATCGAGGACCTTAAAGGCAAGATTGACTGGAGTAAAATGCTGGAATACTCCCCATTTGAATATCTGGCGTTGTTCGTTTCATTTACAGGGATCGTTGTCAGTGTCGGCCTGAGCCTGAAGCAGCTGTGGAACGGGATCCGCAGCCGCCGCAGAAAAAGAAAAAGATATTAGAGGCATGACTCCCCACACCTATACTAAAAGAGAACCCGCTGATCTACAGCAGGTTCTCCAGTTCCCGGCAGGCCTCCGCATACGCAGGTGCAAGCTTTGGCAGCAGCAGTGCCGCCGGTTCATATTCTCCGCTTCTGGCGTGCCGTTCAATGCCCGCGCATACATGGGCGAAGTACTGTGCTCCCAGCCCCAGGCTGCCGGATTTCAGGCTGTGAGCCACCGCAGCAATCTCGGAAAGATCCCTTGCTTCAGCCGCCACCTGCAGGGCAGCCAGACGCAGCGGCGTATCGTTCTTGAACATGTCCACAAGCGCACGAAGCAGCTCCGGCTCTTCCTCCCCGTCCATTTCCCGGATGCCGGATATCGTATCCGCATTCAGCACCGGAATATACGGCTCGGGGCCGAACCACCGGTCCAGAAGCTGCTTCAGCTTATCCAGATTCAGCGGCTTCACCACCCAGTCATCCAACCCCGCATGGAAAAACGCTTCCCGGCTCTCTTCCGATCCATCCCCGGTTACACCAATAATGGGAATTCTCGATCTGGCCCCGGCGGATTCCAGCTGGCGGATGATCCGGACCGCCTCGCCTCCATTCATACCCGGCAGCCGGCTATCCATCAGAATAAGCCCGAACTGTCTCCGCTGCCAGGCTTCTATAGCCTCATTTCCGCTGTCAGCCAGTTCCACATCTGTAATGCCCAATTTCTTCAACTGCAACAGCAAGAGCGTGCTGTTCAGTCCATTATCTTCAGCAACCAGCACCGGCATTGTACTGAAGCGGGTCTCCGGCACAAAAGCCTGAGCCGAATTCAGGGTTTCCTGCGGTTCAGCAGTCTTCTCCATGGCAATCTCAAACCGGAAGGTTGAGCCCTGGCCAGGCGCACTGTCCACTCCGATTGTCCCGCCCATCAGCTCCACCATCGACTTGCAAATGGACAAACCCAGGCCCGTTCCCTCCGTAGCCATCTCCGACTCGCGGCTGACCTGAGAATACGGCCGGAACAGCTTCGCTTGATCCTTCAGCGGGATGCCGATACCCTCGTCCCTGACTTCGAAGGACAGCCGCTGATGCGTGCCATCCTCTCCAGCCAATCCTACGGTCACCTCCACTACCCCGTTCCGTGTGAACTTAATGCCATTACCCAGCAAATTAATGAGTACCTGAAGAATCTTGGACGAATCTCCACTCAGCGTACTCTTCACACGGCTTGCAACCTGCCATTTCAGGATATTCCCGCGCTTCGCGGCGGCCGGAGAGAGCAGACTGGACGCATGTTCAAGCAGATTACGTATACTTAACGGAGCCTTTTGCAGTTCCATGCGGCTGGCTTCAATCTTGGAGATATCCAGCAGATTATTGATCATTTGCAGCAGGTATTGGGCTGATTCCCGGATGACCTCCAGCTGAACCCGCTGCTCATCCGTCGCGCCTTCAGCCTCCAGCAGCTCGGTCATTCCCAAAATGCCGTTCATCGGCGTACGGATTTCATGGCTCACTGTAGCGAGAAACAAGCTTTTCGCCCGGTTGGCCCGTTCCGCCTCTTCCTTCATCGCCTTAAGACCGGCACTGTTCTTGGCGAGCAGCCGGTGCATCGTAATTAATTCATTGTTCATCGCGGAGAATTCTGCCAAGGCCTGTTCTTCTCTTTGCTGTCCCTGAATCACCTGATTAGAGAGCATCTCAATCGTCTCCCTCAGTTTCCGGATCTCTTGCTCATGGTCGGTCATTTCCTTCTCCCGCCTTCTATGTCAATTCTCTCGGAGTAACGCTTCGGGTATAAGACGCCCCGCTATCTCCAGCGCTCCCTTGGCATCGGGGGCATAGCCGTCGGCGCCCACTTTGCGCCATAACTCTCTGTCTATATTAAACGGCATTCCGCCGACCATAATCTTAATGTGGTTCAGTTCGGCATGCGTACGGATGGACGCGATCAGACGCTGAACCTCCGATACGTGAAAAGTCATGGTGATGGAGATGGCCAGCAGGTCAGCAGGCTGTTCCTTCAGATACCGGATCAAACCCTCTGCGGGCATATTGGAGCCCAGATAATAGGTGTTCCAGCCCTCCATTTCGAAGAAATCGGCCAGCATCCGCAGTCCGATCTCATGCAGTTCCTGGCCGACTCCGACCACCACCAGTGTTTTCTTTCCTTCCTGAGCCTGAATCCAACGCGGGTACAGCTGAGAAATAATGCTCTGGGTACAAGCTGTACAGTAATGCTCCTGAGCTACAGTAATGTAACCCAATTGCCATAGACGGCCAATCTCGTACTGACTGTTCTGGAAAATGTGCAGATAAAGATCATGAATGGGCACGCCTTCATCATGCAGCCCCAGTATAAATTCCGAAGCCTTGCGGCGTTCACCGTCCAGAAGCAGCTTCAGGTACTTCTCTGCCTCACGGTAATAGGGTTTGTCCGGTTGAAGAAAGGGCGGCACACTCTGCTCTTCGAGTGCATGGTGAATTCCCATATCCAGATAGCTTAGAATCAGATCTTTCTCCGGTGTCTCAACCCGTAAGCCTATGGCGTCCTTCATCAGTCCCAGATTGATCTGCAGATCCTTACCCGTGATTTTGTACTGTGCCAGCAGCACCTTCAGCCAGACAATATAATTAATAAATAGAAGCGGGCTGTCCAGCGCCACACTTTGCGCCAGATACCGTAAATGATATAGTGAATCCTGCTTGGTTCTTGCCATTCCGGAAGGGCCGAATCTTTGCCGCAACTCGGGCTGGCGTTCATACTGACGCAAAGTGACTTCTTCAGCCAACTGTTCCGCTAGCACCTTCAGCCGTTCTCCGGCATTTTGCTGATCAGTGAGCATAGGGTCACTCCTTTTTAAAACATAATTGTAAAGTATTAATCTTATTATATAACATATGGCAAGTCTACCCGGCGTGCCTGGCACAGCTTGGGCAGATTGCCGGAATCCGGGGCCGCTACTGGACAACCCCGAAGGGGACCGCTATAATACAGCGTAAGAACACAGCAACACCCATAACTTCATAGTACCAGGGGGGCTGGAATTGGCCGGCTGAGAGTGTATCCCACACAGATACTGACCCTTATACCTGATCTGGATAATGCCAGCGTAGGAATCACCATCCGCATTCAGCCGTTTTGGCTAAGCGGTCACCTAACGCAACTGCTGGCGTCCCGATCTTCGGGGCGCTTTTTTTTTGGTATGGACATCATCAGAGTTCGGAAGACTGGGTTAGCTGGAAGGAGAGAAGAATAGAAATGGGAGTCAAAAAAGTACTAATGCTCTGCATCAGCTGCATGCTGGTCATCGTCATGGCCGGGTGCGGCAGTAATACTGCCAATTCCGGCGGGAATAGCGCCGCTCCAGCCGGGGACAGCACCGCCGCGCCGGAAGCAACCGCAGCAGGAACGGACGCGCCTAAGGAACTGACTAAGATCAAGGTCGCGCTGGACTGGACGCCGAATACGAACCATACCGGCCTCTATGCAGCCAAAGAGCTGGGATATTACAAGGAGGAAGGCCTGGATGTAGAAATTGTACAGCCGGGTGCGGCGGGAGCCGACACGATGGTCACCTCAGGCGAAGCCGCTTTTGGCATCAGTGCCCAGGAGGCGCTCACCCTGGCCCGTCTGCAGGATGTGCCGCTCGTCTCGATCGCCGCCATCATCCAGCATAATACCTCAGGGTTTGCCGCCCCGAAGGACCGTAATATCAAGACACCAAAGGATTTCGAAGGCAAAACCTACGGCGGCTGGGGTTCCCCGGCTGAAGAAGCTGCCATGAAGGCGATCATGGACCCTGAAGGCGGCGATGTTAAAAAGGTGAAGCTGGTCAATATCGGCGAAGCCGATTTCTTCACCGCCGTGAAACGCGATATCGATTTTGCCTGGATATTCTACGCCTGGACCGGTATTGAAGCCGAGCTGCGCGGTGAACCGCTGGACATGCTGTATTTGAAGGATTACGCGCCTCAGCTGGATTACTACACCCCGGTCCTGACCACGAGCGAGAAGGAAATCGCTGAGCATCCGGAGCTGGTGAAGGCGTTCCTTGCAGCTACCTCCAAAGGTTATCAATATGCGATCGACAAGCCGGAAGAAGCTGCCGCCATCCTCTCGAAGGCCGTGCCGGATCTGGATCCCAAGCTCGTCCTGGCCAGCCAGAAATGGCTCAGCCCGAAATATACGGACGATGCCTCCAGATGGGGAGAGCAGAAAGCCGAGGTCTGGAAGAATTACGCCGACTGGATGTACGGCCTGAAGCTACTGGACAAACCACTGGATACCGCTTCAGCGTTCACGAATGAATTTCTTCCTGAGAACAAGTAGTCTTACACTGCAAGTTTTACAATACCCAACCTGAAAGGATCTGATTGATATGGCAAACACTCTGCTCAGCATTCAAGTCATTCCTAAAACTCCGAATAACGAGGATTCTATTCCTTATGTGGATAAGGCCATTGAGGTCATTCAGCAATCCGGCGTGAAGCACCAGGTGAATCCGCTCGAAACCACGATGGAGGGCGAACTCAGCGATTTGCTAGAGGTGGTACGCCAAATGCATGAAGCGCTGATCGCATCGGGCAGCCCCAGCGTCATCTCGCAAATCAAGATCGCCCATAACCCCAGCGGAATCAGCATGGATAAGCTGACGGAAAAATACCGGCCGTGAGATCGTACTGGAACCAAATCTGGCCGCCCCTTGTGGCGGTCATCTTTTTTCTGGGCGTATGGCAATTAGCGGTTTCCGTACTTCATGTCCCTTCCTGGATGCTGCCAAGCCCCGGCGACATCGCCCGCGAATCCCGGGGTAACGCTTCCGGTATCTGGGCGCATACGGCCGCTACGCTGCGGCTGACCTTGATCGGCTTCCCGATCGGAACAGGTGTGGGCCTGATTGTAGCTCTATCGCTGCATTTAGTACCCTGGCTGAAAAGAGCGCTGTATCCGCTGCTGATTCTCAGCCAGAATGTACCCTCCATCGCCCTCGGGCCGCTGCTGATTATCTGGTTCGGGTTCGGGCTGCTGCCCAAAATCGTACTCATCACACTCGTCTGCTTCTTCCCGGTTGCCGTTGCCGCCATGGGCGGGCTGGCCCAAAGCGACCGGATCATGATGAACTATATGAAAATGGCCGGGGCCAGCAAGTGGCAAATCTTCTCAAAGCTAGAGCTGCCCGGTTCTCTGCCAGCCCTGTTCTCCGGCCTTAAGATCTCCGCAACCTATGCAGTAATGGGCGCTGTGGTTGCCGAGTGGATCGGCGCAGACAAGGGAATTGGTTATTACATGCTGCTGCAGAAGGCCTCCTACCGCACAGACCGGATGTTCGTTGCCATCGTAATTATTGTTCTTCTTAGTCTGGTGCTGTTTGCCCTGATCGCACTTCTGGAGAAGTGGCTGGTACGCTGGAAGCCGCGCAAGACCTCTTGATACAGGCTATGCACACTTTACAGAATTGTCCCACCTACACTTCCCGGAAAGGGGATGAATGATTTGACAGCAGGCTATCCCAACTCGAACACCAGGGAACAGGTTTCCTTTGGGCACTTGCCCGAAACTCAAGCCTCGCCGCCCGCGCTGAACGTAAACTGCGTATCCAAGGCCTTCTTCCACCGCGGCCGCGAGACCCGTGTGCTCGACAATGTATCTCTAACGGTTGAGCCCCAGGAATTCGTCTCCATTGTCGGCCCTTCCGGCTGCGGCAAAAGCACCCTGTTCCACATCATCGGCGGCCTGGAGCTGCCTGATGCCGGAACGGTAAGCATGGGCGGTAAGATCGTAACCGGGCAGCGCGGAGAGATCAGCTATATGCCTCAGCAGCCTGCACTGTTCCCGTGGCGTACCATCGAAGACAACGTCCTTCTCGCCGGTGAGCTGAAGGGCGAACCAAAGGCCGAAGCACGGGCAGCCGCCCGCCACTGGCTGGACAAGGTCGGTCTGGGCGGGTTCGAACGCGCCTACCCGCATATGCTGTCGGGCGGTATGCAGCAGCGGGCAGCCTTCCTGCGTGCGCTGCTCGCACCGCAGGAGCTGATGCTGCTGGACGAGCCGTTCAGTGCGCTCGATGCGCTGACCCGTGAGCAGATGCAGCGCTGGCTGCTGGAGCTGTGGGAAGAAAACCGCCGTTCGGTATTATTCATTACCCATAATATCGAGGAAGCACTCCTTCTCTCCAGCCGTATTTATGTTTTCTCGGGACGGCCCGGCTCCGTCCTGCATATCGTTGATGTCCCCTTCCCGCGTCCGCGGCACGGGGAAATGACCGATTCTCTGGAATTCCTGCAGCTCAGACGCGAGCTGTCGGAATGGATGCGCGAGGAGCAGGCCAGGACAGTCCGGTAAGCGCAGCGTTACGGGGCGCATCCACGCAGCATACCGGGCCGCGTGCATGTAGCTTGCCGGGCCGCGTCCACGCAGCATGCCCGGTCGCATTTTATTCGCAGCATGCCCGGCCGCATTTTATTCGTAGCGTTACGTGGCGCATCCAGGCAGCATGCCGGACCAACCTGCGTTCCACCCGCTTGAAATGCATTGGCTGTCTTTACTCAACTGCAACAAATAGGCCCGGCCCCCTATGATGAGGGGCCGGGCTTATTTGAATATGTTCCGTTGAAAATTAGTGGGAAATCGTACACTTATTTCTGCGCATAACAAGCATAGAGTGTGCTTAGTTGGAAAAAGTATAACTATTTCAACGTGAGAGCCCAGTCTAGGACCCATTGGCCAGAATTAAGCGTACAAAATCCCACTAAACTCCGAAAACACTCAAATCCCGCCAGATTAAGGGTATAAATTCCACTAACCCTTAATATTCGCCTACTGCCTGCTCCCCGTTGTTCCTTTGGCTGCTCAGCTACTCAGCTACTCGGCTACCCAACCACTCAGCCACTCAGCCACTTAGCCACTTAGCCACTTAGCCACTTAGCCACTTAGCCACTCAGCCACTCAGCCACTTAGCCACTTAGCCACTTAGCCACTCAGTCACTCAGCCACTCAGCCACTCAGCCACTCAGCCACTCAGCCATTTTTAAGAAAGTATGCCTAACAATCACAGCTGAACTTCCATCCATTTCATTCTACTGCAGCACAGCGGAGCTTCCACTTCATTTTACTGCAGCATATCTGGACTTCAATTGAAGCACGCATCCCTTCTACATCCAGCCCTTCTCCTCTGCCAGCCGCACGGCTTCGATCCTGCTCTTCACTTCCAGCTTGTTCAGAATTTCCGATATGTAATTGCGGACGGTGCCGTAGGAAAGATGCAGCGTAGCAGCAATTTCCCCCGCACTCTGGCCGGCACCCGCCAGCTTCAGGATTTCCTGTTCCCGGGAAGACAGCGGATTCTCTTCCCGCAGGCTGCCGAAGACCAGCTCGGGAGACACTTCCCGGTGGCCGGCCATCACCCGGCGGATCGCATCCGCCAGCTTATCCACCGGCTCGTCCTTCAGCAGATAACCTTGAATGCCAGCCTTTACGCCCCGCTCAAAGTAGCCCGGACGGGCAAAGGTGGTCAGGATAATGATTTTGGTGGCGCAGCCCTTAGCTTTCAGCGTTTCCGCGACCTCCAGCCCGCTTTTATAAGGCATCTCTATGTCCATCAGGCATACATCCGGCTGAAGCCGTTCAATCACTGCAAGCGCCTCTGCTCCGTCTCCAGCTTCCCCCGCCACTTCAATATCGTCCTCCAGATCCAGCAGCGAAGCCATGGCCCCGCGCAGCAGGCGCTGATCTTCGGCAATCACGATGCGTATCATGCAGTCACTCCATCCTTTCTTTCCTTGACTACTCTCGGGACAACTGCCGTCAAGACAGCGCCCCGCTCTGCTCCCGAACGCAGCGTAAGCGATCCATCAATCAGCGACAGCCGTTCGGCCATCCCTTTGATCCCGTTGCCTTCGCTCCGCCCCCGGCCTTCCGGATCCCGGTTATGTAGACCAACCCCATTATCTTCAATGGTAATCTGGACGTCCCCCTCTGCCATGGCAATGGCAATCCGGCACCAGTCTGCTTCACTGTGCTTCACAATATTGGTCACCGCTTCCTTGATGCAGAGACTCAGAATATTCTGCGTCAGGTCGGATACACCCTCCAGTTCCGTATCCCCCTCGATCTCCAGGACAATCTCTGCAGTGCGCAGCATCTCCCCTACTTCAGCCAGCTCTTCAGCCACGGATATAGCACGCATCTCCGATACCAGCTCACGAACCTGGCGCAGCGCAGCGCGTGAAATCCGCTGAATCTCCCTCGCTTCGGCCTGTGTACGAACGGTATCCTTGGCCGCAAGCTTTTCCACCAGTTGGCTCTTGAGGGTAATCAGCGACAGCGTATGCCCCAGCGTATCATGCAGATCCCGGGCGATCCGCATCCGTTCCTCACGTTTGACCAGCTCCTTGATGACCTCATTCGCCTGATCCAGCTCCTTTTCGAGCATTCTCTTGCGGTACAGCGAGCGGATGCCGAACGGGGAGACCAGCATAATAATCATGAAAGGGTACAGGAACACCAGATCCCCTATAGCCATCCCCCAGGTAGCCATAATTAACGGAACAAGCACCATAGCTGCAAAAGCAGAATAAGCCATTTTGAAGTGTTTATCCTCCGTGTACCAACCGATAAAATTTGACGTGAAGAAGCCCATAAACAGATCATAAGGCGTATAAGCTACACTCAAAATCACAATAATCAGCACCTGCAGAGCCAGCCACAAGGTAAAGTTTCTGCCCGTGACCCAATAGAGCTGACGGTAGGTCACGACGAACAAGGCCAGCATTACTGCACCCAGCACCAGCTTGATTCCATGCTCCTCCTGCAGATTGATGACCGGAAACAATAAGTACAGGAGCCACATATAAGGGAAAAAGCCGAATCTTTGCGGAAACAACCGAAACTGCCTGCGCGTCATTATGGATTACACCGCTTCCTGTTTTTTTCGGATATAGACCGATAGTATCATAAAGACCGCCAGATATCCGAGCAAAATCAGAATGCTTCCCCACTGCGGATGATTCCCGGCTACGATCCTCCAGGCCCCATCCCCAAAATGATAAGAAGGCAACCAGTGACCAATCCGCTGCATCAGCTTCGGCATAATATCAAGCGGCATCCACATGCCTCCGGCAACCGCCAGCCCCATATAGAGCACATTACTGACACCGCTTGCCGTATCGACACGCTTCATGAAACCTACCAGCGTACCAAGGGCCAGAAAAGGCATGGAGCCCGCCAGAATCCACAGTCCGCTCAGCAGCCATTGTCCAGCCGTCAGCGATACGCCGTTCATCAAATACCCAGCGCCAAAAATGCAAAGTACCGAGAACAGATGCATGAGGGTCTGACCGAACATTTTACCTGTAAAATATACCGAAGAAGGCAGCGGGGTGATACGGATAAATGTGCTCCAGCCCTGGGTCCGCTCCTGGACCAGCCGGATACCCATGGTCATAATGGCAGAGCCCATTACACTGAAAGCGGCCATGGACATCAGGTAGTGTGCCTGCCACTCCGATGCATCGTCCGGCCCCGTGTTCACTACTCTTGTAAAGATGAAGTAAAACATGATCGGCATCAGCAAGGACCAGAATACATAATAGGGATTGCGGAAAATCCGCAGCATCTCCGCTTTGCACTGCCCAGCAACAAGTCTCATCATTTCGTATCTTCCTCCCTGTTCATGGTTAACTGTTCAAATGCTTCGTCCAGGCTTCCCTGGTGAATACGCACATCCCTCACGGCAAGTCCGCCGGTAAAAATCCCCCGGAGTGCCTCGTCAGTATTCTCAGTGGTCACATGGATCCGGCCGTCTTTGTCGTAGCAATCTTCAATAGAGGGCAGTTCCAGCAGTTGTCCGCGCAGGTGTGCGGCATTCCCGGCTGGAAGGAAGGATAGCGACTGCTTAACCATTCTTGCCTTGATCTCTTCCGGACTGCCGTCCGCTACGATAGTCCCTTGACTGAACAACAGAATCCGGTCGGCAATATCCTCAGCTTCCTGCAGATAATGGGTCGTGAACAATATCGTTGTACCCCGGGCGGCCAGCTCCCTCACGGTGTCCCAGAAGTGGCGCCGGGCCGTGGTATCCAGTCCAACCGTCGGTTCGTCCAGGAACAGCAGCTGCGGGTTTCCCGCCAGCGCCAGCGCAAAGGAGAGACTGCGCTTTTGGCCGCCGGAGAGCTTCTCTGCATAGCGGTTCAGATCCGCAGGAGCCAGCCCTGTCGCCCCCAGCAGAAAGTCCATATCCATCGGCTGCGGATAATAGCTGCGGATCAGGGCGATAATCTCACGGACCTTAAGTCGGTCCATTACGCTCACCTCCTGCAGCATAGCCCCGCTGCGCTCCCGCACCCTCACATCCCGGGGAGAGCTTCCAAATACCTTAATCGTTCCTTCTGTGGGTTCCAGCAGCCCCAGCAGCATCGATAGCATTGTTGTTTTTCCTGCTCCGTTTGGTCCAAGGACCGCTGTAATGGACCCCTTGCCGATGGTAAAGCTAATGCCGTCGACCGCTTTTTTATCATTGAAGGCTTTACTGACGCCGTTCATTTCAATCACGTGATTCATGTCTGATTCCTCCATCACCTAATGTCTTTGCCGTACTTCCATAGTAATCAATAACAGAAGGTGACATCAGTATGGACTGTCATTTTTTCCGGGTGACAATTGTCATCCGGCTTAGAGCAAGCACAGCACAATCTGCCTGCTTCGCCTGGCAAGTCAAAGAGCCCCCCGCCAACGTGAAGCGTCGACAGGAGGCTCTTGACTTTGAACCTATGGAATCGGCAGACGTCAGGCCATCCCGGCCTATTTCTGCATGAACCCTTTTTGCAGCAAAAACTCCTTCATCTGCAGCCGGGAGGGCTGGGCGAGACGTCCTGCCATCATCTCGGACCAAGGCGTATCCTTTTGCCCTCCGGTCCGTTCACGCATGTAATCCCGCGTTATTTCATCATACACTTTAACCTGGCCTACCGATGTTTCAGCCTGATAGCCGTTATGATGCAGCACCGCCTGGAGCGGAAGACGCGGACGGATACCGTTCACTCCGGCGGGATACCCCAGGCACATGCCGAAGACCGGATAGACCAGCTCGGGCAGCCCCAGCAGTTCAGACACTTCTGCAATATGATTGCGGATTCCACCGATATAGACAATGCCAAGACCAAGCGACTCGGCGGCAACCGCCGCATTCTGGGCGGCCAGCGCCACGTCGACGGTGGCAACGATCAGATTCTCGGTGGAATCCTCGTAGGATTCGGCCCCCTGCAGATAAGGTCCGCTGATCTCCCGCAGACGGTACAGATCGGCGCACCAGACCAGGAACACCGGGCACTGCTCAATGTAAGCCTGGCCGCCGGACAGCTTGGACAGCTGGGCTTGGAGGGCTGGCTCGGTCACTGCAATGACTGTGTAAGCCTGGACACTGCTGGAGGTTGAAGCCATCTGGGCCGCTCCGATGATGGCCGCCAGCTGCCCGTCACTGACCGGCTTGTCCAAAAACTGGCGGACAGAGGTATGCCGGTTCAATAGCTCCAGCGTTTCGTTATTGGGTTTCATAATCTTAACCTCACTTTTTTCTAGTTATATAGGCATTATGAACACAAATAAAGCCACAAACAACAGGCACAGCTGCGCTCTACCACCCGCTCCCCCGCTTCACCTCCTGGACAATGGCCTTGACCCCCTCATCAATCTGATCCAGCCGGGCGCGTGAGATGCTGATGCGCAGGAACTTTTCCCGGTTCCGGTACCCGGACAGATAGAATCCATTACCTGACACGACCCGGATCTTCCGCTCCCCCAGCCGTTTGACCAGACGCTCCAGATTCACTGTTCCCGGCACCTTGAATTGCATATACATGCCGGAGCTTTCAGCAGACACCTCAATCAAATCTTCCGTATTGTGCTGCCGGAGGGCCTCATACATGGCATGAATCCTTTCGGCATACAGGGCTTTTATTTTGTGTCTGTGATGCTCGTACATGCCATTCTTGATGTATACCTCAAGTGCGGCCTGGGACAATAACGAAGTGTCCGTGTAGCCTTTATATGCGCGGAAGGTATCCAGCAGCGGTTCAGGCACCACAGCCGCACCCAACCGGAGACCCGGAAAAATGATTTTGGAGAAGCTTTTCAAATAAACCACATGAGCCGTCTGGTCATACGCATAAATTGGATCAAAACGCCGCTCCGCCCCGAGGTCCGCCATGTAATCATCTTCGATGATGTATACATCGTATTTGCCCGCTAACCCGGCGATGGCTCTCCGTTCCTCTACGCTGTACGAGGTTCCAAGCGGATTATGATATCTGGGCATGGTATAAAAGAATTTGATTCGCCCGCCTCTGAACCTCTCCTCCAGCTCCTGCAGATCCATCCCTGCCGCTGAACGGGCGATTCCGCTCACCGTCACCCCTTCCGCCTCCAAATAACGCAGGTAAATATCATAGCTCGGCTGTTCAACCAATATTTCCGTCCTGCCGTTCGGGAACGGCATCCTGGCCAGAATCTCCAGTGCCTGCTGGATACCCGAAGTGATCAGAATGCGTTCCATTTTGGCAAAAACCTGATACTCTGCCAGATGAGACACCAGCGTATGGCGCAACGTCTCCAGCCCCAGCGAATCTCCATAGGTGAACAGATGATACTTGTACCGGTCAATCGCCTTGTTGAGGCAGTGCTGGAAATCCAAATACGGAAATACGTTCAGATCGGGCGAGGCCGAGGCATAATCCATCTCCCCACTGCTTCCAGAAGCGGCCGGTTCCTCTGTCCTGTCCACCATGTAATATCCGCTCTGCGGAATGGAATAAATCACGTGTGATCTCTCCAGCTCCCCATATGCCCGAAGAATCGTGCTGACACTGCACCCATAGAACTCTGCGGCAATACGCACAGAAGGCAGCTTTTGCCCGGGACTGAACTGTCCTCCCTTGATCCCCTTCTCCATTTGGGACAAGACCGCATGAAACTTTTTCATGGCACACCTCGCTTCGTCACAGCATTTGTTGGTTCATCTTATCACTGTTCTTCTTCATTTATTATACAGGAATCGGTTCACTGTACCGGTACAGTAGCGAAAAACGGGTATTGTTGACCTGCGGATTTCCCTTTAATTTTAAAGTAACAGATAAGACGTTTCGGCGATCCTGTCCTGTTCACGAAAGGGAGATGCACTCATGCAGCAAAACGGACTCAAGCTGGCTTATACCTTTGCCGTGCTTAACGCAGTCATCATCGGATTCTCATTCTTCTTCACCAAGGTGGCGCTCGGCCATGCCGGACCGCTCGATACGTTAACCTACCGCTTCGCCGCTTCATTTGCAGTGATGTCGATTCCGGTCGCCTTCGGCTGGGTCAAAATATCCTACCGCGGCAAGCCGGTTCTCAAGGCACTGCTGCTGGCAGCCATGTACCCGCTTGGATTTTTTACACTTCAAGTGTTCGGACTCCAGCACGCGACCTCTGCTGAGGGAGGGATTCTCTATTCGTTTACTCCGGTCGTGACAATGATCATCGCCTCGATATTCTTGAAGGAGACCACAACCCTTCTCCAAAAGCTATGTATCTTCCTGTCTGTATTCGGCGTTGTGTTTATCTTTGTCATGAAAGGGGGCAGCCTTCATCTGTCTAACATGACCGGGATCGTGCTGCTGTTCCTGACCTGCCTGGCCTTTGCCGGGTACAGCGTGCTGGCCCGTTCGCTCTCCAGCCACTTCAGCCCCGCTGAACTCAGCTACCTGATGATGGGGATTGGCTTCGCCGTCTTTCTGATCACTTCGCTCACCGGACATGTAGCCAGCGGAACCCTGGGCGACTTCCTTCAGCCGCTCCAGAGCGGCACCTTTATCTTGTCTGCTGTGTACTTAGGCGTCATTGCATCACTCGTCACCACCCTGACATCAACCTATATCTTGTCCAAAATAGAAGCTTCCCTCATGAGCGTGTTCACCAATCTCTCGACCATCGTCTCCATCGGTGCCGGAGCGGTCCTTCTCGGGGAGGACATTACAGTGTATCACTGGATTGGATCGCTGCTGATTATCGCAGGGGTCATTGGTACAAACTGGCTGGGCCGTAAAAAGGCAAAGGTCAGCTCCAAGACGGATCTGCCGTTATCGCCAAGTACACCAAACAGGTAAAGCGTCAGCATCCCGCGGAGGCGTGGCCCCTACAACGGCATTTCTGCCGTTGTTTCCGGGCGGACTGGCCCGCGGCGACCCTACAACATCATCAAAAAGAATCGCCAGCGTTTAACGCTAAGCGATTCTTTTACGTTCAGCCGCAGGTTCCCTCCGCCTGCGGCCGTATCTTTACAGCTTCACCCGCTGCAGCCGCAGCGCGTTCAGGACGACCGAAACCGAGCTGAATGCCATTGCCGCACCGGCCAGCCACGGGGCCAGGAAACCCAGCGCGGCAACCGGGATACCAATCGTATTATAGGCAAGTGCCCAGAACAGATTCTGCTTGATATTCCGCATCGTTCTGCGGCTCATCATGATCGCATCCGGTATGCTCATCAGGTCACCGCGCATCAATGTGATGTCTGCCGCTTCCATCGCCACATCGGTACCGGTGCCGATGGCCATCCCGGTGTCTGCTGTCGCCAGGGCAGGAGCATCGTTGATGCCGTCGCCGACCATGGCTACCTTGACTCCGCCGCTTTGCAGTCTGCGGATCTCGGCGGCCTTGCCTTCCGGAAGCACCTCGGCCAGCACCGTACGGATGCCGGCCTGTTCGGCGATGGCTTGGGCCGTAATCTTGTTGTCCCCGGTAATCATCACCACTTCAATGCTCATTTCATGCAGCTTGGCTACCGCAGCCCGCGAGGTTTCCTTGATGGTATCGGCCACCGATACTACTCCGGCAATCACGCCATCCACGGACACGAGCATCGCGGTCTTGCCTTCCTGCTCCAGCTTAGTCATATGCGGAGCCCATGGGCCAGGGTCCGCGCCGCCTTCCTCCATCATCCTGCGGGTGCCTACACTTATGGTCTGTCCGTCGACCACTGCGGTAATTCCGCGTCCCGGCACAGCCTGGAACTGTCCGGCTTCAGGCAATTCCAGACCTCTGGCAGCAGCACCGGCAACGATGGCATCCGCCAGCGGGTGCTCCGAGAGCTTCTCCGCAGCTGCCGTAAGGGCCAGCAGGCGGTTCTCGGCGTTTTCTCTGCCATGCGCTGCGATGCCTGTAGTTGTAAGGATATCCGTCAATACAGGCTTGCCGCTTGTAACGGTACCTGTCTTATCCAGCACCACAACCTGAATCCCCTGCGCGGCTTCCAGATGCTCGCCGCCCTTGAACAGGATACCGAATTCAGCTGCGCGGCCTGATCCAGCCATAATCGAGGTAGGCGTAGCCAGACCCAGCGCACACGGACAGGCAATAACCAGCACGGCAATAGCCTTCTCGAGCGCCTCAGCGAACTGGCCGGGAGCGCCCCAGACGTACCAGATCACAAAGGTCACCGCCGCAATCGCCACGACAATCGGCACAAAAATGCCGGAAATCACATCTGCGATCCGCTGAATCGGCGCCTTGGAGCCCTGGGCTTCTTCAACCACTTTAATAATTTGCGCCAGCGCGGTATCACGGCCTACCTTACGGGCCTTGATCCGCAGCATGCCGTTTTTGTTCAGTGTAGCTCCGATTACACTGTCTCCCGGCTTCTTCTCCACTGGAATGCTCTCACCGGTCAGCATGGATTCATCCACAGAGGACAGACCTTCAATAACCTCTCCATCCACAGGGACCTTCGTTCCAGGCTTCACGAGAACTAAGTCTCCCGGAATCACTTCTTCTACCGGGATGCTCAGCTCTGCACCGTCACGAACCACCAGTGCGGTCTTGGCCTGCAGGCCCATCAGACTGCGGATCGCATCGGAGGAACGTCCTTTTGCCAGGGCTTCGAACCATTTGCCGACCAGAATCAGTGTAATCAGAATCGCGCTGGTCTCGTAGTACATATCCACGAAATGATTCATTCCGCTCATACTCAAGGAATCGATCGTCAGATACAAACTGTAGAAATAGGCCGCCGAGGTGCCCAGCACTACCAACACATCCATATTGGCGCTGCCGTTCTTCAGCGCCTTATAGGCACTGATATAGAATTGCCATCCAATGATGAACTGAACCGGCGTAGCCAGCACCAGCTGGAACCAGGGATTCATCAGCAGCTCCGGTGTCCAGATCCAATCTGTAAAGGAGAAGTGACCTGCCATCGCCCATAGCAGCGGAAATGAGAGAATTGCAGAAATCAGCCACTTATTCCGTTTGCGCACAATCTCCTGCCCGCGCTGGTCGGCTTGTTCCTTGCGATCCTGCTTCAATGTTGCCTTGTAGCCAATGCTGCTTACCTTCTCCATAATATCGGATACGCCAACGTTCCCCGGCGCATACTCTACATGCGCCGTTTCCAGCGCCAGATTCACATTCACGGCCGCAATACCCGGCATGCGTCCCAGCACTTTCTCAATCCGTGCCGAACAGGCCGCGCAGGTCATGCCTGAGATATCGAAATCTGCAGACTCCTTGCGGGTATCATAGCCAAGCGAGCGGATCTTCTCCTCAATTTGCGGCACTCCCGCAATCGCTGGATCAAATCCCACGGTTGCCTGCTCCAGCGCCAAATTCACATTGGCCTTTGATACCCCCTCCATACGGGAGAGCCCCTTCTCAATCCTTGCCGCGCAAGCAGAACAGGTCATTCCCGTAATCTGCAACGTGGTCTGCTGCAGGGCGGATTCAGCTGTCTTCTCCATTTATTCGCACCCCCATACCCCCAAGGGGTATAATATTTTGTAAAAGAAAAGGCATTGGCGCCTCTGAAATCTCAAGGATTCCCCGCTCCAAGCCTTTATATGCTGCAGCTTCCCATTAGACTACATCGTAGCCCTGATCCTCAATTGCCGCCTTAATGGCGCTAAGGCTCACTTTGTTCTCATCATAATCAACGGCTACCGTCTTAGCTTGCAGATCCACCTTCGCTGCGGCACCCACACCGCTTACCGCCTTCTCTACCGCACTGACACAATGACCGCAAGACATTCCTTCTACATTCAATATTGCGTTAGACATTATAAAAACCCTCCTAAAAGTTTTGTTAGCCTATACTTCCTGAATTCACTTCGTAGAAAAACCGCTTCGGAAGCATACGCTTAGTTTGGTTAGCCTTATTTCATCAGCTTGTTGACCGTGATCAGCAGCTCGTCAATAACCTCATGTTCCCCGGCCTCGATCCGCTCAATAATGCAGCTCTTCATATGCCCTTCAAGCAGCAGCTTGCCGACACTGTTCAGTGCCGCCTGGACCGCCGCCAGCTGGTTGAGCACATCATCGCAGTACGTATCCCGCTCGATCATGCCTTTGACGCCGCGGATTTGACCCTCGATCCGATTGAGCCGGGTGGTAAGCCCGCTCTTGAATTCCGCTGAATGATGACTTTTGCGTACACCGGGAGCAGAAGAATGACAATCATCTCCGCAGGAATGCTCCGCGTGCTCCTTCTCATTAGTAGACACAGGAATCAGCCTCCTCAACTACAATATAATATACCCCCCATGGGTATGTCAATACTTTACCACCGTTTTCCGCACTCTCCCGTACAACCACTACATTTGTCATGATTTAGCAGGAATTCCTTCTCTGAAAGCGAATGTATAACTCAGAGACTCCTTTGAATCCGTCTGGTGAAATTCCTGGAATTTCCCGAAGCAGGCATACTCAATCACGAACGCAGAGGAGGGGCAGCGTTGTTCAAACGCATAACCGGTAGCTTCTTACAGCACAAAGGACACTTGTACTCCTTTATCATATGCTTGATCGGTCTGGGCTTATTTGTTATTTATAGTGAAGGTTCCCTGCAGCATTTTTCGTCCTCCGCATGGGGCTGGGTTACCGCCATGGCGGGAGCGGCAGTGATTTTGACCCTCTTTACCTTTCAGCTCCCTCCACAGGGGAACGGGTTATCGCTCGACTCCTCCGTATACTTGGCCTGCATTTTTGTTTTTGGTCCATCGTTCACCCTTATGGCTCTGCTGCTGAGCTCCCTGGTGCTGATGTTCTTTGAATGGGGTAGCACAGCATGGTGGAAGCATCTCAATAATTTTGCCGTATACTGCATTATGATTACTTCCGCTTCCTATGTTTTTACTGCGCTGGGTGCCGTGCAGGGGGCGCTGCTCAGCAGTCACCTGGAAGCTTATGTAAGCGCTATGGCCGTATATTTTATTCTGAATACGTTGCTGATCGGCTTCTATTACTACGTTGTTTTTCACAAAAATCTGTACGACACGCTCAAAGGAATGCTGACAGACACCATCCTGGCCTATTCCTGTACATTGGTGCTGTCCCTGGTCTTGACTATTCTGCTATATCACAATCAAATAGTCGGACTTGGACTGTTCCTCTGCCTTAGTATTCTCATCTCCTATTCCTTCAAACGGCTGTTCAGCATGTACCGTGATATTGAGGAACGCTCCAACCGCGACCCGAGGACAGGACTGTTCAACCACAGCTATTTCGAACTTGCACTGGAAGAGGAAATGCGCAGTTCGCAGGCCAGCGGCACAGCACTCTCCCTGGCGATGATCGATATCGATGATTTCAAAAAGTACAATGATCATTTCGGCCATCTCAAGGGCGACGGGCTGATCGTTTTTTTGGCAGAGCTGCTGAAGCGTGAGACGCAGGATACGAAGATTATTGTTTCCCGGTATGGCGGGGAGGAATTCACTCTGCTGATGCCGGAATATGATGCCACAGCGGCCAGAAACTTCATGGAATCCCTGCGCAAAACCCTCAATCATTCCCGTTTTGAAGGCAGCGAAATTTTCCCTCAGGGCTGTCTGTCCTTCTCTGCCGGCATCGCCGCGTACCAGCCGGATGTCCATTTCAAGTCAGAGCTTGTGGACCATGCCGACCAGGCGCTATATTATGCCAAAAAACAAGGGAAAAACCTCGTTCATATCTACGGCAGCCAATCACTGCTGGAGCAGGACATCGATTTCAGCCAGGATGTGCGGGATATTGAGCAGCAGCTGAATCTGTTCATGTACAAGGATCTGGAGACCTTCAAGCATTCGAAGCGCGTCTTCCGCTATGCGGTAGACATCAGCGAACTGCTGAATCTCGACCCCCTCACCAAACGGCAGTTTACACTGGGCGCACTGATTCACGACATCGGCAAGCTGGAGATCCCCTGGGGTATCCTGAATAAAAAAGACAAGCTGTCGCCCGAAGAATGGGAAATGGTCAAATGGCATGTCACCTGGGGCCGGGAAATGGCGTTAACGAACGATAAATTCAAGGAGCTCGCCCCCTACATCGAGTTGCATCATGAACGCTACGACGGCAAGGGTTACCCTTACGGCTTCAAATATGAAGAAATCCCCCGGCTGTGCCGGATGCTGACCATCATCGACTCCTTCGACGCCATGACTACCGAACGGCCCTACCAGCCGACAAAGTCGTTCAAAGAAGCCATTGTTGAGCTTCGCGCCTGTGCCGGCAGCCAATTCGACCCCGAGCTGACTGAGCTGTTCATCCAATACATTCAAAAACAGGACCCCTGCGGAAGTGAAGCGGCGATCTATATAAGCTAAAAAAATGTGTGAAATTGTTGTTATGAATCGTCCTCGCTTTTGGAATACTTAGTTCTACTGCCGTTCTTGTACAAGGGCGGCGGTTATTTGTTTTGTCTGATTTTAAGACCTGAGCAAGGGAGTATTCCATTTAAAATTTAGCGAAATAACGCTTGCTACCCTATTCAAATTTGACTATAATAAGGCTCACGAAACTTTTTCAGAAGGAGTCTGCAAATTATGAATAGTAAAGAAAGCAACCTGAAGCTTGTAGTCATCGGCTTGCTGCTGGGTATACTAATGTCCGCAATGGACAATACCATCGTAGCTTCGGCTATGGGCACCATCGTTTCTGACCTTGGCGGGCTCGATAAAATTGTCTGGGTAACCTCGGCTTATATGGTCATGGTTATGGCTGGAACGCCAATCTTCGGCAAGCTGTCCGATATGTATGGCCGGAAACGGTTTTTCATCTTTGGCCTAATCGTATTTCTGGCCGGCTCTGCGCTATGCGGGACGGCAACCAGCATCACCCAGCTCAGTATATACCGGGCGATTCAAGGGATTGGCGGCGGTGCGCTTATGCCGATCGCCTTCACCATTATGTTCGATATCTTTCCCCCGGAGAAAAGAGGCAAGCTCACCGGACTCTTCGGTGCCGTCTTCGGGATTTCTAGCGTGTTAGGGCCTCTCCTAGGCGCTTATATTACCGACTACGTAGGCTGGCAGTGGGTGTTCTATATCAACCTGCCGATTGGGGTTGCCGCTTTTATTCTGATCACCATGTCCTACAAGGAATCCGTTTCCCATTCCAAGCAGCGCATAGACTGGGGCGGAGCCTTTACACTGGTAGGTGCTGTTATCTGCCTGATGTTTGCCCTGGAGCTGGGCGGCAATCAATATGCCTGGGATTCAGCGGAGATTCTCGGCTTGTTCGGCGGCTTCGCCGTACTGCTTATTGCCTTTCTGTTTATTGAACGGCAGGCGCCCGAGGCAGTCATTTCCTTCGCCATGTTCCGCAATCGGCTGTTTGCGACAAGCAGTCTATTGGGATTGTTCTACGGTTCGGCCTTCATCGTCGCCACAGTATATATTCCGATTTATGTACAAGGGGTATACGGAGGCTCGGCTACGAACTCCGGGCTGATCCTCATGCCGATGATGATCGGTACGGTAATCGGCAGCCAGACCGGAGGACTGCTCACTACAAAAACCAGCTTCCGCAACATTATGCTGTTATCTGCGGTGTGCTTCGTGGCCGGAGTGTTCTCCTTAAGCACGCTGACCCCGGATACTTCCAGACTGCTGCTTAATGTGTTTATGGCGTTGACCGGCTTTGGCGTAGGGTTCTCGTTCTCTGTGCTCAGCATGTCCTCGATTCACCATTTCGACATGCGCCAGCGCGGCTCCGCCACTTCGACCAGCACCTTTATGCGTTCGCTGGGTATGACACTCGGCATTACCATCTTCGGAATTATTCAGCGCAACAGCTTCACGAGTGAGCTAAGTAATGCCTTCGGTGGGGGTGCGGACACTTCGTCATTCGGTGATCCCCGCGCGGCCTTGACTCCTGAAGCCAGAGCCCAGATTCCCGCCCCTGTGCTGGAGAAGATCTCGAGTGCACTATCCGGCTCGATTTCCCATACCTTTATGTGGGCGCTGGTACCGGCTGTGCTGGGATTTGTTTTTGTCCTCCTGATGCCGGGTGACCGCCTTAAGGTTCACAGCAAAAAACAGCAGCCGGCCGGTAATCAGGGTTAAGCCGTCATGTCTATGAAGATGGTGATTCTGGGCCTGCTGCTGGAACGGGATATGCACCCCTATGAGATTAAGCTCGTGATGAAAGAACGGACCATGGATCAGATGATGAAACTGCAGATGGGTTCTTTATACTATGCTGTAGACAAAATGGCCCGAGATGGACATATAGAAACCGTTGAGGTCATTCAAAGCAGTGACCGTCCGGACAAGACGATCTACCGCATTACCGACAAAGGCAAAGACCTGTTCGAGCAGTTGATCCTGCAGCAGATCAAAAAAAATGAATTGATCTACAACCCGCTCTATACTGCGCTTGCATTCTCACGCCATATAGATCAGAGTAAGGTCGAGAAGCTGCTGGAAGAGCGGATTCGTGAAACTGAACATCAGGTGAATTTTTCCTATCAGGTGTATGAGGAGCATATTGCCATCGTTCCACGCTCGGCGCTTCATGCGATGTATGGCAAATATGAGCACAGTCTAATCGAACTGAAATGGCTGAAGCGGCTCTACAAGGATGTGTCCGAACGGAAAATGAGTGATATCGGCACACCGCTTGATCTATAAGCAGGCACACAATAACACCGCAACAACTCTCAAGTAAAACGGCAGATTGAAAAGAGGCCCCCGGGCCTCTTTCCTGTTTACAGGGCCTTAAATCCGTTTATTAATGAGCAAACTGCCGGAAAGCGAGGAGATCATACATGGACCGAGATAACAAGCTCCAAGGAGACAACCGCGATCATCCTGAGCAATATCCCACAGAGAAGCCCAGTCTGTTCGATCTGGATGAAAGCGAGCAGAATGTCGATCCGATTCCTATGGAGGATTTGAACCTGGAGAAGCAGGAGGAAAAAGATAAGGAGGGTACCAAACACCGTTCCTCCAGTGACAAAAAGTACCATACCGGATTCTAAAGAGGTACACTATCCTCGGAGCTGCCATTTTATCATTACGGAGGGATCTTCTTGCTGAGAACGCTGCCACTGAACAAACGCGGAATCCCGGCCAGCCGCATTGCCCTGGGGTGCATGGGGCTTGGCGGAGGCTGGGATCACGAACCGATTACAGCAGAACATGTGAAGCAGGGCCACGAAGCGGTAGAAGCCGCGCTGGATATCGGAATCAACTTTTTTGACCATGCGGATATTTACACCCGTGGAAAAGCCGAGAAGGTATTCGGACAGATTTTCAAGGATCGTCCGGGTCTGCGAGAAGAGATCATTCTGCAATCCAAATGCGGAATCAAGCTGATGGAACCGGGAGACCTCTCCAATGTCTTTGACTTTTCCAAAGAGCATATCCTGAGCAGTGTCGATGGAATCCTTAACCGCCTGGGAACAGAGTATATCGATATCCTGCTGCTCCACCGGCCTGATCCGCTGATGGACCCCGAGGAAGTTGCCGAAGCGCTGCACCAGCTCAAAGCAGCCGGGAAGGTACGCCATTTCGGGGTCTCCAATATGAGTGCAGCCCAGATCAAGCTGCTTCAGTCCTATTGCGATGAACCCTTCATTGTCAACCAGCTGCATATGAGCCTGGCCAAAATCAGCTGGGTGGATGCCGTGATCAGCGTCAACCGGGAGCCCTGGAAAGATATCACCTTCCCCGAGGGCACCATCGAGCACTGCCGCGCAGAGAACATCCAGCTTCAGGCCTGGGGGCCTCTGGCCCAGGGAATGTTCAGCGGCCGCCCTCTGGAAGGGCAGCCGGAGAATATCGTGAACACGGCTGCCAGGGTCAAAGCGCTGGCTGAAGAGAAGAATACTACCCCCGAGGCGATCGTGCTCGCGTGGCTGATGAGTCATCCGGCTGCAATCCAGCCGGTCATTGGAACGGTGAATCCGCAGCGGATCGCCGCCTGCAGAGATGCGGACCAACTGGAGCTGTCCCGCAGGGAGTGGTATGACCTGTACATCAGCTCGCGCGGCGAGAAGCTGCCTTAATCAAACAAGTCTGCTGACGATGACCCGGCTCTCCCGATATGAGCTGGGTTAATGATGAAGCAGCAGGTGAGAAGAGCCGTGCAGACGCACGGCTCTTTTTCTAATCTTGGCCTATTGCGCAACTGAGCCGATCAGTAACTTCTTACCCCTGGGCAGTGGGACGGACGATAATCTCGCTCACATCAACACCCTCTGGCTGCTCGATGGCGAACGCCATAGCGCGGGCAATGGCATCCGCCGGCATCGCGATCTCATCCCGGGACTCCTCAAGTTTGGCCTTGATCTCCGGGTTGGTCATGGATTCCGCAAAGTTTGTCCGTGTCATGCCCGGCGAAATAATCGTCACGCGCAGCTTATCCCCAGCCTCTTGGCGCAAGCCCTCGGAGATGGCGCGCACAGCAAATTTCGTGCCGGCGTATACAGCCATGTTCGGGACAATGCGAAATGCTGCGGTAGAAGCGGTATTGACGAAATGCCCGAACCCCTGCTTGCGGAACACCGGCAGCGCAGCCGCAATGCCGAACAGCACTCCTTTAACATTGATATCAATCATATCCTCCCAATCCCCTACGCGCAGTTCATCAAGAGGGGAGATCGGCATCACTCCGGCATTGTTGATTAGAACATCAAGCTTGCCGTACCGCTCACATGCCAGATTGACCAGCCCCAGGACGTCTTCACGGCGTCTTACATCTGTAGCAGCGTAGGCGACCTCACCTCCGGTACTCGCGATGCGGGCCGCAAGTGCCTCCAGCCGTCCCGTTCCACGCGCCCCAAGCACGACCTTCGCTCCACGCTCCGCTAACAGAAGCGCAGCCGCTTCACCAATCCCGCTGCTTGCACCTGTAATTGCTATAACCTTGCCTTCAATTCCTGACATCTAAATCCCCACTTTCCAGCTTATTAGCCACATTCTATTGATGGCTTACCCTGTTCATTATGGGGATTTCCAGTTGGTAAAAGGTAGACTATTCATATTCAATCCTTGCCTAATCCTGCCCATTGTGGCTACACTAGGCTCAGCTGGCTGTACGGGAAAGGAGCACAGATCCATGAGTTTATCTATCATCAACCCTTCAATTTCAGAATATCAGCGTGAACTGGCTTTGCTGATTCAGCATCATACTCCTTCAGATGGCGCACATCCTTCGGCTGTGCCTTCACTTTTTTTCAGACGCTCCTCTCATGTACTGGAGCCGAGACATTCAATCAACGTCCCCTCTCTGTGCATTATCGTGCAAGGCTCCAAGACAGCCACAGTGGGAGGCGACAGCTACACCTATGACCCGGCCAGCTATCTCGTCACTCCTGTTCATCTCCCCATTATCGGTAAAATCACAGAGGCATCCCCGCAAGCCCCCTACCTCAGCCTTCAGTTGAACTTCACTCCAGACATCATTCTGGATATCGTCAAGGGCAACCCGCAACAATGGAAAGGAAAGACCGGCCGGGGGATTATCGTTAGCCAATCCACCCCTTCACTGCTGGATGCCGTCCTCCGGCTGGTCAAACTTGTGGAGACCCCCGAGGATATCCCGGTCCTCGCACCGCTGATCACCCGTGAGGTTCTTTATAGAGTGCTGCAAGGCGAGCAGGGAGCGTCAATCACACAATTTGCCTTTATCGGCAGCCATGCCTACCGCATCTCTGAAGCGATCCAATGGATTAACCGTGACTATGCCAAGCCACTTCTGATTGAAGAATTGGCGAAGGAAGTCAATCTGAGCCCCTCAGCCCTGCACAAGCATTTCAAAAAGGTTACCGCCATGAGCCCGCTCCAGTATCAAAAGGCTATACGGCTGCAAGTCGCACGCCGATTACTGCTTACAGAGTTCCTGGACGCGGCCGATGCAGGCTTTCGAGTCGGTTACGAGAGCCCTTCCCAGTTCAGCCGGGAGTACGCCCGCATGTTCGGACGCCCGCCAATCAGCGACGTCAAACACATGCGCGACTCCATCATCTCCCCGGCTACTTAACGTGGTCCGGGCCATGTTGGCACGAACCGAAGGCATTTCTGCCTTTGGTTTCGCCCTCAGGCCCACTTTGCCCGGATTCAAAGGCATTTCTGCCTTTGTTTTCGCCCTCTGCTCCTCCCCATCAGACAGATCAACCTCCCATCATTCCGTTCTTTATAAAGAACATTTCTTGAAAAACAGCGATTTAGCTAGATATCAGCAGATAAATAATAATTAACGGACTTTATTGCGAACATTTAGACTAAATTAACATTTTTCTTTTGCCCGGCAGTCAGTGTATGATTTCCTTACGAAAACGTTCTTAATTAAGAACGAATATAGCGAATAACATCAATAGGAAGTCATGAGAGGGGGGCCCGCCTCTGTACCCCAGATCCGCCAAACGGCGTAAAAGAAAAAACCAAAAAACCGGTCTTCGCATCCTGCAGTCCGGGATGGCCATATCCGTTCTCCTGCTGTCGGCCTCTGGCCAAATCGGCAGTACTTATGGAGGATTTAACGGTACCGCGGAGACAGTCAGCACCATTGGGTTTTGCAAAGTATTCCCGGATTCCATCAAGCAGCTGCTCAGCGAATTAAAAGAACATCTCAATACAGCCGAGGTTTTAAAAGCAACCTTGAAAGGTTACAGTTCCCAAGCCGGATTAACAGGAATAACTGGAATCGAGTCTATGTCCTTGGATGAACTTGAAATAGCGGAAAAGGAGATTTCAAGGCAGGTTGCAGATCTTCATTCCGATCTGAATGCCATTGAGGGCCAAAGGGCCGCCAACAGCGAGATTTGGAACAAGATTCACGCAGAGATCAGCGCTGCAGCTGCGGTTCTGGCACAGATTGGAGGATATATGATTGATCTCGATCCCAATTGTCTGGAAATTAGAGATAAGGAATTCTTTGACGGGTTACAGAACAGTCTTAGCCAAAACGGTGTGCTCTCCGAATCCTTTACTGCTTCCATAGCCGCAATCGTTCATTACCTGGAGGCCATTCAAAACGGCAATACTCCATTCCCAATAACGGTTAACGAAGCAGTCTACAGCCCACTAAATTCCATCCCGGAAGAACCGTCACAGCTTTTTCCGATCATAGCTGCTTTCGGACAGTCGCCGGGAGAGTTATCCGTAGAACTGGTTTCAATGTATGACAAGTTGGATTCGGATCTGAGCAGCGCCAAGGATAACGCAACCGCCGGTATTTCAGGGCTTGAGCAGCAGCAGCAGCTCGTTAGCCAGACCCGCAGTAAGCGGCTTGAAGAGATCGAGAAGGCCCGGCAAGAGGAACTGGATAAAGCCAAACAGGAAGTAGAAGCCAAGCTGGCCCTTGAGAAACAGAAGAAGGAAGACGAAGAGAAGGCCAAGGCTGAATCAAAAGCCACACCTGAGCCTAAAGCCGTTAGTACGGCAGCTCCAGATGAACCCGAAGCCAGCGCCACTCCAGCACCAACCGGTGACAACCAGATCACGCCTCCGAACGGAGATGTGACAGTGACACCTACCCAAGAACCTCAGGCAACAGAGCCTCCGATACCAGGTCCGGAAATGACCGCATCACCTTCGGAGCCACAACTCATTAAAGGTGGAGACTGACATGCTTATCAAAAAAATAATTAGCCATACTTTATCCGCAGTAATGGTATTTATTTTCGTGGTGCTGGCAGCAGCCGTTGTAGTATCCAGGGCCTCGGGAGGCGAGCCTACTCTTTTTGGATATGAGATCAAGTCGGTGCTTTCCGGTTCAATGGAGCCTGGTATTCAAACCGGATCCATCGTTGCCCTGAAACCCGGAGGAGACATGACCCGGTTCACTAAGGGCGATGTCATCACCTTTATGAGCGAGGATAATGTTCTGATCACTCACCGTATTGTGGATGCTTCAGCAAAAACCGCTGCCGGCGAGGTCATCTATCATACCAAAGGCGATAACAATGACGCCGTGGATATGACCCCCGTAAGTTCAGGGAATATTGTGGCCGAGTACACCGGAGTCACCATTCCTTATGTAGGATATGCCATGAATTTTGCCGCCTCCAAAGCCGGCAGTGTGGTCCTGATGATCGTTCCCGGACTGCTGCTCCTGCTCTATGCGCTCTACAGTTCATGGAAGGCTCTTACGGCGCTTGAGAAAAAAAACACCGTGCTTCCCCAGGCACCTCCGGGAACTGACATACAGCCCTGATCCGATTGTCCGCTTCCGCCTACGAAACGGAAGATACAATATACATTTATCATTCGCTTTACTAATCAGAGGAGGAATTAGAATATGGGTATCAAGAAAACATTGGGTTTTGGCATGGCATCGGCAGCACTCGGTTTGTCTTTGATTGGCGGAGGAACCTTCGCATATTTCAGCGATACTGCGACAAGTACGGCAACCTTCGCAGCAGGCACACTGGATCTGAATTCTGATCCTTCCGTAATCGTGGATATCCCTAACCTGAAACCGGGTGATACCGTAAGCAAAACCTTCAAGCTCAAAAATGACGGAACCCTGGATATCGGCTCAATATTGCTGAAGACCACCACAGAGATTACAGATACGCTTGGCGACAACAACGGTGTCGATCTCAGCAAATTCATCAAGGTTAAATTTCTGAAAAACAATGATAAAGGAACCATTCTCACACCGGAGGTTGTCGTATACGAAACCACACTGGATGCCTTGAAGAGCCAAACCCCCGATCTTGTAAACAATACCGGTCTGGATCAAATCTGGACGGAAGCTGACGGCATCAAAGCTCAGAGCAGCGACAGCTTTACAGTCAAGTTCGAATTCGTTGACAACGGTGAAACGCAGAACTATTTCCAAAAGGATAAGCTGAAGCTGACTTGGAACTTCGAGGCCAAACAAGGCCCTAAAAAAGATTATTAATTCATAACGGACTGCATTCTGAAGCAGCCTACCCTGATTCCGGAGCCGGAGCAGATTAGGCTGTTTTTTCTTTGTAACGATTGATTTTTGTCCGTTTTACGGAAATTTGTTATACTGACAAGTGGAAACGGCTTCGCCGTCATTTAAAGACGGTATCCGCTTCAGCGAGAAATATAAGGATAATTTATAGCGTGAAACATATAAATTCTTATATTTTAACAATAAGTACGGAGGGGCGTTGTAATCGTGCCGGATAATATGGGAAGTCGCATCCACCAACTCCGTCTGGAAAAAGGCTGGTCCTTATCCGAATTAGCGGACAAGGCTGATGTGGCAAAATCATACTTAAGCAATGTAGAAAGAAATATCCAATCCAACCCCTCTATTCAATTCATCGAAAAAATCGCCGATGCGCTCCAGGTGTCTATCCACAGCCTGCTCTATGGCGAGCCCTCAGAGACTGACGAATCCGCACTAGATGGCGAATGGTTCCGGCTCGTTCAGGAAGCCATGGCTTCCGGTATAAGCAAACGGGAATTCAAAGAATTCCTCGATTATCAAAAATGGCGGCTGGAGCAGAAGGATCAATAATGGACGATCGTCCTAGGTTGTCCTAAGGCTCCAGCGATACAGAAAAGGGCACAGCGTATGACCGCTGTGCCCTTTTCTGTATGTATTCCCGCAAAGTAACGCCCCTACATCACCTGCAACGTTGTCTTTTCACTTAAAAACCGGCGGATTTCATCTGCCCCGATGCCTGCTTTCTTCGCCGACATCAGCAAATACACCCATTCTAGATCCAGATCACCCATCAGCAGTTCTCCGTCATTCCCCTGGTTGGACTTATCCAAGATATCTCCTCCTAGAATTTTTGCGTCCCCAGGCAGTCCGGCCGTCGTAGTAGTTGAAGCATTTCTACATTAGACCCGAGACTTTGTGTCCCTGCCTTTCAGCAGGTTTACCCTTTACTGGATCCTTTACATGAAAGGATCTGGTTAGAAAACAATGAAACCGTTATCCGCAATAACATTATATAAGATCTCACAAGAAAAGTGTGTCGATTTATGGAATTTATTTATGACAAGTAGTGCAAAAGAACAGTTTTTTTTGCTGGGATTTGTCCAATAGATATGACCTTAGGAACTGTTCATGAAGCATTTGTGGGCATTCGTAGGTAATTATCACCTTATTATACGGTTCACATCCAGCTTCCGGTAACCGATATCCGTTTTTCATCATTTAAGGACTGAATCATGCCGTTTTGCGAACGGATTCCCCGAAAGTATGAATTGATTACACGCCTTGAAAGTAGCACAATAAGATGAGGAATGAAACCGCAACCATCGCAGCTCCACTGGGCGCCCAAGCCTCATGCGGCACGTGGAGTTCATCCGTTAGGAGGATGTATTCATGGCAGTTAAAGAGCCCTATAACGAATCCATTTGGAGTAAGTATCACGGCCCCAATCTGGGCTACATTCAAGAAAAATATGAGCAATTTGTTCATGATCCTTCATCCGTAGAACATCATTACCGCGATTTGTTTACCGTTTCCGGCCCTCCTCCGCTCGCTCCGGATGCCGTTCAGGCCCCGCAACCGGCCCTTTCGGGAGACACCGCGTGGCTTAGAAAGGCCGTACGAGCTTCCAAGCTAATCGCCAATATTCGTATATATGGCCATATGGCCGCCAATATCGATCCGCTGGAGCAGGGGAACAACCCTATGGCGAAATGGCTGGATTATCAAACCTATGACTTGACCCGCGAGGACCTGATTGCCTTGCCTGCCTCGCTGATCTGGGAGAATGCGCCGCCGGATGTTCATACCGCCTGGGATGCCGTTCACCGGATGCGTCAGGCATATACGCAGACTATCGCCTACGAATTCGGACATGTGCACGACGAACAGGAGCTTCGCTGGCTGAACAGTCAAGCAGAGTCCACAAGCTCCCCCGCGCCGCTGAATAATACTGAGCGCAAAGAGCTGCTGAACCGCCTGATCCAGGTAGAGCAGTTTGAGACCTTCCTGCATAAGACCTTTGTCGGCCAAAAACGCTTCAGCCTGGAAGGCAATGACGCGCTGGTTCCCATGCTGGACGAGATTGTCCGTGCCGCCGCGCATGATGGTGCAGAGCATATCCTGATGGGCATGGCCCACCGCGGACGGCTGAATGTGCTGGCTCATATTCTCGGAAAACCCTATGATATTATTTTCTCGGAATTCCATCATTCTCCGAATAAGGAGCTTTTCCCTTCTGAAGGCTCCATGGGCATTAACTACGGCTGGACCGGCGATGTGAAATACCATCTGGGCGCTGACCGCGCCGTGCGCGAGGGCGAGACCGTCCGGACCCGGATTACACTGGCCAATAACCCAAGCCATCTGGAATTCGTCAACCCTGTCGTTGAAGGCTTTACACGTGCAGCTCAGGAAGACCGGAATTCCCCGGGTTTGCCGCAGCTCGACACGAACAAGGCCATTGCTGTGCTGATGCATGGGGATGCCGCTTTTCCCGGCGAAGGGATTGTTGCGGAAACGCTCAACATCGGCAAGCTCAAAGGGTACTCCAATGGCGGTACGGTGCATATTATCGTCAATAACCGGATCGGTTTCACTACCGAAAGTGAAGATTCCCGTTCTACCCATTATGCCAGCGACCTTGCCAAAGGCTATGAAATCCCCGTGGTTCATGTCAATGCCGATGATCCGGAGGCCTGCATCTCGGCTGTCCGCTTGGCCAGCGCCTACCGCAATCAGTTCAAGAAGGATTTCGTGATTGATCTGATCGGATACCGCCGCCACGGCCATAATGAGATGGATGATCCTGAAACCACACAGCCGATTGTGTACGGCAGAGTGCGGAACCATCCCACGGTCTACCGTATCTATGCGGAACGCCTGCAGCGGGAGAAGATCATCACAGCAGATGATGTGAGCCAGATGAACCTTGATGCCGAAAAAGTGCTGCAGGAAGCCTTCGACCTGATGAAGGATGGCAAGCGTAAGAACGGAGAAGCCAAAACCTCGGTACCACTCGAAACGGAAGCAGCCCAGCCGCAATCCACGGCGGTGCAGCTGGAGCAGCTGCAGCAGATCAACCGGGAGCTGCTTACGGTACCGGAAGGCTTCAAGGTGTATCCGAAGCTGGAGCGGATTCTGCAGCGCCGCAAGGATGCGCTGAATGACGGGGAACGGGTAGACTGGGCACTGGCCGAAACGCTGGCATTCGCCACTATCCTGAAGGACGGTACGCCGATCCGCCTAAGCGGCCAGGATTCCCAGAGAGGGACCTTCGCCCACCGTCATCTGGTGCTGCACGACAGCGAGACAGGTGCGCTGTTCTCTCCGCTGCACCAGCTTAGCAATTCCAAGGCCTCCTTCGGGGTGTACAACAGCCCGCTCTCGGAAGCCTCGGTACTCGGCTACGAATACGGCTACAATGTGTTCGCGCCAGAAACCTTCGTGATCTGGGAAGCACAGTATGGCGACTTTGCCAATGCCGCTCAGGTTATCATCGACCAGTTCATCGCTGCCGGACGCGCGAAATGGACCCAGCGCAGCAATCTGACGATCCTGCTGCCGCATGGGTATGAAGGGCAAGGCCCTGAGCACTCCAGTGCCCGGCTGGAACGGTATCTGCAGCTCTCCGCTGAGGAGAACTGGACCGTAGCCAATCTCAGCTCCGCTGCGCAGTATTTCCATCTTCTGCGCCGTCAGGCAGCCTTGTGCGGCAAGGGGGATGCCCGCCCGCTCGTGATCATGGCTCCGAAGAGCTTGATCCGTAACCCGCGCAGCACCTCCTCCGGAGCCGAGCTGGCTTCCGGCGGATTCCAGCCTGTATTTCCCGAGCCGCTCCTTGGCGGCAGTCCAGGGGAGATCAAACGCCTGGTAGTGTGCAGCGGCAAGGTGACACTCGATCTGCAGACAGAGCTGGAAGCCGCCAAGGATCAGGACTGGTCCTGGCTGCATATCCTCCGTCTGGAGCAGCTCTATCCATTCCCTGAACGGGAACTGGCAGCTCAACTCAGTTCGATGGGTTCCCTTACGGAAATCGTATGGCTGCAGGAAGAGCCGAAGAACATGGGCGGCTGGAGTTATGCCGAGCCCCGGCTGCGGGCCATCGCCCCGCAGAACGTCAAGGTGCAGTATATCGGCCGTCCGGAGCGTTCCAGCCCGGCCAGCGGTTATGCGGACGTGCATGCTTTTGAGCAACGTCGTATAGTAACAGAAGCCCTGAAATTGAACTCGCAAGTACAAGCGGCTGTACCGTCTTCCAGATAGAGGGCGGTGTCACGATAATGTAAACTATTCTATTTGGGGAGGTAAGGGCCTGTGTCCGAAATTAAAGTACCCGATTTGGGCGAATCTATTTCCGAAGGAACGATCTACAAATGGCTGGTAAAAGAAGGGGATACGGTCGGCCAGGGAGATGTGCTGGCTGAACTGGAGACTGACAAGGTCAACCTGGAGATCAGTGCAGAGGAGGATGGCGTCATCTCCTCCATTCTGCGCCAGGCCGGCGAGAATGTAGCCGTCGGCGAAGCGATCGGCATCATCGGCAGCGGCGCCGGTACGGCAGGCGCCGAAGCGCCGCAGAGCGCTGCGGCCGGCAAGCCGGAGGCTCCTGCTGCGAGCAGCGAAGCCCCAGCGGCTGCCGCACCGCAGGCAGCGGCGCCAGCTGCCCCCGCCGCACCCGATGCAGCGGCGGCGGGCACTGCGGCCCTGGCTTCGCCGGGGGCGCGCAAGCTCGCGCGGGAGCGGGGCATCGACCTCGGCGAGGTCAGTGCCCGCGACCCCATCGGCCGGATTGCTACGGCCGATGTGAAGGGCCATGGCGCAGCCGGGCCGGAGGCCGCTGCGCCAAGCGCTCCGGCGGCAGCGGCCGCGCCTGCGCCGGTGAAGCCTGCGGCGGCAAGCTCCGCGCCGCAGGAGGAAGGCAAAGCCGTCGAGCGCAAGCGCATGTCGCGCAGACGGCTGACCATCGCGAGCCGCCTCGTCGAGGCGCAGCACACCGCGGCCATGCTGACCACCTTCAACGAGGTGGACATGACCGCGATTCTCGACATCCGCAAGCGCCGCAAGGATGCCTTCAAAGAGAAGCATGATGTCGGACTCGGCTTCATGTCCTTCTTCACCAAAGCGGTGATCGGCGCACTCAAGGCCTACCCGCTGCTGAACGCCGAGATCGACGGCGAGGATCTTCTGATCAAGAAATACTATGACATCGGCATTGCAGTATCTGCCAAGGAAGGCCTCGTAGTACCGGTCGTCCGCGATGCAGACCGGCTGAGCTTCCCGGAAATTGAACGGAAGATCGGTGAGCTGGCCTCCAAGGCACGCACAAATACGCTAAGCCTGCCAGAGCTGCAGGGCGGTACCTTCACTATCACCAATGGCGGGGTTTTCGGCTCGCTCATGTCGACACCAATCCTCAATACACCGCAGGTCGGTATTCTCGGTATGCACAAGATCCAGCTCCGTCCGATCGCCCTGGACGAAGAAAGAAGTGCCAACCGCCCGATGATGTACATCGCACTGTCCTACGATCACCGCATCGTAGACGGCTCCGAAGCGGTTAGCTTCCTCGTCAAGGTCAAGGAATTGCTGGAAGATCCCGAGGCGCTGCTGCTGGAAGGCTGATCCCTTACATCTTCGGACAAGAAATCACCACAAATCTAGAAATAATCTTCTTCAAGAGGGCTACACAGACAGTTTGAACTCGTCTGCGTAGCCCTCTTTCTCTATAACAATTCTATTCCTGCCTACACGGAAACCCCTTACAATTAATTCCCCTTCACAACTATGCCCAGCAGAAAGGTAAGTGGATTATCTCCACCTATTTTTGTCAAAATCATCATTATATAAGTAATTATATGGATTTCATCCACCTAATCCAGGCAATTTTACTTGCATTTCCACTCTAGGGCATAGATTAGTTCTACTTTTTTCCACTATAACAGAGTGAGCTAAGCATCCAACCGATAAGAGACCTCTTGGTTAGGCAAGACGCTTCCTCACCTCAGCAACTCCCATAACCCATCTCCACTCCCCTTATCTGCCCTTCTCTTATCCGCCCTCCTCTCCTCCTTTTCTCATCCTGCAACGCCCTCCTTAAAATTGTTCCTTGACTTTGAGCATACTCCAAGTAGTACATTCATGGCAGGTGGCCACCGTATCTTGGAAGATGAAAAGGGGAACTAAGGAATGACACAACCTACAACCGTTCTGATCACAGGCGCAAATAAAGGGATTGGCTTCGAAACAGCCAGACAACTCGGAGCCCTCGGTCATAGAATCCTGATCGGCTCACGTGATGAGCAGCGTGGCAGCGAAGCGGCAGCCGCTTTGACACAGGAAGGCATCCATGCACACTTTATCCAGCTTGATCTGCAGGACCAGGATAGCATTGCAGCTGCGGCGCAAACGATTGCTAAGGAATATAGTGGTCTTGATGTGCTTATCAACAATGCGGGCATTTCCCTTGGGGGCGGTGCTGCTCCAAGCCAATTGCCGATGGATGACCTCAGAGCAACGTTCGAAACTAACTTTTTCGGTACGATTGCTGTAACCAGAGCTATGCTCCCACTGCTCCTGCAATCTCCGGCTGGACGGATCGTCAACATGTCGAGCGGCCTTGGTTCCTTGACCTTCAACAGCGATCCCCATCACGAGCATGCCGCATTTAATCTGCTTGCGTACAATAGCTCCAAAGCGGCGGTTAACATGGCTACGATTACTTTTGCCAAGGAATTCAAGGATACTCCGCTCAAGATTAATTCAGGAGATCCCGGCTTCACCGCCACCGATCTCAATGGCTTCACCGGTCAACGTACCGTAGAGCAAGGGGCTAAGATTGCTGTACGTCTGGCTACACTGGATGCAGATGGCCCGACAGGAGGATTTTTCGATGAGAATGGAGAAGTTCCTTGGTAATGTTACTCAAGGAGGTTCCAATGGACATTACTGCGCAAGAAATTCCGGAGACCGTCACTTCCATCAGCCAGGCTGCAGAACTGACCGGCTTAACTGAGGATACGATACGCTATTATGAGCGGATTGGTCTGCTGCCGTATGCCGACCGCAAACCCAACGGCCATAGACACTACAGCAAGGACCAGATTCTTGGCATCCGTTTCCTGATGCGCCTCAAGGCTACCGGAATGACACTGGAAGAAATGCGGCATTATCTGGAGCTGACCCATCAGGGCGATGGCACGCTATCCGAACGGTACACCCTGCTGGAAGCGCACAATGACAAAATCGCCCGTGAGATTGCAAAACTCCAAGAGACGCAAGAGGTTATCCGTTATAAGCTCCGCCACTTCCGCGAGCTGGCAGAGAATCCGAATACTGATTCTTACGACTGCGAGACTCCGGATAGCAGCGGTCAATAAGTCCATTCATTCTGAGCTGAATATCAGCCCCCAAATAAACTGTTTCTCCACCTAAGCGTGGACAACGGCTTCATTTGGGGGTCTTTTCAAATTATTCTTTAGATTCTTTTTTTAGTTCACTGAAACTTTTCAAGTGGTGTTGCGTCTGTTTAAATGCATAGTAAATTTCCAAAAAATAGTAAGGGAGGATATTTAGAATGACGAAGTTTTTAAGAACGGGTGTTTTATTGCTATCTATATTTTTCTTAGCATCAGGAGCAGCAATGGCAGCTCCCACGAAAATTGCAGTCATTGTGAACGATGCAACCGTAAATACCGACGTAGCCCCTTATATTAAAGGCGGAACCACGATTGTTCCGTTAAATGTGGTACAACAAATACCGGGTATATCGGTGAAATGGGATAATGCATCCAAAACCATTACCATTACCCGAAAAGGTGAAACTGTAACATTAGTTGCCGGTCAAAAGTTTGCCACCATTGGCTCGAAGAAAGTTGCTTTATCCGTTTCCTCATCTTTGGAAAATGGACGCGTCATGGTACCTTTGCGGTTTATTGCGGAATCGGCCAATGCTCATATCATTTGGAATGCTAATACACGCACCATTTATGTTGCCAAGGCTAGTGATGCTTTAACAACCCAACTGACATCAAAAAACCTGGCTGAAGCACGTTCAGCAGCCGTCCAATACCCTAAAGTAAGTCTGCTAAAAAATTTTAGTGTAACTAACGATAGCCAGAACCAGGACTACTACTTTCCGCAGGGAAAGTCTAATCAGTTCTTCATTTTGGGGGGAAATGGGATCTCCTATTATGAAATAGTCGGCAATCACAGCGAACAACTATGGACTGCACAATTTGATCCGTCCGCCAAATCTTCTAACGAACTGTTCTTCTTACCGTATAAAATAACGAATCAGGACGGCAGCGTGCCTACCCTTAACAGCCGGGTAGCCTTTTATCATCTCATGCTTCCCATCATGGAAGCTACGTATGGCTTTATTGAAACGAATGGCCAAACTACTTCCTTAGGACAAAAAGAAATCAAGCTGAATCGATTTTTTGAAATCCCAGAAGAACAATAAATGCAACTAAAAAAGAGATATCCACCTGCCGTCTGCGCGGAGGGCCTGGATATCTCTTTTTCAGGTAGATTCTCTTTGTCTCTAATTTTCTTAAGCCGACATGTATCTATATATGGCTCAAGCCGTATGCCGTGAAGGCTTCAGGCTCATTCCCTTTTCTCTTGCCTGCTTCTGCACCGGAGGCTTCAGGGAAACCGCAAGGATGCAGGACAGGATACACAGAATTCCGATCACAATGAAGGTAGGCTTGAATCCGCCGAGGAACGCGGCGATGAACGAACCGGATAATGCGCCGAGCCCGAAGCCCTGGTAGACGATTCCATAGTTCTTGCTGTGGTTCTTAAGGCCGAAGAAGTCGCTGACAATGGCCGGGAACACTGTAATATTACCTCCGAAGCAGAAAGCGATTGCTGCCACACAAGCGAAGAACAATCCGTAGCTCAAGGTCGCGTAGCTTAAGATCAGCATCGCTGCGGCGGTGACCAGAAGGGTCGCACTGACCAGCTTCAAGCGGCTCATACGGTCAGACAAGGCTCCCAGAATCAGCCGGCCGGCCGTATTGAAGATGGCGATCATCGCCACGGCATTCGCCGCTGCTGCAATATCCAGACCAGCCAGTTGCACCCCGATATCCTTAACGATACCAATCAGATAGAGACCGCTCATGCAGGCAGTGAAGAAAATGACGAACAGCAGGTATGCTTCCTTCGTACGGAGCATTTCTTTGACGGTATAGTCTTTCACCGGAACCGGAACAGCAGGGCCAGCAGCTGAAAGAGCTGCTTTGCCCCTTGTAGCTTGTGCCGGGGCGGCAACAGGTGCTTCCCGAACCAGCAGTGAACCCACAACGATCATAACCATAACCATAAGGCCCCAATACAAGAAAGCATTAGACACCCCTGCCGACTCAATCAGACTACCGTTGATATATTTGAACACCAGGCTTCCTGTTCCATAGGCACCTACCGATACACCTGAGATTAAGCCTTTATTCTTCGGAAACCATTTTATCAGATTGGACAGCGACGTAATGTACGCCGTTCCATCTGCAAACCCGACAACTACACCGGCCAGCAGGTAAAACATCGGAAGGGAGCTGGCCTGTGAACTTAGGATCAGACCCAGACCCAGCATAATCCCTGCGGCAGCGGTCAGTCTGCGGAGGCCGAACCGGTCCTGCAGTTTCCCCGCGAACAGCGTCGCGAAGGCCAGGGCAAAGCTGGTAATGGAAAAGGTTATCGAAACAGAGCTGAGCTCCCAGCCGAATTTACTGACGAGCTGTGCATTGAACAGGCTCCAGGTATAGATCGTGCCCAGTCCCATCTGCATAATCACTGTACCTAACACGATGAGCCACCGCTTGCTGCCCGCTGTAGTCGTTGTCATGGGGTATTCCTTCTTTCTCTCTATTGATCGCTTCGAGGCCTTCTTTGCCTCTTCATTGTAGCGATAATGCACTTTCTTGAGAGAAATCCGGAATGAGATGACTGGATCAGGGAATGAACTGCCGCTAGATGCGCATGATCTGCCTGAATTCCTTCACCTTGCTGCGGCTGACCGGCACTTCATAGTCCAGATCGCGAAGCCGGAGCAGGTAGGTATTATTGAACCAGGGGATGATTTCCTTGATTTTGGACAGATTCACGACATATGAGCGGTGACAGCGGAAGAAGCGGTCCTGCGGCAATCGGCTGTGAAACTCACTGATGCTTAAGGCCATACTGTACTCCTCCCCTTTGGTGATGACACTTGTCGTCTTCTCCTGGGCGGAAGCATAATAGATGTCATCGGCATCGACGACGATGATCTTCTCATTTTTCCACAGATTGACCTTATCGCTGACCTTCACATGTTCTTCCCCCGCCTGATGTCCGCGTGCAGCAAATGCCCCCTCCAGCTTACTCAGCATCGCCTTGATTCTCATTTCACTGTAGGGCTTCAGAATATAGTCAAAAGCTTCAATCTCAAACGCCTCGGCAGCATGCTCCTTATACGCAGTAATGAACACGATATAGGGCTTGACCGAGAACCGGCTGATATTCTGGGCCAGCAGTACACCGTCAATGGAAGGAATATTGATATCCAGAAAAAGCACATCCACTTCCTCCGTCTGCAGATACTTCAGCGCGTCCAGCCCGTCCTCAAACTCGGCGGCAATTCTTATGTTGCTGTGTGCCCCGATCAGAAAAGCAAGCTCCTGCCTTGCCAGTACTTCATCCTCTACAATTATCGCTCTCATCGCTGCTCCTTTGTGACGTCGAAATAGATCTCCGTCCCTTTATCCAGCCTGTGGATCGTCAAGCCATTGCCGTATATCAGCTTTACCCGCTGATGCACATTGTACAGCCCGATTTTGTTATCCGGCATATCTCCGCTGTAGACCTTCTCAATCGTTTCCTCATTGATCCCTATACCCGTATCGGTAATACCGATCCGCACCATGCCACCCAGATCCTTCACGGAAATCGTCACCGTCCCTTGGCCCTTCGCCTTCAGGATGCCATGGACAATCGCATTCTCCACCAGCGGCTGAATGATCAGACTGGGAATCCGCACCTCTACCTCGTCAATGTCATAGTCCACGGCTAGACGGCTGCCGAAGCGCGCTTTTTCGATCTCTACATATTGCTGGACCTGCTGCAGCTCGCGCCGGATATCAATGAACTCATCGGTCAGCTCCAGATTGTAGCGCATATAGCCTGACAGATTGACGATCAGCTCCCGCGCCTTATCCGGGTCGATGCGGATGGAAGAAATGATCGCGTTCAGCGCATTGAACAGAAAATGGGGATTAATGCTTGTCTGCAGCGCCTTTAGCTCCGCCTTGTTGGCCATCTCCTTGATGCCCTCCACCCGGGACACCTCCATCAGCGTAGAGATAATCTGCGACAGCCCCACCGCCATCGCCTGCAGCGAATAGGTGATTTTATGGGCTTTGGTGTAATAAATCTTGAGCGCGCCCGTGACCTCGCCCTTCTCTTTGAGCGGGATAATGATTAGTGAGCGGATCGCCCGGTTCATATATTCCGTATCATCGTCGCGGATGGTAATCTCGCCGCTTCGGAGGGTCATTTTCGTTTCTTCGCTGATAATCTCGTTTGCTTCCGCGTAATATTCCTCTCCAACGCCAACATAGGCGCGGATGTAACGGGTATCGGTAATGGCGACTGCATCGGCTCCAATATCCTCCTTGATGATCCCGCATATGGTCCGCAGCGACTGGGGGTTGATGTTCCGGAAATACGGCAGCGTCTTATTGGCAATGTCGAGGGCCAGCTTGGACTGCTTCGCCGCAATCCGCTCCTTCTCGCCTTCCACGCTCTGCACGAGCATGACGATAAGACCCACACTGATCTGGCCGACAATCATCGGAAAAGCAATCTTGGATACGATGTCCGCACCCAGGGACGCCGGATTCGCCATAACCAGAATCAGCACCATCGTCAGCGCTTCACAGGCCATTCCGGCCAGAATTCCCGCAATCCAGCGGCGCTCTGCGGAGGTCCGGCGATAAATGACACCCGAGACAATCCCCGCCGTAATGCTCGTAATCAGGCAGGGCACTGAAGTGATTCCTCCGATATCAATGAGAAAACGATGAACCCCGGAGATCATCCCGGTAATCAGGCCTACCCATGGGCCAAACAGAATCCCTCCGGCTACGATGGCGATGATCCGCACATTCACCAGGGAGCCTTCTACATTTATACCTGTATAGGTTCCTAGGATTGCAAACAGACTGAAGACCACCGTCACCATCGCGAGTTCCTGGGGAGCATACGCCCCTTTAACGAAGATCTCCTTAAACCGCGGCACCCGTGTCAGCACGAACAGACACATCAGCAGCAGCGCCGCCCTCTCAAACAATTGCAGCAGTATCGTCAGATTATGTCCCACAGCCACGCCTCCAAAGGTCAATCTATCGGTCCATTATAGAATGCACCTTGCTGCATAAGCAATCCAATATATAAACTGAACTTAAGATAAGGTTTATAATGAGAATAATGCGTGTAATTCATGGAGGTGCTGATGCTGCGGATACAGAATGAAGAGGATTTGCTGCAGGCGGTGAAAGAAGATCGCTGGATGATGGATATTTTGGCGGCTGCAAGGGGGCTGCAATTAACAGACTCCTGGGTATGCGCCGGATTTGTGCGCTCCAAAGTGTGGGATGTACAGCATGGCTTTACTGAAAGAACACCCTTGGCGGATGTTGATGTGATCTATTACGACCCGGAAGACCTCCGGGAGGAGATCGAGAAGGTCTGGGAGGAGAAGCTGCGGAGTGTATACCCTTCTATCCCCTGGTCAGTCAAAAACCAGGCGAGAATGCATGCGGTTAACGGCATCGCCCCGTACTCCTCGTCCACAGACGGCATGTCCAAATTCCCCGAGACAGCGACTGCGTTAGGTCTTGCGATGGACGAACACGGGGAGCTTAGGTTGGCCGCTCCGCACGGGGTCTCGGATGTGATCCATATGATCGTCCGCCCCTCCCCGCATTTTAGCGCCAACCCCAAGCTGCATCCGATCTATGAATCCCGGATAGCGAAGAAGAACTGGCAGCGGATCTGGAATCAGCTTCAAGTCCTTTCCATACAGGATTAATCGGTCTGAGCCTACACTGCCAGGTCGATGCCCACCACACCAACAATCTCTCCCCGCCGGTCCTTGATCGCTCTGGAGAGAGTAATGCACGATTGCTTCGTGATGGCTACACTGTCCTTTATTGAACAATGTAGCCGTTATAGTTTTCCTGATTAGAGCTGGCTGGATGGCCTCATTAGATTCGACGGCAGGCTAATTGGAAAAAGTGAACTTAAATCGGTCTCATCCCGGTTCTCCGCAAGCGCTAGTTGGAAAAAGTAGATCTAATCCGCCCCATTTCCATCCTTTCGGGTGAGTTTGCTTAAATCAAGTCTACTTTTTCCCACTATTCCCTCAACAGAAAGCCGTTTCGTCTATTGAAGTGGACTTGTTTCACTTCACTTCCTGCAGTTCCCCACACGATACCCTTGTGTCTTTTGATTCTACAGTACCTCTTGCATAGCAGAACCCGCAGGTCTCTTATTCCAGCATCCCCCGTGCAATCCAGACCCCGGCAGCACCGGCCTGAGCCAGCCCGCGGGTGATGCCCGCTCCGTCACCGCCGCAGTAGAGACCGGAAATTTCCGTTTCCAGCTTCTCTGTCAGCTTCGGCCGGGCGGAATAGAATTTCGCTTCCACGCCATAGAACAGCGTATGCTCGGAGGCAATGCCTGGGGTGACTTTTTCCAGTGCCTCTACCATTTCAATCAGACTCTTCATCGTTGTATACGGCAGCACCAGTCCGAGATCACCAGGCACCGCTTCCTTCAGCGTAGGCTCCAGAAACCCTTCCTTAATCCGTGTTTCAGTGGAGCGCCGTCCGCGCAGAATATCCCCATATTTCTGGACAATGACACCTCCGCTGGACAGATCATTAGCCCGCTTGCAGATTTCCCGCGCGTATTCATTCGGCTTGTCAAAAGGCTCCGTAAAGGTATGCGAAACCAGCAGCGCAAAGTTGGTATTCATGGATCCCAGCGCAGGGTCTTTGTAGGAATGCCCATTGGCCGCCATCACTCCGCTGTGATTCTCCACGACAACATGTCCGGAAGGATTGCTGCAGAACGTACGGACACGTGTGCCTACGGAGGTATTGAAGATGAACTTTCCTTCATAGAGATGCTCATTAATCTCCCGCATTACGACGTCCGACGTTTCCACTCTTACGCCAACATCCACCTGATTGTTGTACATCTTGAGCCGGCGTTTCTTCAGCACATCCGTCAGCCATGCCGAGCCGTCACGCCCCGGAGCGATCATAACCTTGCCTGCCTCATAGCTCTCACCATTCTTTAGCACAATCCCTGTAATCCGGTGTTTGCCCTCTTCTTTAGCTGTAACGATATCTTGAACCTCAGTTTTGAACAGCATATCTATGCGTGTCCGCAAATATTCATATATGGATTTCAGGATTTCCAAGTTCTGCTCTGTTCCGAGATGACGCACCTGCGCCCGTAGCAGCTTAAGCCCGGCGGCGTATCCCCGCTGCTCAATGCCTCGGATGCTTTCGGTTGTCGGATCCGTAATGACCGGTGTAGCTCCATGCTCCAGATTGATGTCATCTACATACTGGATTAGCTCCAGCACTTTGGACGGTGCAAGATAATCGGTCATCCAGCCGCCAAATTCCGTGGTGATATTGAACTTGCCATCGCTGTAGGCACCCGCTCCCCCAAATCCGGCGGTAATGGAGCAGGCAGGCAGACAGCCGGCGAATTCCTTGCGTCCCGAGGCTGGAGGGCAGAGTTTGATTTTCTCCTCCAGAATCGGGCAATTGCGCCGGTAGATGTCGTGACCCTTGTCCACCAGCAGCACTTTCAACTCAGGGGCTTTGCGCGTCAATTCATAGCAGGCGAAGATTCCGGCCGGTCCGGCACCTACGACAATCACATCATATTTACTCATCGGTTTCTCTGTTCCTCCCAGGATGAAACGGGCCTCACATGTCCAGCAAGGGCGGTATCCGTTTCTGCGGTAATCATAGTTCTTCTATAACGCAGCACAAAAAATCCTGACCACTTCATAGGTATGCTAAAAGCATCCTATTCGTAGCCAGGAATTTACGGTTCCCTGTAGAAACCCCCAAACCTTATCTTTGAGGATATACGAACAGCTAATCATTGTTTTATCAGCCAATAGGAATATTACAGAACATATGCGAATGTGTCAAGGAAGTTTAATGTCAATAATTCGTGTTCCATGCACATCCGGCATATAAACTCTAAAGAATGCACAAAATAAATACCTAAACACGAACATTCAAAATCCTAACTTATTTGTATTGATGAATAAATCCCAAGATAGGAAACTGCAGATTCCAATATATAGTACGAATGTCTCATTCATTTTTTGGAGGAAAAGCGTGAGTTTTGTCGAATGTATAGATACATTGCCACTGGAAAAGAGGAACATCCTATGCATATTCCACCGCCAACTCCTCGCCAAACGTACTGGAACCGTCTGATCCTGAATGCATTCTGGGTAGTACTACTTGTCTATCTGGCCACTGAGATCGTTGTCTCTTTATCCATAAGCGGGGAACGCCCCGACTTTTCAGGTAAAAGCTTCTTCATCAATAATATACTGATTCCTGACCTTATCATTCTGGGTTGCTTGCTTATACTGGAAGCCATACATAAATGGCGTCCTTTGTTGTCAGAACTCTCCATCATTATTGCCAGCCATTTGATCGCAATATTGATGATTACGAATATTAGTAACGAATTCCATGTGAAGCCGCTGATTATGCTCATCCCTTTGCTAGTCTCCATGCTCTATTTGAGAAATATCTATTTGAAAGCCAGTTCCATTCTTTGTCTGATGTATATGATCCTGCTATTCCTGAGTACACATGCTTCTGACTATATGGTGCGCGTCCAAAATATTATGATTGCCCTAATCTTAACAGGGGCTGCTCTTGCGGGTTTCGGCATCATTGCCCGGGGACGTGAACTGATGAATTCTCTGGAAAACTCGCTGAAATCGGAGCAGGATCTGCGCATTCAAAATATCATTATGGACCGGCTGTCCAAGATTGACCCTTTGACCGATCTGTATAACCACAAAACCTTTCACGAATATCTTGGCTGGCTGATTGACCACCAGCAGAGTAATCCGTTTCCAATGCAGCTGGCTATTCTGGATATCGATAATTTCAAAAAAGTTAATGATCAGTACGGACACTGGGTCGGTGATATTGTACTGAGACAGGTTGCCGCGATGGTGCTGAAGCATATTGGTGCGGATGATTTCGCCGCCCGGTATGGGGGAGAAGAGTTTGTAGTGATTTTGACGGCCAAGAAGCTGGAGGATTCACGCAGGATCATGACGCGTATTCTAACTGCCATTGCCGAGATGCCTATTACCGAAATGGATGGAGCTTCAATAACCGTCAGCATAGGCATGCATGACTACACCGGTACGGACTCCAAAAGCTCCACCTTTCAGCAGGCAGATGATGCACTGTACGAGGCCAAAAAATCCGGCAAGAACAAAATCGTTATTGCCTGATTAAACGGTCATACATTCAAAAAAGGCCTCAGAGCAAGAAGCTCTGAAGCCTTTTTCATGCCATGCTGAAACGGAATTTATTCATTGCAGATATTCGGGTCCATGACGTCTATGAGGCTCCAGCAGCTCAATCACTCCGCGCTCCGGCACCGGACGGCTAATGAGATATCCCTGTACCTTGTCACAATCCGATTCCTTGAGGAACGCCAGTTGGTCAGCATCCTCTACACCTTCTGCCACAACCTCCAGCCCCATCTTATGTCCCAGAATGATGATGGTTTGGACGAAGGATTGGCTGTAGGCCTTTTCCACCAGCGAGTCGATGAAGATTTTGTCCATTTTGAGTGTGGAGATCGGTAACTGCTGCAAATAGCTCAGGGATGAATAACCGGTTCCAAAATCATCCAGAGCGATGCGAATCCCGCGGGATTTCAGGAATTCCAGCTTACTTACTGTGTTCTCAAAGGATTCCATGAAAATGGATTCCGTAATTTCAAGCTCCAGACAATTAGGCGCAAGGCCGCTTTCCCTCAGACTATCGAGCACAATCTCTACGAAATCATCCTGCAGCAACTGAATAATGGATATGTTTACTGAAATTTTGTAGGGTAGGCCCGTTCGGTCATTGATGCTTTTCATGAAATTGCAGGCCTCTCTAAGCACCCACTCCCCGATATAGATGATCAGTCTGGAATCTTCGGCAATTTTGATAAAGGATAGCGGAGATACAAAGCCCAGGATTGGACTGTTCCAGCGAATCAGCGCTTCAAAGCCCGAGATAAGTCCTGTCCGGATATCCACCTGCGGCTGGTAATGCAGCTGAAATTCATTGTTATTCATCGCACTGCGCAGATGTTTCTCAATGTTCATCCGTTCATTGAATGGCATATGCATGGACTTGTCGTAGACCACAAAGGTGTTTTTCCCTTCCTCTTTGGCTCTGTACATGGCAACATCGGCATTCATCAGAATCTCTTCCGTAGTTTCACCGTCTTCCGGGTAGAAGGAAATCCCAATACTCACGGAAACATACAAATTGCTCTCTCCGATCAAAAATGACCTGCGGAAGGAACGCAGAATACTCTCTGCCAGTTCCAGGACCTCTATACGGTCCTCTGTATCTTTGACAAACACCACAAACTCATCACCGCCTAGCCGGGACAGCATGTCCCCTTCGCGCACAACGGACTGCAGCCGTTCACTGGCCTGACGGATCAGGATATCACCGGATTTATGGCCCAGCGTATCATTAATATATTTGAAATTATCCGTATCTACGAACAGAAGTGCCGCCTTGCCTCCGGGACGGTGGAAATAACTCTCCATGGTCTCCAGCAAAAGAATACGGTTGGGCAGATTACTGAGTGAATCCATATACGCCAAACGGTGCATATTCTTTTGATTCTCCAGCAGCATATCATACTGGCCTACAAGCTCATCCTGCGTGGCTGTCAGCTGCTCATAGGTGGCTTCAAGCTCCTGGTAGCTGTTGCTTAGCTGGAACTCAGCCTGCTTGCGCTTGCTGATATCAATCAAGGAGCCCAGGAACAACATCATTTGGTCTTTGTGGTCTACAATAGCCTTGCCGCGTACTTCAAACCAGACGTAGCTGTTGTCCTTAGTGCGCATCCGGTACTCCAGTTCATAGATTGGGGTCAGTCCGGCCAAGTGATCCTGCCGGGCTTTACGCGCGGGCTCCTGGTCGTCGGGATGGATGATGCTGAGAACACCGCCCTCGAACCTGTTGATCTCTTCTTCCGTGTAGCCCATGACCTCATACCAGCGTTCCGACAGTTTATAAACACCGCTCTCGTAATCTAGTTCCCACATATAGGCACCGGAGCCCTCGGAAGCGAGCCGGAACCGGCGTTCACTTACGCTAAGTTTGTTCAACTGATCTTTCAGTTCCTCTTCGGTCGCCGACAGCTCTTCGTATGTGGCCTCCAGCTCCTCATAGCTGAGCTGCAGCTTGAGCTCGTTCTGCTTGCATTCATCAATATCCATCCCGACGAGCACGAATATATCCTCTGCCTGCGGGTCCATTCCACGGATCAGCGTTGTCCGGAACGAGAAGTAGCGTGCTTCGTGTGAATGTGCCGGAAGCTTCATCTCCACATTACTTACGTAATCTTGATGCACCGCCCGGATGAGAAGCTCTCTTAGCATTTCCGTCCCGCCATCGAGCCCCGAAATCTTCTCGAGGCTCGTATCCAGCACATCTTTCTCGCTAAGTCCGGTCATTGCTGCCGCATACTGGTTGAACTTTACAACCCGCTTATCCCCGTGTACCGCCCATACAATCATGCCGCTGTGCTCAATGACATCCCCGAAAAACTCCTGCTCCGAATGAATGGTCCGCCGGAGATGCCTGATATATACTCTGAGCGCAGCAATCACGGTGGCCAAGAGTAATATACCAATGACAATTCCGGATATCATCCGGCCACGCATCATCGCTCTGAAGTTATCGGAATGGGTATAAAAGTATTGCTGGTACAGTTCATCAAAAGCTCCCGATCGCTCTAGTCGGTCCAGCCGCCCGTTAATATAAGAAACAAGCTGAGGCTCAGACTTGCTGACGCCAAAAGCGACATCTAAGGGGTATAAATTACTCATTTTCCGGATAATATTGCCGGTCAAGCCCTGCTCAACGATTAAATAGTCTACCACTCCCTGATTCTCAAAGAGCAGGTCAATCTCGCCTTTCCGCAGGGCTTCCAGCGCTTCCGGTATTGTTGCATATTCTATGTATTGTGAGGCATCTGTTTCATTGCGCAGAACGGTCTCGGAATATTGGTCCTTGCCGACGCCGACTATGTAATTCTTCAGATTGCTTAGCTTGATTTCTTCTTGGAGCGCCTGACGGGAATAGACCGATATATAGCTTTTGAGTACAGGCTGTGAGAACAGGATCTCCTTCTTCCGTTCCTTAGTTATGGCCGTAAGACCTGTTGTATCAATTTCTCCCCGCATCAGCCTTTTGTATGTATCTTCCCATTCGCCGGTACTGTAGTGAATCAGATACTCCCTCTTCTCAAAAATCATACTCGTCAGGTTAATATCGAAGCCGGTCAGGTATCCGTTCTGTATATACTTGTATGGCGGATAATCGAGTTCTGCCTGGTATCGGATTTCCTGTCTTTCGGCGTGAGCGAATGCAGGGGGCGCAAGCATGAGCACAATGCTAATTAGAAGCAAGAGTTTACACCGCTTCATCGCAATTCTCCTTTTTCCAAAATATAAGAATTTTCATGCTTCACGCTATCACTTATATCAAGCTCTATTCGACAAAAAACGGTATGTTTCCTGCAAGCGGCCCCTGTAACTGCGATAAATTATGCAGATCCTCCTAAGTACACCTATAGCAAAAAAATTGAAGTCCTTTATTTTTTTTATATTGCTTTTTAGGTAAAAAGTGTGGATAATAGCATTAGTAGTTGATAATGATTATCATTATTGAAATAAAGGAGACTGAACACCCATGAACGCAGCCACTACCCGGACGGCACTGAAGGTTGACGATTATCTGGATCTGCTCAATCTTGCTGTAAAAGTTGGAGATTTGAAATGGCAAAAAGAAATTAAATCCAGATTGCAATATATACTCTGCCTGCAAACCAGATAGCAGTTCTGCAGCTACGCCGCATCTCCTTGAGGGGATGCGGCTTTTTTGGTTCTTCGGGTGCGTATCCCAAGCAAACAGCCGTGGGATGTATAATGATATAGTATAATTATCAGCATAATATACAGTACACTAGACCACCTTCAGATCGGAGCGTGCCCCCTATGAAAAAATATGTTGTCTTGTTCCTGATGTTCAGCCTCCTATGGATGCCTAATGTGTATGCGGCGGGAATTCCTGCACAGGAGGGAATGGTTACCGATAAGGCCGGTCTGCTCACCAATCAGGAAGCGGCCGATATTGCAGCCATCGCTGCTGGTGACGACTATACCATTCGGGTGTTGACCGTGGATTCCTTGGACGGGGCCGAGGCTTCCGCCTATGCCACAGACGTATATGACTCTTGGGCTTTAAAGCCGAGAGATGTTCTCCTCCTTTTATCTGCCGCAGATACGCAGGTTGAACTAAATTTCCTGAACCCGGGTCTCCAGAGGGAGATTAACACCTGGTCCCAGGCCCATGGCGGGTCGGCAGGGACTGCGGCCATCCAGGGAATGCTGGATACGTACTTCATTCCTTTTGCGAGGGAAGGCGATTTTGCCGGGGGCATCCGCTCCATGATTATGGAGCTTCATTCCTTTGCTGGCACAGGTGGCGGTGCAGTTGCAGGCGGTGGCGGTTCCGGGTCCCCGGACAGCAGCGCGGCGGCGGGCGGTACCACGGACAGCGGGAACAGTGGCGGTTCCGGACGTGCGGAGAACGGCAGTTCCGGCCTTGGGCTACTCACACTAGCAGCGCTCGTCATTGGGATTGCACTGCTGGCAATAGTGCTGTATGTGCTGTTCACCGGTCTGCGCAGACGGGGACAGCTTGGCAGCCAGCAGGAGCAGTTGGCAGACCTGCTGGTACAGGCCAATCATGCCCTGGAATCCCTTCAGCCGTTCCAGGGCATTGTTCAGGGGAAGACCGGGGAAATGGTCGAGGGAATTTCCAAGAGGCTGTCTGCCAAGCTGGTTGAAATTTCGGCATTGCAAAGCTCTGGCCAAGGCCCTCTGCCCCCGTTCTACCGTTTGAAGGCGCTCAAAGAAGCCAGTACAGAGCTGCAGCAGGCCGAGGCGGCTTTCCGCTCGGCGCTGGAGGAAGAAGAGCAGCTTATAGCTGTAATCAGTGATGCCGACCGCAATGTCAAACAGCAGATTACAGAGCTGAAAAAGGATGCGCCTGAATTGAATGACCATCTACAGAGTGCAGTGAAGGAGACCGGCTATGGGCTGGAGGAAATCGCGGAGGATCTGAAGGAACTGGCCGAAGAAACTGCCAAAGCAGATGAGCTGGAGCTCTTCGACCCGATTGCAGCACAGGATATGACCGGGGAAGCCCAAGAACGGCAGGAACAAATCGAACAGGATCTGCAGGATGTGGATACTTATGACGATAAACTTAATGAATTCCCAGGGGTTGTGGCAGCTGCGCGCAGCAAAATCGCTGCACTGATCGAACAGAACTCCCTCCACAATATGAAGGTTAAGCCTTATGAAAGTCTTGACCAGGCCTCTGCAGCCGCAGCAACGCTTGAAGCGCCTCTGCGTATCGGAGACATGGATGAAGTACGCAGAATCGCTGCCCAAATGGACACCTTGCTTGGCGAAGCTGTTGCGATGACAGAACGCCAGGCACTGATCCGCCAGAATAACCTGAGGGATCTGGCTACGATTCGCGGCCGCTGGAGTGAGCTGACTCAGCGGCGCAATGAGCTGCAAGGCCAAATTGCTGAAGCCCGCAGCCGGTTTGCAGAGCGCCATCTAAGCCCACTTGCAGAAGTGCTTGAGACATCGGAAACACAGCTTCGCCAAGGTGCTGGCGAAGTGCCGCAGATTGAAACCTGGACCAGCGACCAGCGTGGGGAATACGAGAACGCCCGCAGCGGCCTGGACCGGCTGCTTCAGCTGCAAGAAGAAACCGTACAGAAGTTCGATCATATCAGCGAAAGTCTGGGCACATTGAATCAACGCTTGTCTGACATTACCCGGCTCTTCTCTGAGGGACAAGCCCAAGTGGACACGGCCCAGAACCGGCTGCAAAGCAAGGGGATCACTTCCAGAAGCCCTTTCCAGCTCTCCCTGCTGCCGGAGTATGCTGAACTGGAGCAGCGGCTGGCTGCCCGTCCTTACAACCTTGATGAGCTGGAAACCGCGGGACGCTCCTATGCGTCCCGGATTTCTGCCTTCGTAGAGGAAGCGAACCGGCTGGTACGCCAGAAAGAAGAAGAGGAGCGCCTGGCACAGCTGGCGATCCTGCGGGAACAGCAGCGCCGGGAGCAGGCGCGCAAGCGTGCCTCCTCATCCGGCGGCGGATTCGGTGGAGGACGCTCCTCCGGCGGCTCCTCCTGGGGAGGCGGCGGCCGTTCCTCCGGCGGCTCTTCCTGGGGCGGCGGGGGAGGCAAGTCCGGCAGAAACTCCTCCGGCGGCTCCAAATGGTAGACACATAGCTGACCTATTCAAAACGCCTCCGGCCCAATTTCTGGCCGGAGGCGTTTTTTTGCCGGAATGCAGTTGTTACCTTGGGATCTGTGCAAATAAGTGAAGGATCATTTAATGCGTGACATATAGATTCTTATATTTGGACTTGAACGGCAACTCATTGCTGCCGCATCTCTGCAATAAAGTGTTCAAAAGCCGGGGATAACTTGCGCTCCTTGCGGTATATGAGCTGAATGTAAAACTTCTCTTGCTTCCCGGTCAAGGGAATTCCGGTTAAAACGCCAGTGCTCAGTTCCTCCTCAATGGCATAGCGCGGCAAAAAGGCTATCCCCCACTGATGCCGCACCGCCTGCTTGATTCCCTCAAGGTTTCCGAATTCCATGTCTATACGCGGAGCAATGCCCGCTGCCTTGAGCTCCTGCAGCAACTGCTTGCGGTAAGTACATGTATCCTCCGTCAGCACTAACGGCTCGCCAGCCAGCTGATTGGAAGCAACCTCCATTTCTTTGGCAAGCCTATGCTCCGGATGGGTGACTACATACAATGGCTCTTGGCGCAGCGGCAGCGCGATAATCTCATCGGACACATACGTCACATCAAAGATCAGTCCGAAATCTGCTGATTTACCTTTGACCGCCGCAATAATCCCTTCCTCCGAGCCGGGCTGAACACGAAGCTGCACCTCGGGATACTGCAATCTATAGCGGTGCAACCGGTGTGGCAGGTAATAGGCCGCAAGGGTCTCTATGGCCCCGATATTCAGTACACCCCGGTCCCCGCCCGCAATCATTCCCTTGGCCTCTTCGCTGAGCGCCAGCATTTGCCGGGCATACGGCAGGAGATTATTCCCCGCAAAGGTCGGAATCATCCCCCGCCCCGAACGCTCGAGCAGGACCGCCCCGTACATCTCCTCAAGCTTGGCCACTTGCGCAGTTACGCTCGATTGGGCGTAGCCTAACTTCTCTGCTGCCCGCGTGTAACTTCCACTGGATACTACTTCACAAAAGGTCCGCAAATAGGTGAGTTCCATCGTAATTTCTCCCGAACTATCGAAAATTTCGATATTTATTATTAAGTACTATAGATAACTACAATTATAGATTCATTATACAATAAAGCCAGCACGATATCCCAGAGGAGGAATCTTAATGAACATTTCACCCAAATCACAGGTACTGGCTGTGCCCGCAGCCGACCCTACAGCAGCCCTGACTTATTTTACAGCTAAGGGCTCCTTTGAAACCGATGTGGCTGATGTGGCGTTTGATCTGCGTGAGGGCATCACCGGGTTTACGCTGGTGGATGTCCGCGACACCCGTTCCTATGAGGAAGCCCACCTGCCGGGAGCCGTTTCCTTACCTTCGGGCCGTCTTGCTAGCGGCTCCCCGGAGTTCTCCTCTGGAGAGGTCCTGGTGCTCTACTGCTGGGGCCCTGCCTGCAATGGAGCAAGCAAAGCCGCTGCCAGACTGGCTGCCCAGGGCTATCCGGTGAAAGAAATGCTCGGAGGTATCGAGTACTGGCGCAAAGAAGGCGGGGCACTGGAAGGCACGCTTAGGGAGAAAGCGCCGTTATACTATACGCCACAGGTATAAGTGCTCTATCCGTCCTATTTGGATGACAGCCTATTTATTGGCGGAAATGATTTAACAACAAACAAGCCCCTCCTCCACGGTTAGGCGGGAGCGGGCTTGCTTGGGGCTTAGGATGATGCTGATTCGTTGCAGCCGGTTTCGGCACACTACAGAGCCGTTGATACTGTGGCTGAATCTCTTTTATTAGTGCGTATCCTTAGACTCGTCATGCTGCTCATCCAGAAACGGCTTGTTCACATAATAATACATTACGCCCATCAGCACGCCACCTCCGATTAGATTCCCCAAAGTGACCGGCACCAGATTGTGGAGAACACCGCCCCAGGAGATCGTACCGGGATGATCCAGCACGAGTGCAATCGCAAACGTACACATATTGGCAATACTGTGCTCATAGCCGGAAATGAAGAAGCAGAAGACGAATAGAACCATGGCGAACATTTTGGCTCCATCGCTTTTCATAGACATGGGAACAAAAAAGGCCAGACATACCAGCCAGTTACAAAGAATTGCCCGGAAGAACAACTGCATCGTTGGGGCTTCCATCTTGTGGGCCACCACATTCAGCAGAAATCCATTCACACTGGAGTCATAGAACAACCCCGTCAAAAAAATCAGCAGCGCAAATGCTGTGGCCCCAAGAATATTGCCGATGTAGCTCATGACCCACATCCGCACAACCTCGGTCCACTGCATTTTGCGTCTTAAGGCGGCATACGTGTAATAAAAAGTGTCTCCGGTGAACAAATCGCCTCCGCCATACGAGATCAGAATGATGGCTGCGCCAAACGTAATCGCCGCCATCGGATACGTCATCGGCGAATGCTCCATATAGAAAAAGTTACCGGTCTTGAACGCTACGATGACACCGAATCCAATGAACATACTAGCCAGCATTGCCCTGGCGATATAACGGAAAATACTCTGCTTGTAAATCTTCTGTTTCTTCAGAGCCAACTTCTCTACCTGCAGCAGTGCCTCGTTCTCCATGTGACCTCCGCATTAGCTTCGTATTTTCAGCGATATGAGGTATAAGACAGCCTCTGGGTTATTATACCCAATAAACCGCTGGAAATCGCTTGAACCACGGAATATCTTAAATTTTTTGGATTCTAATCGGAGAACCCTAACACTGCTGCCTTAACTGTCATCGCCCGGATCATTCAACCTGACAATAGCCTCTGCTTTCTCACTGCTGGCTACGACGATAAGCACAAGTATCAAACACCCCAGAACCATCCGCTTATCCCCACTTCCTCCATATGCCGCCTCAGTGACAACTTATGTGGGGGAGTGAGAGATTATGATCGGGTTTCACTTCTAGATTAATCGGCCAAGCTTCCCATGTAATAGCTGATGGCTTTAAAATTCTTATCATAGAAAACGATAATGTAATCCTCAGACTTTCCATTCAAAGCTTGATTGTCTTCAAATAGCATCGGGTAGTAAGTATCGCTGAAATCGGTCGGATGATATGGATTCATCTGTTGTACCGCTTGCTCCGCAGTGAAGCTTTTTCCGGCGGCATTTAGAGCAGATCCAGTCGTGAATGAAAAATAGGCCGCTTCTGGGTGTGCCTTCAGATAATCCTTAAACGTAACATAATCCATTCGCAGGCTGTTGCCATATTCCCGCAGCAAGGATACGCCTTCCTTGACCTGAACGGCTGTGCCATCCCATACAGGCGTATTGGGAGACATGGTGATCCGCTGAGTAGCATAACGTGCGGGCTGAAGACTTTTATCGTAGAACACTACGGTTACGTAGTAATCGCCTTTTTTGTCCAGCTTCCGAAGGTAGGCCAAGTCCGCAAAGGGCTGGGTGCCGATTCCTTTTGAGCCTTTGATATCTGCCAAGGTAATTGGATTCTCCGTGAGATAGAAAGACATAAATGAAGTTTCACTTCTCAAGGTATAAGGATAATACTCGTTATATGCGAATATAGTTGTTCCGTTGAATTCCGGATTGTTTATCCGAATGTCGGAGTATATCAGCGAAAGACTGCTGCCCAGCGGACCCGCATGCCGCATCGTCTCCAGATCGCCTAGCGCCTTTTCCAGCTTATCTTTGTCAGTCTGGCTAATCTGCGCCTTCTGTGCATCACTCAGTGCGGAATACGCGTTCGAAGCCTTCAGGATGGAGTTCTCTGCTTGCAGCGCTATCGTCGAGTAGCCCTGAATTTCACTAATTCTTTCCTTGGCGGCTTCGACGGCCAGTTGGTCACTGAGATGAACCTTTCCTTCATAATAGCTGATAGCCTGCAAGGTCTTGTCGTAAAAGATAATAGTGTACTCCTGGTCAATGTTAGTTTTCAGATCCTTCAGCATCTCAACAGCCAACGGGATATCATCTACAGGCTGGGTATAATTATAAGCCTCTGTTACCCGGATGCGCTTTTGGTTATACAGTCTGAGCGAAAAAGAGAGCAGATCGCTCAATTCATGATTGGCGGCAACAGTGTCCACGTACTTTGGAGTAATAGTGTAATAAGCCGCCTCTTCATTCTGAGATAAAACATTCGAAACATCTACAATGTCGGAATATTTTGCGCTTCCGTCAATCATTTGCTTATCCCGCTCAATTGTTACGCCACTTGCAAGCTTTGTAATATTGGCCGCCGCGCTGGTAAGTGACGGGTGCAAATTCACCTTTTGGGTGCTGTAGCCGACTGCCCCATCCTTGCCCCTGAACACAACCGTCACATATTTGTCTCCGCCTGTTCCGACATAATCGCTGGGCACTGTCATTTTATAGATCGGATTGTATTGGTACGGACGTGTGGTCATAGTTAAGATAGCTCTTTTATTGTATAACTCCCAACGCAGATCCCTGTCATCAATGGGTGTGGAGGTAATATAGTAGGAGGCGTTGCCTGCGCTTTTGAGGATTGACTCAGGAATCGAACTAAAATCAAACTGCAAGTACACAGCATTCGTTACCGTAGCATCTGGAGAAGCAATAATATAGGTTTGAAGTATCGGGATCTCTTTAACCGGCGTTGTTGGCACTGGTGTGGCCGTTGATGCCGGAGTCGCGGTCGGAACTGGTGTCGCCGTTGGAGCTGGAGTTGGCGCTATAGTTACGATTGGTGCAGCCGTAGCTATTCCTCCTCCTCCACCGCCACCTCCGCCAATGATCACTGCCGGTGTTGGCGTTACAGAAGCCGTCGTAATAACTAAAGAATCCTTTTGCGGACCCTCTATGGTGAGCGGCTTAGTATTAAACGAAGAGCCTTTAGCCCCGTCATTAAGGATCGCTGTCTCCACTTGGCCGGTTCCGGTCACCTTGGTGAACGCATCAAGCACCGCTTTGGTTACCTTAGTACCACTCGCAATATCTACTGAGGCATTCCCCGCCGCAGCACCTATGCTGAGTGCTGCCACTGAACCTTTAGTCAGCTGCATGACGGCTTTGGCGTTAATATTTACAGTATCAAATGCTCCAGACAGAACAAAGGGACCGCTGGAAGTGAGGTCCTGATCAACCGTAACATTGGTGAACCCAGCACCTGTAACCCCGCTTTCCTCAAGCTTGGCGGAGGTCTGCACTGTTACCTGCTTCACACTGGTGGTGCCTTCGGATACTAACCGGACCGCTCCGCCCGCTTTGTTCACAACCACATCCCCCAGTTGGGAGTTAATGAAGTGAACAGAATCACCTCCCCCTCCCTTGACAGTAGTAGTGCCACGAACGGTTACATTCTTCAAGGTCACGTCTCCATTACCAATTCCGGCATCCAGCAGAAGATTACCCACAATTGTCACGTTCTGGAGTGTAACTCCGTCGGCGGAGATAACTACAGTCTCGGAAGTCCACCGGTTCTGTTCATCCTCTCCTCCATAAACACCCGCATGATCAAAAATTTCTGCGCCGCCGCTCACTTGAAGCATCGGCTCAATTAGAGTTACCGCTTCCGCCCGGGTCAACGGCTTCTTAGGTTTAAATGTCCCATCCGGGTACCCTTTCATTAGATCAGCGTTAATAAGCGCAGTGACACTGCCTGCGCTCCATGCCGCAACCTCTCCACGGTCACTGAAGCCCGCCAGAGCCTCTGCTTTATTTTGCGTTAATTCAAACTTCAACAACCTGCTTATAATAACCGCTGCCTCTTGGCGGGTAATCTGTGCATTCGGACGCGCCTTGTTGTTATAGCCCTGAACATAACCTGCCCCAACGGCCATAGCCACCTCTTTGTAGGCCCAACTGGTGGCACTAACATCAGAGAACGTTATTTTCGGAACTTCTTTCTTGTCGAATAAACTAGCAATCTCAAAAGAGCGGTTTACAATCGCCATAAACTCGGCTCTGGTTATGGATTGATCGGGTTTTACCGATCCATCTTCAAACCCATTCAGTAGGCCTTTGTCCAGCCATTTTTCAATCGTATTCTGCGCCCAGTGGCCTTCATAGTCCTTCACCGTTTCAGCCGCAGCAGCACCCATCGAGCTAAACAGCACGCCTATTCCTAGCGCACCCGTCAACAATCCGCGAAATATCCTGCCCATTTTCTGTCCCTCCCTGTTTTGTGTGTCCGTTATGTAGCCCTCAGCAAGCACAACTGGAAACATTACCATTTTATTCTATGCAAATATATCAGCCCATTGCAAATTACACAATTAATAGAAATAGAAGTATGCAATCAAGCACCAAAAAAGCCTGCCAAAAGCTGAGCAGGCTTGTCCAATTTATTTAAGTTTGATCCGCTGATAAAATCCTTAGTTCAAAAAGTTACTAAGCCCGCTGTCGGTATCCGCCTGCTTCAAGGCCTGCGGCTGTGAGCCTTCATTCAATCCGAGGCGGTTGTTCAGCTGCGTGTTGATGGTTGTCATTTTGGACGTATAATCCTGGCAGCTCTCAATGATCCGGCGGTTAGACTGTTCAGAGGTATCCAAAGCGCTCAACAGATCGCCAATAGCCTGATTAACGGCTTCGAGCGACATAGAGGGCTTGGAGAGCAGCTCTGTCGTTTTCTCCGTAGTGGTACGCAGCAGACGCGCGTTCTCCTTGAATTGATCTTCAATGGTCTTATTCGTCGCTTCCACCGCAGAGATGACATTCTCCTGATCGGCCAGGGACATGGCAATCATCGCCGAGACTGTGATCAGATTCGATGTCTTATCAATCGCGTTATTTACGGAATCGATCAGCTTATCATTGTTGTCGTTGATGATATCCGTAGCGGCAATCGCTTGGTTGTAAAGGAGAATCATTTCAGTCATGGACTGGATTCGGACCATAACCTTACGCAGCCCGCGTTCCAGATACGCCTTGCGGAACTCATTTTCGGGTTTGGCGATTTCAGCCTCGAACAGCTCCTTCAGCTTGTTGCCGAAGGCGATTTTGGTCTGCAGGTTGTAAATCTCCTCCATAGAGGTGCGTTTGAGCTGTCGCATATTGACGATGCTCTCTTCGAGCGTATCGCGTCCGTCACGCAAGCCGGTTATAATCGCGTCAATATTCGTGCGGACAGACTGATACTTGTATACATAATTCTTGAGCGGACTCTTACGGAGCATTTTGCCAAAAAAGCTGACGTTCTTGCTCTGCTGAAGCGTCTCGCACTCATTGCGCAGCTTCATAATCATATTCGGCACTTCTACCCGTTTGCCGGACATCAGATCATTCACCGGGCGGTCCAGCAGCTTCAGGGTCTGCCCCGCCTTCTCCTGCGTCTTCACTCCCAGCTTGCCGATATCATCCATTAAGGAATCCAGGGCAACGGTGTCTGTCTTGGCGACCTTCTCAATCAGTTGAGAGGCCTCTAGGGCAACCTTCTGCTCATCTTCTTTTTTGAGCTCAATTAACTGCGTGGACATGGGTTTCCCTCCTCCTATAATTCGGAACTGCTGTACCGCTGATGAATCAGTTCCGCCTTGGTCTGAAGTTCCATCAGGTCTTTATGCTCGATCGTCGAGGCGATATCCGAAATCTTGGTATCGACATCACGCAGACCGTTCAGCAGCATTCTCCGGTTTCTTGTTTTGGCTTCACCGCCCAAACGCAGAAACGGATTGATTACACCATTGAGGTCCTTCAGCACCAGCCTGCGGACGGTATGATTAATCTCCCCGTTGCCCAGTTCCTGCAGCAAAGGAATCACACGCTGCAGCCTGGCAAAGAGCGCCAGCGACTTCTCGACAATCTCATTGTCGAGCGTATCCTTCTGCCCTTCAGAAATAATCATATCCTCCAAAATGCTGAGATACTCCACCACCGGAGCGAATTCCGCTCCGATCTGAATCCCGGCTCTCTCCCGTCCGGCAAAGGCTTGTCCATCTGCAGCGGCAGAACCGCTTGAAGTACTGCCCGTCTCCAGGTTGCGAGCAGCGGGTGAAGGGGCTATCGCTTCTTCCCCTTCACGCTGTCCAGCGGGAAGAACCTCTGCCGGCAGATTGATCCGCTGTTTGCCGCCCATAATCGCGACGCCTGCACCGGCCACCGGCAGCAGCAGAGAGATCATCTCAGGTATAAAAGCACTCGTCAGCAAGGCAACAATATAGCCGGCACCGCCGTACAATAATACTTTCCCTTTTAATTGCATTGTTCTCACCTCTTGTGAGCAGCTTATGAACTGCCGCTCAGGTTCACGGCATCCGTAACTACGGACTCGCCGTTTATTCTCATGATCAGCGGCTGTTCCACATGGCTGGCCAGCACATTGCCGGCGAATTCCGCTGGTTGAACCTCGCCGCCCAGTGCGCTTTTGACCGCCAGGTAAGGGAAGTTAATTCCCGACAGGCAGGAGATATGCAGCCCTCCGGACATCCGGGGATTAATCTCAAGCAGCTTGGGAATCGTGCCGCTATATTTCATCTGGATATTGAAATTGAATGGAATCCGGTAAGACTCGGCCACCCTTGAAGCAATTTGCTCCAGCTCCGGAATATGCTCCATCAGCCGCAAGCGCCCGCCCGCCTTGCGGCGCGGCACCGCCGCAAGCAGTCTTCCATTCTCGTCGGCCAGACAATCTATGCTGTACTCCAAGCCTTCAAGAAGCTCCATCACCATCAGATTCGGAAAAGAATCCACACTGGAGAGTATCCGGTGTGCATCTTCAAAAGATATGTAAGGCGTGACATGGCCAAAAAGTTCCTGCAAAGGATTGCGGGTATTATTAATGATGCGGAAGCCAAGCCCGCCTTCGGTTTCAGTCGGCTTGAAGCAAACCTGATGCCCTTTGGCTGCAAGATCCTCGTAGGCGGCCTGGAATTGCTCCGCTGTGCTAACCACATGGTAATCCGGAATCGTCATGATTCCGGTCTCTTTGACACTCTCATAAAACTTGCCCTTGTCCATAATCTTCTCCAGCAGGTCCAGATCACGGCAGACAAGCACTTTGGTGCCTATGGCATCGAACATAGATGCGTGTAAGGCAATGTCCAGCATATGCAGCCGCGGAATAAAAATATCGATCTCATTACTGCGGCAGAAATCCACACAGAACTGCACATATTCGATCCCTTCCAGTTCGGGCTCCGGTCCGGCAACATCAGCGCCTTGCAGTGACATATGCCGGATATCGGGATGAGTGGCGAAGATTTGAACAGGGATGCCATCCTCATTGTTGCGGATGAGGTTCATATAATGAAAAGCCACGGAAAACCACCGGTTAAAATAAATGTTTACCTTTTTCATTATGGCCCAACTCCTAGTGCTGTCAAATTGTTGTACAGCCTCTGTACGTACTCCATAATCTCATCCCCGGCAAATACACCGGCCTTCTTCGTAAAGGGATATTCTAATTTTACTAGACCTGCCTGCTGCTCGGCAAATATTTCTCCATGGCAAGGGGCTATCGCGTAATCAGCGATCGCAAGCAGGCTTTTGTCCAGCAGGGAATCGCCTGAAGCAACCATGGGCTCAGAATGAACGGTACGCCGCACATGGATGATTGCATCGCTTTTGTTGACTGCCCCAGGGACTACGTACAGCTTACGGCCCTGCAGCGAAACCTTCCAGCCCATGCCATCCAAATGCTCCGCGAGCCTTGTGATTTCATCCAAGGGCAGCAAATCACGATGAACCACAAAGGTGTAAAACAGCTCGTCACAATACCGCTCACTGATAATCCATTCTGCCCGGACCACAGACCGTACAAGCCTTCTGGCTTCCTCAGCCGCTGCTGACTCCTGTTCCACCAGCTTGCCTATCGTTGCCCGCCACTCTTGATCCAGAACCCCGTTCACCAGAATGTTTCCGCCATTACTGGTTATCGCGTAATCGGGAATGACCGTGTCCTGGAACAGGTTAATCCGTCTGTACTGTGCCACCGTCCGTGTAGTTACAGGCATAAAAGTTATTTTGGCTGAAAGCTCCTTAAGCAGCTCCAGGGCATGCTGCGAAATATAGGATGCCGTCCTCCCGTCGATCACCTCAGCCGGAACAAGGCCTGGAGAATCCTCGGGAATGCCAATCGCACTGGAGGAGTAGATCAGGGTGCGGTCCAGATCGCTGGCATAGATCATTCGCTCTCCCCTTTCAGCGGCTTGATAATCCCGCAACAGGAATAAGTAAGGCCGGGGAAAACCTCGACCGGAACGCCGCGATCCTCCGCCAGCAGCAGAATATGACGCAGATTCGGGTTGTCCATAGTATCGACAAGAATTTTCCACGGTACTCTGCGCAGCAGCACGCGGGTAGTCTCGCCAACCCCTGGCTTCACCAGATTAATATCCGCTATGCCGAAGGTTTCCTGAATACTCTGGATATCCCTCAGCCCCTGCCAGGAAATCTCAGGAGGAGAAGCCAGCATGCCTGCTGCAATGGCCCGGGCTTCCCCTATCACAGAAGGATAATAGGGTGTAATCGCCTCAATGAACACATTCGAGAGGTCAGTCTCCAGCCACTCCTTATAAAACTTGGCACCATGGAATTCCTCTGGTCCAATGAGGTCGTCACGCAGAACCGTACGGCTCATCAGCCCTGACACCGTAGAGTTCAGACACGCACTCGGAACCAGATAGTCCTCACGGGTCCCAAAAGTTCCCGAACAATGCCCCGGATCGGCAAGCACTGCCAGATCATCGCTAAGAATAATTCCATATTTCTTATACATGCTGCTGCAAGCCTCTATTAATACCCGGTGGATGGCACCTTTGCCGGTCCAGCCGTCAATAAACTGCAGCTTCGCATCCGTTCCGTGCTGTTGCAGTATATAGAGAATGGCATTCTCATCAATGCCTTTGCCCCGTATAATCGAAATGCTGTAATGAGGCAGCTCCACCCCGTAACACTCAGCGATATAGCGTTTAATCAACACTCCAATGGGTGTGCCCGCTCTCGCCAGGGACACCAGCACGGTACCCTCAGTCCCCCGCTGAGCCACAATCATTTCGGAGACAATAGCGACTTCCAGCGCTACCTTCTCCGCCGATTGCTGAAGCGTCTCATGGAACAGTTCAATATACTGGGCTGTCGGCTGATATTCAACCGGGAGCATTTCAGAATAATGTACACCGGACTGGATCGCCTTTTCCCGTTCAGCGGTCGGGCGCTCCAATGACACATTGCTGAGATCCTTAAGCAGGAATGTAACATCGGACGGGGGATAACTGCCCAACGGTACGGGCGGTGCGATTCTTCTATTCATGAGCTCATCAAGTTCTGTTCCCTTCATCCAACCAAACCTCCCTCTTCCGTATCTGGGGCAAGTATGATCAGATGCACCTTGTTCCCTGCCAGCCGCTTCAGAATATCCGTCATCGGTTCAATCCTCCGGCGGGGCACATCACGCTCAAGAAGCACAAAAATATCATCATACCGGCCCGGATCCACATTATAAATATAATTCGAAATTCCGGGATCGCCAGCCGAAGGATACGCCGCTGCACTGTGTACACCATAATCCGGACGCCGGTCGGGATGAATCGGGCTGCGGGTGGAGGATTGATACTTGACCCCTTCACCCATCTCCGCTGCAATCCTCATAGGCAGATACATGAACTCACCAACGCCAAGTACAAGCGCAGTTGCCCCTTCACGCAGGGCGCGAAGCTGTGACGCTACCCGTGCTGCCCCTTGATCCAGCTGCCTGTTATCCTGCGATTCCACTCCAAAACGGCCACTCTGACTCAGATAGGGTGAAGCGTTGATTTCTCCTAAAGAATCCGTTGAGGTCACATTCAGCCGTTCCAGACCATCCTGTACATACGTGATAATCACAGGGGCTTCAGTGGCAGCGGAAGTGTGGGAACCCGATTCCACCAAGTTCAGCTGAGGTGTGCCTGTGACTTCAATCGTTCCCTGCAGCAAACTTAACGCCCGAATGCGGATGCCTAGCTCCTGCTCCAGATTACGGTAAGCCTGAATATTGGAGTCGCTGCGCCAATCGAGCAGTGAAGCAACCACATATTCCTTGCGCGGAAACTTGGACTGGATATCACGGATGGTATTGATCGCTGTATTGCCGGTAGTAATTTCATCGTCCACCAGCACAATCGGTTCTTCCCCGGACAGCAGCTCAGCATTCAGGGCATAGCATAAATGATCAACCGCATGAGAATGTTCTTCCTCAAAGCTGACCACCGATGCAAGCTGCGGAATGTCTTCTCGGGTAGTATGAATATATGATGCACCCGCAGCAAACATGTTGTACATACTATGACCCAGGGCCGTTGCCGTTTCAGCAAAGCCGATGAATAAAACACGCTCAGGAAGAACCAGCCGTGCTTCGAGCAGATCATGATAAGCCGCCTCCGCATGCTCGGGATGAATCAGTCCTTGAACCGCTTGATCCAGAAGTTTGTCCATCATCAAGCCATCCGCAGCTTCTCCGCTCATCTCCCGATAGAGCAGCAATGCCAACGCAGCTCCGCTGAGCAGCGGGGTATATGGATTGACTGGGATGTGCTTGCCGAGCACCTTGCTGACAAAGAGGAACGATCGTTTTTTATTGATGCGGGCTGCCATGGAGAACAAAGTTTCAACGGGCATATGAAAAGGATTGGAGGTTTCAGTGACCTTAACCTGCAGGTTTTCGACGATATTAAACGTGTGTGTATTCGTTCTCGGGCAATAATCCGACAAAATGCTGTTGTTCATGTAACACCCCGTATATTTGAGATCGTAGTAAGATACGTTTTGCCCAGTTCAAATGCGGCTTAATTTCATTCATCTTGTTGTAGTATTCGCTTTTGAACACACCACGGCTGCCATCATTGCTCTCCACAATACTCAGGGCATCCACATACTCCTCATGCATGACGGTATACATAGCCTGTACAGGTCTAAGGTGGGAGGGGTGAATGATCGTTTTGCCGACGATTCCGTTTTCCTTATCCAAAAGCACTTCACGGAAAAGCCCATCCACCGACCTGGTAATATAGGATTCACGGATTTCGCGGCCCTGTTTGCCATAGGTATCTTCAAAAGGAGTCTGCCTAAGCTGAGGACGTAATACCCGGTGTTCCTTATTCCCGAAGTATTCCCACACAGGTCCGGAGATCACGTAACCTTCCTCCACCCGGCCGAACACATTGATAATATCCGAGATGCAGTCGCGGATTGGTGTCAAATCATAAATGCTGATATCCGGACTGCGCCGCAGCCCGAACAGGCTGGAGAAATCCGTCGCCCCAATGCGGACATTCAGCACATAGTCACGGTATTCTCCCAATAAAGCGCGGATTCCAAGCAGGGTATCCAGCCGGCTTTCCCGGTAAATAACCGGTGCACTCTCCAGGATCGGCATTCCGTACAGTACAGGCGCCGAATAGCTGCGGGAGCTGTTATAATCGGCGATCGCTTCGAAATATTCCACACCGTTCTCTAAAGTGAATTTCGGGAAAACAAAGCCGGTCACCATGGTAATCAATGTGCCCAGCCGGAAAATCAGCTGCTGCAGCTGCTCCGGATTGCGTACACGGATGAACAGCAGTGGAAGACTGTTCCGTAAATCAGGCTCATTGTCGGCGTACGCGGACAAGAAGGCAAGATGTCTTACGACAGACTCCTCGGCAAAATCAACCTCACCGTCGCCAATCGCATCCTCCAGATCCATAATCACCGTTACCAAACCTGAAGCCTTGAGCTTCAAAATATCTTCAGCGACACTGGAACGGGTAGCGGGCATATACAGGGCAGCTCCAACGGCGTAAGCCAGGAGCTCCTTGGGGGTAGATGAGTCAAACTTAACAGGCGGAGAATAGAATAAGGACATTTCTTGCTCTTTGGTCAGGTAATCGAAGTATCTCAAGGCCTTTCCCCCTTATTGGTTCACGAAGAAGCGCTCAAACAACAAATAACCTCTCCTTATAAAGAGCAGTAGAACCGGCTGTGCCGTCCTCTCGGGGACGGCATCCGGCTTTCTCAAATACAAGCAAAGGGCCATGCTATAACCTATACGATTACCCGGCAGATGAGGGAGGTGCACCTTCCCTGCGCACTCCCATCTCCTATAGAACACTGACAAACTTCTTTTACTTCCACATGATTAGGCCTTGCGGTTGGCTTCTCTTTTCTTCTTGCCGGAGCTGTACAAGATCGTTCCCACGAACACTGCGATCAGGATGGTGAAGAACACCACATGTGGCATTTCATAGCCAATAGCTCCCGCCAGCATCTTGCCGGCAATAATAGCAATGAGCAGAAACGCCGTTTGCTCCAGTTCAGGGAATCTGGCAATCAGCTTCAGGAACAGCTGCGCCACTCCGCGCATCATCAACACGCCGAGGATACCACCCAGGAAGAGCACCCAGACTTTATTGCTAAGACCAAATGCAGCAATGACACTATCGATGCTGAACGCAATATCCATTAATTCAACCAGGAGTACAGTCTTCCAGAAAGAGGTGCCTCTGTTCTTCGTCTCACCCTCCTCGCCACCGCCTTTAAATAATCCTTTGTAGGCAATATAGAAGAGGTACAGCGCGCCTGCAACCTTAACCTCCCAGAATCCAATTAGATAGGTTCCGAGGCCAATGGCCAGGAATCTGAATAGATAAGCTCCCAGAATCCCGTAGAACAACGCCTTCTTCTGCTGCTCTTTCGGTAAATGCTTGACCATAACTGCAAGCACGAGCGCATTATCAGCGGAGAGCAGGCCTTCCAGCAGCACCAAACTCCCGATGATCCCCCAGCTTACAGGGTCAGAGAGCGTGCCTACAATATCGCTCCACGAGAAGAAATGCCCATAGTTATCACTAATACTCCTAAAAAAATCACTGAACCAGTCCATTCCCTTATGCCTCCGGTAAAATAGTTTATTTGCTGCCCGCTACCCATTGCAGCCCCCATCCATATGCCTGGTCCATCTCACGGTGCCCGCTGAAATATTGTACGAGCCTTTCAATACTGAATGTTTCATTCCCCACATTCCGAATCATGGCTATGGCACACATTCCCTTACGGTTGTTATGCTCGTCCAAGTTAACGATAATATCCGGCCCTTCACCCTGTTTGATGGTAACTACACCATCTGCTTCAGACCAATGGGTAACTCCCTTGTAGATAAAAGCAAAAATCAAGATCCGTTCGATCTCTGCAACCTTACTTCCGTTTATACGCAAGTTTTCTCCTGAGGTTACGGAGCCTGTCCGGTCATCCCCATCCAGCATGACAAAGGGAGGCTGCTGAAGATGTCCAAAAGCATTGCCAAGCGCCTGAACAACGCCCTTGCGGCCATTCTTCAGTTCATAGAGACAGGCAAGATCCAGATCTACGCCGCCCTTGCGGCTGAACAGCCCGCCGCCCTGCTTCTGATTCCAGTTAAGGTTAACCAGAACCTCTCCCAGACCGGAGGCCGATTTCTTCAAGTTGATGGAATCTCCCTTTTTCTTCAGCTCAATCTTCTTCAGATTAAGATTCAGCGGCGGAGAAGGAGGTGCTTCCCGCCGCTGTGAAGGCGGTTGAGATACAGCCGGCGGCCGGACAACCGGAATCTCCGGCGCTGGCGGCACGGGTATCCCTTGCGTGTCCGGTTTTGGAGGGGCCGGCGGCGGTTCTTCAGATACTTCAATACCATAGTTGCTGCAAAGCGCCTGCAGCCCCCCGTCAAAACCCGCCACAATGGCGCTGAATTTCCATTCATCGCTGTATCTATATAATTCTCCTACCACAACAGCCGTTTCTACGGAGAAATGATTTCCAAGATTACATCGCAGGATCTCCGAGCCCGTCGTCCGGTCCAGAATCCGGCAATGCGCTTCACTCATTTGCCCGAACATCTGCTTGCGGTTTTCGCCGTCATAGAGTGTAAGCGTAAATGCGATTTTCATGATGCCTGGCGGAATCTTGCCGAGTTCCACCTCGAAATGCTTGCAGCCTCCTGAGGCCTGGCCCGGCACGTCCTTATAGCGGATATACGATGTAGCCGGATTATTATAAAAGATAAGGTCGTCGTCCCCGCGCACCTTGCCTTGAGAGTCCAGGAGGAATGCTGAGGCGTCAATTTCCATTGAAGAAGGGGCTTGCCAGGTGATCTCTACTACCATTTGATCGAGCCCCGGGTTGCCTTTGGTCAGATCTGCTTTCTGCCCTTTCACCACTTGAATGCTCATTCTTACGCCACCTTTATGAATGGAGAAGAGTATAAAAAGGGCAGGATCGCTAATGATCCCGCCTTTGAAGCTTCTATTGCGCGTCCAGTCCGTAGTTCCTGCACAAGGCACTAAGGCCGCCGGCAAAACCGCTTCCCACCGCCTGGAACTTCCAATCCGCCCCGTGGCGGTAGAATTCACAGAACACAACGGCGGTTTCTGTTGAGAAATCCTCGCCCAGATCGAAACGCAGAATCTCACGGTCACTGGAGGCATCCACGACGCGCACAAATGCGTTGGAGACTTGTCCAAAGTTCTGGACCCTTGCTTCATAATCATAAATAGTTACCGTAATCCCGATACGCTCAATATTGGCGGGAACTTTGCTGAAATCAACCAGGATCTGTTCGTCATCCCCGTCGCCCTCCCCTGTACGGTTATCTCCCGTATGGGTTACAGAGCCGGTACCGCCGGAAGGATTGTTGTAGAAAACAAAATCATCCTCGCCTTTGGCTTTACCGTCCTCATGGAGGAGAAAGGCTGAGGCATCAAGGTCAAAATCCTTACCGCCGCTATATTTGTTCGTATCCCAGCCGAGTCCCACAACTACCTTCGTCAGACCCGGATTGGTCTTGGTAAGATCAATCCGCTGTCCTTTGGAAAGACTGATCGTCACTGGCAATAACCTTCTTTCGTGAATAATTTCATTTACGGAAGCAGTAATTTATTGCAGACCGTAATCGCGGGTCAAACCAGCAAGACCGTCCTTATAACCGCTTCCGATAGCATTAAATTTCCATTCAGCACCGTTGCGGTACAATTCGCCTACAACTACGCCTGTTTCAACTGAGAAATCTTCTCCCAGGTCAAAACGGATCAATTCTTCGCTGTTGGCATCATTTACGATACGCACGTACGAGCGGGAAACCTGACCAAAATTCTGACTTCTGCTCTCAGCTTCGTAGATAGTAATGGTAAATGCCACTTTATCTACGTCTGCCGGAATATTCAGCAGGTCCACCTGAATCTGCTCATCGTCTCCGTCGCCTTCACCTGTACGGTTGTCACCAGTGTGTACAACGGAAGCATTCTCGTTCTGTCTGTTATTGAAGAAGATGAAATTGGTCTCTTTATCCACTTTGCCGCTGGCATTCGTCAAAAAGACGGAAACGTCCAAGTCGAAATCTTTACCGCCGTCGTATTTATTGGTGTCCCAGCCGAGACCGACTGTGATTTTGGACAAACCCGGGTTCGTTTTGGTCAAATCAATCTTTTGACCCTTGGATAAATTAATCGCCATGAATAGAAACCTCTTTTCTTAGATTGGAATTAGATGTAACGCTCAGCCAATTGGTTGATATGTGCTGCGTGTGCTCCCTCACCGATAGCTGCGAATTTCCATTCCTCGCCATGCCGGTAGAGCTCTCCGCAGATCAGTGCAGTAAAACCTGTGTAATTGTCCGTCAAGTTGAACTTAATCAGTTCGGCATTACCTGTGGCATTAATAACCCGGATATATGCCGATTTAATCATCCCGAAATCCTGCTTGCGGTTCACCGCATCATAGATGTTGACTACGACCAGAACCTTGTGCACATCGGCAGGAATTGCCTTCAGGTTCACCTTGATCTGCTCGTCGTCTCCGTCACCCTCACCTGTCAGGTTATCCCCGGAGTGAACAACGGAGCTGTTCGGATTCTGCTTGTTGTGAAAGCAGACCAGATTCAGCTTGTTGGTCAGCTTGCCATTCTCGTTCAGGAGCAGCGCCGAGGCATCGCAGTCCACGTTCGCCTGCTTCTTGACGCCGAAGAATCCGCGTGCCGGCTCAGCCGGGTCCCAACCAAGTCCTACGATAACACCGGAGAGTCCGGCATTCCCTTTTGTTAAATCAATCTTTTGACCTTTTACCAGATTAATACCAGCCAAATTTACGTACCTCCGTTTCAGAAAGAATCACAGCTGCAAGTCTCACTTGTGGGTGTTATACCAGTGATACGACGCAAAAACAAATACGTTTCATCCGTTTATAGTGAATTTCGGTAATGTGCTTACAGGCTGAATTCGCTTGGACTCAGTCCCAGTACGCTGCAAATGTTCCGCACAACCGCTTTTTCCTGCTCGTCGAAATCACCATCAGCCGCCCCAATTGCAGAGCATACGCCTACAATTACGCGTCCAATTTCCGGTTTGTTGCTGAATTTGGCGATGGACTTCAGCGCTTCCTGCTTGCCAATCTCCGGAGAAAACTCGAAATTGCTGACATAGAAGTTGAACTGGTTAATGACATCTCTCATGTCAAATACCTTCAGTTCGTTGCTGAGATTCATATATCCGGCCATTTTGTTCTTTTCGGCTTCCTCAATCTTGCCGTCAGCAGCAGCTACCAGGGCACAGCCCGCAACAACCGCGTTCATGAAATCCTTATTTTTAAACTTTTTCACCTGTTCGGTCAATCCGCTTTTTGTGGTGTTCAACCAGTTTTTAAATGTGCTCATCGTATTCTCCTTCTATCATTAAGTGATGATAAACAAAAGATATCCCAGAGCCTCCTCTCCGCCGTTTCGACAGACATTTACTTAATGTTCCATATCCAGTGCTTACACTTCTAATATAACCGATTCATCGAGAAGATTCTACTTTGCCAGAATTTCACAGCACCTTGGACAGGAAGGCTTGTGTACGCTCATGCGTTGGATGACCGAACAATTGCTCCGGGTCCCCCTCCTCAACCACCACACCCTGCTCCATAAACAGCACACGGTCTCCCACCTCACGGGCAAAGCCCATCTCATGGGTAACCACCACCATTGTCATCCCTTCACGCGCCAAATCCTTCATGACCGCCAGCACCTCACCAACCATTTCCGGGTCAAGTGCAGAGGTGGGCTCATCAAACAGCATGATCTTGGGCTCCATGGCCAGCGCCCGGGCAATCGCTACCCGCTGGGCTTGACCGCCGGAGAGCGAGGCCGGATAGACCTCTGCTTTTTCCCTTAAACCGACCTTTTCCAGCAGCTCCAGTGCCTTCTGACGGGCTTGCCCGACAGGCCATTTGCGGACCTGAACCGGGGCGAGCATAATATTTTCGATTACTTTTTTGTGAGGGAACAGATTGAACTGCTGAAAAACCATGCCAAGCTCTGTGCGGATATCATTAATCCTAGTGGTTTTGGCCATCAAGGAAGTGCCTTCAATAATAATGTCGCCCTCTTGCGGCTGCTCCAGCAGGTTCAGGCAGCGCAGAAAGGTCGATTTGCCCGAGCCTGAAGGCCCGATCACCACCACTACCTCCCGGATATGAATATCGACGTTGATATCCGTGAGCACCTTGTGCGCCCCGAATGATTTGTGCAGATGTCTAACTGAGATCATAGGCTCCATATGCGGTTACACCTTCCGTTCGATATAATTGAGCAGCTTGCTGAGAGAATAGGTAAGAATGAAATAGATCAATGCGGCGGTCAAATACGGCTCCCATATCCGCAAATACTGGCCTTTCATCGTGTTGCTCCAATACATAATCTCCGGTGCGGCAATCAGCGCGAGCAGGGAAGAGTCTTTCACCAGCACAATAAATTCATTCCCGAATGCAGGAACCATCCGTTTGATAGCCTGCGGCAGAATGATAAAGCGCATGGCCTGAAATTTGGTCATTCCGAGCGAAACCGCCGCCTCCCGCTGCCCCGGATCAATAGACTGGATACCGGCGCGGAATATCTCGGCGGAATAGGCCGCTGAGTTCAGGGAGAGCGCTACAAAAGAGGTCATTAAAACATTGGTGCTGCCGTAAAACGCAGGGATCACCCCAAAGTGGACAATCAAAATCTGCACATACAACGGGGTCCCGCGGAAAAAGTTGATGTAACAATGAAATGGCCAGCGGAAATACGCCTTCGGTGCCATTTTCCCAAAACCAATGCCCAGCCCCAGAATAGAACCAAATATAATCGAGACAATAGATACACCAATCGTAAATGCCGTGCCCCTCAGCAATACCGGTATATAGTGAGCGATAATGTCAAATCTGAAATCCATAGGACTCTTCCCTTCTCTTCTACTTAGATCTTTCTCTTCGGTTCAAAAAAAGAAGCATACGCAATAGCAATCATTACGCATGCTTGGTTGTTCGTCCGCTTACTCTGCGTTCAGGAGGGTCTGGGTATCCGGCTCTTCACCGAACCAGGTTTTGTAGATTTCGGCATATTTGCCGTTCTCAATAATTTTCTTGATCGCCGGATCAAGCTTGGCTTTCCATTTACTTCCTTCAGGATATAAGATGCCATAATATTCAGAGCCGAAGTTTTCCTTATCGATGATCCCTGTCAATTTCTCTTTTGGGTTGTTCTTGATATATTCATTGACGATGGCGATATCGGCCACCACCGCATCGGCTCCACCTTTATTCAGCTCCATCAGGGCTACCGCATTGCTGTCAAAACGCTTCAGCTTGGCGTTGTCGACACCCATAATTCCGCTCATCAGCTCATCCGCCGTAGTCGCCGCCTGCACAGCAACCTTTTTATCCTTCAGGTCAAGCGCACTCTTGATGTCACTGCCTTCCTTAACCATAATCATGTTGGTGGATTCAAAATAAGGAATGGAATAATCATAGGTTTCTTTCCGCTCGTCTGTAATAGAAACCGAAGACAACCCGGCTTGGTATTCCGTGCCTTGCTTCACACTGGTCAGCATAGTGTCCCACCCCGTGTTCGTAACGGTATAGCCGATGCCGGCTTCTTCCATTACCGCCTTGATGAAATCGATGTCAAATCCTTTGATCTTATCTGTATCCATATACTCCATCGGTGCATAGCTCGCGTCACTAGCGAACTTAATCGTCTCCCCGCCGACGCTGCCACTTTCCGCCTTATTGTTGGAACCGCAGCCCACCATTGCGAGCATTATGAATGACATTAAAGCTGACACAATAAGCTTCTTTTTGATCCCCATTCTTCAATCCCCCTACTTATTCGTGTAATAACTTAAGGAGATTTTATCAGATTAAAGTAGTGATGACAATTAACTTTTCTTTTTAATGTAATGTTTTATAACGTGTTATCGTTATATTGTAACATTACCTCCCTTTGCCATCTTCTGCTACTTCACCTGCCCGCTGGAGGATCAATCCAGACTGCTGTCACAATTATCAAAAAAAAGGCACCGCCATGAGATGTGAATATCCCCGGCGGTGCCTTTGCTATGCTGTAATTCACTCGTTGTTATCTTTCATTAGAGTTGTACAGTTTAAAACGTCAAATCCCCGTCATATGATGCGATCAACCGGTACAGCTCCGGACGCCGGTCGCGGAAGATCCCCCACTCGATCCGGCCAACCTCCAAGGCATCCAGATCAAACTCACTGACCAATACGGTCTGTTCATCCCGTCCGGCTTCAACAATCTTGTTGCCCTGAGGGCCGGCGATAAATGAGGAGCCATAGAAGTTAATGCTGGACTCCTCATCCGTTTCCTCTCCGATCCGGTTGGAGGCCACGACAGGAATCAGATTCGCTGCCGCATGGCCCAGCATGCAGGTCTGCCAGTGGTCTTTGGAGTCAATCGACCCGTCCTGCGGCTCCGAACCAATGGCTGTAGGGTAGAACAAAATCTCCGCTCCCATCAGACTCATCACCCGTGCGGCTTCGGGGTACCATTGATCCCAGCAGACGCCGACACCAATTTTGGCGTAACGGGTATTCCACACTTTAAAGCCGGTATCTCCGGGATTGAAGTAGAACTTCTCTTCATAGCCGGGGCCATCCGGGATGTGGCTTTTGCGGTATTTGCCCAGCACCGTGCCATCGGCATCAATCACAGCCAGGGAGTTGTAACGGGCATAGTTTTTCTTTTCATAAAAGCTGATCGGCAGCACCACTTGCAGTTCTTTTGCCACAGCTTTGAAATGGTTCACTGCTTTGTTGTGCTCAAGCTCAGTCGCATAGGCATAATAATCCGATTTCTCCTTCTGGCAGAAATACGGAGTTTCAAATAGCTCCTGGAGCAGAATAATCTGCGCGCCTTGGGCTGCAGCTTCCCTAACCAGGGTTTCCGCCTTGCGGATATTCTCATCAATGTCACCGGAACAGCTCATTTGTGTCGCGGCTACTTTTACTTTTCTCACCATTCTGTCCTCCTTGCAAAAAATTATGATCTCCCGGCAGGCATCTGCTGGGTGGTGCAGTGTACATTGCCGCCTTCGCCAATAACGGCCATTCCATTCACTGTGCGGATTCTGCGGTCCGGGAACTGTGCGGCAAGCTTCTGTTCAGCAAGCTTATCCGTCTCTGCAGCAGTTCCTCCGAACACTGGCAGGATAATTCCGCCGTTCACAAAATAAAAATTCAAATAGCTGAGCGTCAGACGGCTGTCCTCATAATCCGTACGAGGCGGCTGCTGAATCGTGATGATCTCCAGTTTCCGTCCTTTGGCGTCCACAGCATTTTCCAGAATCCTCAAGTTCTCCTGGGTAATCGCGTAATTCTCGTCCAGCGGATCATCGCAGACCTGGATGATTACCTTGCCAGGTGCGGCGAAGCAGGCAATATTATCGACATGCCCATCGGTTTCATCACCGCTCAGGCCGCGTTTCAGCCAGATGATGGCTTCTGTACCTGTATATTTACGCACGTATTCTGCAATCTCTTCCCGGTCCAGCTCCGGATTGCGGTTCTTGTTCAGCAGACATTCCTCTGTGGTAAGAAGTGTTCCTTCACCATCGCTATGGATAGATCCGCCCTCCATGACCAGCGGAGCATCGTAACGGGTAACCTGCACCTGCTTCAGAATCTGTGGAGCCACCTCATCATCCAGGTCCCAAGGTGAATACTTACCGCCCCAGGCATTGAATTTCCAGTTCACACCTGCAAGTGTTCCATCCTCACCCTTAACAAAGGTTGGCCCATTGTCACGCAGCCAGGCATCATTATGCCGGATCGGCAGTAGCGTAACATTGTCTCCCAGAGCCAGCTTGTCCACCTGCTCCAACTCTTCCGGGTTCACTACTACGGTTACCGGCTCGAACTCGGCAATAGCCCGGATAATCTCGGCATAGCCGCCGCTCACGGCTTCATAATTGTCTGGAAACACCATGGAAGCCTGGACCGGCCAAGAAATAAAGGTACGTTCATGCTCTTCCCATTCGGGTGGCATTGTATAGTGTAACTCTTTGGGATACATTCTTATAATTACCTCTGCTATTCATATTTGGAGCGCGCGGCTGTCCCGGAAAAGCTCCTTACCCATCATACAATAATATGAGGATGCGCTCAATTGCCGGACAAGCAAATCCCCCTGGGAAAATCCAGGGGGATCAAGGCTTGGCTGTATTTTAGAGCTTGATCTGTTTCACTACATTTCCCGCAAAGTCCTTGATAATGAAATCCCCATTCTCCAGAATTGCGTAAGAATTGGGATGGTTCTCTTTTGGCAGCGAGATGGAGCCGGGATTCAGCACCGTGATGCCCTCCTTGACATCCGCAACCGGCAGATGGGTGTGGCCCTGAATAAACACATCGCCCGGTGTCAGCTGTGGCAGATTGTCGATGCTGAAGCCATGTCCGTGGGTGGCATAGATCTTCCGGCCTTCATGAAGGATCAGCACATAGTCACCCATCATCGGGAACTGCAGCAGCATCTGATCGACCTCGGCGTCACAGTTGCCGCGTACGGCCACCAGTGATTTGCCGTAGGCATTCAGCCTGGCAGCGACTCCTTGGGGATCATAGCCATCCGGCAGCGGATTTCGTGGCCCGTGGTACAGGAAATCCCCCAGTACAACAAGCGTATGCGGCTGCTCCTCTTCCGCCTTCAACAGTGCCTGCTCCAGCCAATGCAGTGATCCGTGAATATCTGAGATGAACATCAGTTTCATGACACATTCTCCTTTTCCTTGATGGTCTATAAGTTGAACTTTGGATTACCCAATCGGCCTTGGTCGTGGCTGCGGTGAATGTTTGGACTTCCGGCCGCTGTTATGTTTGGATTTCCTGATTTAAACCGTTGTTCACGGGTGAAATCCAAACATAGCCCACGCTTACGATGCCAGCTTTCCTGCAGAAAGCTCTTAGGCGGTCGCTACCACTCCTCCAGTTCCAAACTTCACCTCCACCACTTCTGACCCTTTGGTAGATCTTTCGTTCATCTTATATAGATTGTCCTATGTATCTAATTATTTTAACTCTCCTTGGGTCTCTAACGCAAAGCGGACGCCCCGCGGGGCGCCCTGCACTTTACATTCTAATATTATGAATTATGGCAGATTTGAAGAACCCATCAAGAACCGGTCCACCTCGCGCGCTGCCTGCCGTCCTTCATTAATGGCCCATACCACAAGGCTCTGGCCGCGCCGTATATCTCCAGCAGCAAATACGCCTTCCACATTGGTAGCCTGCGTTCCGAACTCGGCTTTGGCGTTGGTGCGCTCATCACGCTCAATGCCAAGCTGGCCCAGTACCGTTTCTTCCGGTCCGGTGAATCCCAGGGCAAGCAGCACAAGCTGTGCCTGGATGACTTCTTCACTGCCTGGAACCTCTACCGGCACCATCCGGCCCTGTTCATTCCGGGTCCATTCGATGCGCACGGTATGCAGTTCCTGCACATGTCCGCCGTCGTCACCGACAAAACGCTTCGTATTCACAAGATAACGGCGCGGATCATCCTTATACAAGGCAGCTGCTTCCTGCTGGCCGTAATCCACCTTCATCACCTTCGGCCATTCCGGCCAAGGGTTGCCCGCCTGGCGGGTAAGCGGCGCCTGCGGCATAATCTCCAGTTGGACTACACTGCGGCAGCCGTGACGGATGGAGGTAGCGACACAGTCCGTACCTGTATCCCCGCCGCCAATAACGACCACATCTTTGCCGGCTGCAGAGATGTATTCCCCGTCTGCGAGGCCGGAGTCGAGCAGACTCTTCGTGTTCAGTGTCAGGAATTCCATCGCCTGATGGATGCCCCGCAGCTCGCGCCCTTCCAGCGCCAGATCACGCGCCTGCGTAGAGCCGCCACACAGCACCATTGCATCATGCTCTTCTTTCAGCTGAGAGGCTTCAATATCCCTGCCAATCTCGGTCCGGGTAACGAAGGTAACGCCTTCTGCCGCCAGCAGGTCCACGCGGCGCTGGACAGTTTGTTTGTCCAGCTTCATATTCGGAATTCCGTAGGTCAACAGGCCGCCGATACGGTCCGCACGTTCATACACGGTTACACTATGTCCGGCTTTGTTAAGCTGTGCAGCACAAGCAAGACCTGCAGGACCGGAGCCGACTACGGCGACTTTTTTGCCGGTACGGCTGAGCGGCGGCTGGGGAACGATCCATCCCTCAGCAAAACCTCTGTCCACGATGGCCTTCTCAATCGATTTAATCGTGACCGGATTGCCATTCATTCCCACAGTACAAGCGCCTTCACAAGGTGCTGGACAGACACGTCCGGTAAACTCCGGAAAGTTGTTGGTCTTGTGAAGCCGTTTTAGCGCAACCTCCCAGTTGCCGCGGTAAACCATATCATTCCATTCCGGAATAAGATTATGCAGCGGACAGCCGGAGGCCATCCCGGAGAGCAGCCGTCCAACATGGCAGAACGGTGTACCGCAATCCATGCAGCGCGCGCCCTGCTCCTTCAGCTTCTCCTCGTCCATCTTCTGCGAAAATTCATTCCAGTTCTTAATCCGTTCCAAAGGCTCGCACTCCGCAGGAGTCTGCCGCTGATATTCAAGAAATCCTGTTGCTTTACCCATACCTGTCATCCTCCGAGTCTCTCTGATTGGCCGCCGAATCACCCAAAGGCGGCATTGTTGCCCCATTCGGCTCCAAAAAGACAGTTACCCTCTGTCACCGACTGATTATTTGTCACTGTAAAGCAGCAAAGCAAGAAGCTGTGTCAATGCGGTCTCCCGCCTGAAATGACTCTATAATATCATTTATTCTACATGGCTTAAATGAATAATGTCACATTTTTTAAATAAAATTCCGGGGATAAACAAAAGCACTGCAACCAATTGCAAAAAAAAGGCTCCTCCCTAAGCAATGAAGCCATGGAAAAGCCCTTATTTCTTTAGCCTTTATTTCTATGAGGTCACGATCAAACCAGGTTCCAGAACATCGCAGTATTAGCCACAGCAATAATGGTAAACAAAATGGTGTTCAGGAAAGAGGCGAGCCATACATTGTTGGTTTTTTCAAAGATTTTACGGGCATATAGAGCTGCTACTAAGAGAATTGGCACCATAGCGAACAATAGAATGCCGTTCAAGGATTGCCCTGGGTATAACGCTACTCCAGTGATGAAATCTTTGCCATAGTGAGCTGCCATCCAAAGAATAAGTCCACCTACATTCAAAATAACGGACAGTACATATCCTCCTTTTTGGCTTCGAGTATTCGCATTCAGGGCTACAACACTGACAAAGTAGTAGATCAGGAAAAATGGCATATAGCGCAGTGCAGTAATTAAATGCTCGATCTCAAAGGTACGCACTGCGAAGGTCCAAATCCGGAAGTCTGTACCCGCTGCCGCCTGTACTGCGAATAAAAGCAGATATCCTACAAAGACCGCTATAATTGCGGTACAAAGGCTGGCGACAATTGTGATGATATTCAGATGAATGCCATAGCCGCTGAATTTCGTACCGGCCTGCTTCTTGGAGAAGAAGTAGAAAGCAAAGGTTACGAAAGCAATAATAAGGCCAGAAACAACCGCCCAATAAGCAATCTGATTCGTTGTAGGCTCATTAAAATATGAACCAGTTGCAAGTATATGGTTCGCATTTTTAAAGATTAGCCACATAACCAATGATACTACCGCCAGCACAGCACCACCCATACCTATATTCTTCATTTTTGCAGAGGTGTTGGGGTTGGCCTTTTGGTTGTTTGCCAGAATGAAGCCTACGCCGGTTGCCACCAAACTGATGACCAGCAGAACCATGGAAATCACACGCAAAGTACTCATTCCGTTTGCTTCTTTATCCATTAGTGTTGAAAACAAAATAGCTGGGATCAATGTGCTGAACACGATAGCAGCCCAATATACGGTTTTCTGAATGCCAGTTGAAGGTGCACTAACGGTTGTTATGGAGGTTGTGACCGAACGCTTCAAGAACGGAGCCTTGAGCAGCAGGCTTGTTAGTGGAATCATTAATAGGAAGAAGCCGATTAAGGCAATGAAGTTGCCCGCTTCTTTCATCCACCAAATCTGATGTCCAGAACCAAGGTCGGCATTCGTTTGGTTGGGTGAGGTCACACCTTTAAAAGCATGGGCATAAAAATCAATTAAATTCGCGGTTGCTGCTGTAGAAAAGTGGTTCCATGGATGAATCTCATTTGGCGTAAATAGTACATGCTCACCCGTCTGCGAAGGACGTACCACCTTATCCTCGAGCTTCAAATCGCCGGATTCTACCTTATAAAACTTTCCGGCCTCGCCAGCCTGAATATCCGCCGAAAGACCAAGGAAAGCTTTACCGGAGAGGGTAGTTGCGAAATCCTTTTCTGTTACGGTACCCTTCACTTTCAGCTCAGCTGCACTTTTTTCCCCGTCAGACTTATTGAAGAAGAATTCATCGTACTTTCCTGCAATCATCCCTACAGTACGGCTTCCAAATGCCGCTTGAATCTGGTCTTGGGGAGCAACCGCCGAAGCGTAGGAGAAATCCGCTCCAGCAGAAATCCCTGCATAAATCATACGCTGACCGGTCTGCAGAGCGTTTACCTCATCCATGTACATAGCCAATAAGGAGGAGAATCCACCCATAGAGTGGCCGCTGACAGCGACATAAGCGTTGCCTTTATCGTCCTTTTTGGTGTAATCCTGCGTGAATATATACTTTGATGCATCAAATTGTGAATAAATCCAAAAAGTACTAAACAGATCCTTCACAGGTATGTCACTCTCCCACCGGGAGTCACCGTGATCATACATGTCCAAGGCTAAGACGATATATCCTCTTCTGGACATTTCAATTGCAGGTGCATCTTGCATTTCTTTGGTGTTCAGATAACCATGTGTCGTAATAATAACGGGTCTGGGATCATCAGCTCCTGCTCCTTTAGGCATGTAGAGCAACCCTGAGAGCGTTCCGTGGTCCGCTTTGAATTTAATTTCTTTGACCTTCACCGAGTAAAACGAGGTATTGAATAGGCTGGCAAGAAGGCTGCCAAGGAGGATCAATACTAAAGATAAGGCTAGCAACCCATTCGGTTTTTTGAAGATTGAAACCATTTTTCTCATCATTGTAGCTCCTTTGTATTCAAGCATGAATAAACATATGATCAGCAGCACTGAAATGTAAACGCTATCAATTCAACTCAAATCCCGCTACCTCCTGCCGTGGGCACCCCCTCATAAAACCGCTTTCAAAAAGCTCATAATCTAATCTCCTCCTGTAATATGAAAAATTTAATCAATCAATTAATTAGAGTATATAGCAGGTTTTTACTCTTGATAGTGGAATATCATAACTAATAATTATAATTCTCAATCGTAATTCTTTGTACTGGTTGCAAAGAATGGTATCCTATTGTTATAGGCTTGGTCATCATTTCACTACTCCCTACACAACGTTGCTCCGGAGGTGCAAATCTTTTGATACATGAGTCTTTACGAATTAACAAAATTTTAGACCTCAAGAAATGGAAGCGCCTTCAAGATTCTCTGGCTACAGTGACCAAATTGGCCATTCTGACGGTTGACTATAAAGGCATCCCTGTCACCACTCATAGCAGCTGCCAGTCGTTCTGTCAGAATGTGCGAAAGGACCCGGAGTTGCTGCCTTATTGCCAAAAATGCGATTCACGCGGCGGTCTTGAAGCGGTTCGCTTAAATGCCCCTTACGTTTATCTGTGCCATTTTAATATCGTGGATATTGCTATTCCAATCACTGTTGATGATAAATACCTCGGTGCTGTAATGGCAGGACAAGTTAAGCTCTCAGATCCTGAGAACGGTATGGAGCTGGAGCAAATTGTAACTTCCAAGAACAAATCTTTACCTCTAGTCAAAGGGGAGCGTTTGAAGGAACACTATGATAATATTCCCACCATGACCTATGAAGAAGTCGTTAAAATATCCAATATGTTATTTCTGCTGTGCAATTATATTATCGAAGAGGCACTCAATAAAAATCTGCTTGTTGAAATGTTTGAGAAAGCTTCCGGAAATGATGAGGCTTTAAATATCTCCACCATACTGCCTGGCTACACCATTAAAAATATTGAATCCATTAAAAAAGAAATGACTAACGCTATCGCTGATGCCTATCTAAAAAACACTTCAAATGATACAACGATTTGTACCAACTCAGTTCTCAAACCCGCTTGTGACTATATTTACAGTAATAAAAGTGAAAATATAACATTAACGCATATGGCTGAGCTTTGTCATATCAGTCCCAGCTATTTCAGCAGGCTTTTTGCTAAGGAAACGGGAGAGAACTTTACGACTTATTTGGCACGACTCAAGATCAAATGGGCTAAACAGCTGTTGGAAGTAACCGATATGCCTGTTTCTCAAATCAGCGATGAGCTTGGCTTCAATGAACCGGGTTATTTTATTAAAACCTTTAAGAAATTCGAAGAAATCACGCCTGCCATCTATCGTAAATATTATAGAGAGGAGAAGGCTCCATAAGAAAAAAGACAAAGCTCTTTCCATATGAAGCGCTCACCTTTATCCTGCTCAAAAAAATGAAGGGGAGTGCTAACCCCGAACGGCCAGAACGACCATTCCGAGACCTTTAACGGTCAGTTGCCCCTCTGTCCCCAGTACTGTCAGTTCTTCCCCAAGCAGCGGCTCCCATACCCCCAGCGGCGGCAGCGAAAGCGTTGATCCGTCCGGATTGGTATTGTAGACCACGTACAGGTGCTTCGCTGCATCACCTCCGGCATGCTCCCGCAGCGTATATGCCACTGTACCCGCAGGCGCCTTCTCGAAGATTAGCTTCGCACGAATTTCCTCTGCACTGTGCAAGCGGAAGGCGGGATGTGCCCGGCGCAGCGATATGAGCTTTTTCATGTAAGCAACCTCGTCTGCATAAGCGGCGCAGCGCTCCCAGTCCAGCCAATTGATCTCTACCGGTGATTTAAAGCTGTTCTCCACACCTTCTTTGGTACGCATAAATTCCTGCCCGGCATGAAGGAACGGAATCCCCTGGCTCGTCAGTACCATGGCTGAAGCCAGCCGGTGCATCGCCCTGCGCTGCTTGTCGGATACTCCGGCAGAGGACAGGACAATTTTATCCCATAAGGTATGATTGTCGTGACATTCCATATAGTTCACGCACTGCCGGGGCTCGTCGGCAAACTGGCCGATAGTCTGTCCGTACACCACTCCCCCTGTAATGCCTGTCTTCACCGCCTGTTCCAGTCCCGACCTGCCGCCGATAAACCCTGGTTCCTCATACCTGAAAATGTTGCCTTTCACCGCGTCCCGAAAACCGTCGTTAAAGTGTCCGATTCCCGGCAGTGCGTCTGCGTTGCTCTGATTGGCCAGCCGGTCCGCGGAAAGCTCGGTCTCCATGATCCAACCCTCGCCGATGGTCATGATCGAAGGGTCGACTTCATCCAGACGGCGGCGGATTTCCGCCATCGTGTCAATATCAATCAGGCCCATCAGGTCAAACCGGAAGCCGTCCATATGATATTCTTTGGCCCAGTAGAGGACCGAATCCACAATAAACCGGGACATCATGGTACGCTCGGAAGCGACATCGTTGCCGCAGCCCGAACCGTTCGACAGACTGCCGTCCCGCTTGTAACGCAGATAATAGCCGGGAACGAGCTTGGTGAAATTCACACGGTACCCGTCATACACATGGTTATAGACCACATCCATGATTACGCGCAAACCACGGTCATGCAGCGCCTGGATCATGGTTTTGAGCTCGGTAATGCGCACACCCGGCAGATACGGGTCTGACGCGTAAGAGCCCTCGGGCGCGTTATAATTCTTCGGATCATACCCCCAGTTATAGTGCGGCTGATCCAGCTTGGTTTCATCCACGCTCTCTGTAGCGAAGTCATAGACTGGCAGCAGCTGAACATGGGTCACCCCAAGATCGGCAATATGATCAAGCCCGGTCAGAATCCCCCCGGGACCCCGTGTTCCGCCTTCGGCGAGACCCAGAAATTGCCCCTTGTAGGCAGTCCCGCTGTCCGGATGAATGGACAAATCCCGCAGATGAAGCTCATAAATGACTGCATCCACAGGACTCGCCAAAAGCGGCTTATCCTCAGTCCAACGCTCTGGATCCGTCTTACGCAGGTCAAGAATTGCCGCTCTGTCCCCATTTACGCCGACTGCACGTGCGTACGGGTCCGCTGCCTCATTCCACTGGTCCCCGATACGTACACGATAGGTATACAGCTTGCCCTCCAGATCACCGGAAACCGTCAGCCTCCAGGTCCCTCTCACCTCACGTATCATGGGCAGGCGGTCCCCGGCGGTCTGCTGCCAGGAGTCATATAGCACCACTTCCGCCTCCTGCGCCGTGGGAGCCCATAGACAAAAGGCGGAGTAAGCAGAAGTATAGATGAGGCCAAGATCTTCTCCGTTATAGCTGAACAGTTCGTCAAAATCCTGGTCGAATACGGAAATGCCTCCGGTAGCTGCAGGATCCCCATAAAAGATGGTTTCTTCCATTTCCCTTTGTACTGACAAAGCAATCTGTCCCCTTTACCCTTTATTAACTGGATATTATAACCTGATTATCCGCTTTGCGCAAACGTTTGTACAGAGAAGATTTATTAGATCGGACGAGCGGGGGGCTGAATTCTATCCGGCTGTATATCCGGTTCTGTCATTCTATGTTCAGCGCTACCATGGTAAGAATATCCCGATTCGGCAAATAAGGAATACGGCGCTCCCGGCCAGGGGTAAAGCCTCCATTCTTATGGCGTATACCGTTGTCTTGGACAATCAGCGCGGGTCCCGCTCCCGCATCGGTCAGATCGTATCCGGTTCCCAGCACCCAATGATAATCATAGGCATACCTCCCCCTCCAGCGGAGGCTGAACCACTTGTCAAACTTCACGGCCACCGGCCGCCCGGCGTCAATCTCAGCCCTATACCTCCGCATGTCATTAAAAACAGATACTGAAACCGGCCGGTGCCTGCGTTCTGCACGCGGGAGAGCAGCACCAATATAAGCCTGAAGGCCTTTGGCCAAACTGCGCGCACTCATCCCCAACGGAGTTCCCCCGTGATGGCTGTATATATAATTGATATGCGCCGCTTTGGAATCAAAATGACCCGAACCCGGAATACACCCATAACCTCTCCTTGTATGCCAATATTCGATTAAAGCGGCCATGGTCGCCGGCCCGCAGGCAGAGCCTGGAGATGCTACGCCCGGCTCCCATTGTGTATAAGGTTCCACTTCCAGCCGATATTCAGACCTTTCCTCGATCATAGAGATATCTTTTCCTTCCGTTCCCTGAGTATCCGTTCAATATCTGAGGCGAGCCGCCTTATTCTCTTCCCACTCCTCATCGGTAATGATGGGAAGGGTGAAGTAGAAAGTCGAACCTTCACCCTCTGCGCTCTCCACTCCAATCGCTCCGCCCATAAGCTCGACAAGCCGTTTGCAGATCGCAAGTCCCAGGCCTGTACCCCCATATTTGCGGTTAATCGACGGATGCAATTGGGAGAACGATTGAAACAGCAGCGGCTGCTTCGCGGTTGGAATGCCGATTCCCGTATCCCGTACACTGAACTTCAGGTTCAGCTTCTTGGCGTTCGGGCAATATTCCGTTTCGACAGCAATAGAGACCTGCCCTTCTTCGGTAAACTTGACCGCATTGCTCACCAAATTCACGAGCACCTGGCGCAGACGGTCCGCGTCGCCCATGATCAGCTCTGGAACATCTTCCGCGATCCGGCTGGATAGCCGGACATTCTTTTCTCTGGCTTTAGGTGAAAACAGCTCGGTAACCATCTCCATGACAGACTCCACACTGACCGGTTCATGAACAAGTGTCATTTTCCCGGCCTCGATTTTACTGAAATCAAGAATTTCATTGAGAATATACAGCAGGGAAGCGCTGCTCTGGCTGATGATCTCCGCATAACCGCGTTGTTCCTCATTAAGCTCCGTCTCCGCCAGAAGATCTGTCATCCCCATAATTCCATTCATTGGGGTCCGCAGCTCGTGGCTCATCACCGCAAGAAACTCGGATTTGGCCTGATCCGCCTTCTCGGCCGACTCCTTGGCACGGATAATTTCCTGCTCATCGGTAATGTCCCGGAATACGACAACCGCCCCTTTGCGTTCTCCCTTATCGAACAGCGGTGTTGCCTGATACTCCGCAAGAAAGCTGGAGCCGTCCTTGCGCCACAGTACCGCGTCCATACTCCGCTGGGACTCTCCTGTCCGGATGACCCGCATCAGGGGAGAATCCTCAGACCGGTAATGAACCCCATCCGGCGCCGTTTGCCGGATATAACCCAGATAAGAACGACCCATAATTTCGTTATGCTCAAACCCCAGCATCCGCTCTCCCGCCGGATTGATGAAGGTGACTCTCCCCTCGGTATCCAGACCGAATATACCTTCAGACACCGCATTCAGAATCAGCGTGTATTCATTACTGAGCTTCTCAATCTGCTCGGTATACCGTATACGCTCGGTGATATCACGGGAAATCCCAAATACACCTACTACCTGTCTGTCGACAATAATCGGGATGTTAATGGTATTGATTTCGATAAGATGCCCATCTTTATGGATCAGTGTCAGATCATAGCTCTGGGGCTCTCCCTGGCTGGCCAGTGTGAAATGATGCAAGGTCTTCGCGATATCCTTCTCATGCACAATAGGTCCAAAATACATTCCAATCAATTCATCCAGACTATAACCTGTCAGTACCTCCAGATTGGCATTCGCCGTCAGATAATCCCCGTGCAGATTCATGGAATAGACCGCGGATGGATTATACTCAAAGAGAGACTTGTAGCGTTGCTCACTCTCCTGAAGCATGGATTCAAAACGCTTGCGCTCGGTGATATCACGGCTGACTGATATAATCTCCAGGATCTGGCCGTGGTCATCATAAATATACCGGCTGTTCGTCTCAAACCAGGCGTAGCTTCCATCCTTGCGGCGGTACCGGAAGGTTACTACAGGAATGGACCCGGAGTGCTCGCTTTCGGCCAGCATCTTCTTCAACCGCAGCAGGTCATCGGGATGAAGGTAATCCAAGGCACTTGTCCCTACCATCTCCTCGGGCTCGTAGCCCAGCAGGGACCGGCTGGCAGAAGAGCAATAGAGAAAGACGGTACCTGCTACCGATTGACGCGAAATCATATCGATGGAGTTCTCTGACATCAGCCGGTAATTCCGTTCGCTCTCTCTAAGCTGCTGTTCCATCTGCCGCCGCTCGGTAATATCCTGCATCATGCCGATCAGCTGCACAGGCCTGCCGTCGGGACCGCGCATAACATCCCACTGAATGTGTACTGCAAGCACTGTGGCATCGGATAGAACCAGACGGAAGGAGGTTTCGCCGGATTCCCCTTTTTCCACAGCCTGTTCGACTCCCTTAGTCAGAATTACCATGTCCTCAGGATACACCAGAGACAAGAAGGTCTTATAATTCACGTTCTTCCCCGTACTAAAGTGGAGCATCCGCTGCAGCTCTTCTGAGAACGTCAGTCTTTCTTTGGACAAATCCCAAACCCAGGAGCCTATTTTGGCAACCCGCTGGGCAGTGGCCAAGGCTTCTTCGTTCAGCTTGCGGCTGTTCACATTACGGCCAACGCCCATGATCCGTACCACTTCACCGTTTTCATCACGGATGATATGAAAAGAAGATTCGAACCACAGATAATGCCCCTCTTTATGGCGCAGCCGGCGGGCATTGATTTTATTCTCCATGAGTCCCTCGGACTGGTTATTCATTCCTTCAGTATCATCAGGATGGTAGAACTCCAGCCGGTTCTTACCAATTAATTCCTCTGGGGCAAAACCGATTTGCAGCAGCGAGGAAGGAGAAATGAAACTCAGCGTTCCATCAGGCAGGGTGAAGGAAATCATCGTTTGCTCATCTTTTATAAATAAATCATACAAATCACGGCTGTCCACGGTCAGCTGATCGGCAATTTTGCGGTCGGTAATATCCTGGGCGTACACGATAACATGCCGGTAAGCCAGTCCCTCCACAGCCTTGACGAATGTAAGCAGAAGCCATACTGTACGTCCCGAACGGGCTTGGAATCTCTTCTCCTTGACCAGAGAGCCCGCCGCAGAAGAGTCCAGTTCATTTATAAGATGGTTGTGCAATTGCCGGGCTTCCTCCCGCGAAGCAGAAGTATTGTACAGCAAACCTTCAGCCAGGAACTCCTGTTCACTGCAGCCAAGAAGTTGACAGAAAGCAGGATTAACTTTTATCCACTTGGCCTCTTCTGAAGACAGTACCCCCATCCCCATCGGAGACATCAGGAATGCTTGATCCAGAAGTCCCCTGTTATCGTCGTTATCCAAATCAATCAGGCCTCCCTCATCACGAGCCACTGCTTGTGCAGACTCACTGTTGTCTATTACCCAAGTATACGATAAGAGAATTAAGGAAAGAAATGAGCCGCCCCTTTTTTCAAACGAGAACAAAATAAATTGTAAATATTGACGGATATAGGAGGTTCATCTATAGTTGAAGTTAATAATTTATTCGTGACCTGTTACCGGAAGCACCCGTAATGAAGGCTTATTAGCCTTTGCTGCGGGTGCTTTTTTTTGTTGGGTACAGGCTGACGAATGACCACATAGGAGGAGAAAAAATGACTACTCTTAAACATGCTGTCCTGGCCCTTCTGTCGCTGCTGCTTCTATCACTGCCCCTTGCAGGTCTGGCGGCAGCTTCCGGAACGGAGCTAACCCCTTCGATTCAGGCCGCCTTCGATTTAACTGCCGCGGTTGCCGATTCTTCATCAAGAAGCAAGCTGAAGAGCCAGTACAGCGAATTGTCTGCATTGTCGGCGCAATATGACAGCAGAGAGGAACAAATCCGCAAGCTTCATGAAGACAACACACAGTCACTCATAGTCGTGAAGGAGCAAATCAAGAATATCGACCAGGCTACTGTAACCCGGCTTACTGCTATGGTTGTCAGCACCAAGAGCCGCTACCAGCCGCTTTTTGACCAGTACAGTGCGCTGAACACCCGCATCTCCCTGCTCAGGGGTCTCAAGGACAAGTCCTTAAATTCTATACTGCGTGCCCAGTCCGATGCTATGAAAATCCTTGTCCAGATGGCACGCCAGGACATCCGCGACCAAGAGGCACAGCTCAAAGCCGCCAAGGATATCCGGACTAAGAAAATAGCTGCGGTACGCAAGACCCTGGCCGGGATTGAAAGTCCGCAGACGTCCATCAAGACCCAGAAAAGTGTTGCCGCTTCACTGAACAAACGCCTGACTGCAGATTGGAGCGACTTCAAATCTGCCATCCGCAAGAAGAACCCGGCCCTGACTTGCGACTCCTTGACGTCTTTACTCTCCGGTCACCGGCAGATCGCAGCCAGCAAGCAAAAGATTATCGAGCTGGAACAAAGGGTTGCCGCTGTAATTACAGCCGCCTCCAAGCAGATTACATCCTGAGCCCCACAAATGTGTCTTCCGCCTGCTTATCGGCATATGTTAGGTAAGAGGCACAGCTATGGGGTGAAGGAGGCTTACATCTATGCATATCTGTATGATCGCGCCGGAACAGTTTCCGGTGCCGGGAGATGGCTCTGTGGAAATCTGTATCTGGGCAATTGCCAGAGAACTGGCCCGGCGGCATACAGTGACAATCGTGAGCCGGAAGACTCCGGGACTTCCCGAAGCCGATGAACTGGAGCAGGTACGCATGATCCGTCTGGTTTCAGGTACACCTGCACGTTATCTTGCTTCGGTACTGGACTACCTTGAAGGAGAGCATTTCGATGTGATACAGGTCGACAACCGACCCCGGCTGATGGCCGCGGTTAAGCGCCGGCATCCCCGCACACCGGTACTCCTGTTCCTCCACTCCTTGACCTTTGTTCCGGCGGAAACCCGGATTGCCCGCAGCCTGGCCAGGGCTGATCTTATCGCGGTCAACAGCCGTTCGCTGCAGCAGAGACTGTCCCGGCGGTTTCACAGTCTGGGCGGAAACATCCGGGTGGTACCACTAGGTGCTGACTTGACCCGGTTCTTCCCCGCAGAGCAAACGGAAAAGCAGCAGGTGCGCAGGATCTTTCGCCTGGGTCCTATGTTCACCGTACTATTCGTCGGACGGATTATCCCCCGTAAAGGAGTGCCCATATTAATTAGAGCCATGCGACTGCTCAATAGACGTCTGCCGGCACAGTTAATTATCGCCGGCCAAGGCAAGCCGCGATATATCCGGCAGCTTAAGGCCATGTCCCGGCGCCTGGGAGTTCGGGTCACCTTTATCGGCAAGATCGCCCATGAAGATATTCATGGTCTGTATCAGGCCGCCGATGTCTTCGTCTGCCCGTCCCAGCAGCATGAATCCTTCGGGCTGGTCAACGTGGAGGCAATGGCCTCAGCACTGCCGGTCATCGCCTCGAACAACGGCGGTATCCGGGAGATCATCGTATCCGGTCATAACGGATATTTAGTGGACCGTTACCGTGAAGCAGCTCCATTCGCCAAATACCTGCTGCAGATAGGCAGCCAGCCGCAGTTGGCAACCAGAATCGGACTCCAGGGGCGGAGTGACGCGCTGCGGCATTTCGGATGGCAGCATACGGCGGCAGCAATGGAGGATCTGTACCGTGTTGTTTTGCCATATTAGGAGAATTCATGGAAGCCGCCAGTCCCCTGGCTATGCGACAATGTGTAACACAGAATTTGTGATCATATTCGCAGGATACAGCTGCAGTTAATATTATACTCAGATTGTAAGCGTTGCCATTATACGAATGTATCACTTATAAGGCTACCTAGACATTGGCAACCCCCTACAACACACTATTCGCTGTAGAAAGGGTGCATCGTTATGTTAATGATCAAGGCTATAGTACGACCCGAGAAGGCGGATGCAGTTATGGCTGAACTGCTGCTTGCCGGTTTCCCCTCCATCAGCAAGATGGATCTGCTCGGCCGCGGCAAACAAAAAGGAATTCAGGTCGGCACCAATCATTATAATCAAATCTCCAAGAAGCTGCTGATGATCGTCATCCAGGATGATGAGAAGGAAGATGTTATCAGCATTATTATGAGAACGGCAAGAACCGGTGAACACGGCTCCTTCGGTGACGGTAAAATATTCGTGTTGCCTGTGCAGGAAGCCTACACGATCAGCAACGGTAAGAACCAGTTATAGGCTACTTGTCCAAATATGCTAAGCACCTGCGAAAAAGGCAGCAACGCGCATCCCGGTTCAGAATCTGATTCAGGGGATACCGCTTGCTGCCTTTTTGTATACGAATGCTCTCCGGTTCAAAACATCTGGATAACGGTCAGGACCAGCCCCACTACAAAGCCGCACACCGCGCCATTGACCCGAATCCATTGCAGATCCTTACCAACCTTATCCTCCAGCATATCTACCAGACTGGCGTCATCCATCTGATCCAGGTTCTCTTTGACCAGAAGCCCCAGCCGGTAGTGATTGGCTTCTACGAAGTTGATTAGCGAAGCACGAATTCGCTCCTCCCAGCCCTGAATCCATTCCTGCTCCTTACTGACACGGCGGGCCAGCATGGCATACAGTCCAAACAGCTTGCGCCCTCCCGCAGATTTTTCTTCTTCCAGCAGTGCAACCGCCTTGCTGCGGAATCCTTCAAGCTGCTCCTGCAGGAACGCCGCAGTGGCTTCACTCTGCAGTTCATTCAGGCCCCAATCCTTAATCGCAGCGATCCGCGCCTCGTCATTCACCAGTTGAAAAATAGCAACACGGATTTCCTGGATGATCTGGTCCCGGTAGGGACTGTCCTCATCACGGAAATCACGGATACCGGATTGCACCATACCCTGCAGCATTTCTCCCAGCATCTCGGCATCCACAAATCCGACGAAAGCCTGAAAAGCCATTCCCTTGAGTCCGCCCAGCTTCACTTCAGCCAATTTCTCGCTGGCGATCTTGCCCAGCATCGCCCGTGTCTCAGGACGGGCCGTCCAGCCGGAGATTCCATCGAGTGCATAATCCAGTGCTGCGACGTCCTTACCGTCATTCATGAGCTTGGTGATAATGGTATCCGCTGCCGTTCCAAGCTTGGCTTCACGGATATAGCTGGCGGCAGCTGACTGAATATAAGGCACAGCCTGAATGACCGGAAGCTTCTGTACGAAGCTGCTGATCTGCTCCAGCATTTCAATTCTCGCTTTTTTCCGGGCGAACAGCCGGGTTAGAAGAGTGCTGCCAAGCGACACTATACGGATCTTGCGAAGTTTGTTCTCGATACTTGCCTTGTTCAGCAGCTCATTCTCCATCGCAGAGATCAACGATTGAATAATTTTGTCCCGATTCTTCAGCAGAAGTGAAGTATGAGGAATCGGCAGTCCAAGCGGATGGCGGAACAGCGCAGTGACGGCGAACCAGTCAGCAATCCCCCCAACCAGTCCGGCCTCAAAGCCGCCCCTCAGCAGGATAACGGCCAAATTTTCCGGCAAAAAGAGTGTAATCAAAAAACCGCAGGCCATAACAGCCAGCGAAATAGTAGCTAAATTTCTGGATTTCATTCGCAGTTCCCCCTTGCTTAATGAATAGATGCTATCTGTAGGTCCGCCTTATATTGTACCACGGCAGAACTCTTTTCGAAAAATCCTCCATTACTCTGCAAGTGAAATACTGGGCTTGGGACAGCAATTGCGGCCGACCGATCTGTAATGCGCTGGATGAACGGGATTCCTAAAAGGATGATGAGGGATATGCGCGGGTAATTCCAGGGGAAATGGACTGGCTGCTGAAGACGATGAGCCCTAAGCCATTTCAAAAGCTTCTGTGACCTATGTATAGAGCATTATTACTGCAGGATGTAAACTTCTATTGATATTCGGGATGGCCGGCTACCCAATTGCCATGGAGAACGCCGCACCGATTCTAAAAGAAACGGACGACTTTGTGCCGGGGAATCATACGGAGAATGGTGTAGCTGAGGGTCTGTGGCATCTTTTATAGAAAAGTGAAGGGCAGTAAATGCCTAGCGTTTGCCTGCTCCAAATCTAGCCAAGCAGTATATTGCGCCTATGTTCAACGCGAGCAAGATTAAAAGGATCAGGTGCTGCGACGTAGTCATTGCCGTAAGCATTGGAATAAACACATTTTCCCTCCTCGTTCAAAAGATTAATAAACAGATCAACAAACTGTTTTTTGGGAGCTGTATTGATTAAGCAAACGGTCCAAAGCAACAGATTGTTCGATAACTTTGGGATGTGTCAAGAAACCATACTTTTTCAGCGCCTGATACAGCTGCTCCCTGGCGCTTTCTACATGAAGCAACACCAAATTCTCATTGTTCTGCATAGTTCCACCTCCTTCATGTAATATTTTAGTACAAGCTGTCAAAAAGCGGAATATCAGCCGAGTGAAAATGTTGGATCGCGGCAAAAGAAAAGAACCGGGGATATCCGGTTCTTTTACAGTATATTCCCTCTTATAAACCCGTTCCAAAAAAGGGGGGATCAGCCCCCCAGACCATGGGTCATCGTCTGAATCATTGTCTGTGTCTGAGCCGAGGAATCACTCAATGCTGTCAGTGGTGTAGAGATGATGAATAAGATACTAGCCAATACTAAACCTATAGCCATCTTTTTCTTCATTGATCCGTTGCACCTCACCTATTAAATTTACATACTCATTCTTTTGTTGCTGTACTGCTACGGAGCGGTATTTTTCGAATAATCCCACACACTTTACTATATATGAATCACTTCTAATTTTAATAGATGATTCCAAACTTCCTAATAGGAAATAAAAGCCATTTCCCCATTTTTCCTTCCCTAAATTATACACTGCTAGTTCTATGAGAAATTGGATATATCTATCGCCGTTCAACTGTTGATTAAACTTACCTAAACGGCTACTCTGTTCCCTAAATGATAAATGACTATCAAACCTTAGGAGAATATCATCAACATTTATGTTATAGCGGTTAGCGGCCTGCATGATCTTAAAAAGCGCTGGAAAGATTTCATTTTCCCGTTTTTCTACATAATTGATGTATTCTGGAATAATTTCTATATTACCGGCCATTATGTGATAAAGATATGAATTAGCAGTTGCCCATTCTTTAAATTGTTCTATAACCTTTTCTTCATCCTTACTTACCGGAAGCTCCACCCAACACATATCTGAATATAAGGAAACAAAATGTAAAGCCCTGATAGGATCTCCGGTTTCATCACAAGCCGCTGCCCTTAACAAATAAGCGTATAACTTATAGTATATAAGTGGTCGATCCGGCTGCTTTTGTATTTTATTCTTCTTCCTATATTTATACTGAGCATCCGACTTCAGCCCCAATCGCTCACCCAGCTCATCCACCTTGTCCCAACGATGCAGTGAGGCAAATACATCCGCCAAATGCTTAAGGGCATCAAGTTGATCCGCTTCATCCAACCGCTCCACATAAGAATCGAACTGATTAGCAATCCGTAAATTCGTATCCTGATTATCACAGAGACCTATTCTAAACAGCCGGTACTGGCACAGCGCCAACCGCTCGGAATGCTGGTACTTCTCACTTTCCGCCACACATTCATACAGCAGCGCCGCAGCTTCAGATCGCCCCTCGGCATTAAGCTCCTCCGCTGCATCAAACAGCACCGGCAGGTATGACAGGTTATCCGAAACAATCCGAATCACACGCTGAATTGAATCCAGCTTGCCGAGTTCCGCACAGCGCTGCAGCAATGGCCCCACACGCCTCCAGTTGAAAGAACCGTCAACGATGTAATTATCTATGTATAAATCATAATAAAATCCTTCGGCATGCCCCATGGCTCTGGTAATCCGGTCAAGCTGCTGCATGGCAATGGGACGGCGTCCGTGGAGCATATTGCTGAGTGTTCCGGAATGAATGCCTGAATGTTCGGCAAATTGTGATATAGACAAGCCCTCTTTCCCCATATAATCTTCCATCTCCGCTAATATCGTGGGTGCAGGCTCCATCTTACGACCACCTTTCACACTAAAACCCATTAAATAGAATAATATTCCTTTTATTATTATACAAAATATAACAGCGGTCAATATTATATACGAAGGTTAATATGTTAATATGTACGGTAGATTACCGGAAAGTGAAAATAACATAAACATAAGGGGGAATCACAAGTTGAATATGTATCCTGGGATTGCCCAGTTATATCATAACCGCCTGCTGCAGACGGAGCTGGAATGCGAGGCATTTGATCTGGCGCTGGAAGGCCTGGCTGGAGATACAGAGGATGCAGTGATTCAGCAAATCTTCCGTGTCTTCGATGATGATACCGAGCAGGAGGAGATTATGTTCGGACTTGTCCATTTCGTGGAGAGCTACCAGATGGAGATGTACCTCACGCAGTTGCTGGAGTCCCTGCCGGACATGCTGGAGAATGCGCGCAACTGGGCCATTGTGCTGAACCAAAGAATTCTGGACGACGACATCAGCCGCAGGGAATACGCCGATATCGCCGCCGGAATGAGCCCAAGAATCAAGAAATCGCTGGCGTTCCTGCTGGAGGAAATCAAAGAGGACAACCCGCGGCCATATGAGCGCAAGGTGAATGCCGTTCTTGGACAATTGCAATGAAACACCACGGACTGGCAGACAAGATCAGCGGAGCTTGAACGTTCGGACGATTCCGGGGATATCGTCATTTACCATCCGGGACAGGATACGGATCGGTCTGCCGAATCTTGCGTAATCATAGTCATCGCCTTTGGCATTCAGAAACTCGTTGGGAAGCTCTTCGGGAACTGTGTAGGCGTAGATTAGTCCTTTGCGCACAGCCAATCTGACTATCGGGGATTCATCGTAGCCCTTGGCCCGCCACTGCTTCAGAGTCATCCGGAACACCAGCAATGTGAGCGCCGATTCGTAGACTTTCCCTTTATATTTAAAAAGGAAATCCAGTGCGTATTCTGCATCATCCAGCCGCCGGGTTCTGCTTCTGACCACTGTGTAGCATTTCCAGCTGCGGGGGAGCCTGATGCTGAAGCCATACTTCGGGCTCTGGTAGAGCAATGTTTTTGGAGGGCCTACCAGAAGGCCCGGGTGTTTCCTTTTCACTGCCGGCTTTCTTATCCGGGAGACAGGCTTCATCACAATCACACCTTTGAAGTAATGGATTTCGTAGCACAGCATACGTATACTAGTCAGAATATTCACAGCACCCAAGGAGTGACACCTGTAACAGATTTATTTACCTCAGAACCGTTCTAATTCGTCGATTGCAGGGACAACATTGCAGATCTGATGGTATAGTATAGATCGGCTAAAATTTAATTTATCCCGCAATGATATAAACGAAGGTGAATCCAATGAACAAGCTTTTATTTCACAATATACCGCTGGGAGCTACCGGTGAACGCATTCCGCAGGCGAACATCGCCTCTGCCCGGACAAGCCGCGAAATCGTGAAGCCCGGAGACCCCGATGGTGCTTACTTCCGCAGGCTGGAGGAGGGCGGAATTCTGCTCAACTCTCCGCAGATCGCTGCGGTGCGGCATCACCAGGGCCCGCTGCTGACCCTGGCCGGTGCAGGCTCCGGCAAAACCTCGGTGCTGATCTGCAGAACCGGGTATTTGCTGTCCGTCCGGGGAATCTCCCCGAGTCAACTCCTGCTGCTGACCTTCTCCAATAAGGCGGCGGCGGAAATGCGCGACCGGATCGCCTTGCTGCCCGGCGTCAGCGAGAGCGACGCCGCCCGCCTTCAGGCCCGCACGTTTCATTCTTTTTTCCTTTATTTCCTGCGCCGTCAGGGCCTTCAGCAGGAAATTTTCAATGAGACGCGCCGCCAGCATATTCTGCTGAAGCAGATCATGCGCGAGCTGGGGCTGCCGAAGGATGCCTATCCCCCGGAAACCCTGCTCGCTCTGCTCTCCACCTGCAAGATGAACCTGGGCGAGCCTGGCGATCTTCCGGAAACGTCAACTGCCGAGCAGGAAATGAAGGCGGTTCTGATGCTCTATGAGCAGTGGAAGACCGATAATTCAAAAATCGACTTTGATGATGTGCTGCTGATCGCCTACCGGATGCTAAGGGAGAAGCCGGCGCTTTTGCTGGAGCTGCAGATGAGGTTTCTGTATGTAATGGTTGATGAGTTCCAGGATACGAATGCGCTGCAATATGAGCTTGTCAAAATGATCGCCCACCCGCAGCATAATCTGATGGTGGTCGGTGACGATGACCAGACGATCTATTCCTTCAACGGAGCGCGCAGCGAGTTCATTCTTGAATTCGAGAAGCTATATCCGGGTGCCAGGGTCATCACACTCGATATTAATTACCGCTCCGGCCCCGCGATTGTCGGCCTTGGCAACGGAATTATCCGCCACAATAGACGGCGGAGATCCAAAACGCTGCAAGCGGCTAAGGGCAGCGGACGCCAGCCCCGGTACCTGCGCCCACAGACAGCGGACGAGGAAGCCGAGCAAATCGTGGATCACATCCTGAGTGAGGTGGCTGGCGGGACTAGAGCATACAGCGATTTCGCCCTGCTCTACCGTGCTTCCAGCAGCAACCGGGCTTTGCTGGAGCTGTTGCTGCTGCGTGATGTTCCCTATATTGACTACGGTGAAGGCCAGCTGCTCTACGAGCATTGGCTGATCTCTCCGGTACTCGATCATCTGCGGTTGTCGCTGAACCGGCGAAACTTCGCTGCGATGGAGAATATCCTGCCGACTCTGTACATGAACCGGGAAAAAGGCATGAACCATATCCGCCGGATGGAAGCGGCTCAGCCCAAGCAGGGGCCGCTGATTCACCTGATGTCCCTGCCGGGGATGGAGGATTTCAAGGGCGCAAAGCTGAAGGAACGGCTGGAGCTGATCCGCGGCCTGGTTCAGTTGACTCCCGTCCAGGCAATCCGCCAGATCCGCACTACCTTCTATGACTACTTCATCGAAGCCAATGAGCGGCATCAAGCCACTCTCCACCGGGAGATGCTAAAAGAAATGCTCGATGAGCTGGAAGCCTCAGCGGAACGGTTCGACAGCCTCCCGGTATTCCTGGAGTTCATCGATCATGTGACTGAACGCAATGAGCAGAGCCGCTTACCCGGCCTCAAAGAGCAGGGGAACCGGGTTGCGCTGATGACGATTCATAAGTCGAAAGGGCTGGAGTTCCCGGTAGTCTTCCTGATCGGGGCATCCGAAGGCATTCTCCCTCATAGCTCCGCGCTGGAGGGCGAGCGGCTGAAGGACCGGAAAACTGCAAAAACAGCACCGGGCAGCAAAAGCAGCACGGTTGTTGTTGGCAATGCAGCAGGCCTCGACGCACTTGAAGAGGAACGGAGACTGGCTTATGTGGCCGTGACCCGGGCCCGCGAGGAGCTGTTCATCAGTTCGCCGGCGCGGCACCGGGGCAAGAAGGCGGAGGTCTCCAGATTTATGCTGTCCGCCTTCCGCTCTGCCATATCTGCTGCCCCGGCCACTCCAGCCACCGCAGCTTCCGTAAGCAGAACCCCGGCAGCAGTAAGGCCTTCCTCCGGCCGCTCTCACGGAGGAAGAACACATATGGTTCCCGTCTGGAATTGCACCGGCAGCAGCTGTCCGGGCTGGACACGGATGAAGGCAAGCGGCGCCGAGGATCACCTGTCCTCCAAGCCCTGCCCGCTCTGCAGCTCCCCGATGGAGAAGAGCAGCCGGGAAGTCCCTGTGTAACGGGGATGTGCTCTAAGAACGTCCCGGACCCAAAACGCCAGCAGTGCCTATATCAGGCGCTGCTGGCGTTTTTGTACACCGCAAACCACAAAAACCCCTTCTAACAGACGTAGCCGGATTCATGAAATCATGAGTTCCCTGCACGTTCTGCCCGAAGGGGCTGTTTGGTTCATCTTGTATTTAAGCCGGAGTTGCCGCCGGTTCTTCCGCTTCTTCTTCATGTACGGTTTTGATCTGGATCATCACTGTACTTGGATCCGTCAGCACTTCAACGCCATCCTGGAAGATCAGATCGGACACAAGCAGCTGGTCGCCGATGGCAAGACCGCTGATATCCACTTCCATCGAGGTTGGCAAATCGCCTGGCATGCAGCGGACTTCAACTTCATATATTTCGACCTGCAGTGAACCGCCTGCCTTGATGCCGGCTGCTTCTCCCGCAAAATGAATGGTAACTTTGCTGTCCATGCTGATATTCATATTAACATGCTGAAAATCAATATGCAGGACCTTGCCTGACATGGAATCCTTTTGGATATCCTGTACAACTACAGGAACAGATGTATTGTCAGACAGCTTACCCTGTAGAATAGCGCGAGGATTCGTTCTCAGCACATCCATCAGCTCTTTTTCATTGACTTCGAGGCTTAGAGTATCTTTATTAATTCCGTACAGTACAGCCGGGATACGCCCCTGTTTTCTGGCGATATTCAGGTTGGACTTAGTTTCAGCCGTACGATTGCTCAGTAGAATAAATTTACTCATTTCTTATTTCCCGCTCTCTTCGACCATAAATTCTTGTCATTACAAGTATATCATGACCATAGAATCTAGTCAAACCAACCTCTTTTCTACTGCTCATACTCCAAAAAGGGGTCCGGGATCTCAATCTGATAGGCTTCAGCATCGCTAACCCCCACGGACAGCACCGCCCGCCCATTCTCTCCACGCACCAGCCCGCCGCTGAAAATGACATCCTGCAGATCCGGACGTTTGCCTGGACCAATGGGAAAATCGCTTCTGGTAGCAATGATTTTGACGGGTGTCGTTTCAAACGTTTCGGGATTGAGGGAGAAGACCATGGAATAATAATGTTTTTGTCCCAGGCGGTCGAAGCAGGCAATATGCCCAAGCACGCCCACATGGCCGTTTTTCAATAATTGCGCTTCGTTCGCTCCGCCCCATTCCTCCGGCACAAACTGATCCTGAAACACCTCTGCTTCTACGAAGGTCTGCTCATTCAGATCCTCCAGTGAATCGATGATGGTGAACCCGATCTGTCCTCTTCCGCCTTTGGCTCCTTGCGGCCGTGTGAATACGCCTATTCTGCCATCCTGAAGCTCGATCAGCCGGATATCCTTCATCGTTCCCGGACCCGAGGAGAAGTGGCGCATGGAGTCAATGCGATAACCCCGGTAGAACTGGGTCACCCACGAGACGATCCGGTCCGGATCTTCCGCTGCGGTAATGACCTCCACCCCTCCGACAATGAGCTCCCCTTTTATTAACGTTACACACGGGTCCTGCAGGTTGTAGGTATGCGTATGTGCCCGGGGAATCCAGACCCCCTGCCGGAGTGTAAAAAAGAAGACTTGAGAGAACTCGCTGTCCCGTTCCTCAACTCTTCCCAAGATTACTGCTTCCCCATCGTGCTCGAAAGGGGCGGTTATGTTGTATACATCACGTTTGCCTACACCGGAGAAGACCAGCTTCTCCACGTGCACTGTTCGAAGATTGGCAAAGAAGGTATCCAGCAGTTCGTTACAGGTTGCCGTCTTAACCGGGCTCCTTGTCATTGCCTTCCTCCTTATAATCGTTAGCTCTATCTATTGCCCAATCGTTCTCATCCGATTCCATACGGATCAGCTCACCCGGCTGAATATTAAAGTAGGTGCACAGCTTGAGCAGCAGATCACGGGGATACTGCACCATCTCGTCTTTGTACATCCGCCGGACGGAATCGAAATGGTAGTTGATATCCTTGGCAAGCTTACGGATGGATAATTTGGGGTCATGGCGTTCCATAACCTCGCTTAACTTACTGCGTATGACTGGCATTCATACACCTCCAACAACACTATATCTGGAGTTCAGAAGGTAGTCAATAAATTGACAAGAAAAAATGGTCATGTTATAGTATGGGAAGGAAATAAATTGCAAATCCAAAATTTTATACCACTTTTCCGTCCAGAAAATAAAGTCCACTTTATTTTCTTTTTTTATACCTTTTTTATACCAAATTACAGATTAATAGGGAGGCTCCTCATTATGAAACACACCAGCAGCAGCCGTAACATCGTCTTTTTGTCCACCAGCCTGCCTAGAGAATGCGGAATTGCTACATTCACTCAAGATCTATTGGATCAGTTCTCGAAGCTCCAGGGCTGGAACAAACCGAAGATTATCGCAATGAACAACAACGAAACCTACCGTTACAATGACCAGGTGATGAGGGAAATCAACCAAAACACACTGTCCGATTATATAGATGCCGCCGAAGCTATCAATCAGTCCAACACCGATCTGCTGGTCATTCAGCATGAATTCGGGATCTATGGCGGAGAGAGCGGCGAATACCTGCTCAAATTTATCGAGAAGCTTCATGTGCCCTACGTGGCCATTTTCCATACTGTATTAACGAATCCAACCCCCAAGCAGCACGAGATTATTACCCGGATTGCCGAGCTGAGCGTCAAGGTAGTCACGATGGCCCAGTCTACGGTACAGGACTTAATCTCCGTCTATCATATCGACGCGGCCAAAATAGCCTTTATCCATCACGGAGTGCCTTTTGTAGAAACAGCCTCCAGAGCCGACCTTAAAGTGCAGTACAATTTCGGTGACCGTAAGATTCTCTCTACCTTTGGCTTTCTGAGTCCCGGCAAGGGCATTGAATATGCCATCGAGGCCATGAGCGGTGTGGTCAAGCAGCATCCGGATGCACTCTATATCATCTGGGGCAAAACCCATCCGGTAGTCAAGCTTGAAATCGGCGAGGTATACCGGGAAAAACTGACAAACCTCGTGCATGAACTGGGCCTGACCAATAATGTGCTATTCGTCGACAAGCTGCTGACACAGGAGGAAGTGATCCAGTCGCTGGTGATGTCGGATATCTATATGACCCCTTATCTCGGCAAGGAGCAGGCAGTCAGCGGAACACTCGCTTATGGTATCGGCTATGGCCGGGTGATTGTCTCTACTCCTTACCGGTATGCAAAGGAGATGCTTGCCGGAGGACGCGGCCTGCTGGCTGATTTCCGGGATTCCGCTTCCTTGGAAACCTGCATTCTGGAGCTGCTGGATGATCCGGCCAAGGTAAAAGAGATGGAGAGCCGCACCCTTGAGCTTGGAAGAACCATGATGTGGAGTGAGGTTGCGAAGACGTATGCTGCCATCTTTCAGGACATCATTGCCCACTCCAAGCAGGCAGACCGGAGTGTGATTTGATGCAGACATCTGCGGCTGTAAAGTTCAAAACTGACTATCTGCGCAGAATAACCGATGATACGGGTATTTTCCAGCACACTAAATTCGGCGTTCCTGACCGCTCCAAGGGCTACACCACCGATGACAACGCCCGGGCCTTGATTGCAGCCGTACTCATGTACGAGCAAAGCCCGGATTCCGCAACATTGGACCTGATTCACACGTACCTGTCTTTTGTCCATCACGCGCAAAATGAGCAGGGCAACTTCCGCAATTTCATGGATTACAACCGTTCCTTTATGGAAGATAGCGGCTCGGAGGATTGCCAGGGACGCACCCTGTGGGCACTGGGCTTCATGCTCTCCTATTCCTCCATTCTGCCGGATAATCTGCTGAATACCTGCCGGTATCTCATTAATCAATCCCTGCCGCATATTGAGAAACTGGGTTCTCCCCGGGCTGTAGCCTACGCCGTCATTGGTCTCAGCGATCTTATTCATACACCCGGTGCATTAACCTATTCCTTCCCTTATCCGCGCACCTCTGAGAATACAGCGGAAGAAGCAGCCTTTCTGCCTAAGAATGTTATTACTGAACTTATCGAAAATATTGCCGTCCGGCTGCATAATCAATACATCCTCACTAAGGGTGAGGGCTGGAACTGGTTCGAGGACAGCCTCACCTACGGCAATTCCATGCTGCCCTGGGCGCTGCTGAGAGCCTTCCGCATTTCCGGTAATCCCGACCTTAAAGCGACAGCCAAAGAAAGCCTGGATTTCCTGGCTTCACGCACCTTCGCACCGGAAGGTTATTACAAGCCCATTGGCAGCCATGGCTGGCTGCTGCGCGGCGGCAATCCTGCGGAGTATGACGAGCAGCCGATTGAGGCCTGCGAAATGCTGATGGCCTGCCGCGAAGCCGCAGCAGTGCTCAAGGACCCGGCCTATACGAAGCAGGCGGACCTTTGTTACGCCTGGTACACGGGGCATAATTCCCTGAAGCTCCCTCTCGTGGATTCCCAGACAGGGGCCTGCTACGACGGCATCCACAGCACGGGACTAAATCTGAATCAGGGCTCGGAGAGCATTATTTCCTTCTCCATTGCCCATCTGGTGACCCATCATGGATAAATTCGCCACGATTCTTGCCGGCGGCGGCGGTACCCGCTTCTGGCCGTTGTCCAGACAAGAGATCCCTAAGCAGCTGCTCAATATAAGCGGAAACGATATCATGCTGAACGATACGATAGAACGGTTCAAGGGCATTATCCCCCAGGAAAACACCGTCATCGTAACGAACCGCACACAGGCAGTGCTGCTGGAGAGCATTATGCACAGCAGCGTACTGAAGAGCAATATTCTGATAGAGCCTGTGGCGCGCAACACTTCAGCCAGTATTCTATTCGCTGCCTTCTCCATTATGCATATGAACCAGGAAGACTCGCTGATGGTTGTCCTGCCTTCAGATCATTATATAACCGATGAACCGCAGTTCCGGCTGACGCTGGATGAAGCCTGCACCGTCGCCATGGAGAGCGATCGAATCGTCACTATCGGCATCAAGCCCACCTTCCCCTCCACCGGCTACGGCTATATTGCGTATGATAAAGAACCTATCGCCGTAAATCCGGTAGCGGTGTATGATGTGGCGGAATTCGTAGAGAAACCGAACTTCCAGAAAGCTCAGGGCTATCTGGCCTCCGGCAATTATCTGTGGAACAGCGGGATTTTTATCTGGAAGACTTCAGTGATTATTGATAACTTCAAACGTTATCTGCCGCGGCTCTACAACACGATGCTGCCCATCAGCGAAGCGCTCGGTACGGAGCAGGAGGCGGAGACGATCAGCCGGATCTATCCGCTGCTGCAGAATATCTCGATTGATTACGGCATTCTGGAGCGTTCCGACGAGGTGGTTGTTCTCTCCGGCCAATTCGGCTGGAATGACATCGGCAGCTGGGATGCGCTAGGCGCCATCTTTCCTCCCGATGATGCCGGTAATATCATCAAAGCTAATCATATCGGTATCGACACCCACAACTCGATCATCTATGGCAACGGACGGCTGATTACCACCATCGGTGTGGACGGGTTCATCATTGCCGACACCGGCGATGCGGTCCTGATCTGCCCCAAGGACAAGGCCCAATCCGTCAAGGATATCGTGGATCTGCTCAAAGAGAAGGGCATGCTCGAATATATCTAAGCAGGTTTGGTAAAAGAAAAAGGGACTGTAGCTATTTCAGCTACGGTCTCTTTTTGGATTGCAGAAAAGCCCTTTTTCCTAGCTATCCAGCTCTGCTGAAAGGGGATTTACGGATTTTTACAATAAAATCTGCTACGGCTAATATGTTTCTCGGGAATGTTATTCTATCTATTCTGTCAAAACCTTCACGCCTTGCTCCAGAAAGGGTTTTAAACTAGTCTTAAGCAGAGCAAGAACTTTCCCCTGTCCAGCTTACTTCAAGGCAAATGTTTTTGTGAATAATTTTTTAGGCATTGCAACATATTCGCTTCCTCAAATGTATATAGGGCAGAACCACGGAAACGGTGGTAAATTTTGAGCCAAATAAGAGAGGGAGTTATAACAATGAAAAAAATGATAGCTGTTGTACTTAGCGGTATGATGTTGATGTCCTTTACGGCGTGTTCCACTAATGGGTCTGCAAAAAACAATTCTCAAGCGCCGAAAAGTACGCAAGTCATCGGGGCAAAGAATGTCCAGATTCCTAATCCTTTTCAAAAATTTGATAGCATTGCAGAAGCAGAGGCGTTTGCCGGGGTTACTATGACACTGCCCTCCCAAGTGCCCGCAGGCTACACCCAGAAGCTGATCGAGGCGATTAAAAATGACATGATCCAGATTACTTATCAATCTGGCGATGAGCAGTTAGTGATCCGTAAAGCAAAGGGCAGTAAGGATATTAGCGGAGATCATAACAAATATAGCGAAAATCTTTCGTTAACGGTTGGCGACAAGAAAGTCGTAACCAAAGGGGATGACGGTAAAATCCGCGTTGCTACATGGATTGACGGGGGATATACCTATTCGATCTCATCTACAAGTGACGAGGCTGTCCTCGATGCTGCTGCCGTAAGCGCAATGGTTGATACGATTCGTTAATTAAACCAGAGGATGTAAGGGGATGGCGGGACTGTAGCCGCAGGACCGCCATAGCCTAATTCAGGAAGGTGATCGGATGATTAGTATATGCAGGAAGCGGAATCTGATTTGGGAATGGTTCCTTCTCTTAAGGATGGAGCTTTGTTCCCCGTTGTACTCCTTGTTTTCTGCGGCAGCCGGGGACAGCCGTAACAAGGTAATTCCCATGCAGGAGCATTTACGGTCAGCACAGATAAATGACCAAGCCCAGAAATTAATGTCTCTCTATGGGAAAAGTGTCTTGCGTCTTGCCTATTCTTATCTGCACAACATGAGTGATGCAGAGGATGTCTTGCAGGATGCATTGATACAATATATAAAAGCTCAACCTCATTTTGAATCCCCCGAGCATGAAAAGGCATGGTTTCTAAGGGTTGCCATGAATATTAGTAAAAACAAGATCAATTATAATAAGGTCCGTAAAACCGATGATCTCAATGAAGACCTGGTAGCAAGCGCCGCAGAGGATCTGGCTTTTTTGTGGGAGGCTGTCAAGCAGCTTCCCATGAAATATCGTGAGGTCGTACACCTTTATTATCATGAGGGCTATTCTACGGCTCAAATCGCATCTTTATTAACAGCCAGAGAGTCAACGGTACGTTCATGTCTGCTGCGGGCAAGAGCCAAGCTTAAGGTTGTACTGAAGGAGGGGTACGATTTTGAAGAATAAGTATAATGAAGTGATGGAGAGGATAGAAGTTACCCCAGAGATACAAGAGCGCATTCTAGACCGTCTTCAAAAGCTGGATTGGGAACAGGAACCAAACAAAACAAGATTCTCTTTTTCAACTTACAGAAGGTACATCGCCATAGCAGCATGTTTCATGTTTTTGTTGGCGGGTTCATTAATAATCCACCACGCTACCCAAACACCAAGCGACCCTCCGGTTATGGTGAAACCCAACATCGTTGAATTCAATTCAGTTCAAAACTTGTCCAAGGCTGTAGGATTCACCATGCGGAAACCCGAACATTTACCATTTATCGTTGATAGCGTACAGTATACGGCTTACTGGAATGAGCTTGGGCAAGTCACCTACACGGGAGAAGCCAATAGCGTTGTGTTCAGAATGTCATCCGGCAACGAGGAAGTAAGTGGAGATTACGCAGAATACACCAGTATTAAGGACTTAACCATTAATGGAAATGTCGTGACTATGAAAGGAACCGATCATCAATACGTACTTGCGCTTTGGCAGAGCGACGGCTTCTCCTATTCCGTGCAATTTACTAAGCCTGTATCCGAACAGGAATTGAAAAATACTGTTGAGAGCGTGCGGTGATTGCATAAAGCACAAATGATAACATGTGAATAGAAATATGCAGAAGGGTTTGAAATTCGGCATATAACCAAGCCCTTCCTCCGCTATTCCGGGTGGTGGGCTTTTATCCATACTGAAGCTTCGACAAACACATGGCATACCCGTTATAGAATGTTCATCCTTTTATACGGGCATTACATGGGTTAGATGTGTTATTGGTTGAATGATGGGTTCATTCGGCACTGGGTAGCCAGCCCCCACAAAAAAACCTTGACTAGTGATAAACTAATCAAGGTAAGAAAAGTGATACACAATACTATCTGTTATCGGGATTGTAACCACCCTTACGGGGTAACAATTCTTCAAAATCACACGACGCGACCGCACTATAACCTATTCTCCATAATCCTTCGAGCAAGCGTGACAGTGTAGCGATGTATGTTTCTGTACCAACATCCTCATTAGGTTCAATCTCAAGTAAATATCTTGAAAACAAAAACCCGTCAGGTGATTCGTTTCGTTTGTGTTCGTGAAAATCATCATTTCTTAATAAATCAAGATTACAGATATCATTTGTAATGCTTGATTGTTCTAACACTCCACCAATGTTTTCCTTAACAGATTCTAGAACGGCAGTTCTAGCAAAATCAGTGTCCAAAAATATTTTACAAAAAGGGTCAAAATCATCATTTAACATATTCTCACCTCTATCATGGTAAAGGTATTTGAGTTCCATTATCGAATGGACCGCCGGACTTGACAATTGAGATATCTACATCCATTCCTAAAGCCTTCTGTAACTCTTGACGCAAACTACGCAATCCTGCTTCTCCGGACTGAATCTTCCCTGTTTCTATTGCATGTTGCATAGTTCTTTCTTTTGCCGAACCCGGATTAGGTATTCCGAACCTTTGGGTAATAAGTTCATCGAACTTCTCAGGAGAAACCCGTACAGCAAAATCAATGTCCGAATCAGGTCTTGCAGTACCATTGGCTCTACTTCCTTGAACAACAATATCATCGCTTATAGAGCCTACTTTTTGTCTTATTATTGATGAAGCATTGTTGAATTGTTCACTGGTCACCCCTTGAGGAATTGTAAGTTTTCCCGTCCCCTTAGGAACAACCGCCTCACTATCCGTCACCGTAGGGTTTTTTATCTTAACGGTACTTACATGAGTTACCCCATCCATTGCCATAGATGCAATATACCCTGACAAATTTGCATCAAAAAATTCACAGATTAACTCTTCTCTTGCCCAGCTTGCATTTCCGGCACTGTTCTTATACGCACTTGTTCCTGTCAATAAACCAAACAAGTAATTGTACCGGTTGGTTTTCAAAATGGATGCAAAGCCGTACCGTTCCCATATTTTATCATGATATGCCTGATACAGTTTGCTTCCTTTATTGAGGTTTTTCCCAATTGCATCATTCAGTAAGAACCTAAGTTCGTTTACATCATAAGGCTCCCATGGCTTGTTCCCGCTAGGGTCCGTATACCGCAAAGGATTATTCTCCACATACGTATACAAATTCAAGCTCAGCGGATTTGTCAGTTCCCCTTCATACGTATCCTCATTTATAAACCGTCCCATACTCGAGTCAAAATCCCGCGCCTGTGCATGGGAGTATCCGCTGTAGTAATCATAGCCCAGGCTGGTGTAGCCGAACAAGTTGTCCGGGCCGGACCAGTTCAGATCGAATTTCTCAGGCTCTTCGGCTACGCCGAATTCGTCGTAGCGGTACCGTGCGGACACGCTGCCGTCCTGGCCTTCCAGGCCGATGACGTTTTTCTTGCCAGCGAGGTTGTTTCTCTGCCAAGAAATAATGACCACATGAAAGCTTCCTCTAATGTGGTCATTATTTTATTGATAAAGGCCATCATTGAAAACTGAAGTAATTCTCATATATAATTCTGTAACAATGCTGGTGTCCTCATCTTTATTGGACGATATTTGGCTAATAACAGTTGTATATAGATAAAATAATTCATATGCCAATTTTTTAGATATATCATCTCTTCCTCTAGTGTGTTTTTTTAAATCCTCTAAATAATCAATCAACATTAATATTTCTCCATTTGGTATATTTCTGTCTTTCCTCATCAAAATAAGAATTTTATGAACAATCGATGATATTTCCTTCCTTAATTCAGCTTCATTTGTCATGGAATCCACCCCACTATCGCACTTCTTGGAATGTATTTATAAACTGATACTTCACTATCATTCTCCGCCATTTCAGCTGCATATTCGGTACCAAATGGTTCATATACTCCCATAAATTCATATTGTGCTGATTTTTTAATTGAACTAACTTTATTTAAATCAATCAAAACAATTCCATGCTCTCCTTTAAATCGCCCATTAGCTATTCTCAATTCTCTAGTTGTAGCTATCCAAGGATCAAATCCCATAGATATATCTTTTCCACCTTCTTTCTTGCCTCCGTCTAATATATGTTCAAGTAAAGACCATTCTCGGTGGGGAGGGGTATGTTTGGAAAGAATACCTCTGCCAGCTACTAAGTTACCAACATCATAGGGAGTAAGCGATCTGAACACTATATTTTTCGATGTATTCTTTTTAATATCCTCTGCTTCTTCTAAACTTAAAACAGAGATATTTAAACTCTCAGCAACCTTCGTATTTATATATTCCTGATCTTCACCTGCAGGTGTTGCAGCAAATAATGCACCGATAAAGGTTGCAACAACGGTAGCCGCCAAACCAATTCTGCGACTTTTTTTAATTTCTTTCCCTGCTCCGCCTGTTATAACCTTAAAATCCCTGATGATCTCTTCAACTGATTTTGGTAATGCTTCATGCCCACTAGGATCCGTATACCTCAACGGATTATTCTGCACATACGTATACAAATTCAAACTCAGCGGATTATCAATCTGCCCTTCATACGTATCCTCATTTATAAACCGCCCAATGCTAGAGTCAAAATCCCGCGCCTGCGCATGAGAGTACCCGCTGTAGTAATCATAGCCAAGGCTCGTGTACCCGAACAAGTTATCCGGCCCCGACCAGTTCAGATCGAATTTCTCCGGGGCTTCGCTGACGCCGAATTCGTCGTAGCGGTACCGTGCGGACATGCTGCCGTTCTGGCCCTCCAGACCGATGACGCTGCCCTGTGCATCACTCAGGTAAAAGAGGGTCTTCGACGCAGCAGACACAGCACTAGCTCCGCTGGCTCCGGCGGTCGGCTCCCAATCGTTGTTCGCGTCTCCGCTTACCAGATAGCTCATGCTGATCCGTTCTTCACCGGCTCCGTACACATAGGATTGCTTCCAGTTCTGGCCGTCTGCTCCGCTTGCGGTCAAAGGCTGCGGAATGCCCATGGTGATGTCATTGGTAAAATAAATGTCCAGCTGCCGCTTCTTATATTGCGGCTCCCAGCCATCCCGGTTGCCGGCAGGATTCCCTGGCAGGTACGCATCTTGAATCGCACCGTCTCCGAGGGTGGTCCGCATGCTGACCCGGTTGCCGTCACCGTCGTACTGATATGTGGTGATATCGCCACTCATTTTGGTGTTCCCGATCAGGCGGTTAGAGGCATCCCAGCGGTTGCTCTCCAGCACTTGCGGGCCTGCGGCCAGTGCAGCCTTCAGCATCGCTTCAGGGTTAAGAGCTTTGTCTGCCCCGTAAACCTCGTCCGTAACTCCTGTATCAAGCTTCGCATCCGGTAAGCTGGATAATGAAGCTTCGGCAGCATCTGGTGAAAGTGTTCCCGCAGGACTCCCGGAAGGACCTGCAATCGTTGACAACGGATCTAACAGCCCAGACAATGCATCTGTCGTTTTGACAGTACCTGTAGTTGTGACTGCATCTGTAGCTGTGACTGCTCCAGCATCTGCACCTGCATTCTTGCCCGCTTCCAGTCTCTTTGTATCCGAGTAAACACTGTCCGGTACTGAAATCTTCTGCGCATTCGCCTGCGCCGTGAACAGCTTCAAAGCCGATTCGCTGTCGATCCCGCTCACTTCCAGCAGATTGCCTCGCTTATCGTAGGTGTAGTCCTTATAGTCGCTGCCTTTTTCAAAATGGGTCAGCTTGTTCGCTGCATCGTAGGTATAGCTCTCCATGGCGGTACTTCCGGCCTCTGTGGCTTCTTTCCCTAACCGGTTGCCCACGGTATCGTAGGAGTATACGACCTTGGAGCCATTCTGCTTCTGCACCTGCACCAGTTGGTTCAGCGCATCGTAAGCGTAGTCTGAGATATCTGCCGGACGCTGAGCTCCGCTCGGATTATCCTCATCACTTCCGCCTTCCAGACGCTCCGTGCGTGTTTTGTTGCCAGCCGGATCATAGACATAGGTTAGCTGCTCCAACAGCCCGCCGCCCGGCGCCGTATGCTTCATCTCCAGCAATTGCCCCACGCCGTCATAGCTATAGGTACTCTTCCCGCTGTTCGGCAGCAGCTTCTCTGTCAGTCGGCCGCCCGCATCATATTGATAGCTGGTGATCTGGTTCTGAGCATCCGTCACCTGCTTGATCCGGTCTAACTTATCATAGTCATAGCTGACCACGGTGTTATCCGGGTAGATGATCCGGCTGCGCTGTCCGGTTGCCGTCCATTCATAACGCACGTTATTGCCGCGCGGATCAATGACTGACGTTGGCCGGTTCAGTGCGTCATAGGTATACCGCGTATTCCCGGTACTATCTGTCATGAGGGTACGGCGTCCCGCGAGGTCATATTCATATTTTACCGTAAGATTGCTGCCATATTTAATCTGCTCCACCTGATTGCCCTTATTATAGGCATACACGGTTGTATTGCTGTCCGGTTCTGTGATCTTCTGCAGATTGCCGTTGGCATCATAGGCAAGGGTCGTCTTCTCCTGCAGCGGATTCACTGATTCAATGACCCGATTGAGTGCATCGTACTGGTAGGAGGTCACCGCTCCCAGCGCATTGGTTTTGTCCAGCAGGTTGCCGGAGGCGTCGTAGGCGTACTTAGTAGTACTGCCCTCTGCATTCTTCACTTCCGTCAAGCGGCCGAGCGGATCATACGTAAAGGCCGTCTCATGATGATTGGCATCCACGATCTTCTCTATGTTGCCTTGGGCGTCATAGGTATAGGAGGTTTCATACCCAAGGGCATTGCGCACCTGTGTGCTGCGTCCCAGCGCATCGTATTCGTAAGAAGTCTTTTGTCCCGCCGCATCTGTAAATTCAGTCATTAGTCCGCGGTCATTGCGGGTGACTGTCGTTTCTTCATTCAGCGGATTGATGGTTCCGGCATCCAGTCCCCGGCTGTCGTATTTGGTCGTCCAGACCGAATGATTAGGGTCGGTGACAGCGACCTGGTTGCCGTTCTTGTCATACTGGTATTCGGTTACTGCACCCAGCGCATCCGTTTCCTTCACCAGTTGTCCAAGCGCATTATAGTCATAGTAAGTGCTGTTGCCCAGCGCATCCGTCTCTTTGATGGTATGGCCTGCCGCATCGTAGCGGTAACGGGTCTTGGCCCCAAGCGGATCGGTTACGCTCAGCAGTTCATTGCGCTTACCATACGTATAGGAGGTAATGTTACCCTTTGCATCCTTCTGGGTAAGCATGTTTCCGTTATCGTCATAGGTATATTTGCTCGCCTGGCCTTCAGCATCAGTAACTTTCTCCAGCTGTCCGACACTGTCGTAGCTGTAAGCCGTAACGGCTCCGGCTTCGTCCTTCACTTCTTTGACACGGCCAAGCGCATCGTAGGTCTGGCTGGTACTGTTATGGAGTGCGTCCTCTGTGCCGCTCAGACGGTACACATTATAGTTGCTAACCTTCTTGGTTCCAGCTGCATCTGTCTGCTCCACCGGATTGCCATTGGCGTCATACGTGACGTTGCTCGTCTGGTCCAGTGCATTGGTGACAGTAACCCCACGGTCTTTCTTGTCATATTCAACGGCCTGCAGTTTGCCTTCCGCATCCTTGATCTGAGTGGTCCGGTGCAGGGTATCACGTTCAATAATGGTCGTGTAGCCGCTTGGGTCCTTGATCTCCTTGGCGAATCCGTCGGCATCGTTGGTGTAAGCCGTGGTATGCCCTTCCGCATCGGTCACGGAGAGAGGAACCCCCTTGCTGTCCCAGGCAATGGCGACTGCGTGGCCAAGGGCGTCCGTACTTTTGACCAGGTTGCCTGCCGTATCGTAAGCATACGCGGAGCGGTTGCCGAGAGCATCGATCTCCTCAACCGGACGGTTCAAGGCATTATAACGTGTGAGTGTGGAATAACCGCTCTCATCCGTCCTCTGCGTTACATTTCCGCGCTCGTCGTAGGCCAATTTCCCTTTGTTGCCGTTAGCATCCGTAATGGCTGTTACCTGGTCACTGCTATCATAGCTGTATTTAACGATGGCTCCATTCGCCGCCTGGCGCTGTGCAACCTTGAAATTGTTGTTCCATACATAAGCTGTATCTTGATGCAGCGCATTGGTCCATGTGGTCTTGTTTGCCGTAGTGGCAATCGAAGAGGCTAATCCGGCAGTACTTGCCGCAGTAGCATGTCCGGAACTGGCTCTGTCGGCTCCATTGGCACTGCTGGTACCACTGGCACCGTTCGCTCCATTGGCTCCGTTTGCACTGCTGGCTCCGCTTTGTGAATAGGTCAAAATCGTCTGGCCTGTCCCTACACCCGTATGAACGATAGGGGTCTGGTTCGGGGTCATATCTCCGCCAAGAACGAATAGCCCGCCAGTCTGCACATTCAGATTATTATTAACACTGACATTGTCACGGACGAATAAGTCACCGCCGGTTACCGTCAAATTCGCGGTCTGGTTATTGGACACAATCCCGCCGACGACCATTTCCTGGGCAATGTTCATCTCCACGCGGGTGTTGATCGACAAATCTCCCGCAATCAGAATCCGCTTCGCCTCTATGGTCAGCCCGCCACTGTTGTAGGTCAGACTGCCGGTTTGCAGCGTATCCCCCACAGTTACGGAAGAATCATTGTTGAGATGAATCGTTCCCCCGGACCACAGATTGCCGTATAAACCTTGAACCTTCTGCACGTCGAGTGCAAGCTTGGTGTTGGCGTTCAGTCCCTGCTTCAGAACCAATGTGCCGTACACGCGTACTGTGATATCCTTATTCGTATTCATCCCGTCCACGATCAGGACTACGGGCTTACTGGGCGATCCGAAGGTAACGCTCTCCTCCACATTCAGCTGGCCTGTGCTGATCACAGCCGGGGATGCATTGCTCGCCGCAATAACTTGTTGGACCGCAGGAATACCGCCCGGAGCAGCAACCGCAGAAGCAATGAAGGCATCCCTTTTGCTGTCGTTGGTTCCGATGCTGCCCGTTAAATAATCGGCTATGAGCGGCTTCAGCCCTTCAACGTTCTTGTATGCCGGTGCATGGGCGAGATTGTTCATCGTACCTGACAAAATCACTTCATCCGAGTCCGGAATATCCCGTCCGTTCGCAGGGTCTATCCCTGTCTGACCGTCATCAGGCTCTTCGCCCCGAACCACTGGGGCCACGCGCCCTTCATAACTCGAAGAACTCGTATTCCCGTAAAAATCGGTAAAGCTGGTCACACGCTGATGGTCATCATAGGCTACGCCCATCGTCGCAGAACCCTTGGCATCCGTTACGTTGAGCACATGATGGCTGTTATCATAGGTAAGCTTGGTTGTGGCTCCGTCCACATCCGTAATCGAGGTCAGATCCCCACTTGCCGTATCGTAATGAAATGACATTTGCCGGCTGGCCGGGTCACTTACAGCAATCAGCTTGCCTGCTCCATCATAGCTTAGACTTAGGGATGCCCCGGCTGTACTGACCGCCTCCAGCTTCGTTCCCTGATATGAAAAAGTGATTTTATTTCCATTCAAGTCCGTGACCGATTGCAGCAGTCCCTCAGCATTGAAGCGGTAACCATCGCCTTGAGGCGATGTGAGGGTATAGGTCCCGGCAGATGGCGCACTTAGCGTCCAGTCGGTCCCGCGCGGGGTCAGATACGCTCCTCCGGACAACGGCACATATTCAAAAAGCGAACCGTCCGGGCTCATGACCTCCACCTTGCCGCCGCTCAGCGGGTTCAGTTTCCATTCATAGCTGTGATGCCAGCCAAGTCCAGCGACACCTGTGAACGGGTCACGGCTTAAATAGCTCAACCCGAATTGCAGCGGCATCAATGCTTGCAATGTAATTGAATCTGTCGAGTAGACAAAATCACCCCGGGCCGGATCAACCGGCGCCTGTCCCGACGGGTTCACGATCCGCAGCCGGTCATGAATGGCTGCTTCCGTAAATTGCGTCAGATCCCCGCTGGCAATAGCCCGGGTCGTCTGCGGATCAGTCAGCAAAACGGAGGTTAACCCGCTGATTGTTCCCGCCGAGGTTGCAGACAGGTTCAATACGGCAATATCCTTTGCCTTCTCCTTCATGGCTTGCACCGTATCCAGCTTATAGTAATAAGCCGCCAGGGCTTCCCAGCTGATTGAAAAAGCAGGAATAGGCGCACGCAGCACCGCAAGCGGCTCCGAATACCCTGAGAGCTTGCCGTCTTTCTTCGCTCTCGCCGTGATATGCGCGGCTTCACCCGGTGTGATCCCGATCTGCTGGCTCCATTGTCCTGCGTTGTTGACTGCAATATTGGAGAACAGCTTTTCCTCCCTAACGGATGGATAGTAGAGCTCTAATTCAAGCAGGGTTCCTGGTTCAGCAGTCCCGGATACCACAGATTGTCCGGAGGCAGCAGGTTTGATCTGCAATGCTGCCGGAGGCGCTACTTCGTCGCCGCCAAGAATTTCGAAGCTGGCAATTTGCCCGTAGTATACGCCAACTCCGTTATATTCGGCAGGGGAGATGCAGACGTTATAGCGCCCTTCCTCCAGCGGTACGCCTCCAATCTTGCCATCCCACTGATATTTGTGAACGATGTATTGACCGTTCTGTTTCGTTTGATAATCTCCGCTCGTAATCAGATCCCCCAGGAGCGGGGCCGAGCCGTCTTTTTGCGGAGTACACAGGTTGATGTTGGTCTTGTGAGACTCCTGGCCGTCGTCCGCCGCATTGAAGCTGAACGAGATTTCAACACTTTTACCGGGTCCCGGGCTCAGCTCACTGGGCTCAATTCGCATGTTGGTCGCCGCAAAGGCTGACGATGTGAGCTTGGTAAGTCCCGGAAGAACCGGGATGTAAGAGAGGACCAGCAGCAGCGCAAGCATAAGGTTCACACGTGTTTTCATGCTGCTGCGCCACTTCCTTGTTATCTTTCGAAATGTCATAGACTGATCTCCTATCCGTTATAAGTTAGAGTAATTTCAACTCGGCCAGCAGCTTGTACATAATGACTGCCGCCTCGGCTCTCGTGGATGAATCCTTAGGCTTCAAAAACTCTCCGCTGCCCTGCACCAGCTTCTTCTCGACTGCAGCAGCTACAGATTCCCGTGCCCATGCGCTAATGCTGTCCTTATCCTTGAATCCGGAGAGTCCAGCCTCACGCTTGACCGCATCCGCAGCAGAAGCCTTGTTGCCCGTATTGCTGTCAATCGCCCGCATCAGCATCACCATCATCTGTTCACGGGTAAGCGGATCATTGCCATGAAAAAGTCCAGCTTCTCCGGTTACGATTCCGGCCTTGGCTGCCGCCTCCACATAAGGGTAAGACCAGCTCGCCACAGGGACATCACGGAAGGTCGCCGTACCCGGCTGCACCGGCTGCAACTGAAGAGCTGTTGCCAGCAGCTTCGTGAATTCCGCCCGGGTCAGAATACCTTTTGGCGCATAGTTGGTTCCGTTCATCCCGTTCACAATTCCTCTTGCTGCGAGTACTTCTACCTGTTGCTGTGCCCAATGGCCTGACAAATCTGTGAAATCAATATCGCGCAGCATAACCGCATACAGTCCGGAGGCTGTAATCTTGGCCTGCACAAATCCATTCTCCGCTGCAGTCACTCCGCCGATATAGGTCCAGTTGCCTTTTGCCGGATTGTAGCTGTAGATTCCAAGCTTCTCACGACTTGTCGTCCAAAGCTCTTCCTTGGGATATTGAACCGCCAGCTTGGCCGGGATCAGGAATGGAGAACTCGCTTGTATCTGCCAGGCGGAACCTGCCTTCAGCAGTTTTTTGCCGTTTGCGTCGAGCAGTGCCTGTGTCTCCAGCTCCGCCTGGGCCAAGCTTACAGTGGTATTGTCCTTGAAGGTTCCTGCTGAAATCTCCAACCGCGCCCAGCCATTCAGTACAGACAAGATACCGCCGGCACTGCCGATAACCTGAGTATCCTTGGCTCCGGTTACTATAGGGATCTTCACTTCAGGAGTAGAACCTGGATTCGGGGCTGTACCTGGATTTGGAGTAGAACCCGGATTTGGGGTTGAACCTGGGGATGGAGCCGTTCCCGGACTTGGAGGAGTTGATCCTTCTTGCAAGTTAATCGATTCTATGTAGTCATTCTTCTTGCTGTACAACAGCTTATCGCCGCTTATACCAATCAGCTTAGCCCCTGCCTCTAACGCTGACAGCGGGTGTACCGCATAGGTTGAGAGGTTTACTTGCTTCAGGGTGACAACACCATTTACATCCTCTTGAAAAACGGCCTGTCCTCCGCCTATGGACATGAAGGCATACTCTGTTCCTCCAGGCTTCATCTCCGTGAGATCCACAGGCTGTGCCGTCAGATCTTTGATATTCAGAAGCACATATTTACTCTCAGAGGCGCCGTTCTTTTGCTTAAACAGCACATGGCTCCCGTTAAAAACAAACCAGTCCACGTAATTCGCTCCGCCCAGACTAACAAGCGCACGCGTGACTCCACTGCTTAAATCCAGCAGACTGAGGCCCCCGTCACGGGCATTCTTATACACCACTTCGCCACCGGCCAGTACCGGGAACCGTCCTTCGCCGAGGTCGGCTTCAACCCCCGTAGCCAGGTCATGATAGATCATGCTGCCGTAATTTTTGCGCTCGTACCAGACCACGCCAACTCCATCCGTAGTCGGATTCCCGTATTGACCGGACTGCTTGTTAAGCTTGATGCGGGTGCCTGTTGCAAGATTTGCAGAGTAGATATCCCAGTTCAGGGAAGATTCCTGCTCCGTTCCCTTGTCTGCCCACACGGCAATATTGCCGCCCACAGAAGGGGCATCCTTGGCGGATGAGCTCGTCGTAAGTACCGTATCCGCACCACTGGATTGATTCAGCGAGTACACCTGTCTGACCCCGCCCGCATCTGCTTCCAGCCATACGATCCGGTCACCGGATACACTATAGTCCGTTCTGCCCGGATCTGTCCCGGCTGCCGAAACCTGCTTCAAGCTGAGCTCACCGCTTAACAGGCCCCCAAGCATACACACCACCGCCACTGCGGCCACAAGGGGCCGCGACAACTTTATTTCCCTTTCCAACCTCATTCACTTCTCTCCCCCAGCGCTATTTGTAGGCACACCAAAAAACCAAGTGCCTTGAGCGGCCCGGCTACCCTAACATCCTTCCCGGATGAAGTAGGCCCGTGGCTTTGCGTCTCCGACTTTCGTACGGATTTGCCTTTGTTCCAAACTCGGTTTTCTGTCCCTTTACCCTTATGTATTTGTGACTTTCGATGTACAGGACTCTATCATTATCGGAATTTATTCCTGTAGAATTAAGATGTTCTATTTTTTCCTTTTTTAGGGATTTAGACATAGAAAAAACCACATTCAGGGGATGCCCCGCATGTGGTTTATAGTCAGCTTCTATACTTCTTCTACTGGACAAGCAGAAAGGGCTTCAACGGTCAGCAGCGTCATAGCTGGCCCGGGGGCATATTTCAGGTCCAGGCCCACAGGAATCCGTCACGGTCCCAGGCAATTCTTCCGCCGTGCAGCTTGCGGAAGGCCTTCTTCACATCCTTGGACAACGAAGCATTCCCGTTCTCATTCACAAATACAAACTGCTCGCCAAAATTAGCCTTCACATATTCAATCGCAGCGGTCTGGTACAGAGTTCCCGTAAAACGGATCTCCTTGACCATCCACTCCGCTACCTCTTGTGCGGTTGCTTCCATAAGGGTACTGCTCCTTCCTGTAAATCCCTCTACAATGCCTTCCCATTATAGCATGAATATGGTCACACGGGAGGTTCGCTGGACGGGGCAAGGGTCGGGATAATGGAGAGAGAATAGGCGGGCCGAAGATCAAGAACGGGGAGTGAACAGCACGACGGACGGGCAACAGTCATGGCAATTCAGGCAGAACAGGTTCGCATAGAAAGGATTAGAAGAAGTAGAAGAAGTGAAAGAAGTGAAAGAAGTGAAAGAAGTGAAAGAAGTGAAAGAAGTGAAAGCAGACGGGCACTCCTCCGCCTCCCCGCACATGCCCGCTGCTTGATGGTGTATAAGCCGAACTTAAGAATTCGAATATGCTACCCAATGAATTCTCTGTTCCTACAGAGATTCTTTCGATTCACAGAGATCGATTCTAAATCAACTCTATATCGTTTATGCTGAACGAAAAGACTGGCTCACGTATGCACGACGGAGGTTAGTTGGAATTTATACATTTAATTTCCGATAAATCGTATAAATACTAGTATTAGTTGGAATTTGTACACTTAATATTGGTTAACATGGATAATTCGGGCTGAAAGTAGATTTTTAGTTTTACTTTTTCCACTTCAGTGCTGTGATATCGTAATTCCAGCTGATTAGTGGTAGTTTTTCCACATGAATTTGTATATCAACGATAAGTAATCATAATTTAAGAACGTTGAGCGATACACATAGCAAACTTCCATTCCAGCGAAAGCATCGACGCTAAGCCTTGGAGTCAGGACTTATATCCCCGCCTCTACGCCCCCTCCTGCTCCAGATGCAGCAGCTGGGAGGGATCAAGCAACAGGGTCACATGATCCCCTTCCCGAACCCGCAGCCAGCGGCCGTCATTCAGCAGGTCTACGGTCAGACTGATCCCCTCTGCCATGACCGTGGCGCGGATGATATTGCCCAGAATCGACACGGCCTGAACCTGTCCGCGTACATCCACCATGCCATCCGCATCATCCTGGATCGCCTCTCCTTCCGGCAGCAGTGTTACCGCCTCGGGGCGGATCGCGAAACGGTCGGAGCGGCTGTCGATCCTGCGGAACAACGCGAGTGCCTCCGCCCGGTTGAATACGTTATAGCTGCCCATGAACCGGGCTGCGAATTCTGTGCGGGGCGCTGTGTACAGCTGCTCCGGGGAACCTTCCTGCACCATGCGCCCCTGGTTCATGATACAGATCCGGTCCGAGAGGATCAGCGCTTCCTCCTGGTCGTGGGTGACGAACAGCGTCGTCATGCCCAGCCGCCGCTGGATATCGCGGATTTCCGCGCGCAGATTCTTGCGGATTTTGGCGTCGAGCGCGCTTAGCGGTTCGTCCAGCAGCAGCAGCTTCGGCTGGACGGCCAGTGAGCGCGCCAGTGCCACCCGCTGCTGCTGTCCGCCGGACAGCGCCTGCGGATAGACATCGCGCTTGTCTTCGAGATCGACCAGCGCCAGCAGCTCTTCGCACCGGCTGCGCCGCGCCGCCGGTGCAACGCCGCGCATGCGCATTCCATATTCCACATTCTGGATGACGGTCAGATTGGGGAACAGCGCATAGGATTGGAACACCATGCCCACATCTCTGCTGCGCGGCGGCAGCTTCGTCAGCTCCTTGTCCGCGAGCACAATGCTGCCGCTGTCCAGCTCGGTCAGCCCGGCGATGCAGCGCAGGAGCGTGCTTTTGCCGCAGCCGGAAGGGCCCAGCAGCGTGATCAGCTCCCCCTCTGCGATTTTCAGATCCACTCCAGCCAGCACAGGCGCATCACCAAAGCTTTTGCGGACACCCTCCAGCTTCAGATAATCTTCCATTCCTTTATCCTCCTTATTGTGGACCTCCGGCCGCTAGACCTTACTTCGCCTGTCCTTTAATCTTCAAGCCAAGCTTCATCAGCACGGCCGACAGCAGCAGAATAAATACAAAATAGGAAATGGCAATTGCGCTGGCCAAATGTCCGCTTTCCCCCACCCGCTGGTACAAATAAACCTGAATCGTCTGGATATGGCCTCCCACCAGCATATTCGTCAGCACGAACTCCCCAAATAGCACGGAGAAGGACAGCAGCGCGGAGACCATGACCCCCGGCCAGATATTCGGCAGAATCACATTTACAAACGCAGTCCGTCTCCTGGCCCCAAGCAGCTCGGCGGCATTCAGCAGCTCTACGGCCGATACGCTCAGCAGGCTGTTGCGGATGCCCTGATACATATACGGCAGGATGACCACGAAATATGCCCCGACCAGCAAATAAGCAGTACCCGAAATGTCAAATGGGCCAGAGGAATAGGTGCGGATCAGACCTACAGCCGCCACAACTCCCGGCACAGCGTAAGGCAGAACAACAATCCCCTTCATGAAGCTCTCCCAGCGCGGAAAATAAACCGTAATGACAAAAACAGCCGGCAGCATCACGGCAAGACTGAGCAGCACACTGATGATGCACAGATACAACGAAGTCCACAGCGCCTCCAGAAAACGGATATCCCGGAACATGTCACCGAACCAGCTAAGTGTCCAGCTGCGGGGCAGCAGCGTATTCTGCCAATCCTGGGCAAAAGCATATAATCCCGTTGCCAGCAGTGGCAGCAGCAAATAGACCATGAGCAGGAGCATGAAGGTGCGCGGGGCGAAGCCCGCTTTGCGCGTATTCATTGTCCCGCCTCCTCACGGACTGCTGGCCAGCGCCGGTTGGATCGTCCGCTGCTGCGCTCCCGCCTGGCAGGACTTCTGCCGCCGAATCCTTCCATCCGCCGCACCATCCGCTGATTTAGGAACACAGCCAGCAGCGTACTTAGTGCAAGCAGAACCGCGAGTGTACTGCCCATCTCCGGCTGGGTCACCACATCGCCGGCGACCAATGAGCCGATGCGAACGGCGAGCAGGTTGTAGTTCCCCCCAACCAGCGCGTAAGCAGTGGCGTAAGCGCCCATCGCATTAGCGAAGAGAATGCCGAGTGTGCCGAAGATCGCCGGAGACAACACCGGCAGACCGACTGTCTTCCAGAATTGCCAGGGCCCTGCCCCAAGCAGGGCAGCCGCCTCTCTCCACTGCTCCCGGATGCCATAGAACGCCGGATACATCAGCAATAAGGCCAGCGGAATCTGGAAATAGACGTACACTAGAATCAGACCGGACCAGCTGTACAAGTTAAATCCGCCAAATACGCTCCAGCCCCACTGTTTGAACAGCAGCGTGAACACGCCATTGTTGCCAAGCAGAATAATGTAGGCAAAAGCCAGCGGAACCCCGGCAAAGTTCGAGGTCATATTGGACAGCATCAGCAGCCGGTCCCGTACCGCAGGTGCAAAGCGGGTAATACAGTATGCACATAGAAGCCCTACACCCACCCCGATCAGGCTGGAGAGGACGGAGATCAGCAGGCTGTTCTTGATCGCCTGCATATAGTAGGCGCTGCTCAGCGCATGCCGGTAGTTGCCCAGGGTGAAACCCGCTTCGTCCGCGCTGCGGAAGCTGCCCGACAGCATGGAGAAGACGGGCACCACCTGAAAGGCCAGCACCATCAGCACAAACGGAGCCAGGGCCAGTATCAGGCCGCGTTGTCTCTGTTTCATCCTGCACGCTCCTTTCGTGAAGAATAAGCAAGCGGGCGCCTTAGGCATACAGCTCAGGCGCCCCCATATCTCTTGTATGAAAACTGATTATAAAGACGGTTAGTTCAAATGCACAAGCACGCGTTCCTGCCACAGCTGGGGAAGGCTCTTCGCGGTTTTTTCCCACACTTTATAGTCCCCAACCGGCTTCACATTGGCGTATTCCGCTTTAGGCAGCAGCTTCGCGGCAACATCCTCCGGCAGCTTCACGCTGTCGCGGATCGGACGGGCATAGCCTTTAGCAAGATTGATCTGCCCTTCGTCGCTGAGAATATACTCACGCGTCAGCTTGGCCGCATTGGGATGTGGAGCCCATTTGTTGATGACCGTCGCATAGCCGCTTACCACACTGCCTTCCTTCGGAATCGCGACGTCAAAACCGTTTTTGTCGATCTGGTCCTTATAGTTCAGCGCGTTGAAATCCCACAGCAGCGTCACTTCCACTTCGCCCTTCTCGATATTGGCAAGTGAAGCCTCAGCATTGGAGAGCCGGCCTTTTTTCGCCAGGTCTTCAAAGAAGGCAATCCCCGGTTCAATGTTCGACTCATCTCCGCCAAAGGCAATCGCTGCAGCCAGCACAGCCATTTGGGCCTGAGCCGCTTTGGTCACATCGCCCACGATGATTTTGTATTTGCCATTCTTCAGGTCTTCCCAGCTCTTCGGCGGATCGGCCACCAGCTTGGTATTGGTCAGAAAAGCAATACTGCCTTGATAACCCACAACCCAGTTGCCGTCCTTATCCTTGGCCCAATCCGGGATCTCGTCCCAATGGGAGGTTTTGTAGGGCTGAGTTACGCCTTTATCCACTGCAACCGGACCGAAGGCAATGCCCACGTCGCCAATATCGGCTGTAGGCTTATCCTTTTCCGCTTCGAACTTGGCAATTTCCTCGGCACTCGACATATCGGTATCGGTATGTGTAATTTCATACTTGGCCGTAATATCATTCCAGGTATCCTTCCAGTTGGCCCACGAATCCGGCATGCCCACACTGACCACAGTGCCTTCTTTGGTAGCTTCGGCTTCAATTTCGCTTAAGCTCAGCTCTTTGGCCCCGGCATTACCGTTCTTTTCATCAGCTTTGGCTTCCGAGTTGGCACAAGCGGCAAGCAACAGGACGAGCAAGGACAACAGCAGACCCATGGATAAAAGTTTCGCGAATCTTTTTTTCATGATTTCCCTATCACTCCTATTTCTGATTTGCGGGCTCCCTCTCTGATCCAAGCTTATTCGCTGCCCAACTGAAGTATAGAGGGACACTATTCGCCAGACATTAAGAGTAATAGTAACATTTGTAAAAAAACAACTGTCTGGATTGCAGACAGTTGTTTTCTGTAATTCTTTGTAGTTACGCCGTACAAGCTACATACGCAGATGCTTTTTGAACCAATCCAACATTTCCGGGAAGACTTCGTCCAGATAATTCATGGTGCAATGCTCCGCATCCTCCATATAATTCAGCGTCGTTTCCCCTTTGGCCCAGCCCACCATTTTGTCAGCATGCGTCTTGGGCGAAGGCATCACCTCATCACGGCCCGCATGGTAAAAGAGCAGCGGTGAGCGTAGGGCGGGAGCCTCTTCAATATCATAATTGAACTGCGGGAGCGCTGCTTCCAGCGTTTCGCAGCCCGTCATATAGGTAACCCCCCGCTGCCAGATCGGATTCAGCTGCTTCAACCCCCGCAACCCGCCGATATACACCAGACCGCTGTTACCGGCCGTACATTTCACTCTCGAATCGCGGGCTGCCGCCTCAGGCGCCAGATATCCCCCCAGACTGAAGCCGACAAGGCCGATCCTTGTGAGATCCATTCCGCTCGGCGGCTGCTGTTCAAACCAGTCGATTACCGCGGATACCGCAGAATGGTAATCCCGGGCGTCAAATTTTAGCGAGCGCCACATTTCCCCCTGTCCCGGTCCGTCAAATGTAAAAAAGTTAAAACCCTGCCCGCTAAACACCGAGCCGAAATGATGCCCTTCCGCTTCTTTAATGTTATCCATGCCATTCACAAAAATAACAAGGGGTCTGCCCTCCGTGTCTGCTTTCCGCAAATAACCCGGGATGAAAACTCCGCGATACGGGATATCCACCCGGACAGGCTTCTCCGTGTCGTTATACAAAGAGAGCGCCCGGACATAGCTTTTTCTTGCCTTTTCCTGTGTGGCTTCTTTCTGCACGCTGTCGATAAAAAAGATATGCTGACCCGCATGGTAGCAGGCTACCGCTTCATGGAATAAAGCCCTGGATTTGCCCAGGCTGCCTTCCGCAAGTGCCCTTTCCGCAGTGCGGTACACCTCATCTCCTTCCGCCGTCCAGATCTCACACCACTTGCGCCAATCGCCGATTCTCGCCACCACTCTTCGGAGTCTTCCATAATCCGTCCCGAACATTAGAAACCTGCCATACCAGTGCTGATACACTCTCTCTTCATTAAAAACAAACCGGAATGCGAATCTTTCCTTCATTGTGAGCTCTGTCATGATCACCCAATCCTTTCGCGGTTGAAATTTAATAGTTATATATATAATAGCTATAACAACCATTTGGGCAAAAAAATTTATTGAGCGTTCCGGCAAATTTTCTCTAAGGTGTGGATGAATTGCGCCAGTTCCTCACCCGGGATATCTTGCTTAAATAGTTCATTTAACTGGTTCACATGAGGAATAAGGTCGGCAAACATCTCTTTTCCCGCTGCTGTCAGATAAATCTGATAGCTCCGGCGGTCTTTGCCATGCGCTTCGCGGGCCACATACCCCTTCTTGGCAAGCACATCCAGAATACGCGTAACATTCGTCTTGTCCTTGAAGGTTCTGGCCGCAATCTCGCTCTGAATGATTCCAGGCTCTGCATACAGCACATTCAGCACTGTCCATTGCTCAAAGGTCAGGTCGTAGCCCTTCTCCATAAAAATGCCCAGCATCCTGCGCTTGATCAGCACCTCGCCCTTGATAATCTGAAATCCAATCAGCTCTGTATAATCAAATCCGTTAGGCATACACCTCACCCATCCTCAACAAGTTGTCACAGCTATAGTAGCTGCAACAACCTTTATTTGTCAAGGACCTTTATCCGTAAAAAATCAGACTTCGAGTTTACTCAGATCGCTAACTAAATTTCGCATCCACTTGCGGGAGTAAATCCGGGCATAGCCGAAGCCAAAACGGACAACCTCCTCCAGAGAGATGACGAGATACACAAGGTAGACAGGCTGCTTCCAAATGTACGACAGCAGCAGCCCGGATGGGACGCCTATAAGCCACGTTGCGGTCGATTCCATGCCAAACACGAACTTGCTGTCTCCCCCGCTATTCAGAATGCCGCCGGCGATAATCATATTGGATACTTTGACCCAAAGAAATCCGGCGAACACGATAACGATATAAATACTCATTTGTTTGGCATCTTCGGAGATGTTGAACGCAGAGACATACAGCTTCGAGCCTGCCGCAATAATGCCCCCGACGATCAGAGAGATAATGATTCCAAGGCGAATGAACCGTTTGGCGTGACGGAGTGCGATATCGGTCTCGTTCGCGCCTAAACGGTTGCCAACCATTACCCCGGCTGCACTAGCCAGACCGGACAACAAACCGATGCAAAGCCCTTGCAGCGGGAATGTAATGGTCATCGCAGTCATCTCTGTCGTTCCCATGCGGCTGTAGATGATCGCATATGCCGTTTCACCCAATACCCAGATCAATTCAGTCAACAGCAGCGGATAGGTCGTTCCAAAAAACTTGCGGATGAGCGGTTTAGGAATCATGAATAAGTTCTTTAATCCAACAGCTCCCGGCAAACGATACCGGTATACGGCACCAATGATTAACAAACATTCGAAAACCCTGGAAATAAGGGTAGCCATAGCCGAGCCCTTCAGACCAAACTCAGGAGAGCCGAAGTGACCGAAAATAAGCACGTAATTCAGGATAATATTCAAACCAACTGTTATTAAGCTTACATACATCGGCCATTTGGCATGCCCGGTACTGCGCAAAATCGCGGAATACATCATTGTGAGCATGACAGGCACGAATCCAAGTGACATCACCCGCAAGAAAATGTAACCATCGTCTATTACATTCACGTCTGTGGTGAACATGCTCAGAAACAGCGGTGAATCGATGAAGACAGCCGCAGAGAACAGGAACGAGAACGCAAAGCCGACGATCAGCCCGAGACCCAGCACCTGAGATACACTTTTGGCATCTTTGTTCCCCCAAAACTGGGCAGCATAAATGGATACCCCTGTCGATAAACCGGCCAATACAACCGCGATGATCCCGTATATTTTCGTAGACATCCCGACCGAGGCAATCGCCACATCTCCTAGCTGTCCCACCATCAATTGATCCGTTAGGTTAAGCAGTGCCATCAGCAAGCTTTGAAGCGTAACGGGCACAGCGATTTTATATACACTTTTGTAGAAATCGTCCTTGTCTGGCATAGATTCTACACAACCCCCATATTCTCGATTTACAGCTCCCCTAGCCATTCGAAGTCTATGACTTAGTGTGAGGTCATATCACTTTTTTGTAGCGCATGAGCGTGTAATTATCTTTTGGCTGAACTTCTACAACCTTGAACTTTTTCGCAAAGCACAATTCCTGATATCCGTCTCCATCCACTAAAGTAATATTCGTGGAGCCGCCTATGATGATCGGAAGCTGCATCAGAATGATTTCATCGACGATGTCCTGATTGAAAATATGCCAGTTCAGAAAACCTCCTCCTTCTACCATCAGACTGGTAATGCCGTAGTTTTCCTCCAACTGGCGCTCAAGCTCCACGAAGTCGACTTTATCTTCGCCGCAGATGAGGCATTCCTTCCCTTTTTCCCGGATCAGTCTCATTTTCTCCTCGTCCCGCCCTTTCTCGGTCGTGACGATAATCGTCCTCCCCTGATCGGAGAGCACATTGCTGTCCAGCGGAATGTCCAAAGTACTCGTCGGAATGATGCGGATTGGATTTTTGTTGGCCTCATATCGATTCGTGAGAAACGGATTGTCCGTCAGAATTGTATTTTTCCCGACCATAATCCCCTGTACATTGCCCCGGAATAGATGGATGAATTCGATATCTTGACTGGAAAACAACGAAAATAGCTCCTTACTCGAATTGCCTGCCCCCATCGTTAGCTTTCCATCTATAGAAATTTGGCTGAATATAGTAGTTTTCATTTCGCTTCTCCCCGTCTCTTATTGGCTTTGAAATGCGCTTAAAGATTTCTGGATTGTCAGATCGATTTTTTGGAGCGCCTGTTCCGGATTACTCATAGGCAGTTCGGTCAGGCCCGCACTGAGCGCCTCCCAGATATGGATCATAAATGAATCGTTAGGCATCGGGCGCGCATGATCCAGAAGCGACAAAATCTTTTTTTTGTTAGGCACAGCTGAAGCGGCCAGATGATTCTGCACCTTCTCATGAGCCGGAATCCGCTGTACATGAAACGCCCACATCGACTGGCATTCTTCGCTTAGCATAAAACGCGTGAACGATAAGATGTTGTCCCGTTCCTCCGATGCTAACGAATGATTAGGGTAAATCAGACCGATGGATGAAGACATAGACAACGATTGCCGGCCTGCAATGATTGGAAGCTGACAAACCCCAAGCTTATGTTTCATATGCTTATCCAGATGGTTATAAATCCACTCGCCGCAAATAATAGCGCCGACCTTACCGTCAATGAACTGCTCAAGCAGTCCGTTTGAGCCGTCGAGACTGGTGAGTACACCTTGGTCCATTTTGTTGCGGATGAAATGAAGCGCCTGCTTCATTTCAGAGGTGGCAAGATTCGGCTTGCCTGCCTCTACAGGCCAACCGCCAAATGCCGAGAGGAACGGAATGAACCAGTAGCCCTGCTGTAAATCCGCCCCGATGGGCACAATGTCCTGAGCAGACAGCTGCTCCGCTGCCTCTTCGAATATGTCCCATGTCGTCGGCGGACTGGCATAAATTTCTGTATTGTAATAGACAACCAAGTGGTTGCCCCGCAATACCGGTACACCATACTGAACACCATTTACCTGCATTGTTGAAAGAGCACCTTCAGTGAGCACATCGGCAAACAGCCCGCCCGGCACTTCGGAGTACAGCCCGTTCCCGACATAGGAGGACATGTCAGCAGGAACCATTGCCAGCTGCGGACCCTGACAGGTGTCCTTAATTCGGTTCAGACCCGCAATGAGCTCCGTAATGTTCATCACTTGTGGGGTCACCTGTATACCGAAGCGCTCCGTGTACAGCTTGCAAATTCCCTCCAGCACTTCAATCGAGGTATCCCCCGGACCATCAAATTCATGCCATAAGACGAGTTCTTTGTTGTTCCTCTGCATAGCAGCCTCTCTCCTTTAATTGACTATTGTTGCTGACAAGCACCACTGCCTGATTGGGTGCAAGCAGCAAGTGGTCTAACGACTGACCTATATTGCCGGTAGTTAAGGAGCTATCCAGTGCCACAGTCATTGGACCGCGGCCAGGGACGGCAGCCATCAAATCGATTTCAGAGCAAGCATCAGCATTCAAATTAAAGCAGCACAGCATCGTTAGATCCCCACGCATGTATCCGTAGAGCACGGTACCCTCCGGTGATTCAGCCACGAAGAAATTCTCTGGCTTGACCAGCTCGAGCCAGTCTTTTTTGAAGTCACTTAGCTCAGCCAGCAGTGGCAGAAGCGGTGCAGGATTCGTCCAATTAATCTGCAGGACATTAAAAAATGCGCGCGGGATGTCGCCTCCGTTCGTATTGTCTCCAAGGCCGCAGTTCAATGGCTGCTCTTCGTTCATTTCATAACCGGTTGTCACGTATGGAATCGCGTTCGGAAGAAATTGATTAAATACCGCGGTCATACGGGCAACCTCTACGCCGCCCCGGCTCGTGATCCGGGGCGTATCTGCCGTTTCTGCACAGGCAAACACATGGATATTTAACTCAGGCAGTTCCTCCAGGTATGCAACCAGATTATCCTTTGTCATTTGCGTCATGACATTCCATCCGCTGCCAAGCATAATATTGTAGCCGGTGCTGGCCGCTTTCTTGTGATTGCGGTTAAACAAGTCTTCGCTGATCAATATGGCATTCGGATTTATCTCTTTTATCGTGTCAAAAATACGGGTAAGCAGCTGAGTCGGAAGCACATGTCCGATGTCAATCCGGAAGCCGTCAATGCCATACGTTTCGAGATTAAACCGTACTGCCTGCTCCAGAACATCCCACAGCTCCAGATTGGGTTCTTCTCCCGGGTAGTCATTGCATTTAATGGTATCGAACAGCACAAATGGCGCTTGATCCGGACGTATAAGATGTCTCACTTGCGGAGAGAAATCCTTATAGAGACGCAAGAACGTAATGTCTGTCCATATCGGTTGCACATCATTAATCCAGTCAGAATGCGCCGGAGAAGTCGTTATCCCCAGTTCTTGCTCCACCAAGGTCAGTATTTCTTCTCCGGTTCTGGCAGCCCTTTCTCTTAACTGCTGCCAAATGACTGGATTCAGTTCGTTTGGCGGCTGTGAAAACTTCCGAAGAAACGCTTCAGTCTCTTGGCTTCGATAGACCAGCTCCAGCTTGTCAGGCGTACATTCCTCAAAAAAACCAAGCTCTGGAATCGAAGGCGGTGCAAAGCCCTCGAGAGCATCAGTCTTGATCCAATACACCCAATCCGGATGCTCGGCTATGAACTCACTGTTTTTCGCTGTTACGCGCGGAATGAAATCGACAACGGTCTTAATATCAAGCAAATGGCAAGCTTCTACCAGAGCGCCAAGCTCATCGTGAATGGTGAAGTTGTCCATACCGTCGAGCAGGCTGTCATGCAGGTTCTGGTCCAGGTGGAATAACGATTGCACGGCATAAGGCGATCCGATGTCTCCCTTCAGGTTCAACGTGCTATACTGGTTAACCGGAAGCATGTACAAAATATTGATACCCATCCTTTTCAGCAGCGGCAGAAGAATACAGAACCGCAAAAAAGTACCAGACTCTGTTGTTCCATCATGATTGTAATCCCAAGCTGTTGAGTAGCGGACAAGCGCGGAATAGATAGCACTGTCGTCCAGATTCGTGCGCTCCTTGAGCAAATGCCTCCACGAAAGCTTGTCCAAATACTTGAAGTGCTCCGTCATAAAATCATACGGGTGTACACAAATTTCACCCTCTTTGGCGAAGAGAACACGTTCATATTGGCACTCGTTCCACACAGCAGGTATCCAAATCGGCTCTACGTCTTTATCCTTGTGAGTAGACAAGTAATCCTGAACAAGTCTTAATTTGCTGTCTTTGCTCATTAGCAGGTGCCACCTCTCGTTGATCGTAGTTCTACGTTTACGGAACAAAAACCGTCTTTACAGTTTCACTCCCTACCGGCTTCAAAGTGTCCAATTCATAGCCGATAAGCTCGTTAATCGCTGCTTCGTGCTGATTCAACTTCACTTTTCTAGTCACTAGATTCTTCAATTCCGGTGTTTCAGCAGCAAATCGTAAAGCCTCCTCGAACATGTTACGGTACTCCCCTGCTGCGATAATTTTGATCGCCTGCTGTGCAAACTTGGTGGGGGAAAATGTATACCGGTACTTCGCATTAATCCCAAAAGGAACAATACGCCCTCCACGCTCAATCCATTTCTCTGCGAATTCGAGCTGGGTGCCCACCGTATCGATAATCAGATCAAATTTGTGGCCCGAGCAGATCTCGTTTACGGTGGCTTCAATGAGTTGGGATGGTGTCATAGCGAAATCTGAAATTTCTCTTGCAAAGGCGAGCCGGTAGGGGTTAATTTCTGTCGCAACTGTGAGCGCTGCTATCGATTTGCTGACCATTTGGCACAAAATACCCATCGGGCCCGACCCGAGAACAAGTACCTTATCGTCTGCCGAAACGCCAGCCTCCTTGAAATTGTGCATTACACATGCAAGCGGCTCAATCAAAACCCCCGTCTCCCAGCTCATATGGTCCGGAATACGGTGTGCAAACGTTTGTGCAGTTGAGTAAAAAAAAGTGAATGTCCCATTTCGATTCAAGCCTGCAATAGGCATTCCCTTTCCGTCTATGCCCGTACACAGGTGAGGCTGGTTTTTCAGGCAAAAATAACATTCACCGCAACTTTGATTCGGATCAATAACTACCCGGTCTCCCACCTTCACGCGGTCGACGCCGCTGCCGATTTCTACGACGGTCCCTACAGCCTCATGACCGCGAATAATATCTGGAGCACCCTCCTCTTTACCGGTTATGACCGCTAGATCCGTTCCGCACACACCTGTCATTTCAATCCGGATTTTGACTTCATCCGCCGCTGTGATCTGCGGCTCCTCACAATCGCAGAGTTCCAGCTTGTGATTGGATGACCATACCAGAGCTTCCATCTACTCGCCTCCACTTTCATCCTTTTTTCAGAAAAATTTGATTCTCTTTCAATTTCGTCCAAAATATATCACATTGCCTTTGTCGAAGTAAGGTGAAATTTGTAATTAAATGTTATCCATTAACATTTTCACATAAATAACACATGCGAAAGCGTTATTATTTATATTTATGGAGTCGTGAATTTCTTCTCGGCAAACCACAAAAAAGGCATCCCCAATAATCCCTAAGGATGCCTTTATTCGGCATATTAAGACAGTCTTATGACATACGTAATGAACTGGTATGCATTATCCTTCAGGACCGAAACGGATGCCAGCAGCTTTTTGCCCGAGGGACTCCAGCGCAGCTGGTCCGCCACCTCAATGTCATTCAGCACAGGCGTCTGCTCCCCCGTCTCCACCTCGGTGATGAACAGGCCATCCTGGTCCTCGGCAGCGTTTGCGGATGTGGTTACATAGGCCAGCTTGCTGCCGTCCGGCGACCAGCTGGTCCCGAAGATCTGCTGGCCTGCAGCCAGCCGGGACTGTTCGCTGCCTTCACTGTCGCAGATCAGCAACACCATCTCTCCAGGCTTCGTCCGCTCTACAATCGCCAGTCTGCTTCCGTCCGGTGAAGGGATCGCCCACATCACATTCTTTTTCAGTACCTTAGTCTGCTTCGTTTCGGTATCATAGGCACTGAGCTGGCTGTCTTCCCCTGTAACATAAAGAATCCGGCTGCCGGACTGAACGACCTCATGAACGTAAGGAATGCCAGTCTTCAGCACCGTTTCCTGCTTGCCGTTCACGTCTGCTTTTACAATATTTCCTTCCATATCCGGGAAAAGCACATGTCCATTGTCGGCCCATGACCCTTCCTCACTTCGGAACTCTGCAGCACTCGCCTTCACGGATACACCCGTGGCCAGATTCATAATGAAACCAAGTCCGGTAGCATCATAGAGTTCTTTGTAAAAAAGTTGGCTTTTGTCCGGGGACAGCTGCGCCGCACCATAATTCTTTTCACCCTCCTGCAGAGGCGTTTCCGCACCCGAAGAGAGCGTGCGGAGATAGAGATTATGCGGATACCGTTCCTGGCCTTCCACTGTCTGCGGAGGGAGATTACGGTTCTCTTTATCGAGTACGATGACCTCCTCGCTGACAAAATCCAAACCCCGTATACCCTCGGTTTTTTCGATACCCTCAAGCTTCAGCTTCGTATAGACCGATTCACTGGTATTATCCATGACCGTGATTTTTGTGCCCGATTTCTCGACGGTCTGACGTGAATCCGTATTCTCTGTACTGCAGGCAGCCATGGACAGAAGAACAGCACTGCACAGCAGAATTTGCACCGCTTTGCCTGGCCTGAAGTTTTGGTCAGGATTCATAGTATGGTTCCCCCCTGATTGAGTTGCTCCCAGCATAACGGATACTTATTTCTAAATAACCCGCCAGATGTTTCCAAGTTGTAAACTTAAGCCCTTCAGGTCATGACGGGAAAAGACAGCTGAAACGCCGCACCTTCACCGTCCGGCTCCAGCAGGGTAATAGTTCCGTTCTGCTTCTCCACCAGATTACGGACCAGAGACAAACCTAATCCTGTCCCTCCCGACTGTCGGGAGCGGTCACGGTTGACGGTGTAGAAGGGCTCGAAAATCTTCTCTCTGAATTCTGCCGGTATGCCAATGCCGGAATCCCTGACCGTAATCCAGACCCGGCTAGCCCGGACCACGCTGTGAAGATGAACCGTCCCTTGCGGAACATTATATTTGATCGCATTATCCAGCAGATTGATGAAGATATGCATGAAGCTTTCCTTATCCATCCAGATCCGCGCCGGCTGTACGTCCAGCGTGATGGTGAGCCCGTACCGTTCTGCCTTGCCCTTCATGCGGCCGCAGATATCCTGCAATACGTCCGCTACCTCCAGCAGCTCCGCCTGGGATTCAAAATCATATTTCTCCAGCGCCGTCAGCTGCAGCACCTTCTCCACCATTTCATAGAGCCGCTGCGTCTCCTTTGCAATGCTGAGCTTGGCATCTGACAGCAACCCGGGATCATCATCGTACATGTTCAAGAGGTCAACATAAGCCTTGATCGAAGTCAGCGGCGTCTTGAATTCGTGGCTGATATTGCCGATGTACTGCTTCTGCTGCTGCTCCAGCGCCTGAAGCTTCTGCACGGCGAGCTGCAGCTTGCGCTGCTCCTCGTCCTTCGCGGCAATGCTGGTGTCGATCTCCCGGCTCATGAAGTAAATGCCTTCCGCCAGCTCGCCCAGCTCATCTTTGCGCTTGACCGGGGGAGCGGAGATGTATTCGGCGCGGCGGATCGATTCCGCCGCCCTTTTCAGCCGCCCGATGGCCGCGGCGGCCTTGTTGAAATACAGGTAGCCGCCAATGAAGCTTAAGACCAGAACCGCGGCACCTGTAGTCAGGAAGAGATTCAGCAGCGTCCGCTGGAAGCTCTGGGCATCCTGCAGCGGATACTCCAGCTGGACTACTCCCATCTGTTGGTCCGGCCCCTGCAGCGGTGCCAGATAGAGCATGGTATCGCCGGAGCTCTGGTAGGCGATTTTGTTCTGCAGCGCATAGGCCAGCGCATCGGCGGGTTTCTGCCCCGCCGCCGGGTCTCCCCCCTGCCGGGATGTCCCCGCCTGCTGCCCCTCTGCATCGTACAGTGTCACCTGCAGACCGGTGAACCCGGCCAGCTCCACCGCCAATGCTTTCCCCCGCTGCTGCATGAATGCCTGCGGCTCAAGCCGTGTGCCGGTATAATAGGTCTGTTTGACACGCAGATTTACCGTTTTGACATGCTGGGCGAGTGCACTCTCGATCTGTGCCTGCTGGTTACGCTCTACTCCTTGCAGTACGAAGTAGCTCAGGATACTAATCGATAGAATCAAGAGCACCGCCAGAAATAGGCTGAATTTCAGCTTGATGCTGATCCTCATGCGAAGCTACCCGCCGGAACAGCCTTGTAACCAACCCCATAGACGGTTTGCAGAATATTCTGGTAGGGCTCGCCCAGTTTTTTGCGCAGCCGCTGGATGTGAATGTCCACTGTGCGTGTACCGCCGGCATAGTCCATTTCCCAGACCTGCTCCAGGAGTTCTTCGCGCATATAGACCCGCTGCGGATGAGAGAGCAGCAGGTGCAGGAGATCAAACTCCTTCGGTGTCAGTTCCAGAAGCTCCTCCCCAAGCTGGGCGGATCTCCGGTCCAGGTGAACCCGCAGCGCACCATATTCGATCAGCTCGCTTTTGACCTCAGCCGTATTCTTCTCCAGCCTGCGCAGCAGCGCCTTCACCCGGGCCAGCAGCTCGCGGATCTCAAACGGCTTGGTCATATAATCGTCCGCTCCCAGCTCCAGACCGATGATTTTATCGACAATGTCATTTTTGACGGTGAGCAGTATAATCCCGATGTCATCACGGTCCTCCAGCTTACGGCATACATCATATCCGTTCAGTTTCGGCATCATCACATCCAGCACCATCACGTTGGGATGAAAAATTTGCGCTTTGGCAAGCGCCTCTTCGCCGTCTCCGGCGGTATCCACCTCATAGCCTTCACGCCTCAGCGCGTAGGCAATCGCATTTACAATACCCGGCTCGTCATCGACTACCAGCACTTTTTTGGTCATTTGAGGTTCACCTCTTTCACTTGCGGTTATTTATTTCATGCCCGGCCTGTTCAGCCTTAATCTTGCTCCTAATTCCACATATACTTCCAGACGGACACCATGCGGAAAAGTTCCCGTTGCCTGAAAATAGTTGAGACCCCGTATGATGTAAAACGTAGTATCCGGCAGAGGCCTATTCTTTAGGTTATCTTAAAGAAGAGTTAAGCTTAACCTCAGCTTTGCCGGTTACAATGAATTTAAGCATAAGTATCCTAACCCATGAAACTAATGACCCTGTGCCGATATAATATAACTTGAAAAGAGGATGAATGGTATGAATATTAAACGAGTGATGATTGTCGGGAGCATGATTGTAGCGATCTCCTTCGGTGGAACCACCTGGGGCAAACCCATCGCAAATGCGAGTCCAGTCGCCAAATGGTCTGCCACCAATGTAGCCGAGAAAGATGATTTGCTGGAAGCGTTGAATCAATCCTCCGACCAAGAGCTGTATGACGCGCTGTACGACGGTAAGTCGCTGAAGGACATCGCTCTGGAGAATGGCGGAAATATTGGAAGCATCATTAATTTGCAGGTGAACCAGCTTACACAGCAGCTTGATCAACGCCTCGCCAACGGTAGCATCACCCGGCAGCAATATGCCGCGCAAAAAGCTGAATTACAAGAGATCGTAACCCAAAGTGTAATGACTTCATTTGGCTGACAGAGGGTACATACACTCTATATAGTCTGGAAAAACAGGCTGTCTCCTCCGCAGAAAACTGCTTAGGAGACAGCCTGTTTTATTTGAGTAACGGCGTCGGTACTGGCGCCACCAGTAACGGCATTTATGCCGTTGTTGCGCGCCTGGTGCCCGGCTGCGCCGCCAGTAACGGCATTTATGCCGTTGTTGCGCGCCTAGTGCCCGGTTGCGCCGCCAGTAACGGCATTTATGCCGTTGCTTCATGCCCGGTGCTGCGGAACCGATGACGCATGGCGACGCCCTCCTTTTGCCCCGTTACGGTTTAAAAGTCTGTCTTACCGAGCCGATGCCCTCACCGGCCCTCATTTCTACTTCGGCATACGCGCCGTTGATGAGGGTCAACTGCGGCGGAACATGCCCGCAATCGATATCGTAGAGGACAGGAATCTGAAGCTCCTCTGACAGCTTTCGGTATACATCTTCCACCGTATAGTCCTCAACCTGATGGTTTGCTGCGCTCCGGCCAAACATCACTCCGGCACACCCCGTGAACCATCCTGCCAGCTTCATTTGAACAAACGATCTGCGCAGGTCTGTGACAGACATTTCACAATTCTCCAGATACCATATAACCGGTTCACCAGGAATCATGTGATTCCGGAAATACTGAACATCACCAAACGGCGTACCAATCAAATGCCTGATCACATCGATGCACCCGCCTAGTAGGCGGCCCTGCATCTGTACATCTTTGCCGGATATGGACTGCCACCTTGTCTGTTCCGTCAAGTGAAACATACAAGGCGAGGGAGCCTCAAAGTTCCACTCCTTTTGATAATGTGAAGATGAATGCTGAAGAATGGAGGCTCCTGTCCGGGTTGCCAGCACCTCTGACCACATCGCTGTGGTCTCATCCATGAATTCTCCTCTCAGATCCATCAGATTCGTCCCATGCGCAGTCGCAATACCCGTTCTCAAGGTAATGGCCAGCAGCAGCACACTGATATCCGAATATCCCAGGACCCATTTACTGCAGATGTGATCCCAATCTATATCCTCCAGAATCTCAACCAGCAGTTCTCCGCCCCAAGGTGGAATAATCAGCTGAATGCTCTCATCTGCCATCATCTGATTAAATTCGGCTGCACGCACCTTTGCCGATGAGGAGGTAGCCTTGGCCTGCGTCCATACGGTATTACCACATACCACGCTGAAGCCCCTCGACTCCATACGTCTTGCCGCCTGCTTCAGTAATTCGTGCATGTTAACCTGTACACCAGATGAGGGTGCGGTTGTGCCAAGGGTAGCTCCTGCATGTAAAGATGGATATCGGATCATTGAAATCCCCCCAATAAAAAAAGCGACATTCACACTACGGTCAGCAGGAATGTCACTTTGGTTTTGTAAAAATATATGTTTCACGCTATAAATCATCCTTCTATTTCTCGCTGAAACGGATTCCTGAAAGCGATATGTAGTATCGCTGCTTCGGAAGCATAAGCTTTTATAAGGACGGCGAAGCCGTTTCCACTTGCTATTGAACTTTCGCCAGGCAAAGCTTAGGCTTTAGGCTGATCCCGGGTAATGTCTAGAATATCCAGGAAAAAGACGAAAATAGGAATCCCGAGGATCAGGCCCCATACGCCGATATAATGCTCGGAGAACATCAGCACAATGAAGGTATAGAACATGGGCAGATTCATTTTGGAGGACATCAGCTTCGGATTCAGGAAGTAGCCTTCCATGAAATGCAGCACAGCAATCAGTCCCAGCACGTACAGCGTCATTACGAGACCGCCGATATTGTAGCCGATGATGCATAACGGAATGAGTGAAATCACAAACCCAACCACCGGAATCAAGCTAAGCAGGAAGATCATGATCGCCAGCGCGAAAAGGTACGGGAACGGCTCGAAGAAGAAGCCCATGATCCATAAGCCCACCACAGTGAACAGGGTATTGAAAAGAGCAATGAGAATTTGTGCTTCAATAACCTTGCCGAAAGAAGAGATGAATTTCTTACCGAAGTACTCCAGTTCCACATAGAACCAGGAAATCTTGCTGTCTCTCATACGGGAGGTAAAGTTGACAATACGGTTCTTCTCAAGGATGAAGACAAAGCTCAGAATAGTTGATAATACGAAGGTAGTCCCCCAGTTACTGATTTTGAGTATATATCCAATTCCGTGGGTCATATAGGATTCATAATTCAAATCCTTCAACTGATTGAACAGGTACTGTGTAATTTCGTTCTGCGGGAGATCTTCAGAGGTTAGGGTGGTTAGAAAATCGGTCAATTGCGTAATCTGCGTATATACCTTCGGCAGATATTTGACGAGCGCCAGCACGATCATCGTGATTAGAGCGAGGTATAAAATGATAATAATCACCTTGCTGTTCACCTTGACGAATTTGCCGATCTGCTTGGACAGCAGCACCTGAAAGCTATTCATTACATAAGCAATCAAAAATGTCAGCAGCACCAGATTGAGCATATCCCGGATACTGTACAGCAACAGTGCGATCAGCGCCAGAATCAAAAAGCGCCGGACCGTTAAATTCGCATAATAACGCTTAAATACATCCATTGTTCCTCTGTTCCTCTCCATTCGCTTGCAATTAGGACCTTTATAATATAGTCTACATTACCGAAATCACTTATAGCAACTGCAAGCCTCTTCAAATATGCGAAAACACTAACTTTATGTCGGATTTCGGGAGCTGGACTGTTATATGTTATAATATGCCAGTGGAAACGGCTTCGCTTCTTGTAAAAGCTTATGCTCCTGAAGCAGCGATACTACGTATCGCTTTCAGAAATCCGTTTCAGCGAGAAATAGAAGTATGATTTATATCATGAAACCTATACATCCTTATATTTTAAAACTGGAGGCTTAACTTTTATGGGGAAAATTATCTGCATCACCGGCGCATCATCCGGAATCGGGCTATCTTCGGCTCTGAAATTCGCTAAGGAGGGTTGGACTGTCTATGCGGGAACCCGCAACCTGGAACGGGATCAGGAGCGATACAGCGAAGTGCCCCATCTGAAATTCGTAGAACTGGAAGTCACAGAACCTGACAGCATTCAGCGGGTAATCGATCAGATTGAGCAAGAGCAAGGCCACCTGGATGTATTGTTCTGCAACGCTGGCTTCGGCTACCTCAGGGCGCTTGGACAAGCACCGATTGAAGATATCCACCGCGTATTCGATACCAATGTCTATGGAGTCATGCATACGATCCGTGCGGCGCTTCCTCTGCTTCGGAAGACCGGTTATGGACATATTGTAGCGACCTCCAGCGTGGGCGGACTAGTGGGCCAGCCTATGAACGAGATCTACTGTGCCAGCAAGTTCGCACTGGAAGGCTTACTGGAAAGTATGGCTACCTATTATAAACCACAGTTCAACATTGATATCTCTTTGCTTGAGCCTGGTGCTATTGCCACAGAGTTCAATAACACCGTGCTTGGGCATGTAGCCAATACCGGTGGCATTCTGGAAGACGAATATAAGCCGATTCTGGATGCCTACAGAGCCACGTTCCTTGAGCGTAATACGGAGCCTCAGACCGCTGAATCCGTCGCCGAAGTGATGTGGGACCTGGTGCAAATGGAGACCAAGCCGCTCCGTATCCGCACTTCAGAGCAGGCTGAGAAATTCGTCTCCCGCAAAGTAAGCACAGACCCTACCGGCCTGGAAGGTGTGCTCAGCACCCGTAAGATCCAGCTGAATATGTAGGTCACGCTTACCCCTTCTGCTGAAAAGCACAAGTAGATGAAAAAAATAACCGGACTGGGGCAGCTTCTTGCCCGGTCCGGTTTTCAGTTGTGCCTGCGTTTGGAACGCCATAGGCGAACAACTGTCTATTGCCTGTCCTCGCGTTTCACATCACACTTATCTCTGAATCGGCTCAATCCGGTATACTCCGGTTCCACCAGTACCTGATGGCCCGCCTGTAATCTGCCAGCCGAAGGAGAGCACAGATGCCAATCTGTTTTTTTCGGCTTCGGTCAAAGCTACTTCCGCCGCTTCCTTGCCTTCCTCCAGTTCCAGCTCGGCCTGCTTGCCAAGAGCAACAGAAATCCAGCTGCGGATGCCGCGAATGGTATTATATTTGATCTGGTAGCCTTGCGTTACCGCCTGGCGGAATGTTTCCGGCTGCTCACCCGCCAGAACGGCCAGCTGGGCATAATCAAATTCATACTCACTTTCATCCACCGGCAGTTCGCCTGCCTCTACTCTGCGCAGCAGTTCGTCATCGGACCAGCCGAGGGATCGCAGAGATTCTACCAGCAGGGCATCCCATTGCGAAAGCTTTACTTTTTGTACGGTTTCTGTCATCTCATTACCTCCCATTATCATTGTAAATTGGTGCTGTATTCAGTCAAGAGCCACATAGTGGCCCGGGCTTACTTCACGCAGCATTGCCTGTGCAGCTGCTTCCCCTTCACCTGAATAGCCTTCCAGCCTGATTCTCTCGCTGCCCTTACGCGGGTCCGTCTCCAGAATAGAGGATAGCAATGCCTTAGTGTAGGGATGGAGCGGGTTGTCATACAATTCGTCGCTGTCCGCTACCTCAACCAGCCGTCCGCCATACATGACGCCGATGCGGTCTGATATATGCCGGACCATCGACAGGTCATGGGCAATGAACAGATAGGTGAGGCCGAACTCTGACTGCAGATCCTCCAGCATATTGACAACCTGGGCCTGAACCGAAACGTCCAGTGCCGAAATGGGCTCGTCACAGACGACAAATTCTGGCCGGACTGACAATGCCCGTGCAATGGAGATGCGCTGCCGCTGCCCGCCGCTGAACTCATGGGGAAAACGGTACAGATGCTCCCGCTTAAGCCCTACCCGTTCCAGCAGTGCAGCGACCGCCTCCTTGCGTTCTTCCCCCTTATAGATGCCATGGATCTTCATCGGTTCACTGATCAGCTCAAGCACATTCAAGCTCGGATTCAGGGAAGAATACGGGTCCTGAAAGATCGACTGAATGCGGCGGCGGAAAGGCTTAAGTCCCTTCTCCCCAAGCTTGCCAAGCGGCTGGCCATCAAAGAATACCTCACCGCCGGTATAATCGTACAACCGAAGCAGGCAGCGTCCCACTGTGGACTTGCCGCTGCCCGATTCGCCCACCAGCCCGAAGGTTTCTCCCTGGCGGATCTGAAAGCTTACGCCATCGACAGCCTTCAGCACAGCTGTATCTCGTCCGCGCATATCCTTGCCTTTAGAGAAGTGCTTTTGAAGATTAGTCACATCCACCAATACTTTGCTCTCACTCACCGGAATCTCCCCCTTCGGCATGGACTGCGGTCTGATCCTGCATACCCTCCGCCAGCCAGCACATAGAGCGGTGGCCCGCAGTGACTTCTACTACAGGCGGGCGTTCGCTGCAGCGGGCAAAAGCATGGGGGCAACGCTCCATGAACGGGCAACCCGGCGGCGGGTCGAGCAGATCCGGAGGTGTGCCTTCAATCGGAATCAGCCGCTCACGTGAACCGCCGCCGCGCTTCGGAATCGAGCGCAGCAGGCCCTCGGTGTACGGATGCCGGGGACGGTAAAAGATATCCTCCACCGTCCCTTCCTCCATAATCAGCCCTCCGTACATCACAATCACGCGGGTGCAGACCTGTGCAACCACACCCAGATCATGGGTAATCAGTGCAATTGCCGTATCAGAATTCTCTTTGAGCTCCTTGAACAGGTCCAGGATCTGCGCCTGTATCGTCGCATCCAGCGCTGTTGTCGGCTCGTCGGCTATCAGCAGCTCCGGCTGGCAGGACAATGCCATGGCGATCATTACGCGCTGACGCATTCCGCCGCTGAATTCATGCGGATACTGCTTCAGACGCTGTTCCGGATTCTGGATCCCTACCTGGAGCAGCATCCTGGCTGCTTCGGCAACCGCCGCTTCTTTATTCAGTCCACGGTGTCTGCGGATGACCTCCGTCAGTTGCTGGCCGATTTTTTTCACCGGATTCAGGGAGGTCATCGGGTCTTGAAAGACCATCGCGATCCGGTTGCCCCGCAGACTCCGCCACTCCTTCTCTGAAAGTCCGGTCAGACGCTCGCCCCGAAACTCGATATTCCCGGCCGTTATGCGTCCCGGAGGCGTAATCAGCGACATGATCGCTTTGGCCGTGACACTTTTGCCGCTGCCGGATTCCCCGACAATCCCCACCGTTTCACCAGCATCTATATGAAAGCTGACCCCCCGGACGGCCTGGTTCTCCCCATCCCGGGTAGCGAACGAAACCTGTAAATCCTCAACAGACAGCAGCCGCTTCGTCATGACGTCTTCACTCTCCTTATCTCCGCATCAGCTTCGGTTCAAAGCCGACACGTAAAATATCACCCAGCACATTAAAGCTCAGTACAGTCAGCAGGATCAAAAGACCCGGGAACAGCGCGAGATAAGGCGCCTGGGCAATATAGCCCTGCGCGCTGTTCAGCATGCTGCCCCACGTCGCATTCGGCGGCTGCACTCCAAACCCGAGAAAGCTCAGTGAGGATTCCATCATAATCGCCGAAGCGATATTGTTCGTCGCACCTACGATAATTACCGGGACCAGGCCGGGGAGAATATGCCGCCAAATGATGCCGGAGGCGCTTTGTCCTGAAGCTTTGGCATAGAGCACATATTCACGCTCCTTGATCGTCATCGTCTCCGCCCGGACAACCCGGGCCACGTTCATCCACATCAAGAGAGCAATTATAATGATAAGGTTACCGACGCTTGGCTTCAAATACACGCTGAGCAGCAGCAGAATCAGAAAGGACGGAATCGACATGATTACATCCAGCATCCGCATCAGCAGATTATCCAGCCAGCCGCCAAAGTAGCCGCTGATTACACCTATGGTAGCCCCGATGCCTGTCGCCACAATCATTGAAGCGAAGCCGACCAGGAGAGAGATGCGCCCGCCGTATAGCGCTCTCGCCAGATAATCACGGCCATAGTCGTCCGTACCGAACCAATGGCCGGTACCCGGCGGCGTGAGCCGGGCCACGGCATCCATGGCATTAGGATCATAGCCGGACAGAAAGGCAAACACTGCCCCAAGCGTGAACACGATCAGAGTCAGCAAGGCGGCGACACCCAGACCGTTCGCAAACAGCTCGTCTTTTACATTTTTCCATTTACTGCGGTTCATGAGGTCACCCCTTTAGTTGGATTCGCGGGTCCACGAAGCTGTAGAGTATATCTGCCACCAGATTGCCAAAGATCAGCATCAGGGAGGAGAACAGGGTAATCCCCATGATTAGCGGATAATCCATTCCCTTGACTGCTGTCATGCCCAGCGAGCCAATGCCCGGCCAGGAAAAAACCGTCTCCGTCACGATAGCACCCGCCACCAGATCACCCATCGACATACCGAGCAGCGTAATCACCGGCAACAGCACATGCTTCAGGACATGACGGAACAATATCGTCGACTTTTTGGAGCCAAAAGCATACTGAATCTGCACATACTCCTCCTTCAGCTGTCCAATGGTGCTGGAGCGGATATAACGCACATAACCGGCAAGAAAACCAAAGGCCAGCACAGAGCAGGGCAAAATGCCATGCTTAAGCACATCCGCCGCCGATTCTACCCCAATGGTGCGCATACCCATGCTTGGAAGCAGGTGCAGCTTGATCGCGAACAGGTACATCAGCAGAATCGCCAGCCAGAATAATGGAATGGAGATACCGACATATGAAATGAAGTTAATCAGCTTGTCGGCCCAGCGGTTGCGGTTCGCTCCGGCAATCAGGCCGAGGGGAATCGAGAGCAGCACAGCCAGCGCAATCGCGCTGCCCATCAGACCGGCCGTTGCTGGCAGGCGCTCCAGAATTTGCCCAAGTACAGGCTGGTGGTTAACCAGGGAATACCCGAAGTTCCCCTGTACCATCTCTTTAATCCAGATTAAATATTGAATATAGGCCGGTTTGTCCAGTCCCAGGTTATGACGGATACGCTCTATGTCATCCGCATGCATATTCGGCGTAACAAATGACAGCACCGGATCTCCCGGAGCCAGCTTGATCATGGTAAAGCACACTACCGACACAAAGAACAGCATCGGCAGTGTTTGCAGCAATCTTCGGACGATGAGTTGTCTCATACGCAGCTTCTCCCGCTCCCCGCCGGCAAAAAAATAAGCTGGGCGGCCCAGCTTATTTTTTCCCGCATTTATTTTTCCCGCGCTTATTTCTGATAGATCTTGGACAGGTCTTCGAAAATCACGACAGGCTTCAGTACCGCTTCTTCAAGACCGCCGTAGTTCTTGGATATAGCGACAACGGTTTTGGTATATGCGATGGGATAGATCGGTGCATCCCCGGCGACGATCTCCTGCGCTTTTTTGTAAATATCCGCACGTTTGGCTGGGTCGGCTTCACCCGCACCTTCATTCAGCAGCTTGTCGACTTCAGGATTCGCATAATGCGAATAGTTCGAAGACGCTCCCGAGGTGAACAGAATGCGGTAAGCATCCGGATCATAACCCATAATATAGCCGGTCAGGGCCAGTTCGAAATCAGTGGCCTTCAGGTCAATGAACTTCTGAACCCAGGCCGAAGAATCCATACTCTTCAGTTCAACATCCACGCCGACGGCCTTCAGCTTCTGCTGTACATACAGCGAGATGGCTTCCTGCGCCTTATTGCCGCTCTGCACGATGAATCTCAGCTTCAGATTGCTGACTCCTGCCGCTTGGAGCATTTCCTTGGCCTTCGCTGCATCGTTATCAAAGGTAGGCACATCGTTCGTGAAGTACAACGCATCCGGAGTCAGGAATGATTTGGCCGGATCTGCATATTCACTGGAAGTGTAAGCGGTCTGGATGATTTCATCACGGCTGAGTGCCAGTGACAGGGCTTGACGGACTTCTTTTTTGGCCAGGACACCGGTGTCGCTGTTCGCATTGAACATCAGATACGACAAGCGTCCTTCGGCGTACGGCAGGATTTCAAAATTATTCGTGGCCTGAATCGTACCTACATCCTTAGGGTCAAGGTATTGCACATTAATCTCGCCGTTCTGCAAGGCCAGATTGGCTGCGTTCGCATCCTTAGCAATCCGGTAGGTCACTGAATCCAGGTGCGGCTTGCCGCCGAAATAGTTGTCAAAACGCTCCAGTGTCAAATATTCGCCTGCTTTGTATTCTTTGAACTTGAACGGGCCGGAGCCTACCGGAGCAGCGTTTTTGGTGCTTTTCTCAATATCGGTTTCATTCTCAAAAATGTGTTTCGGAATCGGAGTGACCTGCACCAGGGTAGCCTCGAAAGCCGGACTGACCTGCGGCAGCTTGAATTCCACAGTCAGATCGTCCACCTTCGTGGCGGTAATTGGTTGGTCATTAATCAGGAAGTTGGCCCGCAGGAAGCTGTTCTGCTTCTCATCCAGAATCTTCTCGATAGTGAACACTATGTCATCAGCTGTAAGCTTCTCCCCATCATGCCAGGTAAGTCCGCTCTTCAGCTTCAGTGTATAGGTAAGATTATCGGCAGATGGTGTCAGGCTGTCCGCCAGATAAAAGGTTTTCTTCCCATTGTTGACCTGGAACAGCGGCGCGTACAGCGCCTGGTCAATCGTCAGGCTGACACGGTCGCCCGCATAGTTCGGATTAAGTACTACCGGGTCGGCTGCTACACCGATAATCAGGCTTCCTCCATCCTTCGGCCCTTCGACCCCAGCAGGCTGCTGTGATTCCGCAGGCGTCCCGCTTGCTGCCGGTGATGCGGCGTTGTTCCCCCCGGAGCACGCACTAATCAAAAATGTTAACAATATGATAGCTATAACCCCAGATAACCCTCTGCGCATATCTTTCTCTCCTCCATTGTCTATGAGCAAGCTCACTCTTTGTTTTTCTGAATTATATATCGGAATACTCGGAATTACAATGGATGGGAATTAACATAAATGTAACACGAAGGAAAAACATGGTTTGAACTTCTTATCCCGCAAAAAATGAGGGTTAGTCCAGTACCTCTGTAAATATATTGAATACATATAATCCATACATCTATCTGTACTGGAGTGGACCATGATGAACGAGAGCAAGAAGCGGGTGCTGCTTGGCAGCCCGATTCACCAGAAGCCGCATATTCTGCAGGAATTCCTGAATTCTCTGCTGCGCTTGCGGCGCGTAAACATCGAACTGGATTTCTATCTAATCGACGACAACGAGGATGAGGCGTCCAGCCGTCTGCTTGAGGATTTTGCCGCCCGCAGAAATGAAGTGTTCCTGCAATCCTCCGGCCTTCATGATGCCTATATCCGCAATGATACAACCCATTTCTGGAACTCCAGCCTCGTCTGGAAGGTGGCAGGCTTCAAGAACCTGATGATCCGGAGGGCTGAAGCCTTCGACTATGATTATCTGTTCCTGATCGATTCCGACCTGATTCTGCACCCGGACACGCTGCTGCACCTGATTGGAACAGACAGGGACATTATTTCCGAGGTCTTCTGGACGCAGTGGCAGCCGGGCACCCTGCTGCAGCCGCAGGTCTGGATGCATGATGAATACAACCAATGGGAAGCAGAACCGGGCGAGCAGCTCAGCCAGGAGGAAATCAACCGCAGATTCCACCAGTTTCTGGCCAAGCTGCAGCAGCCGGGCATCTATGAGGTTGGCGGACTGGGCGCATGTACCCTGATCAGCCGTAAGGCGATTACTGCAGGCGCAAGCTACGACAGGGTCCGCAATATCTCCTACTGGGGCGAAGACCGCCACTTCTGCATCCGCGCCGCCGCCCTGGGCATTCCACTCTATGTGGATACCCATTATCCGGCGCTGCACCTGTACAGGGACAGCGACCTTGACAAGGTGGCAGATTTCATCCGGCTCTGCAGGGTGGAACCAGAAGTTCTTACCCAGGAGGACGCAGAGAATGAAAGAGCTGAAGAAGCGGTAGAGCAGGTTGAAGCTGGTACAACGGAAGAGACGGAGGACCAGGCCGGGGAGAACGAAGGACACGAACGGACCGCTATAGATGGTGCCGGGGCTAAAGCGGCTGCACATTCCGCCGCCCAGAACGGCGCCAAGCCTTGGACGGAGGCGGAGGCCCTACAGCGGCTGCGCAAGGAGCCGCTGCCGGAAGCGGGAGCAGACAGCAACAAGGCTGCGCGTGCGGCAGCTGAATTTGCTGTATCTTTTGAAAGACGGGCTGCACTCCACAGACCCAAGCTGACCCTGACCATGGTGGTCAAGAATGAAGGCCAGAGGTTCCTGCGGCAGGTTCTGCAGACGCACCGCCAGTACATCGACGAGGCGGTCATCATCGACGACGGCAGCACCGATGGTACGGCTGACATCTGCCGGGAGGTTCTTCAGGGGATTCCGCTTCACCTTGTGCGCAACAGCATCTCCAAGTTCAGCAATGAATCCGAGCTGCGCAAGCAGCAATGGGAAGAGGTTGTGAAAACTGATCCCGAATGGATACTTAGTCTGGATGCGGATGAGATTTTTGAAGAGCGGTTTGCCGGAGACATCGACAGCCTGCTGCGTGAGGACAGCTGCGATCTGTTCTGCTTCCGCCTGTACGATTTCTGGGATGACCGTCATTACCGTGAAGACAAGTATTGGCGCTCCCATCTGAGCTACCGGCCCTTTCTGCTCCGCTACCGCAAGGATTTCAGCTATGCATGGAATGATCTCCCCCAGCACTGTGGACGGCTGCCGGAGAATGTTTTTGAGCTTCCCCATCTGCTAAGCAATCTGCGGCTGAAACACCTGGGCTGGTCCAAGGCAGAATTCCGGCTGGATAAATATCTGCGCTATATGCTGCTTGACCCAGACGGCCAGTACGGCTGGAAAGAGCAGTATATGTCCATTCTTGACCAGCATCCTAATCTGGTTCCTTGGACAGAGTGAGCGGTGGTATAATGAACCTCATGCGGTTAGAACCCTAACCAGGACGCACTTTAACTCCAGGAGGTACATCTTGAAAGCTGACCCGGCTCTCCATTCCGCTTCATCCAAACGCAATTATACACTGCAGCTGCTGACGGTATTCGTTGGCTATCTGATCTTCGGCTTTTCTGAAAATATCAAAGGTCCCGCTATCCCGCGTATCCAGAGTGATCTCCGGCTGGATGAGATGCAGCTCGGTACCCTGCTGTCGCTGAACTCACTCGGATATCTGCTGGCTTGCACCTTCACTGCCCTGCTGATCCGCAAGATCGGCATCAAGGCGGTCAGCTTGCTCGCCTTCGGCTCCATGGCCGTTTCCGGTGTGTTCATCTTCCTCTCTCATAGCTACCCGGCGCTGTCAGGCTCTTTTTTTCTGATGTATATCGGAAACGGTATGCTGGAAATCGGTCTCGCTGTGCTTGGAGCAAGGATCTTTGTGAAGAATACCGGGACGATGATGAACCTGTCGCACTTCTTCTATGGGCTAAGCTCAACCGTCGCTCCGCTGATCTCCTCCGGGCTGATGACGGTGACGGTATTCGGCCATATGCTGGATTGGCGCGGAGTGTATCTGATTATTCTGATGCTGTCCATGATTCCTATGATTCCAGCGTTTCTGGGCAAGTTCCCCGGCGATGCCACACGGACAGAGGATCGGATTCCGCTCTCCGCGATTTCCCGTGATCCGGTCATTTGGCTGCTGGTTGCTGTTCTTTCGTTCGGCGTGATCTCAGAGCTGGCTGTCGGCGGCTGGCTGGTCAATTTCCTGGAAAAAGCCTATGGCTGGGAAACACCAGCCGCTGCCGGCATGCTGTCTGCGTTCTTCCTCTGCTTCACGCTGGCCCGGCTTGTGCTCGGACCCCTGACGGACAAGATCGGCTTCGCATTGTCGCTGATTGTGTTCTCTGCATTCTCGGGCATCTGTACTTTCGCTGCCATCCTCTGGGGAGAACCGGGAGCCGTGTTGTTCGCCATCGCCGGTCTCGGCATCGCGCCCATTTACCCGACAGTTATGGCGCTGATCGCTGACCGCTACCGCAATGGAAGTGATACGGCAATCACCTTCGTCGTCACCCTCATCGGTGTTGCCAGCGTGCTGGGCAACTACTTCATCGGTGCCATCACCGAAGGGATTAAGGAGCTGTTCTCCTCGGGACAAGAGGAAGGCATCGGACTGCTGCGCGGACTGCAGGCCGGCTACGGCTTCATCGGACTGTGCGCGCTGTTGTGCTCTGTTTCGGCATATCTGCTGTATCGTCATTTAAAAATAAAGGAGCAGCTGATGTAAGGGGGCTTGTCAGGTGCGTTAGGTGCGGTGTCTGCATCGTGACGGGGCCAAAAAAACAAGCGTCCCCAGCCTTTACGGCTTGTGGACGCTTGTTGGCCTGGAGCATAAGCACTCTAAAAAAGGCTGCTAAATATATACAGAGAAGCAGCCAGGTTCGCAGCCGATGCAACCAGCAGCATCACATAATTGGCATATTGTCGTGACCCTGCTTTTGCCTGCGTGGTTCTGGTCTCAAACGCTTGGAATAAACACATCATACTTAGGCTTGAGCTCATCAATAGCAACCCTACATTTTCATTAGGCTTGATAAATACAAGAATTGCAAAGACAATGACTGCCGCCGAGAAAAAATAACGAATCCATCTTAACAAAGATATGTTCCTGATTTTCTCACCCCCGCCCGGTTCATGCGGCAAGCCGTCATTAGATTTCCAGCCACTACATCACCATCTACTCCATCTATTTTACTGGAACAAACTGGAATATGATAGAAGGAAAAATACGTTTGCTTTGCTCAGTGAAATTGGGCAGCATAGCATACAATTCAACAGCTGCGATGAATGTCGCAGCCCATTGAATTGTACGAGGTACAGCTACGCTATCTTTTTGATTTTCGAAGCGTCCCGGCCACTTCATTATTTGGTGTGAAGCGCCTCTGCCGGCTTCGGATGACTGATAGATACGGACAGTTCGCCTCCAGCCTCGTTAACCTCTATTACCGAGCCTTCTTCTGCCTCACCTGCAATCAGTGCGCGCGCCACACGGGTCTCCAGACTCCGCTGGATGAACCGTTTCAGCGGTCTTGCGCCATATACCGGATCGAAACCTTCCCTGGCGATAAACCGCACCGCCGATTCGCTAAGCGCAAGGCCAACCCCGCGATCAGCCAGACGCAGGCGGAGTCCATCCACCAATTTGACTACAATCTGTTCAATCTCATCCAGCTGGAGCGGCTTGAACATCACAATGTCGTCCACGCGGTTCAGGAACTCCGGCCGGAAATGGCCGCTCAGCTCTTTCATGACCCGGTCCTTGACCGCATTCGTAAGCTCCCCGTTGTCATCGGTGCCCTGAATCAGATGCGGCGAGCCGATGTTCGAGGTCATGATGATAATCGTATTCTTGAAATCCACCATCCGGCCCTGTGAATCGGTCAGCCGCCCGTCATCCAGCAGCTGCAGCAGGATGTTGAATACATCGGGGTGGGCTTTTTCCACTTCGTCCAGCAGCACCACCGTATACGGCTGGCGGCGTACCGCCTCTGTAAGCTGGCCGCCTTCCTCATAGCCGACATACCCCGGAGGTGCACCCACGAGACGGGAAACGCTGTGCTTCTCCATATATTCCGACATGTCGATGCGGATCATACCGTCTTCACGGTCGAACAGCGACACAGCCAGTGCTTTGGCCAGCTCTGTTTTGCCGACACCCGTCGGCCCGAGGAACAGGAATGAACCTATCGGCCGGTTCGGGTCTTTGATACCCGCTCTGGCCCGGAGCACCGCATCCGAGACCAGCCGGACGGCCTCCTCCTGCCCAACTACCCGCTCATGGAGCGTATCCTCCAGCCGCAGCAGCTTATCCCGTTCACCTTCAACCAATCTCGTCACCGGAACACCTGTCCAGCGGGATACAATATCGGCGATCTCCTCTTCGGTCACAGCTTCACGCAGCAGACGGCTCTCCTGATCCTGCGAAGCGGCTTCCTCTGCAGCCTTCAGCTGCCGCTCCAGATCGGGGATAATGCCGTAGCTCAGCTCTGCAGACTTGTTAAGATCGTAGACCTCCTGCGCATCCACCAGGTCTTTCCGGGCCTGCTCCAGCTTTTTCTTCAGCTCACGCAGTCCCTGAATGGCCGACTTTTCTTTCTCCCAGCGTGCCGTCATGCCCAGATGCTTCTCCTTGAGATCGGCCAGCTCACGCTGCAGAGTTTCCAGGCGACGCTTGCTGGCGTCGTCGGTTTCTTTTTTGAGCGCCGCTTCTTCAATCTCCATCTGCATCAGTCTGCGGGTTACCTCGTCCATCTCGCCCGGCATGGAGTCAATTTCCGTCCGGATCATGGCACACGCTTCGTCCACCAAATCGATGGCCTTATCCGGCAGGAATCGGTCCGTAATATACCGGTTCGACAGAACACCGGCGGCTACCAGCGCGCTGTCATGGATTTTCACCCCGTGATGGACTTCGAAACGCTCCTTCAGCCCGCGCAGAATGGAGATGGTATCCTCCACATCCGGCTCGTTGACCAGTACCTGCTGGAAGCGGCGCTCCAGCGCCGGGTCCTTTTCAATATATTTGCGGTATTCATCCAGTGTCGTCGCCCCGATACAATGCAGCTCGCCGCGCGCCAGCATCGGCTTCAGCATGTTGCCAGCATCCATCGCGCCTTCGGTTTTACCCGCACCGACAATTGTATGCAGCTCATCGATGAACAGAATGATCCGTCCGTCACTCTCTCGGATCTCCTTCAGCACCGCCTGCAGCCGCTCCTCGAACTCTCCCCGGTATTTAGCCCCAGCGATCAGTGCACTCATATCGAGCGAAAAAATCGTCTTATCCTTCAGTCCCTCCGGTACATCCTTACGGACAATCCGGTGGGCCAGCCCTTCAACAATCGCCGTCTTCCCGACACCGGGTTCACCGATCAGCACCGGATTGTTCTTGGTTTTGCGGGAGAGAATGCGGATGACCCTGCGGATCTCCCCATCACGCCCGATGACGGGGTCAACCTTGCCCGCCCGCACCTCGGCCACCAGATCGCGCCCGTATTTCTCCAGCACCTCATAGGTCGCTTCCGGTTCCCGGCTTGTCACCCGCTGATGGCCGCGAATCTCCGCCAGCACCTCCAGCAGTTTGTCACGCGTCACGCCCCGGCTGGTAAATAGTCTGCTGAGTTCCCGGTTCCCGCTGCCAGAGTCAGACACCATCGCAAGCACCGCGTGTTCCACCGCCACGAATTCATCCTGCATCTGTGCAGCTTCCTTCTCCGCCTGCTCCAGCACAGCGATCAGCGAAGGCGAGGCATACCGCCGCATCGTCCCTGCGCCGGAGCCGCTGACGCTGGGCTTCCGCTGCAGCAGTTCCTCCGTACCCTGCATCAGCTCGGGTACGGGAATATTCATCTTCTGCAGCAGGCGCGGCAGAAGACCCTCATGCTGCTGGAGCAGCGCCTTGAGCAGATGGAGATTATCAATCTCCTGATGCCCGGCAGCCGCTGCCAGCGACTGCGCTGCGGCAACCGCCTCCTGCAGCTTCTGTGTTAATTTGTTGAAGTCCATTTCCTTCATCACCTTTCTGTGGTTTTGCCTGTTCGCCGGGAATCCGGGCGACCGCGACGCGCCCAACAACGGCGTTTCTGCCGTTGTTCCCGCCTGTTCCGGCCGCGGCGCGGGTTCTCGCCCGCCCGGCCATCGCCCGCGTGCGCCCGGCGCTTAACGCATTGCGGCCTTGCGCCGCGTTGCACCCGGGCCCTGCCGCTTGGGCCCGGCCTGGAAGCTGCCAGCTTCGGACAGCTGGCGGTACAGCTTCTTCTCCGCCTCCGTCAGATCGGCGGGAATCACAATCTCCACCGCGAACAGAATATCACCGTTCGCGCCATTCGGCCGCTTCAGGCCCTTGCCGGAGAGGCGCAGCGTCTGGCCGCCGGCCATCCCGGCCGGGATCTTCAGCTTCACGCTGCTGCCGTCCGGCAGCGGAACCTTGGCTTCGCCGCCAAGCACGGCCTGCCACGGTGCAATTTCTACCGAGCCATACAGGTCCCCGCTCTCCGGCTCGTAAATATCATGCTGCAGCAGATGCAGCGAGATCAGCAGGTCACCGCCCTGCGCCGCCCCATTCCCGCTGCTACCGGGAATCCGGATTACGGTTCCCTCAGCGGCACGGGCCGGAATGCTGACGTTCACGTCTCTCCCGCCAACCTGGACGCGGATGTCTCCGCCTTTATACGCTTGCTCCAATGTGACCTCAAGCTGCGCCTGCATCGTACTGCGGGCCTCGCCAAAAGGATTACCAGCGCCCCCGCTGCCCGAGAAGAAATCAAATCCTGCCCGGTCCGCAGCCCCCCTGCTGCCGAAAAACATGTCAAACAAATCCTCGCCCTCCATACCGCCGCCGGAGGAGGTGGAGCTACCGCTCCATCCTGTACCAAAAGGCGTCTCCCCATACGACGCAGACGAAGCTCCGCCCCGCCGATGTCCCTTGCCGGCTGCTGCGCCGCCGAAACCGTAACGGAGCTCCTCGTCATAGGATTTCCTCTTCTCATCATTGCCAAGTACTTCGTAGGCTTCCGCCGCTTCCTTGAACTTGGCTTCTGCCCCCGGTGCCTTATTGACATCGGGATGCCATTTCTTGGCGAGCTTCTGGTAGGCCTTCTTAATCTCCTGCTTAGAGGCCTTTTCCCCTACTCCCAAAGCTTCATAATAGTTTGCCGCCAAGGATACCTCCTCCTTTCGTGAACTAGAGCCGTATTCCTTGTCTACTTTTAATTACCCTATTTTCTATTGCGGTGCTGTAGAAGCTACAGCTGATCAATTTCGTGAAAAGGCGCACCATAGCCGGAATTCCCACTACAATGCGCCTGTATGATGGTGCTATATGAAAAGCCCGGTGAATCGGCTGTTCCTGCAGGGATCTTAGGGGAACGGCGTTGGCCGCGGCCCGGAAACCCTTTTTACCAGCCCATCCGTCCGAACTTGAACGTCTGCTTCCTTCAACATTTACAATCAATTGTGCATACGCTCAGCGCGCTCCGCTTCCCCCGGATGCCTGCCACATGCCCTTCCTGATTTGCTTTTATTGAAGCTGCTCACCGGAATTGCCGCTGTCCTGGATCTCAATGCGTTTGCCCAGCGGTTTTTGCCGTTTCGGTACCGACAGGGTCAGCAGGCCGTCCTTCAGCGAAGCGCGGATCTCATCCTCGGCAATATCCTGGACATAGAACCGGCGGACATACTCTCCATATCGGCGTTCTCTGCGCACCACCTGATGGTCCTTGTTTTCCTCACTGTTTTCTTCTTTGCGTACTGCCTTAATCGTCAAATAAGGGCTGGCATAATCAATGTCGATTTCCTCTTTTGTGAAGCCGGGCAGTTCCGCCTCAATCAGATACGCTTGCTCACTCTCACGAATATCTGTACGGAAGGACAGGGTGGAGCTTTTCATCGGTGCAAAGAAATCATCATTAAACACTTCATTCAGGGACTTGGCCAGCACACCAAAAGCATCATCTCTGCGTTTTCCAAAAGGAACTAAATCAAACATCTCTCATTCTCCTCTCATTTGACTTTGACTTTATTTGACCTATGGCTTTATTATAGCCCCCTTTCCGGGGGAAGACAAAACCTGTATAAGCCGAAAAACCGGGAAAATCCGGCATTTCAGCTCATTTTTAAACCCAAATTTTAGTGTTATTCCTTTTTTGATCTTATTTGACCTTCGTCGCTGGATAACGCTCTCTGTACTCATTCTCCAGCATGCTCATCATTACAACATCATGGTACTCATGATTGTAGAAAAGCACCTGCCGCCGCACGCCCTCCCGGACAAAGCCAATCGACTCATACACGTGCGCAGCACGGTTATTATATGTATAGACCTCCAATTCAATACGGTGCAGATTCAAAATCCCGAAGCCGTAGTCCAGCATCAGCAGCAGCGCCTCCCGGCCGAAGCCTTGTCCCTGATGACTCTCTTCGCCGATGGCGATCCGTAAATTGGCTGTACGGTTATTACGGTCCATATCCTGAATCGCGATGTCGCCAATGATCTCATCATTCTCCTTAAGGGCGATCAGTAGAAGCACCGAGCTGTCATCCCCTGGTTTGTGCTCAATATATGCCGCGATCTGCTCCTTGGTCAGATGCTTCTGCGTCCCTGTAAGTCTGCGGGTTTCCGCACCATAGAACATATGGTAATACAGCTCGGCGTCTTCCGCATTAAGCGGGCGCAGGTACACCTTCTCTCCCATTAATAGTCCTGATTGCTTGCTCATTTTCTTCATCCCCTGTCTACTGTATAGCTCAATGGTACGGTAAAATTGTATACTTACAAATAGACAAAACCGTCCTTTTTTAAAGGACAGACAGGAGTTACTATGCTGCTTGTCCCGAATCTTAGCGACACTGGCGGAGTGCCTTACTACATACAGCTATACGACTATTTCAAAAAAGAGATCATCAGCGGCTCGCTGCCTATGGGTACCCGGCTGCCCTCCATCCGCATGATGGCTGCTGAGCTGCAGCTTAGCGCCACTCCAGTTGAGCTTGCTTACCAGCAGCTGCTGTCTGAGGGCTTCATTGTGAGCAGACCGCGCAGCGGCTACTATGTTCAGCAGGTGCATCTGGTCAGCGGCGTTAAGGCAGAGCCGGAACAGCATCCGCTGACGCTGCCGACAATCACCGCCCGGGATTCCCGTACCTATCCGTATGATTTCCATATTTCGCGTAACGACTTCTCCCTCTTCCCGGACAAAATATGGCGCTGCCTCTACCAGGAGCAGCTTGCCAATCCCGATCTGCTGCAGTATGGCGATCCCCAGGGAGAACCAGCATTGCGGGAGAGCATTGCCGCCCATTTGCAGCAATTCCGCGGGCTGCGCTGCACCGCAGAGCAAGTTGTGATCGGCGGCGACCAGTATACGCTATGCTCGCTTGCTGCACTGCTGCTGCAGGAGAAGACAAACCGGATCGCCATTGAAGATCCGGGATACCACCTACTTCCTGCGGCGTTCAAGCGGCATGGATTTCAAATCATTCCTGTCCCCTTGCAGGAAGATGGACTGGATATAGAGCAGTTGTACAACAGCAGGGCCAATGCCGTATATCTCTCGCCCTCCCACCAGTTCCCCCGGGGGATGGTGATGCCAATCGCGAAGCGGCTGGCGCTTCTGGACTGGGCCCGGGCGAACAGCGGCTATATTATAGAAGACGATTACGACGGTGAGTTCCGCTATCATGGACGGCCGATTCCCGCGCTGCAGGGACTCTTGGAAGACAGCCCTGTAATCTATATGTGCAGCTTCGCCCAATCGGTAGCCCCGGCGCTCTGCATTCATTATATGGTGCTGCCCAAGGAGCTTGTGCCGGATTATCACCGTCTGAAAAGCGAGCTGTACCTGGAGCACTCGGCTTCCCGGCTGAATCAGATTGCGCTGCATTATTTTATCGAGAGAGGGCATTTTGCCAAGCATGTTCGGCGGATGCGACTGGTCTATCAGAGGAAGCATGATCTTCTACTGCGAGCCATCCAGCATTATTTCGGGGAAAAGGCTGCCGTTTCCGGTCAAGGTGCCGGATTTCATCTTCTGCTCACGCTAAGAAACAGCGGCAGCGCGCGCCTGCTGGCGGAACTCGCAGAGGCCGCAGGCATCCGCGTTACGCCAATGTCCTATACCTGGTGGAACCGTCCCGAAAGCGATGAACCGGAATTTATCCTGGGCTTCGGCGGCATTGCCGAGGCGAGCATTGAAGAAGGAATCCGGCGGCTGGCCGGGGTGTGGGCGAGCACCGAAAAGTAAATTCAGCCCGAACCATACAGATTCTGAAAGGAATTCTTACAACCAGCCAATTGGGACATCATCTTTTACAAATGAGTTTCATATCTTAAATGTGTCTGTCAAAAATAGAAGGAAAGGAGCATCTTATATGGGTTATACCTACAAAAAGAATATTTTCAATAGTAAAATGGCAATATTACTTGCGGCTATGAGTTATCAGACCTATCCATTTTTCTTAGAAGGAAAGCTGATCTTGCCTAAAGGCTTTAAGCTTCGATATACCATTCGTGCATTTGCTGACGTAGAGAATCCTACGCAATTAGTATTTGGTTTTATTGCAGAGTCACAAAAGCAAATCATTATAGCATTTAGAGGATACGCCTCGTATCCTGCGGATCTCTTAGTATCCTATGACATATTTCAGGTGCGCTATCCTTTTGTTAGAAATGGGGGAAGAACCTCGCGTGGGTTTACACGTCTTTATCAATCAACAAGAAACCAATTCATCAGAGAAATTAATAAGCTGCCTAGAACAAAAAGGTTGTATATTACCGGTCACAACTACGGTGGAGCTTTGGCCACATTAGCGGCTTTAGACATTGCAGTAAACACCAAGTTCAAGAATCCCTTCCTCTATACTTACGGCAGTCCGCGTGTTGGAGACCCAAACTTTGCTTTAAAGTTCAACAAAAAGGTCAGGAATAGTGTTCGAATTGTAAATATTCATGACTCTTTCCCAACCTTCCCCGCTCAAAAATATCCGCCTCCGTTTACAAAAAAGGGACTAACCTATCAGCATGTAAGATCAAAGGTTTCGATCTCTTTTCAACTGAATAATACGCCGCGTAATGACGGGATTGCCTGCTACTTTAGAACCCTCAGCAAGAAAAACCCTCTTTTTGCCGAAGCGTTATGCCATGAAAATCCAGGTTTTTGTCCCAATACCGAAATGTGTCTTCCCTTTCAAGGCTGTTTGCCCTAAAGGCAACAATTTCTAACGAGGAGCTGCATATATGAGAATCTCAAGCGTTTATAGCAGTGAAGATGCGATATTGCTTGCGGCCATGCTCTTTCAGTCCTATCAACTTTTTGAACAAAAAACGGTGATCTTGCCAAAAGGATTTAACCTTCGCTTTACCATACATGCTCTTGCTGGTGTAGAAATGCCGGAAGAGGAAGTATTTGGTTTCATTGCAGAGTCACAAGATAGGATCATTGCAGTTTTTAGAGGAACCCGAACATTTAAGGACAACGAGTCGGACCAAGACTTATATCAGGTTACGTACCCATATGTCAGTAATGCAGGTCAGACCCATCGTGGATTTACATGTATTTATCGGTCGGCTAGAAATGAATTGCTCAAGGAATTAAACAAGCTTTCTACAACAAAAGGTCTATTTATTGCGGGCCACAGTTTAGGAGGAGCTTTAGCCGTGTTAGCTGCATTGGATATTGCAGTTAACACCCCGTTTAAGAATCCCTTCGTGTATACGTATGGCAGTCCTCGTGCTGCAGACCCTGCCTTCGCTTCCCGCTTTAACCAAACGGTAAAGAACAGTTTTCGTATTTTCAATATCCATGACATTATTCCGACTTTACCGGCTCGAGCCTATCCACCTCCGTTTACAAAGGATGGATTATTCTATCGGCATGTAGACACGAAGGTTCCACTCTCTTTCCAGCTGAATAGCTTACCTGTTCGCAATCATGAGATTGTCTGCTATTTTAAGAATCTCAGCCAACAGAATCTTGATTTCACCCAAGTACTATGTCATGGAAACCCGGGATTTTGTCCCGATACAGGATTATGTGTTCCATTTCGCTGAAAATGTGATTAATCCCATGATTCCACCATAATGCTAAGAAATCCCCTTGCTACACTGGAACCACATTAAGCACCAGTGAAGGGGATCTTAAAGTATGAAAAAGAATATATTCAAGTTTGTATTTGACACCGGTATGGCTCTTCTCTTTATCTTGCTGTATCCCGTAGAACTTACGGGACTGAAATTCCACGAAATTTTCGGTATCGTTCTGGGATTACCTATCGTTATTCATGTTCTTCTGAATTGGAAATGGGTGAACAGCGTAACCCGCAAGCTATTCTCCAAGAAAACGCCAGGAAGGACAAAATTATCCTATGTAATAAACCTATTGCTGCTACTGAATATGCTGGTCGTGGCAATCAGCGGCCTTTTTATATCACGCGTTCTGTTTCCGCATCTCCAGTCTGTTTTCACCGGTCTCCCCTGATCTTGATTGCAGACTGCTGATGAGAGTGGTCCGCATTTCCGTAACGACCTTACCATCATCATTAAAGCTCCTAATGGGGACTACCATTGCTATAACCGAACTAATGAAACGGACAAAAGAGCTTGGTGCCTCGTACTGTTTTGGTGGCGTTCCCGAATTCTATGCAAAGATTGGCTTTGAAACGGTTTGTCATCGAAAAAAGATGTCGAAAGTATGGTCCTATCAGGTATCCTAGAGTAGCCCATTCCGCTGCAACTGCAACAGTGGAGGGGCTTTTGCTTTCTGCAAGCAAGACTCATCCATCATGCACCACCAAAACTTGCCCCTACTTATGGTACGGTTCAGCGTATTGTAATTAAACACAAAGTACAGTTCGACCACAATGTATACATCATATAAAGATATAGCCGCTCCTAACAATGGAGTGGTTTCTTTGGATAGAACTTCTCATTTATCGAACTATCGTTTTTCGTTAGTGCAATCAGCAACTCATCTTAACCAAAACCTTAACAGATAACAGCTACCATCAATAGTCAATTGGTTTTGTCATTATTTTCGTGTTAATAATGAACTTTATGTTTAGATACAATGCGGTGAACCACATAAATCCTAAGCATTTACCACGCTATTCTGTCCGATAGTGCTTCGTTTTTTCTGAAAAACTTGCCCTCATTTATGATACGGTCCACCGCATCATAAGCCAAAGAGAAGGTGAAAACAGAGTGACATAAACCATAATCCACTTCCTCCAGAAATCTTCTTTACTGCTGCACTAACTATATTTCGCCAGCATTTCAGCGAGCAGTTCCTTCACCCCCACGACCAGCTCCGGCGGTTCCTGTACCGCAGCCTCATTGCACAGGCCAATCACGAACCGCGTGAAGAATCCCAGATCCTTGCGCGGGATCTCTCCTTCCAAGATACCGGTGCCGTCTTCGCGGATATGGAGTATGGATGCCGACCATAGCTCAGCCTCGCATGCCTGAACGCCTTCATGGGTCAGCTCAACGTACAATCGGACCTGTTGCAGGTTCTTAGCTGTCTTCCGATCCTGTCTTTTATCCACTCCCTGCTCCGGATCCTTCCGCCACTCGAATTCTCCACCCTGCTGCACATGGCTGTAATCATCCTTATTTCCCAAATGCACATCCCGCAGATCCAGCGGTGCAGGGCCAGAGGTGTCATACACTGCTGCATGCATCCGGTCACAGCGGAACACACGGATGCTGCTCCGCAGGAAACAGTAGGCTGGACAATACCACAACCCGCTGCTCGCATAGATGCCGATCGGCTGAATGGCTCTTTCCATACGTTCACCCCTGGCTTCATAATCAATCCGCAGCACTTTTTGCCCCGTAGCCGCTTCCAGCAGAATAGCGAGATACGGAAACTCGGCTTGTCTTGACGGGATTACGAAATCTATCCGGTCCTTCATCCGATCTATTCGGTCGCGGACATCCCCGGACATATAATGATAGAACTTGTGCAAAGCAGACAAAGATTCTTCCTTGAACGGCAGATAGTTGTAATGGCGCAGAGAATGGCTGGCAAAAAAGATAGCCACCGCCTCCTCCTCAGTAAAGGCAATGGGTGGGAGGATTCTCTCGTTCAGCACCTGGTATCCGCCGTGCGGCCCCACTTCGGAATAGAGCGGGACACCCAGCTCACCCAGCTCCTGCAAATCCCTAAGGATGGTGCGCGTAGACACGCCGAATTCCGCCGCCAGCTCTTTGACGGTGAACTTGCGCTTGCGGTTGACGGTCATCATCAGGTCCAGCAATCGTTTCGATTTAGACATAGCGCAGCTCCAATATCTTTTTATTTGTGACAATACTTGTCACTATTATATCCTACAATGAATATATAGCCCAGCCGCTGGTGGCGGGCAAATCCAACCATAGGGAGAGATTTGAACATGCCTATACAGCTGAATCCTTTTATACTGCTCGACGGAAATGCACAGAAGGCGATTGAATTTTATCAGGAGACGCTGGGAGCGAAGCTGCTCTTCAAGCAAACGGCCGGAGAAGGGCCGCAGAATCCCGATACACCGATGTCAGAGGAAGCCAAGGCACGCATTGCCCATTCCGTACTGCGCGTGGGAGAGACGGATTTTTTTGTGGCCGATCTGGAGGAAGGACAGGCGCTGGTCCCGGGCAATGGCATCAACATTTGTATTACGGTCGACAACGCCGCAGAGGCAGAGCAGCTTTATCACTTATTAAAAGAAGGCGGGCAAGTTGATATAGAGCTCGCTCCCACCTACTTCAGTCCCGCGTTCGGCATGGTCACCGACAAGTTCGGTGTGGCTTTCCAGGTGTTCACAAAGCGCGGGCAATAATTGAAGAATCCCCTTCTGCTGTTGTTAGCGGAAGGGGATTCTTCGGCAAATACGTCTTATACCAAAAGGTGTAAGCCATTCCCTGTGCCTAGTGATGAATCAATTATGTTCAGGGGCCTTTTTTATAAACCAGCCCAGCGCCAAAATAAGTATTGCAAGAATAAACTCAATCCAAAAAACCGTCTGCAGACCGGAAACCATGCCTTGTGTCTTCTCATGCATCGCAGTGGGATCGAGCGAATGATGAAGATAACGATTGGCTCCAGACGACATGATGCCGACGAACAATGCGATGCCCATTCCCCCTGCAATCTGCTCAAGCGTATTGTATATGGCTGTGCCATGAGGGACCAGGTGACGCGGAAGTTGATTCAATCCTGCCGTCTGAGCCGGCATGACGACGAACGACATGCCTAAGAATAAGAGGACATGATTGAACAGAACGGAACCTTGTGTTGTATCACTGGCGATGCCGGCAAATAGCCACAACGATATGGCGATCAGGAATAGTCCGGGCACAATGACGAGTCTCGGCCCAAATTTATCGAATAATTTCCCCGATACCGGCATCAGCATCCCGTTCAAAATGCTGCCTGGCATTAGAAGTAAGCCTGCCGAGAATGCGGGCAACTTCAGCACATCCTGCATATAGAACGGCAGCAATGTTGTTGTGGCGAATAGAACCATCATCAGAATTACAATCAATACGTAACCTTCGGGCTCTAGAGAGACACTTGTTTGGCTGAAGCCGTAGGTGACGCAACCGAAACCGACGGTTGACATCACAATGGATACAAGATCGACCTTTGGCTTGGTTACTTCTGTCACATTCTTCAAGTACATGAATGCATAAATAATCAGGAAGCGCATTGGCAAGCAAATTTTCGTTAAGAAACGCAACAAATGCACCGATGAGTAGCGCGGTTAACATCGGCCCTCTCTTCATTTCACTTGCTTCTTGAACCCGTTTGTTCATCTTCTACCTCCCGAATATACATTTCGTAGAATCGCCAGCCTATCGTGCGGATCATCCTACCCCATCACTTTCTAACAAGGAATAAAAATTATCGCGGTCTTCGTCATCGAATTTGCCAAGTGTCCGTACCCTGACAATTTCATGTCCACCATACATGTCTATTTCCTCACCATACCTATTGTAGAGCGCGATCATATGGCCATCCTGATTCAACTCCATGTACCCGTAACATTTTGCTTCAGGCACTTCACCGTAAAGGAGCATAAATCTGATTTTGTCCACTCTGTTCATGCAGCTCCTCCTTTTCTGTCTTTCGTAATGGCCTAAGAAAATTCTACGTGAAACCGGATGAATTGGAAAAAGCGATATCGCTCTTCAACCTCGGAAATCCATTCCTATTTCGAAAGAATAAGGGGGGGTCCCCCGCTATGTCGCTCATTTTCACATTATCTCTTGACAAGATGAGATTTGGGGATTACTATAACGTGCCGGTTAACTCTACAAGATAAATTAATAAAAGGGCGGACTTTTAGAAGAGCCTTGGCACCGAATCGTCAGCCTGTTGTAAAGCAAAAAGACGACCTTCATTCAGAAAACAAGAATGAAGGTCGTCTTTTCACTGCAGCCTATAGCAGCACTTACATATCATCGCTAGAAATATGCTCGTGTATTTTTGTTACATTTTGAAGATCAAAATCTAAGTTTCTCGTCACATACCTGTTAAAAAAGTCAGGCTCAATCCCTGTCAGTTGATGAAAGAAGGACATTTCGGCTTTCCAATCGTTTTCAATCATTTGACGAATATCCACTAAACCTCTCTTCGAAACGAGATCGATAATGGATTTAACCTTCATTGGTTTTTGGATCGGAATTATTTTATCGAGCGGTTCCCTTTCCAAATATTTTTTTCGGTGCATTGCCGCGTAAAAGTTCCGATGATTCTTGGGTTCCATAAGCCCAAGTTGAGTTGCCCTATATCCCAACACCTGCAACGAAGTTTTCCATTTCTTTTTCAAATCGAGGTAATCATCAGGGTTAGTGATATGGACAACATCCTTCATATCCACTGCAAATTTGTCCTCTGGCAACAATAATGCTCCGGCAAACAGATTCGCTTCATTCTCAATCATTTTGTGCTCTTTCCGGTCCAGGTTAGCGAACTCAAGGCGATAATGAAGCAACAGATGACCCAATTCATGTGCGATGTCGAAGTTTCTCCGTACAGCCGAGCGTTTCATATTGCCTAAGATGATGTAGGGACGATCGTTCTGGGTCCAGAGGCTGTAGGCATCAATCTCTTCACCAATGGCCTTCTCAAATACAAACACTCCGCTTTTTTCGATCAGAAATATCAGATCATCATTTGTCGATTGCGCTAAATCAAGTCTTTCTCGCGCTAAACGGGCAACATGATTGATTTGAACCGCTCTGTCGTCGTCTGAATGATTTAAAAAATTAATAACCTCATCCCTTAACTTGATGATTTTAAGGGTAGGAAGGCTAACTTTGGCCGTAATATAGTTGATAAAAGCATCCAAGTATTCAACATGCTTCGCTTCTGCCTGTGTCTTCGAGATGACATTCAAGACTTTTGAACGATAAGCGATGTTCATTAAGTCGACACTAGCAGGCGTCAAATATCGAGCAAGCATGTCTTCCGTATAAAAGTATTTACTTTTAACGCTGAAAATCCGTTTTAACTCATTCACGATTTGCAATTTCGGTGATGTATAAGCGTTCTCATACTGCCAGACTGCTTGTTCTGTGACACCTAACTTTTCGGAGAGCTGTTTTCTCGAATATCCATGCATGATCCGTAAATTGGCCAGATTTTCACCAATGAACATGCCTACATCCCCCTTAATTAACTAACACCATTCTGCCAGTCATGATTGTTGTTGTTCATCTTCAAGTATCCCGATATCAAATGCAGCCGGGTCCATAATTTCTTCGTTCATTTCCGGTGCCACGACTTCACGATCCTCGTCCGTTAAATCCGCTCCAGAGATAAAGTCTGAGAGATCTTCTACAAGATAAGCGATGTTATCGACCGGATTAGGCAAATAATGCTTGATTTCAGATATCTGGTAAGCCTCATCCAGGGCATATGTTAGAATGTGGAATTCGGTATATGAAGATGCGAATTTCTTCAGTTCATCTCGCACCTGACTCTCAACAATCCAGAAGGAAAGTTGTTCGACCCGCTCAGCTTCTTTCCCTTCTGTCGATAATTGCGGATTGGAAGAGAATTTCAACTCTTTATTGATTTTTGAAAGATCATGAAGATAGGTACGATGAGGACCTTTCTTGCTGTTTTCGTTTGGGATCTTTGCTGCCGAAAAGGAACTCTCATTGAAATAAGCGGCATTTTTAATAAGAAAAAGGATCTTGGAGTCTCCGTGGATAAATTGAAGATAATCCCATGTTAATCCCGCTTTTGATTTCTTGTACGTGAAGCCGTAATTAACACAATCTTCCGCAAGCCTGCTTTCAATAAAATTCCCCTTCGTCCAGGCAAAAGCTGAACTGATTTTCATTTTTGATTTTCGATCTTTACGATGTTCAATATAATCGCGGTACCCGTCAACGATAGCATCAACAATCATCTTATTGTGTTCAGAATTGAATTTGTATTCTTCCATATCCACCACTCCGATTCACGATGATAAAGGCAGTTATATTCTAATCGAAACTGGAGGATATGGAAATGATTTTTTTTGATTTTCTTAAAGTTTGATTGTATATCACCATAAAATTTTATAGTTTTAGCGCTTTACCAGGTACTTCGCTTGCATTATTCTCGTTCCTGCTAATTATTATTCACTTCAGAATAGAAGGACTCAATGAACGATTAGCATAGGCTAAACGTATTATAAATATTCTGTTAGAACCGCATACACCAAAAAAGAGGTGAAGGAAATGCTTACCATAAAACACTTTACCAAGAGCTATAAAGGTGGTAAAAAGGCAGTAAATGACTTGAATTTAGTGGTCGAGCGAGGCGATATCTATGGCTTTATCGGACATAACGGTGCAGGAAAGACAACAACCATCCGGGCAGTAGTTGGTGTGCTTGATTTTGAAGAAGGGGATATTGAAATTGACGGTATCTCCATTAAGAAAGATCCAGTAGCTTGCAAGGCGAGTATTGCGTATATTCCCGATAACCCGGATCTATACGATCATCTTACCGGCATACAGTACTTGAATTTTATTGGCGATCTCTTTAGCGTATCCAAGGCGGATCGTGAGCTGCTCATCAAAAAATACAGCGATGCTTTTCAGATTACGGCCCATTTGGGTGATATGATCTCATCGTATTCTCATGGGATGAAGCAGAAACTTGCGATCATCTCTGCTCTCATTCATAAACCAAAGTTGTTAGTGTTAGACGAACCCTTTGTTGGACTTGATCCAAAGGCTGCTCACATGTTAAAGACAATCATGGTAGATCTATGCAGCCATGGCAGCGCCATCTTCTTCTCAACACATGTGCTGGATGTGGCCGAGAAGCTCTGCAATAAGATAGCGATTATCAAAGCGGGCCAATTGGTAGCCCATGGCAAGACCGAAGCAGTAAAGGGGGAGAATAGCCTGGAGGATGTATTTATGGAGTTGATAGACAATGATTAATACTTGGAGATTAACGAGGCTGCAGTTACTTTCTTCATTTGGCTTGAATAAGGCTTTACACACGAAAGATGTTAGGGAAAGACGCAAATTGCTTCTACTGAGCATCGGGATTCTGGCGGGTGTGCTCATGATAGCAGTAGTTTCATTTGGCTACAGCTTCATGATGGCACTGACTTTTGAACAAATGGGGCGGATGGACCTGTTGCTTGCCATAATGATGGCTATCACTTCTATTGTAGGATTCTTTACTACGATCTATAAGGCAAGCGGTGTATTGTTCAGCTATAAGGACTACGATCTGGTTATGTCGCTGCCTATAAAGACGAGTCATGTTGTCGCAAGCCGTGTTCTCCAGCTCTATGTACTGACTTTGTTTTTTACTGTGATGGTCATGCTGCCAGCCGGTATGGTATATGCTATAAAAGTGATTCCTGGGGCGTTATTTTATCTGTTTTTTCTAATGACGCTCTTATTTATTCCGTTACTGCCGATTATTGCCGCAACTATTATTGGCTCATTCATTAGCTGGTTCTCCTCCCTGTTTAAAGCGAGCCGGATGATCAGCCTTGTATTAACTTTTGCTGTAATTATTGCATTCATGGTTGGTTCATTTACTCTGAATGGGAACGAGCAGGTATTAGCTGATATGGGGACTGGGCTGGCAGATATGATATTTAAGCTGTATCCCCTGACAGCCATGTATGTAGATGCTGTTTGCTCGTATCGCATAAGTTCATTGTTATTATTTACTGCGATATCCGTACTTTCTTTTATAATATTTGCCGCTGTGCTAGGTACAAGATACAAAGCTATTCATACAGGTCTAATGACCAGTCATGAAAGCAGTAAATATATAATGAAGCCGTTAGCCGTATCATCTCCATTTCGTGCACTGTACAAGAAGGAGTTAGGCCGATATTTTAGTTCTTCTATTTATGTGCTGAATACAAGCATTGGCATGATTTTATTACTGGTGATGTCGATTGCTTTATTGTTTGTCAGCTCGGAGAAGCTAGGGGAACTGATCGAAATTCCACAATTATCACAATATCTGAGTACGCTGGCTCCAATCATAGTTTCCTTATTTGTAACTTTAAGCTGTACAACGTCAAGCTCCATTTCTCTTGAGGGTAAACATTTATGGATACTAAAAAGCTCACCCGTGTCGAAACAAAGCATATTGCTTAGCAAAGTTGCCGTGAATCTCACCATTACATTACCGGTCTTGGTTGTGAGTTGTGTGCTGCTTATGATATCGCTGCGTACGGGGTGGACCGAAAGCTTATTATTGCTTGTTATCCCATTGATATATGCTTGTTATTCAGCGATGATGGGCGTAATTGTTAATTTGAAATTACCTAATCTGGAGTGGACAAGCGAAGTTACGGTGGTAAAACAGAGTGCAGCGGTCATTGTGTCTATGTTCATAGGAATCCTTAGTCTGTTATTTCCATTTGGTATATCCCTTCTTTTGACTCATGTAAATGACAATCTCATCTTGTTAGGTGATGGAATGCTTATGGTAGCGATATGTGTAGGAATGTTTAGATATATACAGACTAAAGGGGACGAGTTGCTTCAGAAGCTTTAACAAGCAACTTGTGAACCGTATCACAAGTAAGGCAAAATTTACTGGGAATGATCCGCTATGATAACCGCAGCCCGGTTGGTTATAATGAGTTATTAAGGGGGGGTTGTTTTGAACTATTCTCTGAATCACATTCCGTATCTACCGGGGTGTCCGGCATACTTCACCTTCGATGAAGACCATGCCGAGCAATTCCATCAACACTCGGGTCTGGAGCTGATCTGGCTCACTGCGGGGCGGCTGAAGGTGACGATCCAGCGGCAGGATTACGATCTGAATGATAACGATCTTCTGCTCATTAATCATTTGGAGCCTCATTGCGTTACTCCGCAGGTGCCGGACACCCATTTTATCCTGGTCCATCTGGACAGCCTGTTCCTCTCCAATTACCATCCCGACTTTTACGATTTGCACTTCGATGTGAGGTCTTTCAGAAACAGTGAAGATAATCAAAAGGCCTATGATATTATCCGTATTTTGCTTAGTCAGCTATTTAACTCTATCTATCATACAAACCACCAAGAACATCAGGAGGTTCTCCGTCTCTCGGGTTATCTGACCTCTCGCTTTACACGGCCAGCACACCAGATAGACCCGGACACTCCATCTTCTTCACAGGATGTCAGCATTGTCCGGCAAATTTTGAACCGGGTGGAATGGGATTTCAAAGGAAAAATAACCCTGAATGAAATTGCCCGGGAAACGCATTACAATTCCTCGTATTTGTCCGACATTTTCAGGAAAAATGTTGGTGTCACGTTCAAAACATATCTGGAGCAGATACGAATCCAATTTTCTTTATATTTGCTGCAATCCCAGAATACGTCGATCATGAACATCGCCCTGTCCTCCGGCTTTAGCGATGAGAAGAGCTATTACAAGGCGATCAAGCGTGAGTTTGACGCAACGCCGATACAGTTAAAGAGACGTTGGCAGGAATCAAGTTCTCCCACAGACGCTCCTTGCATGAGGGCTGCACACGAGGCCAAAATTCACGATTATGCTTCGCAGTTAATTGAATCCTGCATGCTGGAAAAAAATACGCTGCAGGTTTCCATAGTCAAGGATATCCAGTCCGAGGGGTATAAGCTGAAGCCTGTCTGGAGCAAGATGATGAACATTGGCTCAGCCAACACATTGCTGAATCAAAACATGCGCGATCAGATTAAGGAGATGACGGAAGACATTCCGATCGAATATATCCGGTTTGAGGGGATTTTCAATCAGGAAATGGATATCATCCAAAAGGATCAAGGCGGATTAAAATTCAACTGGAAATTTGTTAATCATATTCTCGATTATTTACAGGATATTGAGGTCAAGCCCTTTATTTGTCTGAGCTATATGCCGCTTGCCTTTGCCAGCAAAAGTACCAGCTTCTTCAACTATCAGGGCAATACCTCACCTCCGAAGAAAATGAGTCAGTGGCTGGCTCTGGTACAATCCTTTATTACGAATTGCATTAACCGGTATGGATTGGATAGTGTATCAACATGGTATGTCCAGATATGGACGGAGTTTCCGGTATATGATATCCACTGGAGCGGCACGCTGGAGCAATATTTTGAATTGTACAGACAGACGGCACTGCTAATTAAGGGGATTTCTCCCACGATCAAGGTGGGGCCTGCGGCTGAGAACTTCCATACAAATGACCAGCCCTCAGAGCGGCTGCTGGAATTTTGCCAGGATCATGCGGTGCCGATTGATTTTTATAGCTGCAATATTTATCATAACCGGATCAATTTTATCGAATGGAGGGAGCGCTCTTCCGCAGATAAGGTAGACATTCAATCTATTCCCTTTCAATACGAGTCCAAAAACCACACCAAGCATGTGCTGGTCAGAACACACCGAATGCTGAGAACGCATTATGCGGAAGACGTTGAATTTATCGTCACTCGCTGGAACCTTAGCTGGGATGTCACCAATTCGCTTCACGACACGGCATTTATGTCGACATTTATTATAGATAATATGCTTGACGAATCGGCGGCGAATGCTGGGGCGATCGGCTTTCTGTCAGCCTCGGATATTCTCTATGAATGGGATATCAAGAATGCACCCTTTTACGGGGGAACGGGTCTGGTCAATACGGAGGGCATCAAAAAATCAGCCTATTATGCTTTCGTATTTTTGTCCAAGCTGGGGGGTCTGGTGATCGCCAAGGGAAAAAATTACATTATCACGCGGCAAGGGGATAACATTCAGATTCTGGTGTATAACCACACTTATCTTAACCAGTTATATGTAAGAGGTCAGCAGCAAGAGCAGCAAATCTACCATAATTTCGAGGAATCCAGTGATTTATCGGTTGATATTCACCTACAAAATATTTACGGAACCTATAAATGCAAGCAATACAGCCTGAACCAAGCTCATGGATCGGCCTACGACGAATGGGTTCGGATGGGGGAATATGTTGATCTGAATGATGAAGAGACGGAGTATCTCAAGAACATTTCCAGACCCGTGCTGCGAATTAGACAGGTTGTCCTGAAAGGTGAGTTCCAGTTTCCCCTGCATGTCCCGGTTCATGGCATCGAATGTGTGACCATGAATAAGCTCTACAACTGAGCCAAGAAATCCCCTGCTTTTTGGGGGCGATTTCTTGGCTTTTTTCTGATATTCGATTCAAATCAATGAACAGTGTACCTTCTTGCCTATGCTTCACCTAAGAAACAGGAAGGAATCGCGATTCGAATTGGACTACACTTTAAGCAATGATATTTATAAAATCCCAAATTTGAAAGCGGTTTTATAAATACTGAAAATTCATGACAGGAGGAAGATCACCATGAAAGCAAATAAACAGTTTCGTTTATCCTACACTGGAAAAGCGAAAGAGGTTGTAAAGCAAATGAGTTTAGAAGAAAAAGTGTATCTCATGAGCGGCCAGGTATCCATGGAAGAGATGCTGGAGGATTTTAAAGTCAGACATTACAACTGGAGACCTTATCCGGCGGGCGGCAATGAGCGACTGGGTGTGCCGGAATTGAAGTTCGTGGACGGACCACGCGGAGTGGTATCCGGCAACAGCACCTGTTTTCCGGTAGCTATGGCTAGAGGAGCCTCCTTTGAACCGGGGCTGGAGGAACGTATCGGACATGCTATAGGCAAGGAGGTGCATGCGCAGGGCGGCAACTTTTTTGGAGGCGTTTGCATTAATCTCCCGTACAATCCCGGTTGGGGAAGAAGTCAAGAGGTGTATGGCGAAGAATCGTTCCATCTCGGCGTGATGGGCTCGTCTCTGGTCAAAGGGGTTCAGGAAGAAAATGTAATCGCTTGCGTGAAGCATTATGCGTTCAACAGCATGGAATGGGCACGCTTCAAGGTAAGCGTTCTGGCCGATAAGCGTACGGAGCGCGAGGTGTTCCTGCCGCACTTCGAGGATTGCATCCATGCGGGCGCGGGCAGTGTGATGAGTGCGTACAATTTGTACCACGGTCTTCATTGCGGACATCATGACTATTTGCTGAATCAGGTGTTGAAGGGCGAATGGGATTTCGACGGCTTTGTTGTCAGTGATTTTGCCTGGGGAGTGAAGGATACGGTAGAGGCTGCCAATGGCGGCATGGATGTTGAAATGTGCCATACCAAGTTTTTTGGCGACAAGCTGGTGGATGCCGTCAGAAAGGGTCAGGTCAGTGAAGAAAAGATCGATGCCGCGGCAATCCGGATCGTACGTACGATGCTTGCGTTTACGGAAGCAGATCAAGGCGCTGTATACAGCAAGGACCTGATCGCATCACCTGAGCATGTCGCTTTGGCGCTGGAAGCTGCCGAGAAGTCCATGACTCTGATGAAAAATGACGGGCAGGTGCTGCCGTTCTCCAAGACTGCAACAAAGAGCATAGCTGTCATTGGAGAGCTTGGCAACATCGGCAACATCGGCGACCATGGTTCAAGCCGCGTGTTCCCTCCTTATGTTGTAACTGCACTGGAAGGAATCAAGCGCTTGCTGCCTGGTGCCGAAGTGGTCTTCAATAACGGCGATGATCTGGAGCAGGCGAAGCAGTTGGCAAAAACCTCGGATGCGGTTGTGTTCGTCGTAGGCTACGACCACGATGATGAAGGGGAATCCGTTACGAACGAAGATGCGGATCTCAAAGCGGGCGGGGACCGCAAGCATAGCCTAGGCTTGCATGCGAAGGATAATGCATTGATTAATGCGGTTGGACCGCTGAATAAACAGTCCGCAGTCGTGCTAATTGGCGGTAACATGATCATGATCGAGGATTGGAAGTCATCTGTATCTGCCATTTTGATGGCGTATTATCCTGGCATGGAAGGCGGCACAGCGATTGCAAAAACCTTGTTCGGTGATGTGAATCCGGGTGGTAAATTGCCTTTTGTCGTACCAACCAGTGAAAGTCATCTCCCTCAGGTGGATTGGGATGCGAGCGAAATAAAATATGAGTACTACCATGGATACACCAAGCTGGACAAGGAAGGAATCAAGCCATCCTTGGCATACGGCTTCGGGTTGTCCTATACTGACTTTTCCGTCGCCAATGCAGACTTTGCCGTCGTTGATAAGCAAATTGTGGCCAAATGCGAGGTAAAGAACACAGGAAGTGTGACTGGAGATGAGGTGCTTCAGTTCTATGTCGGCTTCCGCAATTCCAAGGTGGATCGTCCGGTGAAGGTGCTGCGCGGCTTTAAGCGGGTGACGCTGAAGCCAGGACAATCAACGAAGGTGGAAATCACTTGTCCGATTGAAAAAATCAAATGGTTCAACCCAGCCACAAATCAGTGGGAGCTTGAGCAAATGGACTATGAGGTATACATCGGCAGCAGCAGTGCTGAGAAGGATCTGATTCAAGGTAGTATTCGCTTATAAGGTTTATACACACGTTCCCATCAGGAGGCTGCAAAATGTCAATAAGAGAAGAATCAAATCATAAGTTATCCTTACTGGAAAAAGTGAGCTACGGTCTGGGAGATACTGCCTCGAACTTGATCTATGCGGTGGTTACGACGTATCTGACGTACTATTTTACCGATATATATGGAATTGGCGCTGCGGCTGTAGGTACACTCTTGCTGGTAGCACGCCTTGTTGATATGATCGACAGCCCCATATTCGGTATTCTTATAGACAAGACAAATACCCGTTGGGGGAAATCGCGTCCGTGGATTCTGTGGTCCTGTCTCCCTTTTGCCATCGTAACAACATTGCTGTTTATGGGCCCTGAGCTAAGTGCTTCCGGCAAGCTGGCCTATGCCTATATTTTCTATATCGCATCTAATGTTCTGTACACGGCAGTGAACAACCCGTTGACCACGCTGCTTCCTAGCCTGTCCAGTGACATCCAGGAAAGAACCGTAGCTAACAGCTTTCGGATGTTTGGCGGACAATTTGGCGGCTTGCTTGTGAACTTGACCTTATTGCCACTTGTGGCATTTTTCGGAAATGGAGACCAGCAGAAGGGTTTCTTTCATACGATGATTCTGTTCGGCATTTTGGGGCTTATCATGTTCCTGATTACGTTCTTTAACACCAGAGAGCGTGTCCAAGATAAATCAGGCGGTAAATCCTTGCCAGTTAAGGAGAGCATTAAAGCGATCAAGGGCAATTTGCCCTGGTTTGCCGGGGTGTTGGTAGGCGTGGTTTTCTTCATCCTGTATGTGATTAAGCTGTCTTCCGGTATTTATTATATTACTTATAACCTGAATCATCCTGATATGGTATCTACAGTAAACACGCTGGGATCGCTAACCTTGGTAGGCATTGTTTTTGTACCGTTTCTGTCTAAAAAGTTCAGCAAGAAAACCCTGATGATTGTCGGGATGACCGTCTGCTTGCTGGGTCAATTCATTATTTTTCTGGGCGGACAGAGCACCTTCATCCTGCTAACGGGTACAGTCATTGGTGCGATTGGCTTGGGGCTACCTGTGGGCCTGCTGTTTGCCTTGATTGCGGACACTGTCGACTATGGTGAATGGAAATCAGGCGTTCGCGCTCAGGGCTTGCTGGCTTCAACCGCATCCGGAATTTCCATTAAATTAGGCTCAGGCCTCGGTGGTGCTATTCCGGCCTGGCTGCTCGCTGCCGGGGGCTATGTTGCGAACCAGACACAGACTCCCTCCGCTCTTCGCATGATCGAAATCAGCTTTATCTGGCTTCCAATCGCCCTGTGCTTGTTATCCATCCTCATTCTGACATTCATGTACAAATGGGAGAAACCGCATCATGAAATTATTGCGGAGCTGGAATTAAGAAGAGCGCAATAGGAGAGGTTCAGATTAAGCGCTTCAAGCAACAACGCCTACAACGCGCGGTTCACTACTGCTCGTTATAGGCGTTGTTTATTGCTGTGGAGCGATTGTACTGTGAATTCCACGGACCACAAACGCTTATGATAGAATAATCACTAATACAATATATGGGAGTAAGGAGAAAGAGCAATGTATACAATAGGTCAGATCGCTAACATAATGGGAATTTCCAAGGATAAGCTAAGGTACTATGAAGAAAAAGAGATTGTGACCCCAATACAGGATGATGAGAATAACTATAGACAGTATGGTTATAAAGATATAGATAATGTATTAGCAATAGATTTCTATAGATCATTGGATTTGGAATTTAAGACCATTCAGAAACTGTGCAAGGAAAGTGATACAAAAGCTATTAAAGGGATCTTAGATGACAAGCACAATGAAATCATTCAACATATAACCAGACTAAATAATATAGAAATTAGAATTGAGAAAGCTAAAAACGATTGCAGCGATATTGAAAAACACCTGAATAAATATTCAATTAGACCTATGCCACCTATAAAAGTATTAGGACAAATATCAGATTTTAGAGCCTATGAGGAATTTGATGTTATACATAATAATAGAAATCAATTAGCTGAAGAGCCTATTTTCAAAAGCTTAAAACGGCATATTATTTTTAATGAAGAGGGAATCCAATCCAATATAATGCTGGTTACAAAAGATACAGAAGTTGATAACGCTGCAGGGGAACGGGATATTGTACACTATGAAAAATGTCTATATACGATTGTTGAAGATGGAGTTCAGTATAAGGATGTGATGGAGGATAGCTTTATAAAGGGTATGCAATGGGTCGATGCCAATAACTATAAACATAAAGGCATAGTAATTATAGGGATGTTATTAGTAGGCTACCACGAAGGAATATTAAAGTCATATTTAGAAGTTTATGTCCCGATTGAATAAGGTTATTTACGTAATGATTGACCTTGGGACGACCCCATAGTTTAGATTGTAGAAGAATTAAACTATAGGGGGAACAGGATTATGAATAAAGAAAATGAGATCAGAAGCATATGGAAGCTTATACTTCTTCACTTATTTCCAGGAATGGCGTTATGTCTTCTTTACCTATTATTATTAAAAGTGGGGAGTTTAGCGGAATATCCCAAGCTTGTCACACTAGGCATAGCAGGTTTTTTTTCAATAGTGCCTATCGAACTGGGATATTTATTGTATATCGCCAAAAAGGAAACGGGAAATTTCAATATCTTTAAGATACTGGGACTAAAAAGTAAGCTGAAGATTAAAGAATATATAGTTTACACTCTTTTACTGCTTACAGTGGCCGGAATACTTATGAAGGTGTTATCTCCATTTTCAAATTACATATTAAGTACTGTATTTAGCTGGCTTCCAAGGGATTTCAATTATATCCAGGGCATGGACCAATTCAGTAACAAGCTTATCCTAATTGCAATAATAGTAAGCTTTTTCTTTTTTACGCTGATTGGCCCTATAACTGAGGAGCTCTATTTTCGAGGATTCTTACTGGCACGTATGAAATGGATGGGGAAATACAGCGTACTAATAAATCTTGTATTATTTGCTGTTTATCATTTCTGGTCACCTTGGCTTATTCTATCGAGAATCGTGGCATTTTTCCCATTATTTTATTTTGTACACAAAAAAGACTCAATGAAATTAGGGATATTCGTACATTGCTTAGCCAACTTTACAGATGTAGTAGCTTTAGTGATGATATTACTTTAAAACCTCGCAGACCCCTGCACTGGATTTCAATCATCTCCGTGCTCAAGGTGAAGCCGGGGAAGCACTTAAGAATGCATTTACATCCTCGGCTATTTTCTTATATTGCGTCCAATGCAGATAATGATGTCCTTTTAATGTGATGAGTTGATGGGTACGTACATTCTTGAGCTGCTCCTCATAGAAGGTGATATTGGATCTGCCGTTCTCATCTACCTTATCCCTCTCGGTCGTAAAAATCATCACAGGCAGATTGGGCGGGAAGGTCATCTCCTTCGTTGTGTTGATGTTATTCCCCAGTTCTCTGGATTCATTTACTACGTTTTTATTGTAAGCTTTCCAGGCTGTAATCATTTTGGTCAGCTTTTTGTTCTGGTCAGAATATGTGCCTTCATCCGCTATCGGTAAGATATATGAAGGAACTATATAGGATGCAAGTCTTGCCAGACCGCTTGGTGCAATCAAGCTCATATATGCAGGCAGCTCAGGGACAGGTTCATTGAAGTACTCCACTGCCTGCGGCAGGGTGATATCAATTCCGGCAATCGCTTGAATTTCATCAGGATATTTATTGGCATAATACATACTGTAGATACCGGATACAGAGTGGGGCAGTAGCGTGTATGGGCCCTTGATGTTCGCTTGTTGCAATGCGCTGCGCAGTTCCTCTACTATATTATCCACGGTTCGTTTTTCATCGGTCAGATCACTCCAGCCATACCCGAAAGGCTCTACGACTACCACTTTATTTTGTTTGGCCAACTCATCCACCAAAGGCTCAAAATCCAGCACAGGCGCTGCTGTCCCTAGTCCGGGTAACATTACAATGGTGTTGCCCTTTGTCCCCTTCGTATACACATGCATTTTTTTACCCTTCACTTCAACATACTGGCCCCATGCCGGATATTGCTTATGTTCATACATTGTCATTACACCATTACCCGACACGATGATAAGCAGGATTGCGCCTAAAAACAGCATGATGTTCCTGATTATTCTCAAGAATTTGAACTTTCTCTTTGTTTTCATTGAATTCATTGCCCCTTAAACAAATGATACCTTCTCATTCATTGTAGGGACCTTAGGTTAAAAACCGGGTTGGTGACCGTTTAAAGTTTGTTTAAATTTAATACAGCGCCCGCCACAAATAAAAAGTCGCATAGGCCTCCCAGCCGCGCCAGGGCTCCGCCAGCTTCAAAAGCTCTGCGGGGGTCGGCTTCCGGTCCATGCCGGTCAGGAATTTGACCGCATTCTGCAGGCCTACATCCCCCACCGGGAGAGCTGTAATATCATCCAGACAGCGCATCCGGACGTACTGCGAGGTCCACGGACCGATGCCGCGAATCTGGAGCAGCCGCTGCTCGGCAGCTTCCGGGGATGGCAGCGCCAGCAGTTCTTCACGGCTTAAGCCGCCACTGGCAATTAGTGCCGCCACATCCAGCACCGTCCGCGCTTTGCTGCGGGTCAGCTGCAGGGCGCATAGCTCCTCCTGCTGCACATCCGCGAATACCTCCGGCTTTGGAAATTCATAGTACCTCTGTCCTTCATACTCCAGCGATTCTCCATAAGCAGCCGTCAACTGCTGCTTCAGCCTGTAAGCAAACGCCAGATTTACCTGCTGGCCCAGAATGGCCCAGCACAGCGCTTCGAACAGATCAGGAATGCCCACGATCCGCAGGCCTCTGTGCTGCTCCGTAAGCGGTCCAAGCAGCGGGTCGGCTTCTGCCAGACGGTAGAACGGTGCCAGATCACGGTCCAGATCGAACCATTCCCGAATATAGCGGGCCAGCCACGCTATCGCTTCAGGACCAGGAGTTTCACCGTACAGCAAGGTTACCCGCAGCCGGCTCCCCTCTGGTACCGTCAGCCGGACAAGAACCGGGTGGGCCTCCAGATTGAAGTAACGGGTCACTCCCTCCTGATCCGTACGGTACAGACATTCAAGCGGGGAACGGTTCAGATAATCCAGGCAGACGCCGAAATCGAAGAACTCCGGCAGCGGCAGCTCAAAAAGCAAATCGTTCATGGCCCGCCTCCCCCACATGCATAATACCTTCCAGCACCAGCAGCTCCTGCTTCAGCTTGAGCCCGCCCCGGTAGCCGGTTAATGTTCCATTCGTGCCAATAACCCGGTGACAGGGCAGAATGACCGGAAGCGGATTCTGCCCGTTCGCCGTCCCTACTGCACGCATCGCCTGCGGCCTGCCGATCCTCCCGGCAAGATCACGGTAGGTAATGACCTCACCATGCGGAATGGTCGCAAGTCCTTTCCAGACCTCCTGCTGAAACGGAGTTCCCCAGATATCCAGAGGGATATCCTTGAAGCTGACCGGTACCCCCGCAAAATAATTCTCCAGCTCCCGGGTAATCCCGAGCTGCGCGAACACAGCCTGATGCTCCTGATAACGGTGCAGCGGAGCATAGGTTTTCAGCCATGCCCCCTCAGGCAGCTTCTCCTCTCTCCCAAAGGACAGGCGGATTAGTCCTTTGTCACTGGCCCATAGGGTCCAATCTCTATTCCCTAGGTTCAGGGTATGATGGTAAATCGTGATTTCACTCATGATGAATCCCTCCTTGGATTTGGCTGCGGTATTCGGTCGGCGCCAGGCCGGTTTTTCGCATGAACCACGCAGCAAAGTGTGACGGCCCGCGAAAGCTGACCGCATGTCCCACCTCGGCAGCCGCAAGCTCTGTATCCGCCAGCAGCGCGCACGCTTTCTCCACGCGCAGCTGATCCAGCCTCTCCGCAGGCGACCGCCCGGTGACCTGCTTATAGGTGCGCTGGAGATGAAACGGGCTGACCTTAAGCTGTGCGGCAAGGGATTGGAGTGTAACCTTCTGCCCAAATTGTGCTTCCATCAGCTTATCCGTCTCGGACGCAAGCACCGCGTCCGGACGCAGCACGCCGCCTTCCTCCGGGCGGCATCTTTTGCAGGGCCGAAAGCCCGCCGCTACCGCCTGCTCCAGCGAATCATAAAAAACGACATTGCCTGCCTTCGGCGTTCTTGCCCGGCAGGAAGGGCGGCATACAATATGTGTTGTCAGCACCGCTGTATAATACACACCATCATACTTTGGCTCACGCCGCACAACGGATTCGTAGATCTGCTCGAATAATGCCTGTTCCATCGGAAATCACCTCTTACCGCCAGTATATACGATTCAATTTGCCTTATGCAGCCCTTTGAAACAGGAGAGCAAGATTACGACAGCGCTACTATAGGCCGTACTTTGCTCTGTACTCCACTCGCCCGGGGAGGTACAATAAGTTATTCATCAGAACCAACGACGCGTCAGGAAGAACATAATATGGTAATATTATGAATATTTCCATTATCGAACATTCAGGAGGATCACTATGCAAAAGCACTCATGGCTATTAAGCACACTTTTTCTTTCCCTTGCGTTATTTACAGGCTGCAGCTCATCAGCCTCGAGCAATGCACCTGAACCCAGCCCTACGGCCTCTGAAATTGCAGCACCCTCTTCTGAGAGCACTTCGCCTCCTGCTGTGAGTGCAGCTCCTGCACCTGAGAGCAGTACTTCTCCGCAGGACAGCACAGCCGAAACGGCAGCCGTTCAAGCCGCCACAGAGTATAAGAATTCCGAGTACACCGTCAAGGATTATTCGGATGTCCTGTCTGAGGAGAGCATTGAGCAGAGAAACGATGCGATGAGATCCTATCTGACAGAAGATTTTTATCAAAATGCAGTTAGCACCCGTTACACTTCCCTGCCCTTGCAGGTGGTCCAGAAGCAGCAGATGTCTGTGAAGCCGGAAAATCTGAAGTTCACCCTAACGGATGGAACGAAAAAAGATATCGTCGAACTGAAGTACAACGTAGACCTGGTACTGCTCAATCAGAAGGGTAAGGAAAACAAGCGGGTGCCTATGGAGGGCATATTGACTATGTTTAATGTGGATGGGCAATGGCTGGTGCAGGGCGACCGGTTTGACAACGCCGCGTTCAACAAGCTGATCAACTAATTTCATCGGTTATCGCAAGTGGAAACGGCTACGCCGTCCTTATAAGGGCGGCATCCGTTTCAGCGAGAAAGAGAAGGATAATGTATAACGTGAAACATATAAATTCTTGTCTTTAAAAAAAGCCCCTCCAACTTCCGCCATAACGGCGTAATTCGAGGGGCTAAATGTATGAGGACACTCTTCTATAAACTGTATAATTTTCGTTGTTACAAGAATATATTATATGGCTGCTTTTGAAGTCTGAAGATCCGCAGGGCCGTCCGCAACTGGCGGGTTCTTCTTCTTCATGTAACCAGAGTAGTAAGCGGTAATGATTGGAACGAGGATGGAAGTCACGATAACCGATGCTGCCACGAGTGCAGTTGCTGTCTGGGCGGCTGGCAGAAACTCAGGTTTCATATTGGCTACCAGCATAGGGTTCGCTACAGCGGCTCCGGCTGTACTGGAAGCAGCAAGTCCGGCAGTCCCGTTACCACGGCCAATGTACTTGTCAGCCAGAATCAGCGGAACACCTGTAATGATGATAACAACAATACCCAGCAGAATACCCAGCAGGCCTGTATCTACAATGACACCCAGGTCAATGGAGCTGCCCAGTGCGAAACCAAAGAACGGAATCAGTGTCTGTGTAGCTTTGCCGAAGTAAGCGCGCAGATCATGATCCAGGTTACCCAGCAGGAATCCGACCAGGAAAGGAAGCACAGCGCCAACAAATACATGCGGTTCGAATACGGCTACCCCGGTGCTGCCCAGGATCAGCATAGTTACAAGCGGACCGGATTCCAGCGACATCAATACAAATGCGCCAGATTCTTCTTTTGTGCCATACTGCTGCATAATGGAAGCGTACAAGCCGCCATTGGTCATATCCATTGCGGAAATGATCGCCAGAACGGATAATCCGGCAAAAAATCCGGTTTGAACGCCGCCCTCAGGCAGGAACTGAATCGCAATCAAGGCTACTACCCAAGCTACCGCGATTTTGGTCAATACGAGTGTTCCGGATTTGCGGAGTACGGTTCCGGTTGCTCTAACATCAATAGCAGCACCCATACAGAAGAACCAGACGGCCAGAATAGGTACCGTACCTGTCATCAGACCTTTGGTGAAGCCTCCGAAATATTCGCCTGCATTCGGGAAAGCCGTGTGGATAATGGCACCAAGGAACAAAGGAATCAGCATCATGCCGCCGGGAATCTTGTCGATCGTCTGTTTGATTTTCATGTGATTGATCATACCCTTCTTATAATGTGCTATAATTTTTTTGCAGAAATTGATTATTTTGTCTTCCATAGGCGCAGCAAATCAGTCCCCCGAATCTAACCATCCGTTACAGTACGCAAACCTGCGGACAGCTGTCTCAGAGAGAAAATTTGCTTGACTACGCTTTCACATCACTTACGGCTAAGTCCGAGCTCCGGGATCATTTTGGCGAATAAGTCGTCGCTTTCTTTTAATTGCCGGGAAAAGTCTTTGCCGTCCTTAACCATCAGTCCAAGTCCATTTACATTCATATACTCGCGGAATGCCTTGTCTTCGGTTCCTTTGATAAATGCCCCGGCGAGTATATCCGCAATGGCGTCCGGTGTGTCCTTCGGTACAGCAAGTCCTCTCCATGTACTGGTGAAATTCACATGTATTCCGGTCTGCTCTTCCAGAGTCGGAACGCCCGGCAGCGCTTCAGAGCGCTTGTCGGCGTTAACCGCCAGTGTCCGCAGCTTTCCTTCATCCACATATTTTTTCACTTCGGCGGGACTCACAGGCACCGCATCTACAAAACCGTCCATTAAAGCGGAGACGGCGGGCCCAGCACCTTCAAAGGGAATATGTGCAAACTTCACACCTGTTTCCCGTTCCAACGTTATGGCAGCTAAATGCCAAATGCTTCCCGTTCCTGCGTTTCCCATTTTCAATTCACCTGGATGCGCTTTCGCAAAGTCGAGAAATTCATTTACGGTTTGCCACGGCGCGCCTTGCCTTACGGTTATGGCGGAAGGATCAAAATTCGTTTGAGCGATGGGTTTGAACTTCTCATAGGTAATCGGCAACAGACCCAGATGTGGAAGGATGGTTAATTCGGCCGGCAAAAAAGTCACCGTATATCCGTCACCCTTGGCACTCGCACCTTCCATCAGTCCGACGGAACCTCCGCCGCCTGTACGGTTGACAACGATAACCGGCTGTCCCAGAAACTTCTCTGTCGCTTTGGCTAATGCCCTTGCTGTTGTATCCGTTCCTCCGCCTGCAGCGTACGGCACAATTAATGTGATCGGCTTCTTGGGAAAATCAGCGTGCTCTCCCTTGTTGCTGCGATCGTCCGTTACGCGGTTTCCAATAAGAAGAAGGATTACTACAGCCAGCAGCGATGCCGTCCAGATTCCTATTTGTATTCCCCGTTTCAAAAGCATCCCTCTTCTCTTATTAAAGGATATCGAGCTGCTGGCCGGAACTTGAAATCCTGCCGTTTGCTCTATCGCCCCACCCCCGAATTTTCAAGCATCAGCCAGTGTGTTTCGTAGCTGTGAAAGTTTTCTCAAATAGAACTTTATCGTATTCGGGGGTGTCCTACAATCATATTATCTTATTCTGAATCCTCAGAAACGCCGGAATGGCGCGGTTTTGGCCGATCTGCATACTCGCTGGCATATTTGTTGCTCTCCCGGAACTTGCCGGGTGTCGTCGATTTGATTTTACGGAAGGCCCGGATGAAGCTGTTCTCATTCTGGTAGCCCACCTGGAGGGCAATATCGGCAATTTTCAGGCCGCTGTCCAGCAAAAGCTCACAGGCTTTATTAATTCTCAGATTGGTAAGGTAGTCATAAACGGTCGTTCCGGTCTCTTCCTTGAAGAGGGTGCTGACGGAGGATACCCCCATATTGATATGGGCAGCGATATCCTGAAGTCCGATATTCTCCTGCAAATGACTCTCCATATATGCTATCAGGTTCTGCACCTGCAGATATTCCTTCGATTGCCGGTGTGCGCCCAGCACATTTGCCATATGGACGACGATACGGCACAACATATCTTCCAGCTCGGTAAGATCCATGGTCGTCACCTGATGCCACGTGTAATCCGCAAGCTCGGCAGGAAGCGGGTGGTTCCCGGCTGCGGCAACACTCATCATTTCCTCTAACAGATCATTGATGGAACGGAACACCTTTTGCGGCTGAATGCCTTTTTTGCGGGTGTCGGCTGCTCCTCTGCGGATCCACTCCAGTCCCGTCTCAGCATCCGATGACTTCAGCGCCTGCAGAACCTGCTGCCTCCAGGCATCATCGGATGGACCAACGCCTTCTGTATATTGGTTCTCTGTTTCCGTGTAAGTGTGGACAAGTCCATAGCCTTCATACAGCCGGCAGGACAAGGCCAACATGGATTCGTTGTAAGCCTGGGCCACCTGGGCAATAGCAGCAGAAGTGCTGCCGATCCCGATGGATACGGATATTTTCAGGACTTCCTCCAGAAGGCTAACCAGTCTGACCGCTTCCGCCTGAAGATCGCGTTCTTCCTGCGTCCGGACCTGAAGCAGCACGGCTACACTATCCTTCTGCGGAGCTGTGGTTACTGCTCTCCAGGAGGGTTCGAAATATTCCAGGACAATGTTATTCATCGCGTATTTCAGCAGCATCTGGTCCTCTTCCATAAATGCCGCTGCCCATTGTGCATGGCGGTCGACCGATATCAGCAGCAGCTCAAAAGGGCCCTCCTGCCAATCTGCAAAATAGTGCTCCCATTTCGTCTGTATCTCCTGCGTGCCCATACTGCGGGTAATCAGATCATTCACATATTTGGACCGCAGCTCCGGCAGGCTCCACTCCGCTACGAGCGATTTGCTCTGAAAATCACCGACCAGCTTGCCGATTACCGGCTCCAGGTCGTACAGATTGCCATGTCCGGCTGATGCTGTATCCGGAGCCAGCAGCTTGTTGATCCGTTTCAAAGGCCGGAAGGCCGCGAAATTATAATAGTAGATCGCGCAACAGCCCACAGCGATGGAGATCAGCGACAGCATGATCATCATATTGCGTGCTGTTGTCACATTTTTGAGCAGCTGCTCCATAGGAACGAGTGAAATCAGCCGCCAGCCGGTCACATTGGAGAAGGTCTGGTTGGCCATATAGGCCTTGCCCTCGATCTTCACATGTGCAAACGGGCTTACATCGATGTCTTTCAGCATCTCGTTCATTTCCGCAAGAGGGAACGGCAGGTTCAGCTTCGGATAGATCAGGTCGCCCTCAAGGTCATACACCAATTGATAGCTCGACAGATGACTGTACATTTTGGAGAACAGCATGTCGTAATCCAGATCAATCAGCACAGCCCCCGTCACTTCACCCTCCTGGACAATCGGACGGGCTAAGGACAGCAGCTCTGTGTCGCTGAGCTGAGGATCGGTGCCGGTGTACACCCTTCTCTTGATCAGAAGCGGTTTCTCCTTAATCTCCTCAATCCACGAAGTCCAGGCATGCTCCGGCGCCTCATCCCAGGAGCCCTTATAGCCATAGCCGCTGGAAATCACGGAATGATCCTTAAATTTGATGACGCTGATGGCGTGAATGTCCGGCTCTGTTGCGAGCGTTGTCAGATAATCCTGCGGCTCGGCGGCAATGCCTGCATTCTCTGCTGAGGCTGAGTTAATGTATTTCAGTATAACCGGATGAAATGACAAATCTACCGCCTTATTGTCCGACTCCCGGAACGCCCGATTGGTGACATCCAGATTGATCTGCAGCAGCTCAATATTCGGCGTATTCAGCTCGGTATCCAGTGCGTTCCGGTATTCCCTGTAGGAGAACAGGCCGATCAGTATAATCAGCAGCGACACACTGACGGTCAACATCAGGATCAGCCGGTTTTGTTTGTTGTTCAGCAAATATTTTAACTTAAATCGCAGCATTGGCGTTGCTTCATCCTTCCGCGGGTCTCATGGTCCAGACCATAGAGTAGCATGTTTTTTCTGTAGTTCAATATGGAGCATATCATATTCTTTAAGATTTTAAACGTTTGGAGTGAAGAACATGATAAATGATATAATAGTAGAAGCTAAGGGGAAACGAAGTAGCCGTCCTTCTATAAGGGGCGATACCGTTTCAGCCAGAAAACAGAAGGATGCAGATCGCGTGAAACCGATTCATTCTTATATTCCAAGTGGAAACGGCCTGCCGTCCCATATAGATTCCGTTTGAACCAACCGGATTCACACAGACTTTTGTACAGGAGATTAACCCAAATGCAGCCTAATTTGATGATCAACGATGCCGAATGGGACAAGCTCATCTCGGATGTGGCCTATTATTTTGAGGATCTGACTCTCAAGCGGGGATTTCAATATTATAAGCAAAACCGCGTAAAGTCTCTCCGGATGATCTCATCGCGGAGAATAATGGCGGTAGTCGAGGGCAGAGAGGATTATGCCGTCAGCCTCGAGCTGGACCAATTGACGGAAAGCCATTGCGATTGCCCGGTGCAGGGACCCTGCAAGCATATGGCGGCGGTGCTGATGAATGTCGCCGAGTCGCAGGAGCGGTCTGTGAACATGCTCGCCAATGCCAAGGCAGTCATCGACCGGAAGAAGATAGAGGCCTTAGAGGCTTCTGCCGCTGCCAGTGTCTCCGGCAGCCGGCAGGAACAGGCGAAGAAACTCGCCGGACTGATACCAGGAGCAACGGTTGCGCAGTGGCGCGAATACATGGCACTGCTCACCGCACCGCTGGCACAGTCCGTGCGCAATCCGCAGTATTCCGGCAGAGCGCTGTCCGCCATCATGGAGGCACAAGCAGAGCTGGCCCCTGCCGCTGCGCTGCTGTTCCAGCTTAATGCCCATCTGTTCATTCTGGAGAGCCTGATTCAGCCAATCAGCCCATATCACGCAGGAACCCCCTCCTCTTCAAGTTATTCGCTAGGATACTACACGGCTATTGCGGTCTCTGAGCTTAAGGAGGCGGTTACGCGTCTTATGAAGTCGGGCCTGCCGCTGGCTTCAGAGCCGGAGGAATGGCCCCGGGTTAGAGAAACCCTGGATTACGTCCAGCTTGAAATGCTGACGGAATCACGCGACCGTCTGCGGGAGCAGCCGTACTTCTCTTTCTGCTACGACCGGCTCTGGAATCACTGGATTGCCCCGAACACCAGCGGCTCGGAGCTGTATCTGGAAGAACTTGATGCACTTCGGGAACGTGCAAGCGCGCTCGGCGCCGCAGCGAACCGCTCCGCACTGCTGCTGGCGGAGAGCCGGATGTACTTCTACCTAAACGACGATAAAGCGGCCTGGGAGCGGCTGGCTGCCGCATCGGAGCGTCCCGGCCTTCATCCGGACGAGCTGATGGGCTTTCTCCCGCCGCTCGCCGAAGCCGGGCACTGGTCCCGCCTTGCGGCCTGGCTTGAAGCTACAGGCCCGCTGCTGAACAGCCGCCTCTATAATCTGCAAGGCTATGCCGCTTACTGGGAGGACGCCGTGCGTCATCTGCCGGAAGCAGAGCCCCAAATGTGGAACACCCTATCTGGGATGCTGCCGCTCTCACAGGATATCTACGAAGAGAAGCTGCTGGCTGCCGGCAAATGGCGGGAATGGATGGACTATCAGCTGGCCGCCGGCAAAGAGCCTTCCGATTTCCGGGTCAGCGACCTGCAGCCGGTAGAGAAGAACGCGCCGGAGCTGTTGCTGCCGTTCTACCATCAGGCGGCGGAACGGTTCGTGCTGGAGAAGAACCGGCACAGCTATAAGGCTGCCGTGAAGTTATTGAAGCGACTAGCCAAGCTGTACAAGAAGATGAAGCGCGAGGCCCGGTGGGAAGAATTCCTGGAAGCCTTCACCGCCAAGCACAGCCGGCTTCGCGCACTGCAGGAGGAGCTGCGGAAAGGAAAGCTGATCCCATGAGTATGCACACGCGAAATATTACCATCCAGCTGGCTTTGAGCCAATATGGCGATGCCCTGATCTACGGCATTAATGAGAGGGATGACTATGTCCCCGGTCTGCTGCTCAAACAGCAATTGTTCGCCTGGCACGAGGACTCCTTCTATGGAACGGAATTGACAACCCAGAGCGCCGACGGCGTCGAGCTTGTCATTCTTCCCGCCGAGCAGGTGATCCCGTTCTTCGCGGAACTTCAGGTGCTCCGGCATATCGGCTGGAGCTGGGAAGGCAACGCGGCGCTGCTGACCGAACTAGCCCCGGTTCTGGCTGCACTGCTGGACGACAAGCAGTACGTCCCCAGCTTCTCTGCCTTCCGCGAAGGCCAGCTGCGCTGGGACTGGGACGGCCAGGCGCTTACGCGCTCGGCCGCCGGCAGTCCCGCCGCTGCGGAAGCGCTGCGCGGGCTGCAGGAGCGCAGCGCTCTTGCGGAAGGGCTGCAGGCCGCCTTCTCGGCGGCGGTCTTTCAGCGGTATTACCGCACGGAAGCCGAAGCCGGCGACCTGCGGAGCGAATTCCCGCTGCTGTTCAGCCGCAGCGGGCCCCAGGCCGCCGGGATGGACGCGGACAGCTGGCTGATGTCCATCGGCTGGAAGGCGGACAGCGCGCCGTTCCGCCCTGCGCTGCAGCTGCTGGAGCCGGACGAGGACTCGTCCTCTTGGCGGCTGCAGCTGCTGCTCCAGGACAAGCGCGACGAATCCGCGCTTGTGCCGCTGCGGCTCTCGGATGACGGAGAGCCGCATGGCCGCTGGCCCGCGCCGTGGACGGAGCACGTCCACGAGCGGGCGGCCGGGTGGCTGTCGCGCCTGCGGGACAGCCTGCCCGGCGAGCACATCGGCCGCGGGCGCGATGTGCTGGGAGAACCGCTTAGCGACGAGGTCGCGTGGCGGTTCCTGACGGTCAACAGCCGGCGCCTGCTGGAGGCCGGCTGGCAGGTGCTGCTGCCGGCGTGGTGGGAGGCCGCCAGCCGGAAGAAGCCGCGCCTGCGCGCCAAGATCAGCTCCGGCGAGGGCAGCCGCGGCGGCGGGTCGCTCTTTGGGCTGGATGCGCTGGTCGACTTCGACTGGCGCATCTCCATCGGCGACGCCGACCTCTCCGAGGCGGAGTTCGCGGAGCTTGTCGCGCGCGGCGAGCGGCTCGTGAAGTTCAGGGGCCAGTGGATTCCCCTGGACCCGGCTCTGTTGGCCCAGATTCAGCGGGCCATGGCCGGAATGGACAAGTCGCAGGGCTTGTCCTTCCAGGATGTATTACAGCTGCATCTGCTCGGCAGCAGCGAAGATGAGGCTGCCGAAGCCTCTGCTGAACAGGCCGAGGAGGAGGCCGCACGCTTCCGGCTGGAGGTCGAGCTGAACGCGCATCTGGTTCAGCTGATCGGCCAGCTCGGGCAGCGCGAACAGTGGCCGCAGCCCGCGGTGCCTGCCGGACTTCACGCAGAGCTTCGAAGCTACCAGCAGGAAGGGTATGCCTGGCTGGCTTTCCTGCGCCGCTTTGGCCTCGGAGCCGTTCTGGCTGATGACATGGGCCTCGGCAAAACCGTGCAGCTGATTGCCTATCTGCTCCATCTGAAGGATCAGCAGGAAGCGGCTGAAGCGGACCCTGCTGCGGGTCGGCTGCGGCAGACAGACCCGCCCGGCTGGCCTGCCCTGATTATCTGTCCGACATCTGTACTCGGCAACTGGCAGAAGGAGCTGCAGCGCTTCGCCCCTTCCCTGAACGTAATGCTGCATTATGGAGGCAAACGGCTGGATGCAGGCTACTTCTACGGCGCTGCTTCGCAGGCCGATGTGGTTCTGACCTCCTATGCCACGGCTGCACTCGACCAGGAGCTGCTGAAGCAATTCACCTGGGCTGCAGTCTGCCTTGATGAAGCGCAGAACATCAAAAATGCCGGGACCAAGCAGTCCTCAGCCGTCCGCAGCTTTCCGGCGCTGCACCGGATCGCGCTGACGGGAACACCGATCGAGAACAGGCTCTCCGAGCTGTGGTCGATCTACGACTTCATCACACCGGGATACCTGGGCAGCGCAAAATCCTTCCAGGACCGGTTCGCAAACGCTATAGAAAAGGAACGCGATCCGAAGCGGACAGCGGATCTGCAGCGGATGGTCAAGCCGTTCATGCTGCGCCGCAAGAAAAAAGATCCGGCCATTCAGCTTGATCTTCCTGACAAAAATGAGATGAAAACCTATGTTCACCTCACCGCTGAACAGGCAGCCCTGTATGACCAGAACGTCAATGGGCTCCTGGAACGGATGCAAAAGCTGGAGGGCATTGAGCGCAAAGGGGCCATTCTGGCAGCACTGACCAGCCTCAAGCAGCTGTGCGATCATCCAATGCTGCTAAGCAAAGAGGCCCTACCTGAGGCAGATTCAGAGGGCCGCATTGAAACGGCTCCCTTGATTGAGCGGTCAGCGAAGCTGGAGCGGCTTCTGGCCATGGTGCGGGAACTGCGCGAGGAGAACGAGCGCTGCCTGATCTTCACCCAATATGTAGGCATGGGTAAAATGCTGCAGGCCGTGCTGTCGCAGGAGCTGCAGGAGCCAGTGCTGTATCTGAACGGGAGTACGCCCAAAAGCGCCCGTGACCGCATGATTGAACGGTTTCAGGCACCCTCGCCGCCGGAGGGGGAAGCCTCACCGGCAGAGGGTCAGCTGCAGTCTGACCAGCCGAATATATTTATCCTCTCGCTGAAGGCGGGAGGCGTTGGCCTGAACCTGACCGCAGCCAACCATGTCTTCCATTTCGACCGCTGGTGGAATCCGGCTGTCGAGAATCAGGCCACGGACCGTGCATACCGCATGGGCCAGACCAAGGATGTGCAAGTGCATAAATTCATCTCGCTGGGAACGCTGGAGGAGAAAATAGATGAAATGCTGGAGAGCAAACAGCAGCTCAGTGATGATGTGATCGCAAGCTCCGAAGGCTGGATTACCGAGCTATCCACCGATGCGCTGAAGGATCTGTTCACGTTGCGCCAGGAATGGGTCGGCTGACCAGAGCGGGCCTGATGCGCCCTGAACTTACCATTGTTCGGACATTCTGAACACCGCAGCCAGGTTGTCTGAACCCGCAAGCGAACTGACCACAAGCGTAATAATCTCATCCGTCAGGTCATATTGGAGCTGCTGATCCGCCAGCTCCGCTGCTACATTCTGATAGGCCCCGGCTATCCCTGAGCCGATACCCTGGGTGATGACTCTTCCGCCTGTCACCGTCGTGCAGGTATAATTCACCTGCAGCGCTGTTTCAGTGACCGGTATTGCCGTAGTGGGTGTAGGGTAACTGACGAAGGTGCCGTTCACGGTGCCGCCGGCCACGATTTTGTACCGGACAGGTGTAGAGGCCAGAATGTCCAGACTGTCCGGTTTGATTTCAGCGGCAACAGCCTCCGGAATCACAACCGCTGCATTTCTGCGGAAGCTGATAAGCGCGAAGTCGGATGTAGTCACAGCGATATTTTCCCGGAATTCTGAGGTGATCCGGCTGACTTCCAGCTGTTCCAGCGGAACAGGCGCCAAGATACCTGAACTGTCTACAAGGAAAATCTGGATCTGCATCTGTTCCTGGGAATAGACTGCATTGAATTGAAAATAAATTTGGGTGATGTTATAGGTTTTGGTCACCACCTCCCGGTAATTCACCTCAAATAACTCCTGGGCAAACAACGTTTCCGGGGTTACATCATTATTGAGACCTGTTATATACACCACAGCTTTGGATGATCCGTTGTTGACCACTTTTACTACTACCTGGCTGATGGTTCCAAGCCCTCTGGTAGGTCTGCTCGTTAATGTGTTGGTAAATAGATAAGGCACAGGTCATCCTCCTTCTAGTAACGTCGTTCTTATAGGGTATGCAGTAGAATTTGGAAGTTTCTAGATAAAACGGCAGACGTGCATGCTGACCACATATTCGGGCACTTCCTGAATTGGTGCAAGTTGCCAGTTCGCGGCAGATGTGCTAAAATCAACGTAACTTTTTAGAACGGAGGGTTGCGTGTGATAGACTATATCCGGATTCGTACTTTACGCGGCTAAGCTAATTGTATAGCGCGAAAGCTCTGCCCCGTGCAGAGGACTCAGGATAGGTCTATCCATTTTTGAAGGCAACCCGTAGCTTGAACTTTTGTCCGGCAGACAGGAACGGAAGCCGGCACACGCCTTTAGGAATCATTGCATCTCCATACACCATATCAATGAACCGCCGCGGCATGCGGGTGGAGCAGCTTGCTGTTCCGCCTGGCCGCTGCATTTTCAGTACATTCATTGTTTGCTGTGGGAAGATGCTGACGGAGAGACTGGGAGAGAATCCCTCCCCTCCATCCTATTCTGTTGTCCTCTATGAATACTGTTAGCACAGGCAGACGGCTGCCTGTGCTTTTTTTCATTATTTTTGGATTAAAAGAAGAATTCATCAAATTTAATCGTGGAGGTTAAACAATATATGGAAACTGAAACTATACAGCAAAAGGCAGTGATCGTCGGTGTTCAACTGCAGAATGATAAGGATTTCGCATATTCCATGGAGGAGCTGCGCAATTTGGCGGCGGCCTGTGAGCTGGAGGTGGTTGGCGAGCTGAGCCAGAAATCCAGCCGGATTAACCCGTCGCATTATATCGGGACAGGTAAAATCACCGAACTGAGTGCCCTTATGGAGGCGCACGATGCTCCGGTTGTTATCTTTAATGATGAGTTGTCGCCTTCCCAGATCCGCAATCTGGAGTCGGCGCTGGATCGCCAGGTCATCGACCGGACCGTGCTGATCCTGAATATTTTTGCCGAGCGTGCCAAGACAAAGGAAGCCCAGCTCCAGGTGGAGGTGGCACAGCTGCAGTATATGCTTCCCCGGCTGACCGGGATGCGTGAGTCCCTCGGCAGACAAGGCGGCGGCGCAGGACTGAAGAACCGCGGTGCCGGGGAAACCAAGCTTGAGCTGGACCGGCGCAGAATCGAGGAGCGAATCACCGCGCTGCAGCTGGAGCTGCAGACTCAGGTAGCCCGGCGGCAGATCCAGCGGAAGCAGCGGCGCAAAAACGAGGTGCCCGTGGTCTGTCTTGTCGGTTATACCAATACCGGTAAATCCAGTCTGATGAATACACTGGTAGATACCTTCCACCCCGGCTCGGAAAAAGGGGTTTTGGCTAAGGATATGCTGTTCGCCACACTGGAGACCTCGGTACGCAGTATTGAGCTGCCGGACCACAAGACCTTCCTGCTTACCGACACGGTCGGTTTTGTCAGCCAGCTCCCCCATCATCTGGTCAAAGCCTTCCGTTCTACGCTCGAAGAAGTGACCGAAGCTGACCTGCTGATTCATGTAGCCGACATTTCCGATCCGCAAGTCAGCCAGCATATGACCGTAACGGAGGAGACCCTGAAGGCGCTGGGTGCAGATGGAATCCCGACCGTTATCGCTTATAACAAAGCCGACCTGACGAATCTGCCTTATCCCGTGGTGGCTGAGGATTCCGTTACCCTTTCCGCTAAGCAAAATAGCGGAATCGCCGAGCTGATCGGGCTGATCCGCGGGCACGTGTTCAATGATTATATCCAGTGTGAAATTCTCGTTCCGTTCGACCGCGGCAGCGTGGTTTCCTACTTCAATGACCATGCCGATGTGCAGTCGGTCAGCTATGAGGAGGAGGGCACACGCCTGAAGCTGGAATGCCGGGTTACCGATTATGAGCGGTTTAAGGACGATTTTATTGCAATTCTGCAGTAGAAGCCGATATAGCTCTCAAATGACAAGTTAAGCAGACAAAAGACTCCGCAGCAGCCTCACTTAGCTACTGCGGAGTCTTTTTGTTTTAGTGTTAACTGATCCATCATTTATTTAAACGAAGCATATCCTTCATCAGCCATAACAACGCTGCCGTTGATTGCACTGGCCTCATCCAAGGTAAGCAAATAGACGGAATCGGCTACCTGCTCGGGTGTTGTCAGTTTATTTCCAATGACCTTGGCTTTCATGGATTCGACCAAGCCCTGATCTTTATATCCCTGGATAATAGGTGTATCCACCGCACCCGGCGCAACCGCCACAACCCGTATTCCATATGGGGACAATTCTAATGCGGCTGATTTAGTCATCATAATGACAGCACCTTTGGAAGCATGATAGGCAAAGGTACCCGGGGATGCCAGAAAGCCGAAAACAGAGGCAGCATTGATAATCACACCTTTAATTCCGAGTTCCCTCATTTTTTTACCAGCGGCAATGATGCCATAGGCAACACCATGCTGATTGACATTGATTACACTCTGATAGTCATTCAGGTTCTGATCCAGGACAGGCGTATTACGCCCAATGCCCGCATTGTTAAACATCACATCGATTCTGCCGAAAGCAGCAACTGCTTGTCCAATAAGCGCCTCGACCTCTTCAAATTTTGACACGTCCGTTCTGACGAATATAGCTTCGCCGCCCGCTTCCTTAATCAATTCTACCGTCTTCTTGCCGCCTTCTTCATTAAAGTCAGCGACAACAATCTGATCACCTTTACTTGCAAATTTTAAGGCTGTGGCTCTCCCTATTCCGCTTGCACCACCTGTGATCACTGCTACTCTTGTATGGCTCATCAAATTCTCCTCCTCTACGGTGATGTAATAGACTAAAATAGTAATGAGAACATTAATATTTTCCATTGAAAGTACTTTCATATACAGTGTAACTCTCTCTAAATTTAAATAAAATTTAATTATATTTACTTATAGTTAATCAAAGCTTAATAAGGAGAGCTGACGATGAATCTTGAACAGATTGAATACATTGTTGAGGTTGCGAAGAAGGGGTCTTTTACAAAAGCTGCTCAAGATTTACATGTCACTTTATCGGCAATCAGCCAATCCATCTCTTTACTAGAAACCGAATTAGGCATGACCTTATTCACCCGTTCCCGTGGTTTAGGAGCCATACCAACGATAGAGGGACAGCAGATCATCAATAAAGCAAGTGAAGTCCTGGTAAAAGTAAACGAGCTAAAAGAAGAGGCTAAAAGCTGCAGCAATACTTTGAGTGGGGAATTGAAGATAGCTACCATACCAGGTCCTATGCATTTACTCGTAGATGTTGTTTCGAAATTCAAGGAAGATTATCCCCAGGTCAAAATAGAAATTATCGAAAAGGGACCGAGGGAGATATTAGATGATCTGGAACACAGCAACATTGATATTGGGTTAATCGTGTTACCGGAGGATTTTATCGAAAAAAGCGAGCATTTGACCTTTGAAAAACTGTTGGAAGGGAAAATGGTTGTAGGTGTAAATAAAAATTCGCCGCTGGCCTTTGAAAAGAAAATAACGCCCGAACAATTAGTTGGACAAACGTTGGTATTGTATGATGATAAGGATCTCTGGGACCATACCAAAGCTTTAATCTCCAAGTTTGGAAAAGCAAATATTCTTTTTACAACAAATAATACAAAAGCCATTCAAAATGCAGTGAATCGCGGGCTCGCCATTACTATCGGACTCGAGTACTCATTCACAGATATCCTGCCTGAGATTGTTCCTATAGAGTTTGAAATGCCTAGCTTAACCCCTGTTCAATATGGATGGGTTCTCCATAAGGGAAAACATCCTTCCCAGGTATCGAAAAGGTTCATCCAAAGACTTCAATTAGAATTTTACTGATTTCGTTTTATCGTGGACACAACAAAGAAGGCAGGAAAGTTCCTGTCTTCTTTGTTGTGCTTTTGAGCAGCTTAACGGGCCGTCCCCTGCAAGCTCTACTCCGCCGGACCGGGGCGCAGCTGGAGCGTGAAGGCTTCCGCCTCCTCCCCGCTGCAGCTTACCCACAGGCTTCCGTCATCTTTCAGCTCCAGCTCCGGCCCGGATTCATCCGGTACCTGCTGGATATCCAGCGAGAATACCATGGCCGCTTGCTGCAATGCCGTGAAATCAATGTTCCTCCGTGGCCCCGAATAGAGGATCAGCTCCACCAGGAGTAAATCCGCAGTCTTTTGAATCTCCCATGTCCAGTCACGCTGCGCCCCTGAATGCCCTGTAAATGCTGCAAACCATGTCGTCAGAATACACTCGGTCTCTCCGATTCGGATGATCGCCCCTTCCCTGGTGGACACAGCAGTAACCCCATCCAAATGACCGCCAATCTCCAGCCGCAGCCGTAAATCATCAGCCTCGATGGTGCCCCCGGTAGGGTCCAGATTGGGATGGGTGTCTCCACCATCGGTGATAAAATCAATGCCGAACAGCACCTGACCTTGATCCTGCTTCGATTTGAAGCGGGCCGAGCAGTAATCATACCCGTCATGCAGACAGCGAAGCTGAATATAGGCCGGCATGCCGTTATTATCCACGTACGCCAGCAGCGGTCTTCTCTGATTCCATAAATCACTGGTTGTAAAAGATCCTACACTCACCTGTGGGGTCATATAGGTAACCGCCCACCTGCCGCTGCCATCCTCTGCATTCCCTTCATAGAGCTGTCTGATTTCCTGTGTGCGTGGAACGCTGAAGGCCTCCAGAAAGGCAGCCGGACACTCAAAGCCGCTCTTATACCATTCCTCTTCGTACGGCAGCTCTTCCCAGTCAAAAAACATCACCCTCCCCTTAGTCGCCAGTTGCAAAAACGCCTTGCTCTGATCATTAATCAGCGTCTGATAACAACGGGAATGCGGCCCGGACCACTGCGCAGTAGCAGGGTGATAATACCCGGCCACCGTCCTCCAGCTCAGATCAATCAGCCCGCGGCTGAGCATCCGCACCTTGTCATCTGTGGTTTCGGCATGAAGCTTGGACAGCTCCAGGATGGCAATGTACGTATAGACCGGGCTGTTGTATTCCTGAAAAGCACCGCGTTCCATCGTATAGTCGTACAGCTTCTGCAGACGCTTCAGTCCATATTCCGCATAATCTCCGCGGCCCAGCTGTTCCCCCGCGATTCTGGTGACGAAGGCCCCCAGTATCGCGATGTTCGTATAGTCCGGCCCGACATTCCGCTTGATAATCGCCTCACAGGCGTACTCAATGGATTGGGCAACCGCCATCTGCAAAGACTGGGGAAACCTGCGGCCGTGGCGCGAGAGAGCCTGGACCAGCCGGCTGCCGCAGAAATCAGCCCAGTTCCAGTCCGGCGGCGCCATCTGTGCCAGCGGTTCTTCGTAGAACCAGGGCCAGATGCCGAAGGTATCATGGCTGCGGTCGGTATCCTGAAGGGACACTACCTGAGCGATAATATCGAAGGCCCGCTGCTCATACGCTGGCAGCTCCGTATCCAGCAGCCCCAGCGCATAAGACAGCGAATCCCGCGTAGAATGGATGAACTCAGCCTCACGCAGCGTGGTATGATAGCCCGGACTGCTGAACGGGGACCAGAGCAAGTGAAGCTCCGGGTCATACCGGTGCTCCAGCATTTGCATTTTACGGATCAGCATCCGCTGATGATCGATGGCCTCATGCTTATAGGCCGTCTCCTCCTTACCCGGTGTTTCAGGAGCCTTGCTTCCCTCTGCGGTTTTCTTCACAATGATCTTCCTTTCCTTTAGGTAGGGAAATCCTAACCACACTTTCCTGTTGACCACTTCCTCTTGGGAGGGCTCATTGTTCAGCTGCGGTTCCGGTCTACAGTTGGCAATCTTTCAGATCCAGTTCCTGCGCAAGCAGCTGCATCACTAGCCCCTGCCCGTAGAGCGAAGGATACACTTCAATTGTATTGTAGGCTTCTTCCGAAGGCATGACGGGCGTGCCGCCGGATACTCCCTGTACTTCGCCATTTTCCGCGATTAGCGGAAGAACGCCGCTCACGGCAAGCCTGGCAGAGTCCAGAAAAGAGGAATCCAGCATGCCATTCCTCACTCCCTTGAAGAATCCGCAGGCAATGCCCGCACTGCCTGAAGTCTCCTGAACGTAATCCGGTCTGTTCAGGACCGTATGCCATAGTCCGTTTCCGGCTTGGCAGGACCGCAAGGCTGCCGCAAGCGATGAATACCGGCTGTGTAGCTCTTCCGGAATGTCAGCCACGCCTTGAACCTCCATCACAATCTGCGGAACCGCCAGGGTAATCCATGCATTGGCCCGCGCCCAGCGGACTGCAGACATATGATTGCCCTCACGGCTGTTCCAGCCGTGATACAGCAGTCCTGTAGCCGGGTCCTGCAGCAGCTGCAGGTGAAGCAACGTCTGCCGCAGTGCGGCATCGGCCAGCCGGGATTCTCCCGTTAGCCCGCCCATACGCGCCAGGAACAAGACGGCCATAAACACCGTATCTGCCCATACCTGTTCCGGGAAATCCACATTTTCCGTAACGGTATGCTCCAGTGCCCCTTCCCGCGTGACCGGCGCAGTGTTCAGCATCCAATCGGCGGTGGACATCGCTTTTTGCAGAAACCACGGGTCACCGGTCTGGCGGTACAGCTCAGGAAAAATCGCGAACGGAGCGAGAGCATTGATGACTTTGACCCCATCGGCCTTGTGCTTGTTGCGGTTCACCCATTGCAGCAGATACTCCATGACCTTCTCCTGCCCGCCGACTGTGGCGTACTCCATGAGCGAAATCACACCCACCCCCGGCACCCAATCCCAGTGGTCAATATCCATTCCCCAGTCACCCCGGTGCGCTTCCTTGATCATGTATTGAAACAAACGTTCCAGCGCCTCCGCAGGCTTCCGCTCAGTGCTCAAAATGATGCATCCCCCTTAGATCAAGTGAACCACCCTGCAGGTCCGTCTTCACCGGAGACCGTCCCTGAAAAGGCAACTCCCCGAACAGCGCTTTGACCGTAAGCTCCACGGTTTCCTCATGCAGCGAATAGGCATTGACCAGCGCATCCAGAAACGGCATATCTTGCAGCAAATATGGGGTGGCAAAAGAAATCCCGATGGGCCGGATGGTCTCTGCATGCTGCATTGCCCATATCGCTTTGGCCGCCTCACCTACCGGACGGGCCGTATTCATCATGCCGTGCAAGGGCAAAAAGTAAGGTGCAAAAGCAGCATCCCAGCGAATCCCCGACAACTCCCATTTCCGGATCGTGCCCAGCGGCTCAAATTCATCCAGTATATCCACCTGAAGCCCTCTCGCCCGTAAAAGATCCACAAAGACATTCATCCGCTCATACTTGCGGCCTTCCGTCACTTTGTTCAGCAGGATCACTAGCACCCGGCGGGTAGTCTGCGGATCAAGCGGCAGGATATTGCCACGGTTGCGGACAAGTGTAATACAACGCTCCGCGAGGGACTGACTCAGGCCCCTTGCTTCCAGATCCAGCTGCGGCGGCAACTTGTCGTTCAGCAGCGGAACTGCCCGCGGGTCCCGACCTTCTTCATCTATGCCATGCATACCCAGCCTGGCCTTGAGCTCCAGAATACGGCGGACACTCGCATCCAGCCGTTCCATACGGACGGTGCCCTCCCTGACGGCCCGCTCCATCACCCCGAAATAATCCACACCCGGCCACAGCAGCACATCCGTTCCACAGTTGAAGCAGTCGATTATCCGTTTCTCATAACTGCCCCAGGCCAGAAATCCGCCCATATCCAGCGCATCCGACAGCACCACACCTTCAAACCCCATACGTTCCCGTAGCAGCTCCGTTGTGATGCGCTCCGACACCGTTGCCGGTACAGGCTTCTCCCCCTGATCTCCTTCCATCCAGGGAAGAGCAATATGCCCGGTCATGTACGAAAGCACGCCCTGATCAATCATAGATTGGGATACCTGCCCGTAGGTGGCATGCCACTCTTCCTCGGTCAAGCCGTTAATGGTGGTCACAATATGCTGATCGCGGTAATCCACCCCGTCTCCCGGAAAATGCTTCGCACATGCTGCCAGGCCATGGTCCTGCATCCCCCGCATGACTGCACCAGCCAGCCTTGCCGCCCGTTTGGCATCATCCCCCAGACAGCGCGTAGTAATGACTGGATTCATCCAATTCAGCAAAAGATCTGTACCGGGAGCCAGCGCCCAGGTAAAGCCCGCCGCCCGCCCTTCCAGTGCCGTAAACTTACCGTATTCGTAGGCCAAGCTCTCATCATCAGCAGCAGCCAGTGCGAGGAGCGGCGGGAACGCGGTTAAGCTTTTGACTGCCGATCCCGCGCCGAATTCCAAATCACCGGAGAACAGCAGCGGATATTTGCTGATCCGCTGCAGCTGCTCCGTCCACTCCCGGTACTCCGCCGCCTTGCCCGCCGCCTTCTGAATCACCTCACCGCCGATAAAAAAACTGCCTACTGGATACGTCTTCAAATAGGCCTCAAGCGCCTCAGTATCGTTTCCCTTGAAAGGCAGCCGCCCTGCATGATCCTGCATCGTCTGCCCAATCTTCTCCCGCAGGCTCATGGACGCGAGCATCCGCTCCACCCATTCCTGCTCCTCCCTTGTTAGAGGCCTTGGCATGGTTGCACTTCCTTTTGAGTGATTTCGATCCCCCTAAATCCCCCTTAGCCAAGGGGGACCCCAAGGGCCCCGGCCCTCTGGACACCCGGATAGCTGGCGTGGGCGGAGGGATTGTGCTCCCGGGCTGCAGTGTACGGAGAGCGCTTTACCCCTGCGGGGACGCTTTGGCTGTAGTTCACCTGCGCAAGTGCAGGGGTACGCTCCGCTGCCCCCAAACCGTAACTGCAAGGGGACGCTCCGCTGCCCCCAAAACGTAACTGCAAGGGGTACGCTTCACTGCCCCCAAACCGTAACTGCAAGGGGGACGCTCCGCTGCCCCCCAAAACGTAACTGCAAGGGCACGCTTCACTGCCCCCAAACCGTAACTGCAAGGGGGACGCTCCGCTGTCCCCCAAAACGTAACTGCAAGGGCACGCTCCGCTGCCCCCAAACCGTCAGATCGTTCTACTCCTGTATAATTTCCTCACTACCTTAAGTGTAGTCGGGGAATGGCGGAGACTAAATAAGGTCATCTATAAAAAAAGTTCGAAATCCTACAGAGTCTCAAAGGGAATAACATCTAATAAATGCAATACTCAACCCTCTCAAAGCTAGAGAAGCACCTTAACAAAGTGGAAAAAGTATCACTAATTCTCGATTTCCAGTCTGTAGTCAAGGGTTAGTTGGAATTTGTTTACTTAATTATGGATCAAATAGCAAACAACGGCGTTTTCAGCATAATTAGTTATACAAATTCCACCTAGAATTCGCAGCAGTACAAGTTTCCATAAATTAGTTTTCCTATTTCCACCTAAATTCGTTTCACCCTGGGAGCAACCTCCATTAACGAGTACATCCAGATACATCCTGCATAAACCAGCTTAACTTCCGCTTCAACCCGTTAACTTCCGATCAACCCGTGTTACTTACGCTCAACCCGCTTACTTCCATTTGAATCAGCTTAGCTTCTGTAGGGAGACAGAAGCTAAGCTTTGTAGCGCACTCATCAGATTTCAATCCAGATTAATAGCTTTACAGCGTCCTCATCAGCTTTCAATTCAGACTAATACTTAGTGTCTCGCTCAATTTGTTATTCTCCTTATTCATCTCCTCATACCTCCAGATATCATTCACGAAGAAGCTGACCGTGAAGTCGCCAATGGTCGGAACTGTCCACTTGGGCGTGCCTTGGGCGCTGCTGTTGGCGGTCAACGTGATCTCTTCTCCAGGCTGAATCACTGTAGTGTTCGTGTCCGACCAGGAAACGACACCACCGTTGACAGAGAAGGCGCCGCCGGTAATTTGCCCGAGTCCCGTGGAGGTGTTCAGCGGGGTCGGGCGCACTCCGATATTTTTCACCTTGGCCCAGAAGATTAAGGAATCACCTAGTTGCGGCGTGGTATGGGAGGATGGAGTGCCATCACTGTTCACGATATTCCAGCCGATATCTGTAACGGTCAGGTCCGCAAGTGGTGCCGGAAGTGTGGACTCGTAGCTCTCGAATTCGAATCCATGGACCATCACCAGCCCGTCGGTCCCCTTGATCTCAATCCGGTGCAGCCCGTACTCCAGCCCGGTAAGCTCATAGACCATCCGGTTTTCACCTTCCATTCCGGCCTGGGGAATGATTACTGTCTCCATATATTCCCCGTCGACGTAGACATCGGCGCTGCCCATATCGCTTTTGATATCCGATCTCCAGCGGACCCCGATGCCCCTGAAATTGAAAGATGCTGTGGCGTCAGGCGCATAGGTCACGTGAGAGACACCGTTGGAAGCGGTCGTAAATCCGGCATAGTCGATATAAGGATGATCATGCTCTATGGTATACCAGGCCGAGACCGGAACATAGGCTCCTTCCTTAAGCTTGAAATAATCGATATTGGCACCGTTCCCGGCGGAGGTGAAGCTGATCATGTTATACCCCGGCTGGAGCGTAATGCCATATTGCCTCGCGGTAAAGTTGCTGTTCCAGCTTCCTGTGGACGGCAGCGTCACGGTCGTTTGTTTTTGTCCGTTGACGAGGATGTTTTTCTTCGACTCCTGGTTGGAAGCGTATGCAATAGTTACGGTGTAGCTTCCTCCGCTCTCTGAATAGAATCCCTGAACCGTCAAACCTCCCGCATGGGTCTGCTCCACAACCCTTCCTCCTGAAGCGATACTGTAGTATCCGATTTTGAGTGGCGGGGCAAAGGCTGTGGCTTCCGCCTCGAATTTGGTTGGATCTCCAGCCACATGCGGCGTAATCGGCATCGGCAGTGTGGTTGCGGATACGGCTGCGGTCAACGGCGAGACGTTGCCGAAATCATCCACGGCCTGAACCTTGTAGCTGTACGCTGTCTCAGGAGCTACCGTATAGTCATTGTAAAAAGTAATCCGGCCCGGAACGGTCATCACCGGTTCTGCTCCATCATCCCGGTACACATTGTAGCTGACGACCCTATCGTTGTCGGTTGAGGCATTCCAGGTCACCTTCACCTGCTCATGGCTTACCGCCACTGCGGCCGGACTGGTTGGAGCAGTTGGCGCAGTAGTCTCCAGCTCATCGAGAATATACTGGACCGTCTCACCGGCGCCCAGGGTAACCGTGAGCGTAAGGTCCGGCGCTGCTTCAAGCTGGACCTTGGAGTGAGCGGCGGCATAGGTGTCGCCCGGTCCAAACCGCTCTCCGGCATACTGCCCGCTGCCGGGCATAGTGACCCGCACCTGCATCGTCACAGGCTGCGTCTCAAAATTCACGAAATTCAGCAGAATTTTATCTGCAGAAGCTCCTATGGCCGACGTGCCCAGCGCTGAGGTATCGACTGCGCGGAAATACGCTTTTTTCTCGTTCAGTGCAGATGGATTCAGGATCTCGTAGCTGAGCGGGCGCCCGTGGGTGGCATACGCAGCGGCCAGCCTGCGGAACGTTTTTAGCCGCGTTTCACCAAGCTCATTGCTATTAGCGGCTACAGCCGCCGTATCCTCGAATCGATGTGTATTCCAGTTGATGGCGGAATCAAATAATCCGAACTCGGTCCCGTCATTGAAGAAGGCTGCATGCTGCATAATATGGTCTACATAGCCAATATCTCCGCGAAGCTCCCGGTCAAAGGCGGAAGCGAACCTGTACGCATAGGTGCCGTATTTCGTACTGTCGGAATGATTGTCATTGCTGCCGGTTTCACTCATGGCCATCTCTTTGCCGAAACCCTCATCCGCTTCATGGTATACCTGCAGATTCTCATACAGGCTGCCGCCCGGCAGCGGCTGGACACCGGTTCCGCCATAGCTGTGTCCATTCGTCACATCTGAAAGCGCTTCAATCCCTTCGCGCTGGGCAGCGTCCCGCTCCCACCCGTCAGGAATTCCGTTATATGGCCAATAGGCCCAGCCGGGCGCCACAATTTTTAGATAGGGCTGGCTGTTGGTCTGGCGCTCCTCATCCATTAGCTCATGAATCGCCATTATCGATGCCCGGGACCAGCCGAACAATCCGGGTTCGTTGCCCGTCTCCGCGTATTGGTACAAATCCCCGAATTTACTGACAAAAGCGGCATAATAACTCCTCAAAGCCGTGCTGATCGTACCGCCCACCAGATCCGCATTGTTCTTCCAGTTGCCTCCGATAATATTGACCATTGGCGTAAGGTTCAGATCACGCATCGTCGCCAGATAGTTCCGCCCCTGCGGGTCCCAGCCTGCGCTCGTATCCGACCAGAAGGAGGCGCGCATCCAATTGCCGCTGTAGGCGATGCCCATCCATTTGGTCATGGGCGCCAGATGGCGGATCGCGTTCTCATCATATTTAAAAGTATTTGCGGCAAGCGTGCTTCCCAGATGCACGTACCGCCCATGTATCGGCTCATCCGCCTGCTGAGGCCGGGATTTCAGCTTGAAATAGTCCCATTCGAACCATAAATAGGAGTCTCCGTCATAACCGGGAGCCTGAGGGTCCGCATACAACCCACGGTCGACCACCAGCTTAAGCACATTTGAGCCAACGTGCAGCTGCTCTTTGGGAATATACAATCTGTAGGTTTGTTTCCAGGTATGCTCCAGAGCGGTTTCGCCGTTATTCAGACCTGTGATTTGAATCAATCCACTCATAAGGCCATTTGTGAATACGGCAAGCTGGGGAATCGCGGTGCTTGCATCAATTACTTTGAAGCTGAACTCGGCTCCATACTGGGGAACCGCCGCCAATTCAAACGTAAAATTCATCGTTCCATTGATATCGGCCTTCATTCCTTTGGGGATCGTATTACTGCTGCAAGCTGGAAGAGGCAGGGCAAAATCGCTGTACACATTATTGTAAACTGTAAATTCGGCAGAGCTGTCGTCCGGCTCGCCTACCTGCCACAGCAAGCCCGATGGATTATAGGTGGCGGTTGTGGCGGTCACCGGCAGCGAAGCTTTGGAAGCTCTACTTGAGCCAGATTCTTGTTTTACTTTCACCGCAGGACCTGAAATTTGCTGCTCTATAGCTGCTGCTATCCCTGGAGGATCAGCGGATACCCTACGATCATTTGGCATCAAAACCATTGTCAGCATACAGAACACAAGAGACAGTAACGCTATATTTTTATACATTCGCACATTAACACCCTCTTCTATTTAGAATAGAAACAGGGCCCCCAACTGCTAATTCGGCGAATAGGAATACCCGACATCCTGGCAAGCGGCCGCTACAAGCTGACAGTAAGAATCAGGGGGGTGGCCGAACTTTACCGGATATCGGGTCTGCTAATCATTCAACATCTTATTTGGCGGCCAAAAATGCATCCATTTGCGACTGAATTTCGCTTATCACGGCATCCAGTCCAGCGGCCTTCAGCTTGCTGTTCATTTCCTTCAGAATCGGCTCAGGATCTTTTTCCCCGGAATACAGGGTATTCTTATATTGCTTCGTAATGTTGATCAGCGCTCCGATCTGCGACTGTACCTTGGTTGAATCAAAGACAAATCCGATGACAGGGGATACCTTGGAGTTTTTATTCCAGTCGGTATAGAGCTGTACCCGTTTGGGATCTTCATCCTTGTTCAGGTAGTTCAGCAGCACATTCCCGATCATCCACGAGGATACGGAGTTGTAGCCGCTGTCTGAAATAAATTCAACCGTATTGTCGCCTACCTTCTTATAATGCTTGCCTTCAATCCCGAAGGTTAACAGGTTATAGAGGACGGGATCGGTATGAATCAGGTTCATGAACATCATGGCCCGCTCAGGGTTTTTGGAGGTTCTGGAGATGGCGAGCATGGAGCCCTGCAGGCTTTTGGTGCTGACCTGTACCGGCAGGAGGGTTTTGATGATCATCGGTTTCTCCGCGAGACGGGTCCAGTCATTGGTGGACGTTGGATTCATATTGCCGTAGGTGAACCAGGCCTTGCCGCTTTTTACGGCATCCTTCAGCTCTGTTTTGTCAGTAGCGCCATTCTTGTTGATATAGCCCGCTTTGTACCATTCCCGGATCAGCTTCAGCCGTGCGAGAATCTCCGGAGTATCGTATTCGTTAAAAACCTTCATCGTCTTGTAATCGAGCAGTGTCGGAATTTCATTACTGCCATCGAGGTCCTCGCTGTCCGGGTACACGGTGAACCAGTTCAGGCTGTCGGTGTGGTTCATAAAGAGCGGTGTGATGGCCGGTTCTTTCTCCTTAATCGTCTTCAGCATCGGTTCAATATCCTCAAGCTTCGCGATGCTATTCACATCGAACCCATACTTGTCGACAATCGCCTTGTCAAAAGCAAAGCCTACCGACTGGCCCAGTTCCTTCTCGGTTGGAATCGCATACAAATGTCCGTTAACAGTAGCGGCTTGCAGGTAAGCCGGATTAATCTGTGCCTTGGTTTCCTTGGCGTAGGTGTCCAGCAGCTCTTCGAGCGGTAGATACGCGCCCTTGGCAGCATTGGTCATGAAGTTCCAGGTATAGACCATATCGAACACTTCGCCGGACTGGATCATCAGATTCACCTTGTCTGCCGGTTTATCCCAGCTGAGCTGATTGATCTTGATCGTAGCGTTAATCTTATCCTTCAGATAATCATTGATCGCCTGTTCTACGGAGGCCACATCCTTATCCGGCCCGCCAGGCAGATAGAGCGACAGTTCTACCTGTTCCAGCTCATTTGTCTTCTCAGTGGCTGCGGCTGTAGCTGTAGCTGTATCCGAGGCGGCTGGTGCGGTGGTGCTCTCCACTTTGTTCTCATCCTTGGCAGCCCCGTTGTTACTGTTGTTGCCTCCGCATCCGCTTAGTGAAAGTCCTATCAGCAGTACAAGTGAAAGCAGTAGACCCGTGCCCTTTTTTCCTGCCATATCTTGTTTCCTCCCCTTGATGGTCAATATATGCTAATCGGATGATCCGAGGTTAGCCTTTAATGGAGCCCAGCGTCAACCCTTTGATAAAATACCGCTGGAAGAATGGATAGGCCAGCACAATCGGACCAATGCCGATCAGTGCCATAGCCATGCGGATGGTTTCACCCGGCAGTTTTGCAAGCTCCGTCGCCGAGCCTTGAATCAAAGCCCCGTTGCGGCTCAGGTAGTCCGCCTGGGAGATCATTTTGTACATCAGGTACTGCAGGGAATAGAGGTCTGTGTCCGTAATGAAGATCATGCTGTTGAACCAGTCGTTCCAGTAATGCAGGGTGTTGAACAGTCCGATCGTAGCGAACACCGGCAGCGACAGCGGGAACACAATCTGGAAGAACGTCCGCAGCTCACCGGCACCGTCAATCTTGGAGGCCTCAATCAGCGCAGGCGGGACACTCATCTGAAAATAGGTCTTCATAATCAGCACATTGAACGGGGACAGCAGCATCGGAATAACCAGGGACCAGATGGAGTTCTTCAGATCCAGCACCTGGGTGTAGACCATATACCAGGGCACCAGCCCGCCGCCGAACAGCATGGTGAAGAAGATCAGGAAGGCGAAGAAACCTCTGTACCTGAAGTCAGTCCGCGAGATCGGATACGCATACAACGAAGAGATAAATACGCTGAGCAGCGTGCCGACAATGGTTACGAAGAAGGACACGCCGTAGGCTTTTACAATGACGGTATAGTCCTTGAAGATATAAGCATATGCCTCCAGACTGAACTTCTCGGGGAAAAATTGATACCCGTTCAGCACAATGGAATCGTAGTCGGTAATTGAAATCATGAACACCAGCACAATCGGCAGCAGACAGGTGATCGACAGGATGATGAAAATCATATGGAGTATCACATTCGTCGGCCGGGATATTTCATTGTTGGTCACCAGTTCCATCCTCCTTTCTTCATTGCGTTCCAAAGGTGTTGTTCTCTATCGCTCCAGCAGTTCCAAACTTCACCTCCGTTACTTTCACCTTTAGTCATTTATCAAAAAACAGCCTGGTCCTTGTCGACCTTGCGTACGATCCAGTTCGAGCCCAGGACCAGGAAGAAGCCGACGATGGATTGGTATAGACCCGCTGCGGCGGACATGCCCAGGTTGCCCATATTGATCAAGGCGTTATAGACGTAGGTATCAATGACGAGTGTCGTCGGATACAGCGCCCCGGAGTTAAGTGTGGTCTGGTAGAAGAGCCCGAAGTCGGAGCGGAAAATTCCGCCAATGGCGAGAATGGTGGTGATGATGATGACCGGGCGGATGAGCGGGATCGTAATATGGAGGATCTGCTTCCATTTGCTGGCCCCGTCGATCAGCGCTGCTTCATAATATTCGTTGTCAATGCCGATAATCGCCGCAAGGTAAATAACGCAGCCATACCCTACGCCTTTCCAGAGGTTGATCAGCGGCAGAATAAACGGCCAATACTTCGGCTCGGAGTACCAGTTCAGCTCATTCAGCCCAAACATCGCCAGAATGCCTTTGTTCATGAAACCGTATTCAACATTTAGAAAAGCGAACACGAGGTAGCTCACCACCACCATCGACAGGAAATACGGAAAGAACATAATGCTCTGATAAAATTTGGCGGCCAGCTTATTCTTCAGCTCATTCAGAGCAATCGCGATGGATACCGCTATCACTAGATTGAGAATGATGAACACGAAATTGTACAGCACCGTATTGCGGGTGATGATCCAGGCATCCGATGTGGCGAACAGGAATTTGAAATTATCCATCCCCACCCATGGGCTTCCGAGTATCCCGTCTACGTAGTTAATATTTTTGAACGCAATGATGATCCCGAACATCGGCAGGTAGTTGTTAATGAGCAGGAAAATCACACCTGGCAGCAGCATCAGCAGCAGCACCTTGTGCTTCAGCAAATGCCCCAGCATGGATTTTCTTTTCGCATGTATCCGCACTGGTAACCGCTGCCCGGTGTCCAGCGCGTTTCTTTTCTCATGAGTGATCATCGCTTACGCCTCCTGATTCCTTCAGCAGTCTCTCTCTTCCATGTTTCAAGTGTACCCGTAGAGCGGCAGATGCTAAATAAGGTCATCTATAATAAAAGTTCGATAATCTACAGAGTTTGGTGATGCTGCTTCCAGGCAAGTGGAAACGGCTACGCTGTCCTTATAACGACGGTATCCGTTTCAGCGAGAAAGAGAAGGATAATTTATAGCGAGAAACATATAAATTCTTATCTTTCAAAAAAGAGGCCTTCACCCCATGGATGTCGGCCCCTTTTGGCTGCAATCTAAATTCAGTTCTTCTTACGATAGCATTAGATGAATCTGTGGACGGACCAGATCACGCCCGAGGAGGTGCCTCCCAGATCAAGTGGAACCGTTAAACCATCCGCCTCATAGAAGAGGCCGATCACATCGCCTGCTGTCAGATCAAACTCACCCGTCAAGGTGACTGTCCCGTTGCCCAAGATCGTTCTCAGGGTCAACAGCAGGGCAATGTTCACATTCAGCAGAGGGAACAGTCCAGTTACCAAATCTGTAGTCACAGGAGAAGTTCTCCGGATCACAAATGCCGGGTTGATCCCCGCCCCTAACGCGACCGAAATTGCTGCGGTGGTAGAGTAGTTGATGGTGGCTTCAAAAGAGTACCGGCCCGTAACCGGGACCGTGTAGTTCCCTGCTGTTTCGTTAAACGAGGCGCTGTCGTAATACGGTGACGTCACCGTCCAGCCGGCAAGCTGAGTACTGGCACTAGCCGAAAATGTTGGCAGAAGCGCGGAGAACCCTTCCGCCGCAACATTTGGGCCTGTAGCACCAGTGGCTCCAGTAGCTCCCGTTTCACCAGTCGCTCCTGTCACACCTGCAACCCCAGTTGCTCCTGTTTCACCAGTCGCACCTGTCACACCTGTAGCTCCAGTTGCTCCGGTTTCACCAGTCGCACCTGTCACACCTGTAGCTCCAGTTGCTCCCGTTTCTCCGGTCGATCCTGTCACACCTGTAGCTCCAGTAGCTCCCGTTTCTCCGGTCGATCCTGTCACACCCGTAGCCCCAGTAGCTCCAGTTACCCCGGTCGCTCCTGTCACACCCGTGGCTCCAGTTGCTCCAGTTTCACCTGTCGCTCCTGTTACGCCCGTAGCTCCAGTGGCTCCCGTTTCTCCGGTCGATCCTGTCACACCTGCAACCCCAGTAGCTCCGGTTACCCCGGTCGCACCTGTCACACCTGTAGCTCCAGCCACTCCGGTTTCCCCGGTCGCTCCTGTCACACCCGTAGCTCCAGCCGCTCCCGTTTCACCAGTCGCTCCAGTCTCACCAGTCGCTCCTGTCACACCTGTAGCTCCAGTGGCTCCGGTTTCCCCGGTCGCTCCGGTCACACCCGTGGCTCCAGCCGCTCCGGTTTCTCCCGTCGCTCCTGTCACGCCCGTAGCTCCAGTGGCTCCAGTTTCACCTGTCGCTCCTGTCACGCCCGCGGCTCCAGTAGCTCCCGTTTCTCCGGTCGCTCCTGTCACACCTGTAGCTCCAGTAGCTCCCGTTTCACCTGTCGCTCCTGTCACGCCCGTAGCTCCAGTGGCTCCAGTTTCACCTGTCGCTCCTGTCACGCCCGCGGCTCCAGTTGCTCCGGTTTCTCCGGTCGCTCCTGTCACACCTGTAGCTCCAGCCGCTCCCGTTTCACCAGTCGCTCCTGTCACACCTGTGGCTCCAGCCGCTCCCGTTTCCCCGGTCGCTCCTGTCACACCTGTAGCTCCAGCCGCTCCGGTTTCTCCTGTCGCTCCTGTCACACCTGTGGCTCCAGCCGCTCCGGTTTCTCCGGTCGCTCCTGTCACACCCGCAACCCCAGTTGCTCCGGTTTCACCAGTAGCACCTGTCACACCTGTGGCTCCAGTTGCTCCCGTAGCTCCAGTGGCTCCCGTTTCACCAGTAGCACCTGTCACACCTGTAGCTCCAGCCGCTCCGGTTTCTCCGGTCGCTCCTGTCACACCTGTGGCTCCAGCCGCTCCGGTTTCTCCGGTCGCTCCTGTCACACCCGCAACCCCAGTTGC
>NZ_JBQENA010000007.1:217252-428585 GCF_052044425.1 Paenibacillus sp. 22594
TCCGGTTTCACCAGTCGCACCTGTCACACCTGTGGCTCCAGCCGCTCCCGTAGCTCCAGTGGCTCCCGTTTCACCAGTAGCACCTGTCACACCTGTGGCTCCAGTTGCTCCCGTTTCACCGGTCGCTCCTGTCACGCCCGTAGCTCCAGTGGCTCCCGTTTCACCGGTCGCTCCGGTAGCACCGGTGATCCCCGGGACTTCTCCCAGTAATTCAGAGGATACCAGACGATGGGCAGCCACTAATTGCCCCGTGCTGCTCTTACCCCAGAATGATATCTGTACAGGATCATCTGCCGGGCTTGGACTTGATGTTGTGAAAAGAAACTCAAATGCATCCAAATCAGCAAAATAGCTGATTGTCACTACTTGATTGGCAGCCAGGTTCAAGGATTGGCTGACATACAGATTCCGTATACCGCCACTCATATAGTAGCCTTGAATCGAGACTATAGAGGCTTCTGAATCACTCCGGTTGTCAATTCGGAGTGTCACTGACTGCGTGGGTCTTGCACCACTGACCGCATTGTTTTCAATGGGGCCCGTTGATAAAAAGGTCATCTCTTCATTCTCCTTTTTTTGGATTTCACATCCCTGCTGGTACTGCGTAATGACTTCCAATATTCCTCCCAGGAACTCTAGCAGCACAAAAAGTGATTTATATAGTAATATTCGAACGACTTACATGCGGTGTGGACGTAAGAACTGCAAGCTTGCGTACAATCTGGCACCCAACAAACAGAAAACACTGCACTGTCCTTAACAAAGTATCAGTGCTAACAAAACTGTACCGGCTTTACCTTACACAAAAGGCAACCGAGTAGGCCCATATCACTGACATGGGCCTCTCTTAGATCCGTGCGTGTGGCTCATCAAATACGGCATACGGCAACGACTCTTCCGACAGTTATTTCTTTTTGGGGGAACAGCTCGCCTTCCATTCCTCCGCATACTACCTCACGGCCACACTACCGGTTATCGTCAACTATGTACTTCAGCCACCTACAGTATACTCGGGACCTACTTCCGTCAGCGCAAAGAGCTGCCAAATGCACAAAGGACCGCTCCAAAAGCACAATGGCTTTTGGAACGGTCCCTTATAATTGGCAGCTTGCTTCGAATCGCTCTTGGGATCACTATCCTTTACAATTATTTGATACATTATGCTCAGAGATTCTTTCTATGGAGCAACGATGGAATTAACACCTATACCGAGACATTCCTACATACCAATTTTTCATTATACAACTTCTCTAACTCACTACTTTATTTCGATGTCGTCTACCATCTCGGAATCATCGTCTCTCTTATCTATCTTTTAGGCTATAAGGGACGCTTATTTGCTGTTCTTAATTTGTTTTTTAATTTTTGTATATTCGAACCATGTACATTAGTGATGGCGGCGATAACTTACTAAACCTCTGCTTGATATTCCTTGTGTTTGCAGAAAGCACCCGTTACTATTCCATTGATGCTCAAAGGAACAGGAGGACGAAAGAAAATTTCCAAATCTCCTTCATACATGAATTGAAGATGATTATCCATAATTTCGCCGTTTTATTCTGTATTATTCAATTGTGTATCGTTTATCTTTTTTCAGGTGCCTATCAGCTGATGGGAGAATTATGGCAGAATGGAACAGCAATCTACTATGTTTCCTAAGTGAATGAATTTAGCAGACCTATATTGCGTAATTCTATTGAACATTATCTATGGACTAGCTTCATTCTTTCTTATTTGAGTATATTTATTAAACTAACCTTCCCATTCAGTATTATGAACAAGAAGGTAAAACCGTTTATTGTTATATTCATGGTTCTATTTCATGCGGGAATCGGCGTTGGTATGGGCCTACTCACATTTTCATTTGGTTGGTGTCCAATGTGTCGAGGAGTCGTTCAAAAAATCGCCGCTATGGATTATTTCCGGTTTATCACTTGCACGAGCTTCAAGGACGAAAATGTCATCATCGAATACTCATTGGTACCGGAAGAGGTTCAGTTACGTATGCATAGTACTAAATTAAACCGAATCAATTTGAAGCGCGGGATTCATTCCGTTCTTCAAATTTCTTGCCGACTACTGCCATTATCGCCTCTTGTGCCATTAATTTATTTGTTCAGAGTTATCGGTCTGGGGTAATTCCTTTACGATATGATTGCCAAGAGGCGGATGAATGTTCCTGTTAATCATTGCGATGATACGTGCGACGTTACGTTTGTTAATCATTAGATATCAATTAGGAGGAAAAATGTCTTGGATATCATTATCTATATCGGTTGCGGGATCATCGTCCTACTAGGGTTGTTTGCCTTGCTGGTCTTCTTTGAAGTCAAGCGGCAGAATCGTAGAACCGAGCAGCATATCCTTAAATTTATTGCCAGAAACCCATCCCGGGCGTCACTCTATATTATTGAAAATGGAGAAATCGTTGTTGACTTGCAGTCAGCGGTCAGGAGACCTCTTGCGAGCGTGGCCAAGATTATCGTTCTGGCCGAATTTGCTGAGCAAGCTGCCAGTCAACAGATCGACCTTGATAAGAAGGTTCCTTTGGCCAGTCTCAACCGATTTTATATCCCCGATTCTGACGGAAGTGCGCATTCAGAATGGTTATTCGATCTGGAAGAGAAAGGACTCGATCTGGAAAAAGACATCACAATGCTTGAAGTAGCCAGAGGCATGATTCGGTATAGCTCAAACGCCAATACGGATTTTTTAATGGAGACTTTAGGGCTGGATAGAATTAATCAAAAAATAACGGATTGGGGATTGAAAGATCATGATGCCTTGTACCCTTTTTCTTCAGCCATTCTAATGCCCACATATCTTAAAGATACGCTTGGGGTCTCGATGAACAAAGTTGCCTCAATAATGAAAGGATTCACTTATGCTGAATATGCGGCTAAATCTATCGAAATATTTAACCTGCTTAGAAACGATCCTGAAGGGAAATGGATTCAGCAGTTGAATCGTCGGGCACGCGCCCGGATAAAATTCCAAAAGATCTGGTCCGACAAGTTCCCCCGTTCGACGGTCAAGGAATATGCTCAATTGTTAAAAGACATTTATGAAGGTGATCGGTTAAAGGAAGAGGCCAGGACACTATTCCAGAATCTAATTAAACTGGAGGTGCCGAATCCACAATTCACTATGGCTGCCCAGAAGGGCGGTTCCAGCTATACTATTCTTACTTTGGCTATGTATTACGAGGACCTCACGGGAAACAAAACAGAAATGGCCCTCTTCATATATGATCCTGCGGGCGGCGAACAAATGTGGTTGGAGAAGAAGCTGGTTCTTTTTATCAATCAATACTTCACAAACGAACAATTTAAACGGCAAGTCATCCAAGCTTGCCACCCAGCTAACGGTATATGATCTCTCTACTACTTCTTCTAAAGACTGTAGTATTGCCTCTCCTCCTATGTACCATTACATTTAGGTATCAGTTTAAGAGCATCTTCTCCTTGATCATCCATTCAAATCTTTACAGTAAGCTGGATGCTCACTTTGATGATCGTTTGATTCAGAAACATAACAACTAAGCCGGGTTTTGGCCGCGGTTTATGGCATTCACCATAGACGCAGCCATCATCCTTGCGTTTATTTTTCTATTGTCATCATGGGTACCGTACATAAACGTTATAAGTACATGACCGTTCAAACTCATTATCGTTCAGATTTATTTCGTTTCGTTAACCACGATATATAACCAGACCCTAGGAAAGATGATCGTCGGCATAAAAGTCCGTACGTTCACCGACGAGAAACCTTCTTGGGAAGATGTGTTGTTGCGTGAAGGCATCGGAAAAGGGATTTCGGCCTGCATTTTTTTTATAGGCTATTTGATGGCCGCGTTTGATCCTACAAAGCGAGCTTTACACGACCATTTGACGAATATGGTCGTCGTGTGGGAGGCGAATGGACGCAAAGCAGTCCACTCCCCTTTCCCAAATGGTGAGACAAATCCGTTCTTGTAAACCAGGCTTTCTCTGTTGGAATGTCACAAGGATGATCATCTCAAACAACGATAACACGATACTACATTAAGTAATTACTATTCAAATGTCTTGCAATTATTCTGCTCTTACATGACCCAAGGGATTCTTCGCATCAAACCCCGGATAAATGTACTCCTCACGTTTAAAAGAATAACCGGTAGCCGCAATATCCAGCATCTGATTCAACCGGTCACTTTCCGCGCGCAGGCCCTCGCCCGCGCTTATGCCGCCGGAAAGGATCTGCAGGTAGAGCTGTATGCGGGGGCGGTCACCTGAGTCGCGTGGTTCCACCGAAACGGTGTTCGGATCGTACTGGTCCATAATCTGCGGGGACAGCGGGTAAATGGACTCCTCTGCGGTCGGGTAAAATTCCTTGAAATGGCCCAGCCCCGGAACCAGGCCCGGAAGATCTGTGATCCCGTCTACCACCGGCAGTGCCAAGGCCTGCTGGAACAGAATGGTAAGGAAGGCTTCAGACTGCAGAAACTTCCATACTTTCACCGCCGCTTCCCGGTCAGGTGTGCTGCTATTTACCGCCAGCGGTGAGTGCGGAATCATCATTAACGCCCCGCTGCCCTTCTTCGCCGAAGACGTTACGGGCGGCAGAGCCACCCCCCAATTATCCTTTGGCATATATTCCTGTAATTTCACATAATCTTTGCTGGTTGCATACATCATGCCGATGTTGCCGTCGGCGAATTGCCTGAGTGCACCGTTCCGCTTCAGCAGAGTCTCCCCGGGATACAGGCTACCCTCTGCTTTCATATCCAGCAGCATTTGCAGCCAGGGAGCATATACACTCAGATCATAACGTCCGTTCCGGTAATTATAGAGATACACCCCGCTGTAGGTATTGGACATTTCCAGCCCCGTCTGCAGACTGTCCTGGCTGTCTCCGGCGGCCAGCGCGAAGCCGTATTTGTTCACACCGACCCCGGCCCGGCTAATCCTGGCCGCAGCCTGCTTCACTTCAGCGAAGGTGACAGGCGGATGCTCCGCATCCAGTCCGGCGCTCTGGAACAGCTGCTTATTATAGATCAGGCGAACAGTCTCAATACTGGAGGGCAGGAAGTAGATCCCTCCCTTAAACAGAGAGCTGCGTGCGTAATCTCTAGCCCACTTTGGAAATCTGTTCAGATCCGCAGGGTCCAGATAAGAGTTCAGGTTGGCCAGATACCCCTTGTTCACATAGGTAGCCAGCCAGCTGTTATCCACGCTGAACACATCCGGCCCCTGACCTGAAGTCATCAGCATGTTGAGCGTGTCATCGTAGGCATCCGTGGACAGATTCATCATTACAATTTCAATATGGTCTGGATTGCTCTGATTAAATTGCCGGATCGCGTTCTTCACCTCCAGATTCTCTGTCCAGTCGTACAGCGCGATCCGTACTTGAACCGGGGGAGCCCCCTCAGGTACCGGCTCTGAATTAAACTCCACCAGCAGCGGACGGTCATAAGCACTGGCATATACGATAAGCCCGCATAGCAACAGGCCGAAGATATAGAATAACAGCCGTTTCATCCTTCACCTCCTGCGTTGACAGCCTAACGCGCCCGTTTTACAATGTATACCATCTATTCCTGAAATAACGATGTCTGATCTCAGGACATTGTTATGGAAGCCAAATTGAGGGTCTTCTCCGAAATTCACATCTGATAGTGCCGCGAAGGAGCGGCATAAGTGCCTATTGATTGATATTTTCCATTAATACCTGTTAGATGGCAAGCGAAGATTATCCGCAGCGTGAAGGGGGCCTCAGATGAAGAAATTATTCGATACTCTGTCCAAAACCCTCTTCTTATACAACTTCAGCATCCGCAGCAGACTTATCCTCTACTTCCTCTTTCTCGTCCTTCTACCGACCACCATCATCTCCGTTACGGTATATAACAAATCAGCGGATATTATCACCCGCAATGTCAATACATCGATCGAAAACAACCTGAATCTGGTTCAGGATAATCTCGCTCAGCGTTTCGCCGCTGCGGATCAATCCATGATTTCTCTATACCTCAATACGGAGTTCGCTGACCTGATCTCCGCCAACCGTCCGACAGACAGCACAGGAATTATTAATGAGCTGGCTGCGCTGAGCAGAATCCTGGAGAGCTTTCCTGGCAGCGGAACCTCCGGAAGCAGCTTCGTCCCTATGCTATATATGCTGAACCGTCCGGAATATACGCAGTACAATTTCTCAAGACGGGTGTTCAATATCGATCAGATTTCCCTGAAGCCCTGGTATCTGGGCATTCCGGCCAAATCCGACTTCACGGTGGTCGGGCTCAGCTCCCTGGATTCCAAGTTCACCCTTAAATTTGCAAAACGCCTGTTTGGCATCCGGCATGCCCAACTGCCCTATGTAGGCCTCCTTACCATTGATATTCCCGTGACGGAATTCGATAATCTGCTGGAACACTACAAACCTACGGCAGGCAGCCGGATTTACATCGCTGACCAGACCGGAACGATTGCGGTTAGCCCTGACACGTCACTCATTGGACAGAACATCAGCACCCAGAACTATTACCCCTACATGAAGTTCCCTGAAGGCAGCAGCGGCACCCTCCATTCCTTCCGTCAAGTAATCCAGGGGGAGAAGATGCTGGTCTCCTATACCCAAATCCCGGAAACCGGCTGGACGATCCTTTCCTTCTCACCTGTGAGCGAGCTTAATGGAGAATTGGCCTCCTTTCAGCGTGTCATGTACATTGTCATCGGCATCTGTATGCTCATTTCACTCATGATGGCTCTGCTGCTGTCGGAGAATATCTCGGCACCCATCCGTAAATTTATCCAGTCCATGTCCCATGCAGAGAGCGGCAACTTCAACATCATTATCCGCTACCGCCGTAAAGACGAATTTTCCTATTTGTTCAACCGCTACAATAAGCTGCTGCAGCAGATCAAAGCGCTGATCGATAAGCTCTATGTGACCGAATTACGTAAAAAAGAAGCCGAGCTTAAAACCCTTCAGGCTCAGATCAATCCGCATTTCCTCTATAACACGCTGGATTCGATCAACTGGATTGCCATCAATCATGACATTCCCGAGATCAGCAATATGGTAACCTCGCTGTCCGACTTCTTCCGCTACAGCCTGAGCAAAGGCCGGAATATTATCCCGCTGCGCGATGAGCTGCGGCAGGTGGACAGCTACCTGCAGATTCAGCAGTTCCGCTTCCAGGATAAGCTGGAGTATGAGCTGGAGGAGACCGACCCCCGGGTGCTGGAGGAATGTCTGGTGGTCAAGCTCAGTCTTCAGCCGCTCGTAGAGAACTCCATTATCCATGGAATCCAGAAACGGCGGGGAAAAGGCAAAATCCGCATCCGGGTGGAGCGGTCCGGGGACCTTCTCTGTGTGTCCGTCTTTGACGATGGGGCAGGTGCAAATCCAGAGCGGCTGAATCAGCTGCTGACGGATCAGCATCCGGGGAATCAATCCTACGGCATCCGCAATGTGCATACCCGAATCCAGCAGTTTTTCGGCGAATCTTACGGCATCCGGTATTATGCCAATACCGAAGACCAGAGCGGCCTCTTGGCCATAGTCCGGTTTCCAGTTGTAACTACATGGAACGAGGTGATGGAAGATGTTGACGATGATCGTAGCGGATGATGAGCCGTTTATCCGCAGAAGTCTGATCCATGTGTTCAATTGGCAGGAGGAGTTCGGCATCGAGATCATCGGTGAGGCCTCAGACGGGCAAGAGGCGTATGAGTTATGTATGGAGCTTCAGCCTGATATTTTATTCACGGATATTATGATGCCCATGCTGGGGGGCCTGGAGGTGGCGGAGAAGCTGAAGGCCGGGAATTGCCGGACCCGAATCATTATCATCAGCGGCGCCCAGGATTTCTCCTATGCCCAAACTGCCCTGAAGGTCAATGCCGAGGGGTATATTCTGAAGCCTGTCAAATTGCCCGAGCTGCGGGAGGTCTTTCAGGAAGTCGTCAACCGGCTGCGTCAGGAGAAAGACCACCGGATGAATGTCGAGCAGTTGAAGAAGCAAGTAGAGAACCACATGCCGCTGATCCGCGAGAAATTCCTCCAGAACTGGGTGGGGGGACTATACCGGGATGAACGGGAGCTCTGGGAGAAGATCAGCTATTTCCGGCTTCCCTTTACAAAGGGGGATGTTCTGACGGCAGGCGTACTCCAGCTGGATGATTATGAGACCGCGGTCGACAAATTCTCGGAGGAAAATAAACAGCTGCTGTATTTTGCTATTCAGAACATCATCACCGAATGTCTGGAGAGTCCGCCCGGCGGAATCACTTTTGTCGCCAGTGAAAATGAATTCATCATCATCTTCTGCCCGGATACGTCTGCTTCTCCCGGCACCAGCAGCATCGCAAGCCTCTGTGAAAAAATCATGGGCAGCATCCAGCAATATCTGCGGCTGGATACATCCATAGGCATCGGCCGGGCTTGCCCCACCGTAAGTGAGCTTGAGGACTCCTATAAGGATGCGCTGGCCGCGCTGGTGCATACCTTTTATACCGGCCATGGTTCCATTCTGGATATCAAGGATATTCAGTCCGCTACGGAGACTCTGCAGAGCACTTTTTTTTACAAATTCCATGCGCGGCTGATGAATGAGCTGAAGGCGGGCCATACCGAAGAAGTCATGGAACTGCTGGAGAAGCTCTTCGACCGGCTGGCCGCCCCCAAGCTGCAAATCGATTATGTGCAGAGCATCTGCGCCGAGATGATTTTTACGTCTGCAAGAGCCCTTTATGAGCTGGATGAGGACATCGAACAGGTGCTGCAGGACCGGCTGACCATCATGGACACACTCTACAAGCAGAAGAATATATCCGGGCTAAAAGCCTATATGCTCTCGCTTTTTTATGATCTCAGCGCTTATGTGGCGGGGAAAAGCACCTCCAAAAACAGCAAAACCATCAACCGGATCAGAGCCATTGTTCAGGAGGGGTACGCTCATGAGCTGTCCATTGCACGAATTGCCGAGGAGGTCTACCTGACCCCCAACTACATCAGCCTGATCTTCAAAAAAGAAACCGGCGAAACCCTTACCGACTACATCACCAGAATCCGAATCGATAAGGCCAAGGAGCTGCTGCATTCCACAGATCTCAAGGTCATGGAAATTGCTGAACGGGTCGGCTACGAGAATCCCCATTATTTTAGTACAGTATTCAAAAAGATTGTCGGAAAACATCCGCTTAAATACCGCTCCGACAAGTAGCCAGAATGAACGGTTGTTCTTCCGGGCAAATTAAGGGCAAAGACATCAGGGGGAGTGAGTGAGGATGGCAAGAAGGAACAGAAGATATGCGGTGCCCGGAGTGGAACAGGGAATGCAGACTTTGAAAGCCAATGTGATGAAGCAGGAAGGCTATACGGTTAATCCGGACCGGCCGAATGACGTGAAATACGAAGTGGCTAAAGAGTTGGGCGTCCCTCTGCAGCACGGTAACAACGGAGCACTGACTACGGAATCGGCCGGTCAGATCGGCGGCAAAATTGGCGGGTCCATGGTTCGGGAAATGATCCGTCTTGCCCAAGAGCAGCTGGCGAACACAGAGCAGCAGAACAAGTAATCCTTCCGGGGACAAAGCTGGTTGTGTACATTGCATAGCCACCGGTGCTGCTGCCTGCCATTAGCAAATAGCTTCGATGGCGGGGCAGATGCCCCGTCCTTTTCTATTTAGTGATGTAGGATTTGACCCCAATTCTGGAGAAAATCCTGTGCCGCGCATCGCCGCTGCCCTTCGGACCCCGCACCGACCGGCTGGACAAGGTCTGCAGATAAGCAAAATCCGGGTGGAGTCCTTCATCCGTGAGATAAGCCGAGATCCGGCTGCCCGGGACTCTTTCGCGGTTCAGTGACGTAATGATGCCTTCCGCACTTTTAATCCCCAGCCCGTGTCCATAATAGCTGTCATTACCGAGCATCACCGTATTTTCACCCTGCCATTCCGGCTTATCCGGATCATGGTCCGGGTTCTTGAAATACACGACATCCCCCGGCTGCATTTCTGACGGATCAAATGTAGTGATCATCCGCAGATTGCTGTCATAGTTCCAATCCCACAGGAACAGGTCCGTAAAATGCTGATTAAACGCATTTTCCCCAATCATATCAATGGTTGCCTTGTAGAGAATCATTACCATCGCCATGGCACATTCGAAGGCGTACAACTGTCCGTTACTAAAAATATCCTGGATTGCCGCCGACGGGGTGACATCGCTGCGAAGCTGGAATCCTCCATTCTCCGTACGTATCCAATATTTTGGGTTGCAGCGGGAATTCTTAAATGTGGAAAAGTCTGTGCCGCCGGTACTCATCGCTTTGGCTGTTTCAATAATGCGTTCCCTCATCTTCTGTTCGAATCCCGAACCTGGATTATCATATCCAAAGGCCACTATCCATTTCCCCTTTCCTGTCACAATAGATAGGTTATTGTACGTGTCGGGCCTTCGGTTGGTGCACGGCAGTTTAACCCTCCTGAAACCAGGCGTTAACCTGAGCGGTCTCCTCTGTCAGAACATCCAGATAGATTGAAGTGCGGTAATCCGTTTCCTTGAGGCTTCGGCCCGTAATTTCAGCGATCCGGTTCAGCCGGTACATCAGGGTGTTGGTGTGGATATGCAGAAAGGACGCAGATTCCTTAAGATTCCCGTTCAGCGTCAAATAGACGGCAATGGTTTTGACAAAATCACTTTTGTGCTCACGGTCATGCGCCTTCAGTGGAGAGAGCAGCGAGCTCTTGCGCGTCCGGCTGCGCTTCTGCTCCAGAATGGCCGGAATATACGCCCAGAAGCCGATATCCTCATACAGCAGCAGGTGACGGGCATGATAGGGCAGCAGTTTTTTGATCTCCAGGATGGTGAGTGCTTCCCGGTACGCAGCCGCAGCCGAGGTATATTCCCGGTAGCCCGGACTGCAGCCTGCTGTCAGAACGCAGCTTTCGCTGCGGCTCAGCTCCTGCAGCAGGTTCTGCACGAACGAAGATAACAGTTCTGTTCCTTCGACCGGAAACAGAAAGGAAAACAGAATAATCAGCCGGTTATGCTCGGCAGTCAGAAACAGCAGGCGCTGATTGGCACCCGCCTCCATCCGTTGGCGGAAACGCTGTACAAAGCGGTCGTCGATCGTCTTGTCACTCTCCAGCACCCCGATATAATAGCTCTCCGGCAACAGGATCGAAGAACCTTCAGCCTCCTGGCGGATACGCGATTCCGTTTCGTAATGCGAGGTCAGCAGCTTCCAGAAGAAATCCTCATGCGCCTTCTCCTGCCTGGTCTTCCAGCCGCGCTGCTTCAGCAGATAACGCCCGGCAATCCCGGCAGCCTTCTCCACAATGCGCTCCGCATGCCCCTCAGCCAGATTGCCTCTGTCCACCACCCAGATATAACCGAGAATCTCCTGCTGATGCCGGATGCACATCGCCAGCCTCGGCCCGAGCCCTACCTCCATGACTGCCGGAATGCGGATCGGATGCGCGGTGTTCTCAAGCTGATGCATCACGCCTTTTTTTCGCAGGCCGATGATGACCGTATTCGGCACTCGCTTACCGATAATAGTGGAGATGCGCGCCGGATCGCTCTCGAACTGATGGGAGCTGTATCCGATCACGTGATGGTTGCTATCCTCAATCGTCACCTGCGACTGAAGCGATTCGCTGAGGGTATCCGCCAGGGATTCCATACTGTCAAAAAAACGATCAAATGATGGCTCTGAATCTGTCAATGTCCCCACCCCAACCTGAAGAATAGCCGAAATACTATAAGTGATTTCATTATAGCCTGCAGCTTTGCGGCTGACTATAGGGGACGGTTGCCTGGTGGTCAAGTAGAAACGGGTACCGTCGTTAAAGGACGGTACCCGTTTCTGGCATAAATCGTCTATCCACTTTTTTATGCTTACTCACTTACCAGAGCATACGCGGATATTTTACGAATGCGGTAAGTAATCAGCATCGAAGTACAGTAAGAGACAATGACAATTGCCACTCCAAACAAACTAATCCACGACGTCGCGATAATAAATTGTGCCTTCATAATCCCCATAGCACGCATCGCCACTGACATGAGTGGGTTGGTTAGGGTAAGTCCAGCTACACTTCCGAACAATACGCCTATAATGATAGGTAGCAAAAACCCAAGCGAGAGCTGATTCATTAGCTGGAAGGTTGTAAAACCAATCGCTTTTTGTATACCCAGTTCACGTTTCTTACGAATAACCGATGAAATAATAACAAAATACAGAACAAGGATCACAACAACTATGGTTATAACCATCATACCAATCCCAAGCTTCGAGACAATCGATATGTACATGCCCATGCCATCGTCCATAATTTTATCCATATCTACTGATGTTACGATTGAATCTCCATAGTCGCTTTCAAGCTTGTTTACAAATTCATTAGCTTTACTATTTTTGTTCAAATAGATTTGCAGGCTCTGCTGTTTAAAGTCCGGGTTAACCTTAAGGATGCCATCCCTTCTTATAGACGCATTCATTCCGCCCATATTCGCACCTTGAGATAAGCCTGTGATCATATATTCGGCCTGCTTAGCGCCGACTTTTATCATTACACGATCACCGATCTTTTTGTCCATCTTATCCGCTAAGATACCGGCAAGTACAACTTCATTGCTGTGGAGCGGATATCTGCCCTTAAAGACGGTGTTCGTTTCTTTTGTAGAAAAATCCTCCATTACATAAGCAGTTACATCATAGTTCTCTATTTTAACTTTGGACTCATCTATATACTGGACTTTTCTTACATTCTTCATGTTTTTAATGTTATCCACAAGCTTTGGTTGTTCCGCATCCGAATTCAAAATAGCCACCGCATTTGAAAGTTCGATTCCGGGAGTCTTTGCAAATGCCTTTGTATCAATGACGGTGTTATAAAACATCACAGCACCAAATGTACTGGCAAAAGATACAGCAGCAAGGATAACTCCAATCATGAAGCTGTGCTTCCTGCTTTGCAGCATGGATTTAAACCCGAGAACAACCGGCAGACTGCCTATTGACTTATGAAGCGGCAAATAATTTTTTCTGAAGTTATGGGTTGTGATTCCGCCTCTTAAGGCTACAATCGGATTAAGCTTACGAATTCGTCCCGAAGAAATGAAAGAGACAATGATAACAACGAATAAAATTGCACTTAGAATAATACTGCTGATTGCTCCATCGAAGCCTTGCACCCACATGAGCCCGGATTGATGTGCAAAAATATCAGAAAGTACTGGCGTTGTTAAATAGGATAACGATATGCCTGCTATACTGCCAACCAAGGCAATAAGCATGTACTGCATTACAATTGACAATATAATTTGTCTGCTGGTATACCCGATCGCCCTTAGAGACCCGATTTTGCTCATATCTTCTTCTATGCTGTTCCCAATTCTGAACCGGACCACAATAAGGCATACGATTGCGATAATAAAAGCGAAAGCCATCGCCATTACCGACACCATACTTGACATAAAAGTACGGGACGTTCTCAACAGTTCTATATCCGAGCTGGACAATGTGCTGGTATCTTCTACCATAGCAAGAGTCGCCTTTTGATCCGTTTGTACTAATTCTCTTATCCCTGTTTCAACTTCATTATTTACTTTATCAAGATCAGCAAAAATAAGTGTTGCACTATATTTGTCACCCAGCTTTTGTACAACTTTTTCATAGGTTTCATGGGGCAAATAAGTTCCTAAATTTATAGTATCAAGAGAACTGAAGAAGGCATCTTCTGTAAAACCTTTTATTGTAAATGTAAGGGCTGCATCATCAAATTTCATTTCAACTTTGTCATTCAGCTTGTATCCACCGTCAATATTCAATACATACGGCACATAAATCGACATTGAATCAGGCGGTAAATGCTCGCCAACAAATTTCCATTTAGAGAAATCACGTTCTTTATCTGCATCATTTAGAATAAAACTCATCTCGCGTATATCATCATTATAAGGGATGGATGCCTGAGCCCATATTACTTCCTCTTTTTGCATGTTTGATACATTTTTATTATTTCTGATGTACTTATCTACCTCTCCGTTATATAAATGACTTGGCATGATATAGTACACATCATTTGTCTTAAGCTCTTTGGTGACTTTTTCAAAAAAACTGCCAAAATTCACAAACACGAGCGAGCCCGCATTTAACAGCAATCCGGCAATGAAGAACATTAGCAATAGTGAAACCGTGTGTCCTTTGGTTTTTCGTATATTCGCAAAGCTGAGCATAGCTAATTTTCGCAACGTTACCACCCCATTTCAGTGAGGAAGGCCTGGAGCTTGCCGTGCCGCTCCCTGTCGCCGCTTACGTATTTGCCTAAGTTGCAAATGCCATGAATAACGCCGTCACGCATATATAAAATCCGGTTTCCTCTTCTTGCGGATTTCAAATCATGGGTAACCATGATAATGCTTTGCCCCCTGCTGTTAAGATCGGTCAGCACATCAAGTACTGCCTTACCAGACGCGGAGTTAAGGGCGCCTGTGGGTTCATCGGCAAAAACAACCTTTGGCTGGTTGATTAATGCACGCACAATCGCAGCACGCTGCGCTTCTCCGCCGGACAATTGGGTAGGAAATTTACTCCAAATCATTTCTGTTAATCCAACCTGTGCAAGCAGTTCTTTTGCCCTTGCTGTAATGGCCTTTCTGTCATTACTGACAAGCAGTCCTGCGGCAAGAATATTATCCAATATACTCATATTATCGAGCAGGAACATTTGCTGAAACACAAATCCGCAATTTAATCTGCGAAACACCGCCAGCTTATCATTGGACAGCTTTGCGATCTCCTGATCAAAGTATGTGATGGAGCCGAGCGTCGGCTTATCCATACCTGATAAGGCATACATGAGCGTGGATTTCCCCGCGCCGGATGAACCCATGATGACAGTGAAATCCCCGGATAATATCTCCAAATCAAGATTTTTAAGAACATGCTGCTGCATGCCTCCGCTGGAGAACGATTTGCTAAGCTTGTCGGTCGTTATAATTACTTGACTCATTATTGGGCCCCCTAATAAAAATAAGACTGTTAAAACTTACTGCATGTGGAGCAGTTAAAGTTTTATTTACAGTCTTATCTTAGCGTATAAATTCTTAACGGGTCTTTAGACAGTTCTTAACCAATTCTAAAATCTTTTTACGCGATATGTAATCTTAAGATCACCACAAAACCGCCATCCATATTCCTGCAATTGATATCTCCGGACATTTTGTTCATCAGGTATTGGGAAATATACAAGCCAAGCCCTGTTCCGCTTTTGCCCACCGAATTTTTGGCGCGATAGAATTTATTGAATAAAAGTGGGATTTCCTCCGGGGAGACCCCCTGTCCATAGTCTTTGAACTCGATCTCCAGATATTGTCCTTTGATGCTTGCCGTTATACCGATGGATGTACCCGCGTATTTATAGGAGTTGCTTATCACATTGTCAACGACCTGCAGAAGCCGAAGCAGATCTACAAGCACAATGCATTCAGGGATAGACGATACAACAGCTCTGTTATAGTAGTCAACATTTTGGATCAAATCCCCCAGAACTGTACTCGACTCCTCCGTTACTGTAACATTCAGCTCCTGTAACTCTTCTAATGTAGCATTGAACAAATTCGTGATCAGTGTATTGATCTGGTCAGCTTTTGAATTAATCACTTCCAGCTGATTGATGTCTTCCTCAATAACCGAATTCAGAATCATAACCTCGGAGACAGCCTTAATCGAGGCGACTGGTGTTTTTATATCATGGCTAAGTGACGCTACCAGCTCCTTTTTGCTCTGATTCGCCATTCTTTCATTCTCACGCGCTTTCGCAAGTTCCTCTCTCATCAGGTCAAAGCTCTCTGCAAATGCACCGAACCCATTGCCCTTTTCCATTTCGAGCGGCATGTCCAGCTTGCCCTCTGCCACATGACGCGCAAAGGCCTGCAGTTTACGAAACGGACGAAAAATCGATCTGTCGATATATACTGCATAGATCAAACAAAATAAAGTGATAAAAATGATAATCACTCCAAAAAAAACAAGCAGGTCGTTCCTGTATTTCTCCCATAGCTCGCTTGTATTATTAAAAATAATTACTTTCCCCAAAACCGTGCCATTTCGCGTAATATCCACAATCGTATCCCGGTTATGGATTGCAGAGTCAATATTCTCACTTAATCCACGCCTTGTGGCCCCAACCAGATCGCCGCGGCTATCCAGTACAGTATATTCCAGTCCGTATTGCCGGCTTGGTAATTCTGACTGCTCCTGACTGCCCCAATGTTCAGCAAGCGATTGTGTAATATCATTCACAGCAACAACATCGATTCCCGCTTCATTTAAGCTGCGAAAAATAAAAAAAATGACACTAATGCCAATGAATAGAATGGCTACAGCCAAAACCGTTACCTTCTTGATGCTCATCTTCCACCCCTAGTCGGCTTCAAATACATAGCCGGTCCCCCATATCGTCTTGATGTAACGCGGCTCATTAGGGTTTTCTTCAATTTTTTCACGCAGTTTGCGAATGTGGACATTTAAAGTTCCGTCACTCGTAATAGCATCGTTCCAAACGTTTGAGAACAATTCTTCTTTGGCAAGCGGGCGATTTTTGTTTTGGATTAAATAGGCTAGCAGCTTATATTCCATGGCCTTTAATTTAATTTCGCAACCATCATTCACAAGCTTTTCCGTGATCAGATCCATTGTAAAACTCCCAAAGCTTAAAACATCAACATCGCCCCTATACCTTTTTAATACCGTTTTTACCTTAGCCAAAATAATACTGAGTGCATACGGTTTTTGGATATAGTCGTCACCACCGATATTCAGTGCAAGCAGCACATCGTCATCACTTGTTCGTGCACTTATAAACAATATCGGGATATTGGTAGTACTTCTCAGTTTTTTACATATTTCAAATCCGGATGATTGTTGCCCTAAATTAATATCCAGCAGGATCAAATCAGCTTTATTTTGCGTAAAAAACTCAAAGCATGCCTGTTCATCAGCTACCCAGAAGGTTTTCACGCCAAGCATATTAAAGTATTTGCAGGTGCTTTTTGATAGCGCTTCTTCATCATCAACGATTAAACAGTCATACTTTAACATCCTTTTTCCCCCCGCAAATAAACTCGAATAACAGAAGCTATTATATCATATTGAAAATAGTGTCAAAATTAAAAAGGCTTTGGGGAGGTGGTCCCCAAGCGTCATCTGGCCCGCGAATAAAAGAGCAAAAAACAGCCCGGCGATTGCTCACCGGACTGCTGAATGATTGTTCCCCCTCGATTTCTGTCTATAGCCGGTTCTCTTGCTTTAGATCAGAGTGAACTCTTGCTCTACTGCTTTCTCTACCGTGTAGTACTCTTCCCCAAGAGCCTCTGCGACGGCCTGGCAGGTGATTTTACCATTGGCTACGTTGACACCGCTCTTCAAGCCGGCATTGTCTTCAATCGCCTTGAACACACCTTTATTTGCAATTTGCAGCGCATAAGGAACCGTAACGTTGGTTAAAGCCATGGTCGAAGTTTTGGCTACAGCACCCGGCATATTGGCTACCGAGTAATGCAGTACGCCGTATCTCTCAAATACCGGGTTATCGTGGGTAGTTACCCGGTCAATCGTTTCTACAATCCCGCCCTGGTCAATCGCTACGTCTACAATGACAGAGCCGGGCTTCATCGCCTTGACCATTTCTTCGGTAACCAGCTTCGGCGCTTTCGCACCCGGGATCAATACCGCACCTACCAGCAGGTCCGCTTCGGCTACAGCCTTGGCAATGTTGTACGGATTAGAGATCAGCGTATTAATCTGTGCACCAAAAATATCATCCAGCTGGCGCAATCTGTCTGCGCTGAGGTCAACAATCGTCACTTCGGCGCCGAGGCCGATGGCCATCTTGGCTGCGTTGGTACCCACTACACCCCCGCCGATAATGCTGACCTTGCCTCTGCTGACACCGGGAACCCCGGAGAGCAGAATGCCTTGTCCGCCGTAGTTCTTCTGCAGGAACTGTGCGCCGAGCTGCACGGACATCCGTCCGGCTACCTCACTCATCGGCGTCAGCAGCGGCAGTGTGCGTCCGTCGACAACCGTTTCGTATCCGATAGCGAACACGCCTTTGTCCTTCAGGGCAGTAGCCAGAGCAGGCTCTGGAGCCAGGTGCAAGTAGGTGAAGAGGATGAGTCCAGGACGGAAGTAGCCATATTCGCTTTCCAGTGGCTCTTTAACCTTCATGACCATTTCCGCAGTTGCCCATACCGCAGCAGCTTCAGCGATCAGTTCAGCACCAGCTGCAGTATACTCTTCATTCGGGAATCCGCTGCCTAATCCGGCTCCGGCTTCCACCAGCACTTGATGCCCATCAGCTACCAGACTTACGACTCCTGCAGGGGTAATGGCAACACGGTTTTCGTTATTTTTTATTTCCTTAGGCACTCCAATAATCATTGTTCATCGCTCCCGTCTGTTGTGTTTCTCTTATGTAAAGAATGATAACATAGTAATTCTTTTTGCAATTTGGGTAAAAAGAAAAACTTTATCTGCCATGATTGTGTTTTAACACAATGCAGGGGGTAAAAACCCTATACTCGAACACCGTAACCCTTGGTATATCTGACAAAACCATCATCAAACAGGTACAAAAAGACACCGTCGCCGGTGTCTTTTTGTACTGAACGATATATAGCAGGTAAGAAATCAAGTGCCGCTGTTTAAGTAAAGCTTCCCCAATCCTCTAATATTCACGTCATGTTTCATGACACGTTTTACTTAGCCAATACAGCAAGCACCGTTTCTAGTACGACATTTACACCTTGCTCGCACTCCTCATAGGAGGTGAGTTCTTCCTCACAGTGACTTTTTCCGTTTACGCTCGGCACAAAGATCATGGCTGACGGAAGGAAACCGGCCACGAATTGGGCATCATGTCCTGCGCCACTGGCTATTTTTTTGCTGGAGTAGCCTAGGGTCGATGCCGCCTGCTCCACCAAAGCGCAGATTTCAGGGTCGAACCACACGGTATCGCGGCCCCACAGCTTGGTCTTCGAGACCGTACAACCCAGCAGCACTTCAGGCAGGCCGTCAATGATATCCTCTACCGTGCGGACAATGTCCATGTCTTTGTGTCTGGCTTCAACGGTGAAGATCACCTTGTTCGGGATCACCGTATGGATATTAGGCAGTACATTCATCCGGCCCATGGTGAAGACCAACCCGGAATCGAGCACCCCCAGCTTACGGCGCAGCTCGGTAATCAAGTCGGTGGCAGCGAACAGCGCATCCTTGCGCATATCCATCGGCGTGGTCCCGGCATGGTCGGATTCGCCCGTCACTTCAATCTCATAGCAGGCCATACCGACGACGCAGTCGACCAGGCCGATGGTGAGGTTTTCTTTTTCCAGCACAGGTCCTTGTTCGATATGCAGCTCCAGATAAGCAGTTGCTTCCTTGATCCGGTTCGCGGCATCCCCCGCATATCCGCTCGCTTCCAGCGCTTCCGCAAAGGTCGTCCCTTCCGGGTCCTTTTTCTTCAGCATCTCTGCCTTATCGAACTTGCCGGAGAGCACGCCAGAAGCCATCATCGAAGGCTCGAACCGCGCACCTTCCTCATTCGTGAAATTCATGACCGTCACCGGCAGCCGCGGCTTGATCCCATGGTCCACCAGGGTGCGTACCACTTCCAGACCGGCAATGACCCCAAGCACGCCATCGAAACGTCCGCCTTTCTTGACCGTGTCCAGATGTGAGCCGATCACCACAGGCGGTCCTGCTTCCGTCCCTTCAAGCGTTGCGTACATCGTTCCCATATCATCTACTTTGACCGTCATTCCCAGTTCTTCACAACATGCAGCGAAGTAATTCCGCACCTTCACATCCTGCTCCGACAGTGACAGCCGGGTCACCCCATTGTTCTCCGTACGCCCATAATCGGCAAAGGCTTCAATCGTATTCTTCAATCTCTCACCGTTCACGAATATTTGCTTCAGCTGCATGGCCCTATCCCTCCGCTTCGAACGCTTAAGTTTACACAATCATTGCTTTCTATATATGTTATACCATTCCGCCTGATTGTCATTTTACACACTGTAATAATTATTTTTTGGAATTGTTCACGATGTGTTACATTGGTTCGGCAGAAGTTTGATAGAATATGAACAGCAGTCAGCAGCAGACAGGGCTGGCCAACCATTGTGAAAGGGGCGTCATCATATGAACACCATTTTGCGCAGCAGCTCAGCACAGGCTGAGATCAGTACCCTGGGGGCGGAGCTTGTCAGCTTCACCCGAAAGGACACAGGCACTGAATATATCTGGAGCGGGGATGCCGCTTATTGGACAGGCCGTTCTCCGGTCCTGTTCCCCATCATCGGCGCCGTCCGGAACGGAGAGATCAAGGTACAAGGACAGGCGTACAAGCTTGCCAATCACGGCTTCGCCAGACGCAGCGAATTCACAGTCGTTGAAGCAAGTGAGTCCCACGCGGTATTCCGGCTCACCAGTAGCGAACATACCCTAGCCAGCTACCCGTTCCAATTCAACCTGTATATTACCTACACGCTGAATGAAAACACGCTTAAGCTAGACTACCGGGTAGAGAACATTGATCAGCAGGATATCTTCTTCCAGCTTGGCACACACCCTGCCTTCAATTGCCCGCTGGATGAGAACGGAAGCTTCAGTGACTATGTACTTGAGTTCTCCGAGACTGAGACGCTGGAGCGGGAGTTTCTGAATAGTGCGGGCCTGCGGATCAGCGGCAAATCGGAGCCAGTGCTGAAGGGTGAGCGCATCCTTCCGTTAACCCATGAGATGTTCAAGGACGATGCGCTGGTCTTCCAGAATGTAGCCTCCCGGCAGATCACACTGAAGAGTAAGCTTACCGGAAAAAGCGTGGCCGTCTCCTTCGAAGGCTTCCCGGATCTCGGCATCTGGCAGAAGCTGAATGCACCTTTTCTCTGCATTGAACCTTGGCAGGGATTTGCGGACAGGGATACGTTCGACGGCGAACTGCAGGACAAAGAAGGCGTAATCGCCCTGGTACCAGGAGCAAATTTCGCCAGCTCATTAACGATCGAAATCAATTAAAAAAGCCAAAAAAAGGCCGTAGGTCACCTTTTCAGGTGCTACGGCCTTTTTCTGTTGATATGATTTTACTGGCTAAGCGTTTCCCCACCTTCATTATGCATCGCGTCTGGTCAATTTCCGCTAATTACTCCGTGAGAAATGTTCAGCACCACCACATGAAATCAGGGCATTTTTCTGCCCTTCATTCACTGCTCCGTGATATTCAATAAGTAAACTAAAGTAGTATATACAACCTTTCTCTGCCAATAGTAAGCTTAAGTTAGCTTATAATCCCAAGTTATATTAACAAACATAGAATGGGAGAATTGGATAAGGGAGTGGAGTATATGCAAGGATTGTCAGTGGTTATCTGCACGAGGAATCGGGTACAGGACCTGACACGGTGCATTCATTCTATAACTAATCAGGACATAGGCCGGACCTGCCCCATAGAGGTTATCGTTATAGATGACGGCGCCATACCTGAAAAAGTCCTGGGCGAATTCGAAACGTTACTTACCGCGTGCGGTTATCCCTTTATCTATCACAGCAAGACGGACCGGGGGTTATGGCTGTCCCGGATCAAGGCAGTGGAGCTGTCCACAATGGATAAAATCCTGTTCCTTGATGATGACGTCGAAATCCCCGCTCATTACTTGTCCACGCTGAACCAAACCTACCTCGACTATCCCAACTGCGCAGGGGTTGGCGGCATTGCCATCGGGATGCGCAACAGCTTCCTTGGCACGATCCGCTGCCTGCTGTCTTTTCAGCAATCTTTATCGAGCGGCAAGCTCTCCCTAAGCGGCCAGGCAGGCTCCATGTACAATTGGCATAAGGCGAGGAAGATCTTCAAGACCGAATTCCAGCACGGCTGCAACATGTCGTTCAAGAAGGAGGCCATCAAGGATCTGGGACCCGTGCCCTGGCTCAAGAGCTACAGCGTCGGCGAGGACATTCTCATGTCACGCATCGCCCGGAAATCCGGCCCCCTATATATCAATCCCGAACTGAAGCTCCTGCATCATGAGTCACCAGCCTCCAGAGATAACCTCGAAGATGTGGCCTATACCCGGGTGCTGAACCATGTGTATCTGCTGAAGGATAAGAAATCAGGTCCTGTCGGATATCTCGCTCTCGTCTGGACCACGCTCTACCTCATTCTCCGGGAGCAGCCCAAGAAGAATGTCGCCGCCATTAACGGCTACAAAAAAGGGCTGAAGGAAATCTTCTCCAGACAAACCGCGAGGTAACAATCACTGCTTCAGGAAGGGAGTGGCCGCATGAGCCTAAGCATTGTAGTTCCCATGTACAATTTAGAACATTATGTTGAGCCCCTGCTAAACTCACTCCTGGATCAGAATGAGAAGCGGTTCGAACTGATTTTGGTGGATGACGGCTCCAAGGACCGTACGGCCCAGGTTGCTGAAGAGATGCTCGCAAGCCATCCCATTCTGCAGGCCAAGCTGATCCGCACACCTAATGGCGGGGTCAGTGCCGCCAGAAATACAGGGCTGGCCGCAGCAAGCGGTGACTATGTGCTGTTCCTGGACGGCGACGATTATGCAGACAGCAGTCTGGTACAGCGTGTAGAGTCCTGCACGGCGGACGGGAAGACGGATATTCTCTGCTGGGGCTATACCCTGGTCCGTGAGGACAGATCAACGATCGTGAGCTTCACTTCAGACGCTGGAGATACTACGGGAAGCGAAGCGCTGAAGAATATTTTTGTGCATAAAACCTTGAGAATCTGGACCGGCAGCATCGCCTTCAAACGCACCTTTCTTCTGGAGAACGGCATCTCGTATACCGAGCGCTGCGTGAACGGAGAGGATCAAGAGTTCATCTATAAAGCGTTGTCCAGGGCTTCACGGGTCATCTCGATCCCCGATGTGCTGTCCTATTATCTGCAGCGGACGTCTTCAATTACGGGGACATATAATGTGAACAAATTCGATGTGGTCGCCGCCTTCAAACGGGTGGATGAATATTTCAGCAAGCATCCTTTCAGTGAGGTTCACACGATATCCGCCCTCTTGCTGAACCGCGAGATGACCGAGAATTACTTCTACAATCTCAAGACCTGCCTGAACGGCACAAACAGCATCAGTACCCGCAAACTACTTCATGATATTGAACTCGCCTACCCCGGCGTGAATCAGGAGATGCTTGCGATCATGCGCAATTATCAGGGGGATGACCGTAAGCTAGCTTTTCAAATCAAGGTCTTCTTAATTTCCCCGTCTCTGTACGGGCAGTTGATTCATCTGGACCACAGCTGGCTACAGTTCAAACAGAAGCTCAAAGCCGTGATTAGCAGAAAGGAAATTAAGATATGAAGAAGAAAATGATGATTTACGCATACACGGAATTCAATCTCGGCGATGATCTGTTTATCAAGGTACTGTGCGAGCGCTATCCCGACACCCAGTTCATGCTTATTGCCCCGCGGCTGTACAAAGTGGTGTTCAAGGATCTGAACAATCTCAAGGTCTATGCATCGGACTCTGTCCTGTTCCGGGGAATCAACTACTTCTTCCGCAAGCTGAAGCTTCATCCCAACTTCATGCAGAAGATGCTGGTGGATCAGGGGGACGGCACAGTCCATATCGGCGGGTCTATATTCATGCAGGGCGAACACTGGTCTGAATACGTGGCGAATAACGAGAGCCTCCGCAATAAAAACAAACCGTATTATCTGATGGGCGCCAACTTTGGCCCCTTTACTGATAACGCCTATTATGCGGAGCATCGTCGGATCTTCCAGGAATATGCCGATGTCTCATTCAGAGAACAGTACTCCTATGATTTGTTCAAGGATTTGGGCAATGTCAGAATGGCACCGGATATTATTTTTCAGCTCCAGTATGATCAGGCTGCAGGAAAAGCCCCGGAAGGGCAGTATATCGCCATTTCGGTGATTAAGCCTTCCTCCAAAGCCCTGAGCGGTTTTGACAACCTCTATTATGAAAAAATGAAAGATGTTGCAATCCATTTCATTCAGCAGGGCTATGCCGTGCATTTTCTGTCGTTCTGCCAGCATGAAGGCGACCAGGAAGCGATCGGACAGATTTTGGGCCTCATTCCGGTAGAGCTGCAGCGTGAGACACAGGTTCACTTTTACAAAACAGATATGGATGAGATTCTCGCGGCGCTGGCGGGTGCCAGCTTCATCGTTGCTTCCCGGTTCCATGCGATGATTCTCGGCTGGGTATTTGGCAAACCGGTGTATCCAATAGCGTACAGCAGCAAAATGATCAATGTTATGAATGACGCTCATTTCGGCGGGCTGTACACGGATTTCGCGCATCTGGCCGAGGTGACTCCGCAGCAGGTATTCGAGAGTATGGCTGTGAACAGCCTGGATGTGACGCTCCAGGCGAACCAGGCGGAGAAGCATTTCGAGCAGCTTGATACTTACCTCTCACCGGCACCGCTTGTGGAAGGGAGAAGAAGTTATGAAAGCTAAACGCAGCATGCTGAACCTCGGCTTCGGACTCACGAGCCAGGTCATCACCATTATTCTCGGCTTCTTCATCCCCCGGCTGATCATGGTCAATTACGGCTCGGAAGCCAACGGTCTGATCGCGTCCATCGTGCAGATCATCAGCTATTTCGCCCTGCTCGAAGCCGGTGTCGGCGCAGCTTCGCTGCAGGCGCTATATAAACCCGTTGCCAAAAATGACTACAACCATATCAATTCCATTCTCGCCGCCACCTCCAGCTACTACAAAAAAACCGGGATTTATTATTTCATCTCGGTCGTGCTGCTGGCGGTCGTCTATCCCCTGGTGATCCATTCGGAGATCAACAAGCTGAGCATTATGGCAATTATCCTGTTCTCGGGACTGGGCGGAGCAATCAATTATTACTACCAGGGGAAATTCAGAGTTCTGCTGATCGCCGAGGGCAAAAGCTATATTGAAACCTCCATCGTCACGATTGCGAACATTCTGAACAATGTGGTGCGGATCATCCTGCTGCTGCAGGGCGTGGACATTATCGCCGTACAGGCGTCTTTCTTCGCGCTGACCGTTCTGCAGATGATTGCCTTCTATATCTATTCCAAGCGTTATTACAAGTGGATTGATCTTGGACAGAAGCCGGACTTTGAAGCCATCGGGCAGAAAAATTCAGTGATGGTGCATGAGATTTCCTATATGATCTTCCGCAACACCGATGTGCTGATCCTGACGATTTTCACCAACCTGAAGGTGGTCAGCATCTACGTCATGTACAATATGATCTTCACGATTGTCGACAACATCGTCCAGACCGTCAACGGAAGTGTGAAGTCGGCGTTGGGACAGAGCTATCATGAGGGCAAAGAGGCTTTTGTCAAATTCTATGATGCGTATGAGGTCTATTTCATGGGCCTGATCTTCTCGATCCTGACCGTCGTATACATTCTCATTCTGCCGTTCATGCGGCTCTATACGGCTGGAGTCAACGATGTGAACTATATCAACTTCTGGCTGCCGGTCCTGTTCGTGGTGATCAAGCTGTTGACCAATGCCCGCACCTCATCCAACAATCTGATCACAATCGCCGGACATTTCCGCAACACCCAGTTCCGTTCGATTATGGAGTCGGCCATCAACCTGGGCGCTTCGATCATCTGCGTGCTGTTCTTCGGGATCTACGGTGTGCTAATGGGAACCATCGCCGCACTGCTGTACCGTTCTATCGATATCGTAGTGTACGCCAACCGGGTACTGCTGGAGCGCAGCCCTTGGGTCACCTTCCGCAGATGGCTGATCAATGTCGGCGTGTTCGTGGCTATTGTCTTCATCACCACCAAGCTCGACCTTAGCATGACCTCCTATACCAGCGTAATCCTATGGGGTGTAGTACTCGGTCTGGTCATCCTGCCTATCTACTACATCGCCGGTTCCCTGATGGAACGCGAGGTGTTCCTCTACGCCTGGGGCTACGCCAAACGCTTCAGAACCAAGATCAAGCTGAAGCGCAGCAAGGTCACAGCCAGCCAGACGTAAGGCGGCAGTTCTTCAGCTGCACGGGCGGAAATGCTGCGCGGGCTGCATTGCGTGGCATTCCGGCGGCGCAAGAGCGGCACCGGGGCTGTATTGCGTGACATTCAGGCGGCGTAAGTGCGGCACCGGGGCTGCATTGCGTGGCATTCAGGCGGCGTAAGTGCGGCACCGGGGCTGCATTTCCCCTACAGAGCTCACTCGCTATCCTGGCATTGAACCGGCATCGTCCCGATCCTGCGCTAAGTGGAAAAAAGTAACCTAATTCGTTCGATTTGGCTCGTTTTGAGCATTTAAGTGGGAAAAGTAAACCTAATCCTCCCCGCTTGACCGAATTTCGCTTATTTACGCTGATTTAAGTCTACTTTTTCCCACTAACACTTACCGCAGTTATCCGCCTAAGGAAATAAGTGTATAAATTCCCACTAAATATATACATGACTGACAGATAGCTCACCTGAATTAGCGTTTGTCCACGATAAGCTGCCTGACGCAGCAATTTTGGGGAGCCTAGCTCCACAAAACGCAGCAGCGACTAACAAACTGTTGAGGATATGCTTCCGAGGCTTTTTTTTCGTAGCTGAATCGGGGTAGATTATTCAAAAAATTTTGAGGAGGTCCAACTATGGCTCACAGCGAGGAATTGCACCAGGCCGGATACCGCCTGCTAAACCAGCTCAACGAAGCTAGACAGCATCTGCCTGCCGGGGCGCTGTCCAGCGAAGAGCTTATACGAAGATGCAGAGACAGCATTGGCAGCGAAGCCGACGCAGGCATACGGGGGAATCTTGAGAATCTGGCCGGGGTGATCGAGGCCTATCTGTCGCAGCGCGCCTCAGCGGATGCGCTGGATTTCTACTTGTCCCAGCAATTCAACATTCAAGCCGTGAATATCCTGGAACTCATGAAAGGTCTCGCCGGGTTAAGAGCGGACGGCGGAGAGCAGGAGATCCTTTTTCCTTCACCTTCCGATCCCTACAACCTTCCCAAAGTCAGTGTAATTATTACTACTTATAATAGAAAAGACTTCCTGCATCAGGCCGTTCAGAGCATCCTGCGTCAGGATTACCCGCATAAGGAGATTACGGTGATTGACGACTGCTCCAGCGACGGTACGGCAGAACTCATGAGCCGGAATTATGGCGATGATCCGCGTGTATTCTTCATGCCGAATGAGACCAATCAAGGCCCGGGGAATAACCGGCGCAAAGCGCTTGCCGCTCATGGTGACGGTGAGTATATTCTGTTCCTGGATGACGACGACTATCTGATTGACCGGAGCTATTTCAGCCGCGCTGTCCATTTCCATCAAGAGCAACCGGAGATTGCTTTTGTGGCTGCGAATGTGTTCCTGGAGTATTCCAAGACTGAAGAGCTGAAGCCGTCCAGCCTGCAGCTAAACCGGATTACCCCGAAGGAGGCCTACTTCAGGAATTTTGAACAAAAGGGGTATCCCAAACCAGCCTCAACCCTGACAGCGGTCTTCAAGCGGGAAACGCTGATGAAGATGGATATTCTGAACATGAACATGGTCAACGACGCTTCGATTTACCTGCGTGCCCTGCTGATCGGGGACGCCGGGTTTATCGACACCCTTGCCGGAGTGTACCGGATTCATGGCAACAATATTACTTTTAACCTCAGCCAGTCTTTTCTGATCGAGAATTTGGAGGAAAAACGGCTGATCCGCAATATGGCCATCGAACGCTACGGCTATAGCAAGACGGAAATGAACGAATGGTTCAACCATAATGTGTATGACACCATCTCGTATTACCTGATGAATTCCGCCAAAAGCCACACCGATTTCAAGTCAATGTACAGCTGGGCCAGCGAACATTGTCCCAAGGCCTACAGCCAATTAAAGCGCCAGTTCCGCACCAAGCTGATGAAAAAGCAGCTGCTGCGCGTGTCGTTTGTCCGGGCATTGCTGAACCGGTAGACTTTCCTGCGATGATGATAAAAAAGGATGATAGTGTGCATGGGCACAGACTACCATCCTTTTTGGGTTGGGCAGCCCTGATCCGGGTGATCCTTAAGCCTCCCTCAGCAGCCGATCCAGCATCCCGAATGCCGCTTCCAGGTTCGCCTTGGGAATGCCGCTGTACAAATCTCCAATGCTCAATTCATAAAAACACGACGACTCGCTGCTCTCCCTCAAACGCGGAGTAAAGCCCACGCCGGTTTCTTCACTGATCCGGGTCAGAATCAGCTCTACCTTCACCTTGGACAGGGCAAAATGCACATGGAACATGTTCGACACCGGCACTTCCGGCAGAGTACTTACGTTATGACAGCCGTTGAACAGAGCCGCAAGCTCCTTGGCCTCCGCATAATATTGAGCCATCTTGTCCACTCTCTGCCGGTAATAATGCCGGGAGGAGATAATGTATGGATACAGGCTGATCAGGTCGCCGCCATGCCGCCGTTTCCAAATTTTCGATTCTTCAGTAAAGTCCGCACTTCCCGCAAGAATGGCCCCGGCAATTCCGCCAATGCCTTTATAAAAGGAGATATATACGCTGTCGAACAGGCTGCAGACTTCAGCGGCGGTTTTGCCGTAATACGGCAGCACCTCAAACAAACGCGCACCGTCCAGATGCAGCATAATCTCCTGCTCACGGCAATAGGCGGATATTGCTTCAAGCTCTGCATACTCCGGAAGCTGTCCGCCAATCTCGCGCTGCGGCAGCTCCAGCAGGAGACAGGCTATTCCCTGACCCATGTTCTTCACATCTTCCAGTGTAATCAGGCGGTCCTTGTCAGCGAGCAGCAGCGGCTCCAGATGATGCAGCTCTTTTAGCCCATCCTGCTCATGTATCTCCAAGTGGCAGAGCGGGTGGTACGCTACAGACTTGCTGCCCTTACGGTCGCTCCAGATTCGAAGTGCAATCTGCTGTGCCATCGTACCGCTCGGGAAAAATACAGCCGTTTCCTTCCCCAGCACCTCTGCCATTTCCGCCTGAAAACCCTCGATCAGCTTACCTGTACCGTACATGTCACTGACCACACTATCCTCTACCCCGGCAAAAGCCTCCTTCAGCACCCGGACCTCTCGTTTGCCGTGGCCTGCCAGCTGCATTGGAGCCGCATTAAAAGCTTCTAATAATGATTGGCTGTTATCGCTCATGGTTTTGCTAATATCCATACTCCTAACTCCCCTCTCCGCCTGCTTGGGTCTAGCCCATCTGACAAAATTATATCATTTCCCGCCGGAAACCCCCTTTTTTTCAAAAGTTCACGGTTTGTTCCCCGCTGTTCAGGTGAAATTAATGCATCGCTGTGCTACAATATTGGAATTGCAAAGGCAATCGCTTAGGGAGGTTTATTACAACACCATGCTCATTATTGGTATCGCCGGCGGGACCGGCTCCGGCAAAACGACGGTAGCACGCTCCGTCATTGACCGTTTGGGAACAGACAAAGTGACGTTCATATCTCAGGATAACTACTATAAAGACCATTCTTACCTCAGCTTCGAGGAACGCGGAGCGATCAATTATGATCACCCGCTTGCCTTTGATACGGAGCTGCTGATCGAGCATTTAGATTGCCTCCAAGCCGGACAGGCTGCTTATGCCCCGGTGTATGATTTTACGATTCACGCCCGCTCTACCGACAAGACCGTTGAACTGCTGCCGAACAACATCGTTATCGTAGAGGGTCTGCATGTGCTCTCCGATGAGAAGCTCCGCGGGCAGCTGAATATTAAGGTTTTTGTCGATACCGACCCGGATGTGCGCATCCTCCGCCGTGTACTGCGGGATATCGAGGAACGCGGACGGACGATCCGTTCCATCCATACCCAGTATCTAACCACAGTCAAACCGATGCATGAAGCATTCATCGAGCCGTCCAAGAAATACGCCGACCTAATCATCCCTGAAGGCGGGCAGAATGAAGTAGGCATCCAGCTGCTGTCCGTACTTACAGAGAAGTATCTGTCAGGCGACCATCAGTGGACCATGAAGTAAAAGTTGAAGATTGTACAGGCCGCCGGGAGCTCCCGGCGGCCTTTTTGTATAAAACGAGATTTCACCTTACATATGTTACGGACAGACCTGCTTTTTCCATATTGAACCGGATGCAGAACTTCTTATTGGTTATTCAGCATTCTGATTGTTATTATTTACGGATTGATCATGAGGCACTCTGACGGTTACGGAAGAAGTCTCTTTATTCCCTGCTTTGTCGGTTATCGTATACGTAATTGTGTAGATACGGCCCACTGCTTTATCCTTCCCTTTTTCGGCGCGTAAACTAAAGGATGTGGCTGCTGTTCCTACACTGGCTTGAATGTCGCCTTGACCACTGTCCGGTTCATTGATCGTAATGGAGGTTAATATTACCGATTCAACCCCTGATGTAGCATCACCCGGATTCAATGCAGCGTGAATCGTCACCATTTTATGATTGGCCGGCCATAGGGTTGTTGTATCCAATTGGACGGTTAGCGCTGGCGCCGTCTTGTCTATCTTCAATTCGAGGGTTTTGATGGGTTCGACATTGCCTGCCTGGTCCGTGCTGCGATAGCCTACGGTATAAATCCCTTCACCAAAGGCGGGAATAGATCCTGTATAAGGGGTCCAATCTCCGTTATTGATCTGGTATTCTGTTTTCGACACACCGGATACATTGTCGCTTGCCGCTAAGCTTACAGTAACCTCCGATGTATACCATCCGGATTCTGCAGGACTCGCGGAGCCCAAGCTGGCTGTGGTGACTGGCGCGGTATGATCCAGCTTAAACGTCTGGGTCTTTGGGTATTCGGCCCCTCCGGCCGCATCCGTTGAATAATAGGCTACGGAATATTGCCCATCCTCATTAAATGTAACCGGACCGGTGTAGGTGCTCCATGCCGTTCCATTATCAACGCTGTACACCGCGCCGGTTACAGTACCTCCTGCTTCAGCCGCAGTAAGAGTCATCGACACCGGGCTAATATACCAGCCCTGCTCCCCATCCGGTAATGCCGGTGAGAATGCAGCCGTCGTGACCGGTGTTTTCTTTTCCACTGCCAGCCACGCCAGTACAGGATCACTGCCGCTGACCTTGCTTACGCTGATTTGTACATTCTGAGCTTTAGCCAGCGTAAATTCTATCTTCTCTTGATCGGCTAGGGTTGCTTTGTTGATGGTAAAGCTCTTAGAAGCAAGTACGCTGCCGCTGGCATCCTTGGCTGAGAAGGTCATGCCGCGGGTTGCTCCCCACCATTCCTTATAGCCCGAAACCAATGTGTAGGTTCCAGGGTCCAAATGAACGGAGTAATTGATGCTCTTATTGGAGTAGGCCCACCAGCCGCTATCGTAAATGCTGCTGGTACTGGTGTGATACCCAATGTCAGTACCGATTTTACCAGTGTAGCCCCATTGTCCGTTGTATGCCTGATCAGACACTGTGTTTACCAGCTGTCCGCCCAATTTAGCCTTAGCCGCGTTATAAAAAGCGGAATTACCCTGGGAACCCCCGCTAATGAAGTAGGTTAATCCCGCATTTACCACATCAACCGTGGCACTCACTTGATATCCGGGCAATGTGCCCGTAATCTTCACAGATGTATACGGACTAAAGGCCACACCAGCCGTATTCCAAATGACCGGCACCGTAACCGTATTCCCCGCAGCATTCACCGCTTGAAGTGTTGCCGGAAGGCCAGAGGCTCCGTCCCCCGTGGTCACCGCATATTCCGTAGGACTGCTTACAGAGACAATGACGTTCGGGTCGATGATATCAAAGTCTTTGGTCATTACACCGCTTGGTTCCATGCCCTCTGCGTAGGCGACCGCCTTGAGAATCGTGTGGCCTAGCGTCAAAGTGACCGGAGTGGTATAGAGCGTACTGTGATTTGTAGGTTCTGTACCATCAGTCGTGTAATAGATCTTGGCTCCGACGGCCTTACTAGAAAGTGTTATGGTCTGATCTGAAGTGTACCTGCCGCCTTCTTCGCTTGCTGCCGGCAGCGTAGCAATCGGCCTCGTGAGGTTGTTAGCATACACCTGGACCTCAAGCATGCCGTTCTCCCAACTGGCTGTGGAATTGCCATTGTGTGCATTAATGACGGAGGTGACATAGAGCCGCACATACCGGTATTTCCCCCCCAGTGTATTGCTTTTGAAGCCCGTCATTTTATTTTGGGTCTCATCCGCCAGGATTGTCCAGTTCTTGTTGTCATTGCTGCCTTGTACCGTATAGTCGTAATAGGCTTCGGAACCATTGAATTGCTTGAAGCTGATATCCACGCGGGAAAGATCGAATATCTCCTGCAAATCAATTGTTACTGCGTATGGGACCTTATTTTGCTGATAGTACAGTGTACCCGCCGACCATGTATCCGCCTCATCGTAGGAACCATCGTTAATGTACTTCAGCAATTTGCCGGAAACGACATTATCTTCACCTTCTACCGGTTTGCCTTGCGAAACATTGGATACATCCGGGAAATGAAATGCTCCGGTCACAGGGTCGAGGGACCACCCCGGTGTATAGCTCATGGTCATGGTGTGTGTGGTACTGTCGATGTTCAAGGGCAGCCACACATAAGCGGAGGTGCCTAGAGCTTCGGGATTCCAGCGGTCGCCCATGTATACATTTTGCCTGCTGCCATCTGCCGCAACAATCTCCATAATGTTGGTGGGCTGGCTGTAGAAGGTGGTGTTGTTGCCCACGGGCTGGAGAGCCGACCATCCGCTTGGATTACTGATATCGGTGGTGAAGGAATACATAGCCTGATTCGGATACCAGCCTGACTGACTGGAAGTGATGATATAGTAGACGCCATTAGCTTTGATCATGGCAGGCGCTTCCCTTCTGCCGCCGCTAAACAGCAGATAGGAGTTTTGCCAGTCAACATTCGTACTGTTCTCAGTAAGCTTGTATACGCGCATGTTCTGCCAATCCTGTGTGCTGATCAGGTAAGCTTCGCCGGTGCCGGGATCCTGATAGACGGTGAAATCGCGGGAGCCATAACCCCATTTGCCGTCGGTTCCCGTATAGGACTCGTCTTTTTCATTAGGGTCCCCTACATAGCCCACACCCGGACGGAAATTATGAAGTACGGTGTAATGGCCGTCCACTGAACCTGCGGAAGCAATCAGAATATGGGAATTTCCATAGCTGGTCCCGTTTTCCCAGTGGGCGAACAGAACGAACTTCCCGCTGGCCTGATCATAAATCAGCTTCGGACGCTCCATATTGAACTGCTGGGTCTGGGGGCTGATGAGCCCGGGTGTCGTAGCCGTGGTATATCCAGGGTTTGTCGTATTGGACAGGATCGTAGACACAAATTCCCAGTTGAGAAGATCCTTCGATCTGTACAGATTAATGCCTGTAGTATTGTGGGAATTGCTGGATTTATTCTCTCCGACCCAATAATACCAGCCGCCCTGCTGCACGAAACCTCCGCCGTGGGCCTGGATAGAGTTTCCGGCACTGTCATTCCACGCCGCACCAACCGGAACACTTGTATAGAGACCCGCAGGTGGTGTACCGTTGACGGTCAGTTCACTTGCCGTTCCGAAAGTGGCAGCGCTTACAGTAGCAGACATTGCAGGAATCATTCCAATAATAAGGATTAGGCCAAAGAAACCTGCCAGAATGCGTTTCATTCCAATGTGTTTCTTGTTCATTTCTACAGCTCATCTCCTTTTTTCAACTGCTGTTAAAATAACAAGGCACTTCAAATACGTCCTGCGGCTACATCTTCCTCCTCCCCGGAATTAGGTGACGACACGTCTTCTCCGTGAATTGTAAGCCCTTTCTCAGGCATGCGTATAGTGAATTATTTAAACTTTTAGGGACATTCCATGTTTTTTGGTGGATGCAAACACTTTTGAACGATAATAATTCATAGGTTTCATATATCCTCCAAAAAAACTTGCCTCTACTTATGATACGGCTCACCGCGCTAGCTGTAACGGCAAGTTAAAGGCCATCCCGCAGAGGGTGGCCTTCTCTATTAGACTCACTCTATTCAACTATCGTTTTCCGTTAGAACGTAATCAGAAAGCATTTTCCCTTATTTCATTGAGTTCCTCTGCGCTAAACAATTCTGCCTGGTACAGATTGAAAAACTCCTCCGATACACTTTGGTCAAAAATAAGCATATCATCTGAATTTATCGTTACCCTTATGCCATGGTCGTACAAAATTTTTATAGGATGTGTTTGATAGTTCTCTACTCTTGAGAGCAGGATATTGCTTGTTGGGCAAATGTTCAATTGTATGTGATGGTCTGATAACCATCTCATCACTTGGGGAGAACGTGCAGCGGCGATTCCATGCTGTATTTGATCCAATTCCAATTCTTCAGCCGCTTGTCTGACCAGTTGAGCCGTTCCAAATTCACCGACATGTGCCTTAAGAATCAATCCTTTATCCTTCGCCTTTCGAAAAATCTTCTTGAATGCGGGGACAGCAAATTCATCACCGAATATGTCCATAGATTTGAAATAATTAAGCTCTAGGAACTGATCCATCTTTTCGGAGGTCTCATGCATCGGTGTATGTGTTAGAAATGCGATCTCCGGGACAAAAGTAACCTCAGGAGCAACTCTCCGATGGATGTCCTGTATTGCTTGTATCCATTTTTCAGGGGAGTTATCAAACAAAGCTTCTTCACCAATGGTTACACTCATATGAAGTAAGTGAATCCCATCCAATTTCGCCTGAGCAAAGGCAGCTTCTATACGCTTTTCATAACCAAGCCGACCCATTAACAAAGGTTTTATGTGCATGGCGTTCCACTGATTCATATCATGAAGATCTGCAAACTTAGGGCACTCAGGTATCTTTACACCGCACCAATCCTCAATATATCTCTTATTTCCGCCCCTGGTGATATGATTGTGTAAATCAGCTTTGAGTACTTTTCTCATTTCAGCCAAGCTGTTTTGCTGTAAAGCCGCTATAAACTGATCTTTCATGAGTTACTCGCCCCCCCTTTAGTGAAATACCTCCTATTCCATTTCTAAAACTGATTTACCACTAATGATCGTACCGTTATTTTTTCCTTCACAAATCTCTTTCATTGAGCCTGGCTTGTCAAAGTTGAACACATGCATTGGCAGATTGTAGTCTCTAGCTAAGATGAAAGCTGACTGATCCATTACCTTTAAGTTATGTTGTAAAACATCGTTGTAGTGAAGGGATCTGAACTTCCTTGCATCTTTATCGCACTTAGGATCTGCATTTAGAACACCATCAACACCTTGCTTTGCAACTAAAAGAGCTTCACAATTAACTTCGATTGCTCTTTGAACAGAAGGATAGTCTGTTGTAACGTAGGGTTGCCCGTTTCCTCCTGCAAAAATTACAATGTAGCCCTTTTCCAAATGGTGAACTGCTCTTAGTCTGATGTATGGTTCAGCAACTGATGTAGTAGGTATTGCTGTCATTACACGAACTTCTTTGTTTGTTTTAGCTTTAAGAACGCCACGAAGCATCAAGCTATTGATAACAGTTGCGAGCGTCCCAATGTTGTCAGCTTCTGCTCTTTCTATTCCCCAGCTTTCCGCCATACTACCACGGAAAATGTTCCCACCGCCTATAACTAATGATACCTCAACGCCTAGATTCACAACTGACATAATTTCGTTAGCAATATGATCCAACCTTTCAGGCTCAAAACCAAATTCCGTGTTTCCAGCGACTGCTCCACCACTTAGTTTAATAAGAACTCTTTTGTACCTTGTCAACTTTTACACCTCCGCAAATAAAAAACACTAAAGCAATGAATGCTTTAGTGTTTTAATGGAACGAGAATATGAAATTGTAACAGTTGACAGAATATAAATCTTCCGTTTCGCCCTCATATCCCCACCCCTTCCAGTAATTTTTCATCAACTAATTCTATACTCTATTGAAGCAATATTCAACTACCGTAGGATTGCCCCGTTGGAGGCTATGACCTGCTTATAATCCCAGCAGATCAACGCCGTCTTCTTCAACCGTATCCACGACGCCGAACCCGTTCTCTACAATAAACAACGGCTTCTGATAACGACCGTATAATATGTATGCATGGCATAGCGCCAGTTGGTGGAGAAATATGCAGCAAAAGACAAACCTTGTTGACGTTACATACTCCGAGGACATTCAGGACAAGGTGTTGTGGAGAGCTACGGCAGATTTTGACCTTCACGAAGTTCGCCCTATTTATGATACGGTTCACCGCGATGTATCAAGTAAAAAGTACAATTTGGCCACAAAATATACATCAATATATAAAGACAAAGCCACTCCTAACGAAAGAGTGGTTTCTTTGGATGTTGTTATTATAGGAGAAAGGTATATTTCAATTCATTTGAAACGTATTTTATCCATTCGTTTTGCGGTGATACTATCTCAGGTAACTTGTTAATTGGAGACCAAAACAATTTAAAAGTATGATTATCCGCTTCCTGCTCCCACTCTTTAAGTTCACTTTTTGTGTGTAAATGATAAAAATGTCTTTCGACCGTTGATGCTAATTGTGTTTCCTCCACCCAACCTGTTATTTGATAAGTAATGTAGTTTGGCTCTGGATATTTATCTCCTTCAATATAGGAGATTTGTACAAACTTTTCGTGCTTGCGTTCGTGTTTGACAGTAATACCCCTTCTAATCTCAGCCCAATGTGAACTTGATGAGTCTGGTCTTGAATAGACCTTTGCTTTTTGAAAAACGATGTATTTATCTCCCGAAAAGTTCAACTCTTGTTTTCCTATGTAATTACATGAAAGAAATTCATTTAGCCCAGTTTCTTCAAAGGCTTCACGTAAGGCAGACTGTTTGAAATCCTCATTTATCTCAACCGTCCCTGCTGGAAATTGAATACCTGCATTTGGATGCTGAATTAGAAGGAGTTCAATATTGTCCTTTTTTCCCCTAGTAATAAAGCACGTGACTTTTCCCATTACATGAGGTTTTATCATTATTCCCCCCACAAATTATATTCTTTCAACCCTTCTCACAGTACCATATATTGGAACACCTTTCTATATCGTATCGTCCCAAAATTATAGATACCCTCGTCTAAGTGACAACATTGATGAAATTCATAAGGATAGTAGACCCTGAGAAGCAGAAGGATTTACTTCATGCTATCATTAGTAAAATTACAGTGAACACAGGTAATAAGCCTGAAAAAGGAGCGTCAAGGAAATTGAATTGTTCTTTGACGCTTCCATTAAGAACAACTTTGTGCTTACTTGTGATACGGTTCTCCGCGCTGTCTGTAACGGCAAGTTTTTAGGCCATCCTTTGGCCTATTTCTGCAGGTAGTACCTCGCCCTTAAAAGCGACTATGCACGCATCATTTTCATGAATGGAACGGCGAACCGCCTTGGGTCACCGTTCCTTAATCATCCCCTGAACCTCCCTCACCTGCTCTGCCGTCGCCCAATCCCGCAGCAATTCGAAAAGCGCAAGACTTCTTGTAAAATAACTGTCATTCCCCGACCGATGAGCAAGCCTTAAGGCTTGCAGTACCTGCTCCAGTGCCTCCTCCGTTCTTCCCGCCCGCTTCTGGTACAACGCCAGATGATGGCTGAAGCGGTAATAGTGCGCCAAATTGCCCTCATCCTCATATGTACCAAATTCAGCCGTCTGCTCCGCAAACGTCTCCAGCAGCTCGTCCACATTGAGTCCATGCCGCAGCGCGGCCCGCAGAATTGTATCCAGCCCCGGTAGCACTTCTTCGGGATTCTCCCACAAAAAGTCGGTATAGGCAGCCAGCACCTCCACACGGCCAGACAGCAACTCCAGCGTATACCTGTTCGCTTGGGCCAGAAATCGGAACTCCTCTACAACCTCCAGCCCATCCTCACCCAGATCCTCCAGCCATCCCAGCTCGGCATACTTATCAATGCACGCCCGGGATTCCTCATACTGTCCCTTCTCCTGGCAAGCCATTCCCCGCATCAGATGACTGAACCCGTAGTAGTAGACCATTGGATGCTCCAGCTCGAATGTCTGCAGCGGCAAGGACTTAGCCTTCCTATACTGCTGCTCCTGGTACAAGCACTGCACGCATTCGCACAAAATCTCCGCCGTCTCAATCACCTTGTTCTACTTCTCCAGGCGGCAAACCATCTCTAACATCTCCACAATAACATCCGGGTTGAGTGATTTTAGGAAGGATGGGCGCACGGGTAGAGCCTCCTTTGGGCTAAAAGAATATTTTTGCTTTTTGAGGGTACGTTATTTGTGCGATATATTTGCAGGTCAAGTAACTTGGGATGATTGAGAGTCTGCTATAGGGCTTTCATAAACAACTTCATAAATTGTATATATTTTACTTTTTGTTGAATACTTTATCTGTTGTGGCCATTATATCAGATTGATAATGGACTTAAAAGGGGTGAATTTCCTTGAGCGATCCGTCCAATATCATTAAGCAAATTATCGGTAAAACCGTGAAAGCAATACGTATCACACGAGGCTTAAGCCAAGAAGATCTAGCGCATGAATGCAATGTCGACCGATCCTATATTTCCATGATTGAGGTTGGCAGAAACGAGCCTTCCGTCACAAAAATTTTCGACCTCTGCAAAGGTCTAAAAATCAAGCCGTCCGACTTTTTTAAACTGGTTGAGGTGGAATATGAGAAAGCACAGGAGAATGAGTGAATGTGAATAAGAGCGGGACATAAGGCCGGTGGCCTGTGTTCCGCTCTTATAACGACGACTTTGCCTCTACTTTCAACGCGATGGCTGAAGGGGCAAGTTATCTTGTAAATCAAAAGGCGACTTATAATAATCAATTACCTCAGAGTATCGAGAAATCCAGGTCGCAGGCCTTTGGTTTCTTTTAATGTTCCGGCAGATGTAAAATCGCGAAAACGAGAGGGTTATCCCTGTTTCCAGGCGATCCAAGTGAATTTGCAACTTCTTCTTATTCTGCACGACTACCGTTCTCAGTGCCTGTTCCTGAAGTTTGCGAGTCCGCGCAATCGGCAATAGCGAAACCTACGGAGCTCTTTTGCATCCGCGAAGCTTCGCTCTATCGTCTCTTTTTGTTTGCGGTACAGCTGTTTCCCGAAGGTAAAAAAACCAGTGAACACAATGTTGTAAATATCTCCAATTTTATTATCTGGATCACAATTTATTGAACTCAATACATAATTTATAGTAAGCACTGGATATTTGATCCATCACATATTTATTACTTACAAATGCACTCTTTATATTTATTAGGTATAAGCATCTTAAATAAAAAGCAAAACATCTGTATTCCTCAAACTTCACTTCAATACTTTCTCCATCGCCTCTCCCCCAAATTGCCTTCATAACTGGCTCCCTACCTCTCTCAAGGCTGAACGTGAAATATGTTTCGATTTTTCCTTCAGCATCGTCTGTAAATAAGTTCTTTTCATCCCACGATAACACAATTATTGCTGTTTCAAGGTTAGAAATAAACGCTGAGACAAGATCAAAATAAAGATCTAGTTCCGCAATCTGAGGTATTGAATATTCATGCTCCATTTTATTTCTTATCGCATTTAACTTTGTTAAAGACTTTGAATTAAAGATACCGATAGCTCCTAATAGCTCAAGCTTTTTTTCAAACTTCAAATTCCTTTTTTTTATCACATCATAGAGTGTTAAGGTATGATAAAAGGTATCGATTTGACAATCCACCGCTCTCTTTAAGTTAGATACACAATTAATAAGAGATTCTGTTGTTCCAACAAGGAGTTGATTCTCAGCAAAATTCAAGTAATCTCTTGCATATAAATCATGCTCAGGCACATTAAAACTTGATCCCCAAGAAGCATCGTCCTTAAGCACTTCTAAGTACTTCTCCAAGAATATATATAATTTATTGATTTTATTAAATTCATCCACTAATAACACTCCAAATCAAATTTAGTTATAATTTTTCCACAAATCATATCGAAGATGACACTGGCCTTCCGGGAAGGGGAGCTTTCCATGCTCACTAAGGACATCATAGATATGATGTGACATTTTTGAAATTAAACCATTTTTGAATCTTTCATCTACCGTTTTGTTGGAAGTTTGGATGGTCCTAAATAGAGGGAATAAATGCGTATGAATAAAGGAGGCTTTCGTACCAAAAAACTTACCATATGCAGCAACACCCTCTTGGACAATTCGAATTCGCCATAGCCATCTCCCTCTACCAGTGGAGAAGCCCAGCCTTCGTACATAATTCTAATAAAATGTGGGTATAAAAAATAATACCCACTTATTGCAAAGTGGGCTTTAAGTTACTTTAATTTTTAAAAATTTTATCAAGTACCTTTTCAAAATTTTCAGTCACTTGTGGTAACTTTGTTGAAAGAGTTTCAACTTTTGCAAATGTTTCAAGCGTAAATAGTTTTTTCAATCCTGACAGAACTAGCGCACCAAATGCTTTTATCTTACTCTTTTTAGGAATATCACTTTCAATAGTTTCTTCAAGATCATTTAAGGACTCCACAATTTCGTCCTTCTCTTCGTTTGGAACACTACCAAGTAATTCTTTAATCTCAGTTATAATACTTCTTAACTCTTCAATATCAACATTACTATTTCCAATGTTTTGAATTCCCGTAGAGTTATCTAGGTTCTGTTGAAAGCCCGTAACCGATCCTTGAAAAATATTATTTACTCTTGCCCCATTGTCCATATCAACAACCTTCCTCCCGATAAAATCTTTAATCCTGTGCGCCAAATTATCTAAATCGAACATATCTCCAGCCATGTTACATATTTCAGAGTCAATTGACTCTACTTTACTAAAGTTAGCTTCACCATATTCTTTATCCCTATAACTAGACCAAACCTTTTTTGCATCGCTGAATATTTCCTGTGCAGTCGTTGCTAACTTTATTAAAATCTTAAAGTGATATTCTTTAATTTCCGTATGTATCCCTTCGATAACTTCCCTTATATCGGATTTTGCAGTATCAAAAAATTTGACAGCGTAAGCACAAATCGAGCGAAAATCAAAGTCAACTTGCTTCCAATAGCCATTTTGAATGAGTTCAGCACTAATCTTATTTATTACTTTTACACTCTCTTCTAAAGAATTATTCCATTCCTCTAAATCTATTGATATATCTGTTAGAGACTGATGAGAGTAGTCAGTTAAACCAACCATTAATCCCCGTACCAACTAAATCACCTTCCTTATATACAATGCTATTTACGTAAATTATGATTTGAGGACTTTTTAGTTCATTAGCAGATATCATAAAAATTAGCGTTCGTGCTTATTACGAAACCTCAACTCTCGCAGAGCTATAAATGATTCAGGATGGGCTGAGTGTAATTTAGCAATCTTGACGAAATATAGAAAACACCTCTTGGTTAGGCAACCCAACATTACCACACTTATGTAGCACCGAGTTGCTTTTAAAGATAATCATTTTTGTTTTTATCATAGCTTTCAAATATCTTTAAAAAGTAATTACTTTTCAAGATATCTAATTGATTGAACCTTTTCATATTTATATAATTCTTTTTTGCATTTTCCTTGGAGAAATCACCAACATAATATCCTATACACTCTTCGATACTTGGTATAGCAAGCACCATCTCCTTTGAATTTAAACAACAATTATCTTCATTATAGAAAAAAGAGAGGTTAATCCGATAAATAGCTGGCATTTTGGGATCACCCAAAGTATTTGCAAGTTTAATTTTAAATCTGTCTACTCCGTTTGGGGGGATTTCTTGAGATATTGGGTGAATTTTGTTCTCTAATCCCGATAGTAATACATCATATGTATATGACGACTCTACTCTACTAAACTGAGTTATTTGTGGATCAATCATCTCATAAAATTCAGATATATTAAAAGAGATTTCCTTTAAAAAAGCTACTTCAGCACCAATGTTTCTAAGTTTAATATCTAACTCTGGAAATCTTCCTTTTTCATCTATAGCAATATCAACAATTCTAATATCAGCTTTTTTTCTGAATATGTCTTTAAATTCTTCGGTGTTTATAATACTAGGATCAATATTTTGTGTCCCTTTTGCGGTATCGAATGTTTGTTGCAATCCAATAACCGGAGCATTAAAAACATTTGTCACCTGCTTATTATTTTTCATACCATTTCTCTCCTTGCATAGTTTTCTTTTCAATAAACGATCCGATCGAATTATTTAAATATTACCATAAATATCCTGTATAGGTAACTACATATTAACTATAAAACTTCCCGCATTATCCCTTGTATTCAGGATGACCCTTGCCTCTATTTATGATACGGTTCACCGTAACGCAATTACAAGGTGAATAGAATCCTGTTCAACCAGGACTCTATTTGGATACGTCAATTCCATTGAACTGAACAGTTCCGCCTTGATCGCCGTTGTAAATGACAAGAAACTGGCCCCTCCCCGCCAAATCGGCGGAGGGGCTTTTGTTTTCCGCAAGCCAAATCTCCCCTCTAGGTACCGCATCGCCCTTTCCGATATGTCACATTACTTCACACAAATACTCATAACCCCGGCAGACCAAACCGAAAATCCAACCGAAAATTCTTTCTAGCGTTATATTTCTTTACTGGTAGCGCTTTATTCGATGAATTGGGGGTTGATTATTTCCAGGCCATCCTCTATGATAATCTCATCAGGTTATTTATAAGTTTAAGCGGTTAAACTTTATAAATAATTCTTCCTTTATTAATCCATATTACAACGTTTATTTATCATAAAAGTTAAAGCGCTTATACTTTTTAAACAAGAAAGGCTGGTGTGTAAGTGATTAAGAGTGAAAGCCGGCGGCAGACCTTCTACATGTATATGTTCATTTCCCCGTGGTTAATCGGTTTTCTGGTGTTTGCCTTGTACCCTATTCTTTCGTCGCTGTATTACAGCTTCACGGACTATGACATCATCCACCCGCCGAGATTCATCGGACTTGCCAACTACACAGAGATGTTTCACAACGAGTTGTTCTGGAAATCGGTCACGGTCACCCTGAGGTACACCTTCATCAGTGTGCCAATACAGCTGCTGCTCGGTCTTGGCTTCGCCCTCCTGCTGCACCAGACGATCCCGCTGCGCGGATTCTTCCGCACCGCGATGTATTTTCCCAGCATGGTGTCCGGGGTGGCGATGTCACTCCTGTGGTACTGGATCTTTAACCCGCAGATCGGCCTTTTCAACTACATGCTCTCCTGGTTCGGCATCCATGGCCCGGCCTGGCTGATGAATCCCGACACGGCGCTGTATGCACTAATTATCATGTCCTTCTGGACTGCCGGTTCAGGAATGATCCTCTTCCTCGCCGGGCTGCAGGGCGTCCCTGCCAGTCTGATCGAAGCCGCCAACCTGGATGGGGCCGGGCGTTTCAGGATTTTTCTGAATATCACCCTGCCGATGATCTCGCCGGTACTGCTGTTCCAGCTCATTATGGGCCTGATTGATTCGTTCCAGGTCTTCACCCAAGCCTTCGTCATGACACAGGGCGGTCCTAACTACTCTACCTGGTTCTATGTCTACAATCTGTACACCAGCGCCTTCAAGGAATACCGTGCCGGCTACTCCTCCGCACTGGCATGGGTGCTGCTGATCGTTGTTATGGTGTTCACCGCTATCATTATGAAGTTGTCGAACCGTTATGTGCACTATGAAGGAGGCGGACGCCGATGAGCATCGTCAAAACAGCCAACCACCGTGCACCCGCTTCTGCGCACCGCCGGAGGGTCGATCCCGTAAAGGCAGCCAGCTTCATCACCTTACTGATTACCACCTTTCTTATGCTGCTGCCGCTGTTCTTCATGGTCTCCACCTCACTGAAATCGAAGCGGGAGATGCTGAAGTTCCCGCCGACCTTTCTGCCGGAGAACTGGGCGTGGAGCAACTACCGTGAGATTTTTGACACGCTGCATTTCGGTACCCTGTACAAGAACAGTCTGACCATCGCTGTGCTGACTGTCATCGGCACCCTGATCTCCTCGGCGCTGGTCGCCTACGGGTTCGCCCGGTTCAGGGGCAGAGGCAACCAATTCCTGTTCATCCTGCTGCTCAGCACCATGATGCTGCCGTATCCGGCGATTATGATCCCGCAGTTCGTGCTGTTCTCCCACATGAACTGGATCGACACCTTCCTTCCGCTGATCGTGCCCGCATTCTTCGGTTCGGCCTACAACATCTTCCTGCTACGGCAATTCTTCTCCACGCTGCCCGAGGAATTGTTCGATGCCGGCCGGATCGACGGCTGCGGTGAGCTGCGGATGTGGTGGACGATCGCCCTGCCGCTGTCCGCTCCGGCACTGGCAACCGTTGCAATCTTTGCTTTTATCTACAGCTGGAATGACCTGCTTACACCTGTGCTCTACTTAAGCTCATCGGAGAAATTCACCCTGCCGGTCGGCATGGCCTCACTCACCTCGTCGCGCTTCCGCATCCCGCCGTGGCACCTCTTGATGGTCGCTTCCGTACTGGCGATGCTTCCCATTGTGACCTTGTTCGCGGTCGCCCAGAAGCAGTTCGTGGAAGGTATTGTTCTGACCGGCATCAAGTAATCCCCGCCCTATCCGGCGGTCCAATACGACTTGAAATGATGGAGGGATTAGCTGATGAACACACGTAACCGAAAAACATCCTCGCTGCTGCTGGCAGCAGGGCTAACTGTAATGGCGGCCTTATCCGGCTGCAGCGGAGGCAAATCAGCAGGCAATGTGGCTGCAGGAAATAACGGCGCGCCAAATGGCGGCAACACAGAAGAACAAGTAACCATCACCCACTACACCATTGATTCCGAGGACCGCACGTTTATCGAGAAGCTGATTCCCGATTTTGAGAAGGAGCATCCGAATATCCGGGTCAAGGTGGAAAAAGCGCCTTACGAGCAGTTCGACAGCAAGCTGCAGACCCTGATCGCCGGGGGCAAATCGCCTGATGTCACAAGCCATTACGGATATGGCGGTTTTGCCGAGTATTACAACAAGGGCATGCTGCTGGATTTGACCGATCTGATTAAGGAAGTGGGATTTAAGCCGGAGGATTATCACATTCCTGACAATCTCATGAAAATCTACACCGTCAAGGACCGCACCTACGGCATCCCGGTCAATATGTATGTCACCCTGATGCTGTACAACAAAGATATGTTCGATGCCGCGAAGCTCTCCTACCCTCCAAGTGACTATGAGGACAAAAGCTGGACCTTTGACAAAATGGTTGAAAAGGCCAAGCAAATGACCGTCGTCTCTGACGACATTGCCAAAACGCAGTACGGCGTGGACTTCACCTGGTCCGAGCGCGATATGCGGCCGCTGTATTTCGGAGCTGAACCCTATTCTGAAGATACCTGGACGAACGGCGGCGTGCCTTCCGAGACCCATTTTGACTCCCCCAAGGTGATTGCCGCTTACCAAAAACTGTTCGATCTGATATTCAAGGACAAAGTCTCTCCCACCTCCGAGTGGAGCAAAAGCGTGGCCGGACAGAACGGCGACCCCTTCGTTGCAGGTAAAATCGGCATGTCCATCGGCGGCTCCTGGAACCTGGCGGGAGCGAATGATTTTCCATTCAAAATCGGCGTAGCCGCCGTCCCTTGGGGAGGCAACGAGAAGGTGCGCAGTACGCTGTTCGTCGATCCGCTGCTGATTCTGAAGGATTCCAAGCATCCGAAGGAAGCTTTTGAATGGATCAAGTATCTGATGACCACCGAAGTCCAGGAGAAATCCATCGAGCTGAGCGGCGGCAATCCTCCGGTCAACACGGAAGCTGCGGAAGAATATTATAAGCATTTTGACGGCATTGATCCGGCGGATGTGAAGAAGGTCTACGAGGGTGCAGTCAAATACGGCTTCGAATCCTATAACCATCTGATCACCAACTACTCGCAGATCAACGACATGTTCATCAACGAGCTGCAGCCGGTCGAGACCGGACATCAGACACTCGAGGAGGTTATGCCGGTGATTCAGAAGAAAGTGACCGAGATTATTAAGAGATAAATCCCTGCCTTTAGCGGATATGCGGCAAGCCCTGTATACTGTAGGCAGGGAATAGATTCGGAAAATCCGCCGCAAGGAGCGTTTGAGATGAAAGTGAGTATTTTTGATGTAGCCAAAAAATCCGGGTTATCCGTGGTAACGGTCTCCCGGGTCATTAACGGGGCGGGCTCGGTGCGCGAGAAGAACCGCCAAAAAGTGCTGGACGCGATCAAAGAGCTGGATTACCGCCCCAATGCGGCGGCCCGCAGCCTGGCCAGCGGCAAGACCGGAATCATCGGTCTGATTGTAACGACCCTGCAGGATTCCTTCTTCGATGCAGTGGTCAAAGAGCTGAATGAGGTGCTGGCGCTGCACGGCTATTTTCTGGCCATCTCCATATCTACGGGTATCGCCTCGGACGAGAACCACTATCTGATCCAGGAGGACCGGGTGGACGGCCTGATTCTGCTCTCGCCGATGGAGGAGGACAACTATATTGTGGAGCTGAAACGGCGCGGCATCCCCTACGTGCTGATCGATAATCAGCAGCCGGAAAATGACAGCTATTCGATTACTATTGATAACGTAAAAGGCGGCTATGCCGCCGCCCGCCACCTGCTGGAGCTGGGACATACCTCTATCGCCCATCTCTGCGGACATGAGATGTTCCGCAGTACCAAGGAACGGCGCGCCGGCTTCCTGAAGGCCCTGAAGGAACAAGGGCTGGAACCCTTTGAGATTGTTCACGGTGATTTTGAAATTGCCAAAGGCTACGATATTGCGAAACGCTGGCTGTCCGAGGGCAAGCTGCCCACCGCCGTATTTACGGGAGATGACAACATCGCCCTTGGCGTGATCAATGCCCTGATGGAAGCCGGGGTGCGCGTGCCTGAAGAGGTAGCTGTTGTCGGCTATGACGACCACTACATTGCTTCCCAGCTTCGCCCGCATCTGACAACCCTGCGCCAGCCGGCAGACAAGATCGGGATAGCCGCTGCCGACATGCTGCTGAAACGCATGAATGGGACGATGAAACGCGGCGCCAATGTAAGGATTGATCCGGAATTAATTGTACGTGAATCTACTTTATCCAAGTAGAGCCGTACTGTCCGGCAGCTAAGTATAGGATGACGAAGTAACTCAGGATGTGAAAGCTCACAAAACTTAGACTATGCTTTCGAGGCGAGTTTTGTACGAAGTGACTCAAGCTGTGAAAGCTTACAAAACTTTAGCGTATGCTTTCGAGGAGAGTTTTGCGGAGTATATATCAAGGATGCGTGGCTACAAAACTTTAGGAGTGACGACCATTGGCTTACTATTTGGGCATCGATGGCGGAGGAAGCAAAACCTACGCTCTGCTCTGCGATGAGCATGGCAATGTGCTTGGCAAGGGCAGGAGCGGCAATGGGAACCATCAGATGGGAGCCCGTCAGGCCGCGGCCAGCATCCGTGAGGCGGCGTTCGCGGCGCTTGCGGAAGCAGGACTCCGGCTTGGCGAGGTTAAGCATGCTTATCTGGGTCTGGCCGGTGCTGACCGCAAGACGGATTACGACATCCTCCATCCGATGATCCGCAGCATCGGATTTACGAATTATACGATCAGCGGCGACCCGATGATCGGCCTGCGTGCCGGTACGAAACGCCCTTACGGCGTTGCCCTCATCTGCGGCACCGGCACGAATGCCGCCGGGCGGAGCCGTGAGGGCCGGCACTATCAATGCGGCGGCTTTGATTATATGTACGGCGATTTCGGCGGCGGCGGAGCGCTGAACATCGAAGTATTCCGCACCGTACTCCGGGCCTGGGACGGGCGGGAAGCGCCTACACTTCTCACAGAGCCGCTGCTTCAGCTGCTCGGCTATACGCATGTCGGAGAGATGTTCGATGACTTCCTCGATCATGGAAAGTCCGTGCCCCTGGACGCCGCCCGCCTGCTGTTCCCGGCAGCAGCCGAAGGTGATGCCGCAGCGCTTGCGATCCTGAACCGCCAAGGCGTGGAGCTGGGCAAGGCGGCTGCGGCCGTGATTCACAGGCTGGGCATGGAGAACGAGACCTTTGACGTAGTGCTCGCCGGAAGCCTGCTTACCCGGGGGGACCGGGGCTGGATCACTGGCCCGATTGAGCATGCGGTGCACAGCGCAGCTCCGAACGCTTCCGTGGTCACCTTAACCACAGAACCTGTCGTCGGTGCTGTGTGGTCAGCACTCGAAGAAGACGGTATTCCTGTAAACAACGATATTTATGAGAAAATGCGTGTATTTCAAGAGTTCGAAGCAATCCCCATCACAACCAGACAGGAGTGATTAATCTTGGCAACTAACCAAGGCCTTAAGATCGCCGTCATCGGCGGCGGATCTTCCTATACCCCGGAACTCGTCGAAGGCTTCATTCTTCATCACAAGGAGCTTCCGGTCCGCGAGCTATGGCTTGTGGATATTGAACCCGGCCTGCACAAGCTGAATATCGTCGGCAGTCTGGCCAAACGCATGGTAGAGAAATCCGGGCTTCCAATCGAGGTCCACCTCACCACCGACCGCCGCAAAGCGATTGAAGGCGCCGATTTCGTCAGCACACAGATTCGTGTCGGCATGCTGGATGCCCGCGCCCGTGACGAGTCGATCCCGCTGAAGTATGGAGTAATCGGCCAGGAAACGACCGGCCCGGGCGGAATGCTGAAGGCACTGCGTACCATCCCGGTTATCCTGGATATCTGCCGGGATATCGAGGAGCTGGCCCCGAACGCCTGGCTGCTGAATTTCACCAATCCGGCCGGAATGGTTACCGAAGCAGTGCTGCGGTATTCGAACGTCAAGAGTGTGGGGCTGTGCAATGCACCCATCGGCTTGATCAAGCAGGTATCGGCCAAATACAATGCCGCCCCTGACCGGATCTATGCCGAGTTCGTCGGGCTGAATCATCTGCACTGGATTACCCGCATTGATGTCGAAGGAGAAGACAAACTGGATGACATGCTGGCCGACACCGCCGGCTACAGCGCGAAGAATGTTCCAGCGAGGGAGTGGAATCCTGAGTTCCTGCAATCTTTGCAGGCACTGCCCTCTTACTATCTGAAATATTTCTATATGACCGATGCCATGCTCGCAGAGCAGCAGGAATCCTTCAAGCAAGGCGGCAACCGCGCCGAGGTTGTCAAACACGTAGAGGAGGAACTGTTCGCCATCTACGCCAATCCGGAGCTGAGCGAGAAGCCAAAGCAGCTGGAGCAGCGCGGCGGAGCCTTTTATTCCGAGGCTGCGGTCAATCTGATGCGTTCCCTGCACAACGGCACGAACGACATCCAGACACTGAATGTGGCGAACCGCGGCGTCCTGGACTTCCTGCCGGAGGATGCGAGCATTGAGGTCAACTGTGTGGTGACCAAGACCGGCCCCCTGCCGCTGCCGCTGACCAAGATCCCTCCGATGGCCAAGGGACTGATCCATGCCGTCAAAACCTACGAGCAGCTGGCCATTGATGCCGCTGTCACCGGGGACCGCAGCCTGGCGATTCAGGCGCTCGCGCATCATCCGCTTGTGCCTTCCGTAGAGGTGGCCATTGCCATGCTGGACGAAATGCTGGAAGCGAACAAAGCATACTTGCCGAACTTTTTTGCCAAAGAGACTGCCGGGACACCGGGACAATAAACGGAGATATCAAAAAGAGACTGCCTTTCAAATTAGGGCAGGCTCTTTTTGTTGTAAATGCAACAATAATAATGTATTATTTCTTACATCGTTTGAAAAATACATGAGTAGCGGAGTGGCAATTATGAAAGAAATTTTACGTGAGGTTGGAATGATTGCCAGAGCATTGGATTCTGTAAGTAATATAGAATTCAAAAAGTATGACCTTACAAAAGGGCAGTATTTGTATCTCGTGCGAATATGTGAAAATCCGGGAATGATTCAAGAAAAGCTGGCGGAAATGATAAAGGTAGACCGGACAACTGCGGCTCGTGCGATAAAGAAACTGGAGATTAACGGATTTATTAAGAAGACTGATGATCCCGTTAATCAAAAAATTAAAAAACTATTTCCTACAGAGAAAGGGATGACTGTGTACCCTTTTATTAAAAGGGAAAACGATTATTCCAATAAGGTCGCACTATCCGGATTCTCCGAAAGTGAAATGGATACGGTTTTCGACCTGCTGCAAAGAGTCAGAAAAAATGTAGAAAAAGACTGGGAGTTTGTAAAAAAGGGGAACCAGAGAACTTATTGATTTCTTAAAAGGAGGCACCTAAAATGACTATAACTATACAAAAGTGCACATTAGAAGATCTAGGATTACTTCAAGATATTAGTGTTGAAACATTTAAGGAGACATTTGAGGATCAAAATTCACCTGAGCATATGAAGGCCTACTTGGAAAAAGCGTTTAACGCAGTGCAATTGGAAAAGGAATTATTAACTATCTCTTCGGAATTCTATTTTATTCATTCCAACGGGGAACTTGCCGGGTATTTAAAGGTCAACACTAATGAGGCTCAATCTGAAATCATGGATAATCTTTCGCTTGAGATTGAGAGGATTTATATCCGCAAAAAATTCCATAAGCAGGGACTTGGAAGCTATCTGATGAGCAAAGCTATAGACATAGCAAAAGAACAGAATAAAGAGAAGATCTGGCTCGGGGTATGGGAAAAAAATGAGCGCGCCATTACCTTTTATCAAAAAATAGGGTTTGTTCAAACCGGAGCCCACTCTTTCTATATGGGTGATGATGAACAAATCGATCTGATAATGACCAAGACACTCCAATAGCATTCTTCTGAAAAGATATTCAGGCTAGAGGATATCCCTTATCCGTTGCAGGAGTCAGGGATACCTTTTGTTGGGGGATGTATAAGTTACTGCTTAACCAGCACGGTTAAATCACCTTCAAAAACCTTCTCATCGTTGTGGTTGAACGTTGACAGCAATACAGTAACGCTCCCCGTGTCATTCTTCTTCTCTTTCAGTTCGGTCACTTCAACAAGGGTATACAACTCATCCTCCGGATACACCGGCTTAGTAAATTTAAGATTATTCATAGCGGTTCCAGCAATAACATCATCACCATAACTCCCCGTTTCCACCCAAAGTTTGAATGAGACAGCCATGGTTTGTATACCTGATGCAATAATTCCATTAAATCTTCCTTGCTTCGCCTTCTCTTCATCCAAATGCATATATTGAGGGTCAAACTCCGCTGCAAATCTCGTAATACTCTCTTTAGTCATTCTGATGGACTTGGTTCTGAAGACTTGCCCGACAAAAAATTCATTAAATCTCATTCATCGCACCTCTTATATAAGTTGAATTTGCTGTTTTATTGGACGATCTTGTCCTGGGAGCTTAAGTAACCGTGACATTTAAAGTCATAGTTGGGATTGTTCATAACCTCTTCTTTCTGAAGTTCATACATGGCAATTTTATAATTTATTTCCTCCAAGTGTTTAAAACTTTCGTCAATCTTCTTCTGCACTTCCAATTTATGCTGCATTAACATTTCTTCTCTTTGCAAAAAGGTGTTATTCCCCAGTTCATAAAGCTCCTTGTAATCCTTTATTTTGGAAAGAGGCATTCCTGTCTCTTTGAGACAACGAATAAAAGAAATCCAGTCTATTTGTTGTTGGGTATACACTCTACGGCCTTTTTCGTCACGAGATATGTTTGGTAATATCCCTTGCTCTTCATAAAATCTAAGTGTCTTTGCAGATACATCCACATTCTCCACTACATATGTCATTGAATACAGCATCTACTCGTCCCACCTCCAGTTACAGTTACTGTAACTAAATATATATCACAAAGATAACGATAACATAAAAACCCTTTATATAACCATATAAAAATAAACCCTTTACTTACCGTAACAGCAACCAATTACACTGAAATAGAAAATATAACAGGATAGCGAGGTTAATAAAATGAATCAGAAATACAGCAGGTTATTTGAATCCTTCACATTCAGAAATGGAGTAACCATTAAGAATAGTATCGTTATGGCCCCAATGACGACCTGGTCAAGTAATGACGATCTTACCCTTTCGGATGACGAAGTAAAATATTACAAAAAAAGAGTGAATGGAGTAGGACTCGTCATTACAGGGTGTACTCATGTTACGCCTAATGGGCAGGGTTTTATGAATGAATTCGCTGGGTACAATGATGAATTTACTCCAAGTTTACGAAAACTAGCTGAGGCAGCCAAAAGTGGAGGCGCTCCTGCGCTCCTGCAGATTTTTCATGCTGGCAATAAAGCTGTGCCTGGGTTGGATGCCGTCAGTGCGAGTGCATTGCAGCCTGAAGTTACTAATTTAGGTTCAACTTCAGAAACAAGAGAACTATCCCATGAGGAGATCTTGTCGATTGTACGTGCTTTTGGAGACACAACAAGACGAGCAATTGAAGCCGGATTTGATGGCGTCGAAATTCATGGGGCTCATGGATTTTTAATACAAAACTTCTGGTCGCCAGCAACAAATCAACGGACGGACCAATGGGGAGGATCACTTGAAAATCGCTTGCGTTTTCCATTGGCAATTATTGAAGAGGTCAAAAATGTCATTGAAAAACATGCTACCAAACCATTCCTTATTGGATTCCGGCTTTCCCCTGAAGAATCCCACAAAGTGGACGGATTACGTATGAAAGACACGTATGAATTAATTGATTTCCTTGTCGAACAGGATTTGGATTACATTCATGCTTCATTAGATAATGTGTCTTCAAAGCCAGTAGACAGTCAAGATGAAAAAACACGGCTTGAATTAATTCTTGAAAGAGCAAACGGGAAGATACCTGTGATGGCTGCCGGTTCCATAATAACACCGGATGATGCCCTTAATGCTATGGAATTAGGCTTGCCGCTAGTCGCCATTGGACATGCGTTAATTATGGATCCCAATTGGGTTGAGAAGGTCGCAAATGGACGTGAAGCCGAGGTGGATTCTGAATTGAACGTTTCGAAACTCGACCAGCTTAATATTCCGGAAAAACTTTGGAATGTACTTCAAGCCATGCCAGGTTGGTTTAATATCGCTAAATAAACATTTTCAAATACCGTTGAATCGTTTATTGGTACTTTAACAGACTTAAAGAACCCATCTCCACTTATCGTGGGCATGGGTTCTTTTTTTATCGTATATACCTTAGGGGTTAAATCACCTTATGCTGAACCCACTTATCCCCGAGAAACCGCCGGAGGAAAATGAAGCCGCGTATGCCCCACTCGCAGTTCATGGCCAGCCAAACCCCGATAATGCCCATATGCAGCACGATACCGAGGATATAGCCGAGCACTACGCGGAACAGCCACATCGACAGCATGGACACGATGGATGTGAACTTGGAATCGCCAGCCGCCCGGAGTGCGGAAGGGGTAATGAAGCTGATCGACCACAGCGGGATCTGGGCAATCGAATTGATCAGAAAAACGATAAAGATATCCCGGACAATCTCCTGCGGCGGATGAAACAGCGACACCAGAGGGTGGAAAAACGGGAAGATTAGCAGTGCCATCAAGACAAAGGAGGCCGAGGACAGCCACAGAAACGACTTGACGAATTTGCGCGCATCCCGGATATTCCGGCTCCCCATGCATTGGCCAACGACAGTGATCAAAGTCAGCGACAATGCATTGGCGGGAATCTGCATGACTCCGGCGAGCGAGGAAGTGATCGCATTGGTGGCAATGGCATAGGTGCCGAGACTGACAATAAAAATCTGCGTCAGAATCTTGCCGCCATTGAAGAACATCTGCTCCGCCGCAAACGGCAGACCGATGAACATAATCCTGCGGAGCATGGTCCAGTTGAGAACCAGCAAGTCCCGGATCTTCACCCGCAGGCTGCTGTCGAGCCGGAACAGATAGATCAGCGAGCAGACCGCCGCCAGATACCGGGAGGTATTAATCGCGATGGTCATTCCGAACACACCCATATGCAGCCCGTTAATGAACACGAAGTTCAACAGCACATAAGAAAAGTTCATAATCAGCGAGAGTACAAGGGACACACGGGTCCTCCCGATACCGCGCAGCGCACCGCATACTGCTTCCATCACAGCAATCCCCAGATAGGACAGGCTGCTGCCGATCAGATACGTACGGGCGTTCGACATGACCTCCGGCGAAGCCGCACCGAACAGCAGATGCAGCAGCGGTCCATGGAACACAATGCCAAACAAGCCGATGGCAAATGCCATCAGCGAAACAGAGGAGACCGCTCCGGCGGCAGCTTTGGAGACCATCAGGTCGTTTCCGCTGCCTTTATATTGTGCTACTACAACAGTTCCGCCGGTTGATACCGCGATGAACACACTGATCAGAAAAATATTCAGCGAATCTATCATATTCACCGCACTGATCGCCGCCACTCCGGAAGAGCTGATCATCGCTGTGTTCACGACGTTCAGCCCTACCACAAAGGCCTGGTCTACCAATATAGGAAGAAATAACGATATAATTTGACGGTAGTCAATGGATTCTCCAGAAAAATACTTGTCGAGAAACAGGCGGCCCTGCTTCACGTTCACCTTGGGCTCTAGCATAAGTTCACTTCTTTATATTAGAATTAGGGCCTCGCTATTCTAACATATGAGCTGCATAAGTCAAGGCGGTCTGCATATGTGACCGGCATTACTCCCCTTGCATCGAAGGAGATAATGAAATTGAGAATGTCTTATCGAACGGGGTCACTGCGTTAACCAGCACCGCCTTGCAGTTATTCTGCAGCTTGGCCTCCCGTACCCCGGTCGCCAGATGTTCTCTTCCGCCCCCCGTCAATTCAATCCAGTCCTTCCCGCAGGCATAACGGAGATTCCCGCCGCTCCAGAGATAGCAGTCCTCGTCTGCAGCCTGCAGCTCTCCAGAGGTGAAGCTTCCTTCGTTCCCGAAAATGAAAGACACCTGTGTCATGACCTCCGCCGGCTCATCACAGTGCAGCCGGATAGTCCAACCCTCGTCAGTCCGCTGCACCTCCGCCTGTACCCGGAATGTCTGTTCATGCGTAAGCGGGCGGCTCTGATGCGGGAGCAAATACCAAGGACTGACCGGCGTTCGGGATGTTGGCGGAAGCAGCGCCTCCTCGACGGGGCCGTAATAGCCTTTCTTCTGTTCTCCCGCCAGGCGGTATCCTTCGGGCAGCCTGGTCATTTCCTGCATCGGCACATATCCCGGATAAAAGTACGATGCCACCTGAACGGCTAGCAGCCTTACGGCACCATGGCGCAGCGCAAAGAAAGACGGTGTCTCCGTAATCAGCGTCACACTTGTACTGCCATCCCTGTAGCGGGCAACGGGTGCACCGAAATCAGTATGCAGCCGGCTGTGGTAAATCCGTCCCCCATGGCCGGCATCATCCATCTGCTCCAAATAACTATGGCGCAAGAAATTCCCGTTCAGCATTTCCTCATATTTCACAGGAAGGGGCGCCGCTGCCTGAAGCGGCTCCTGAAGCTCCGGCTCCAGCAGCATCCGCACGAGCGCGTTAACCGAGCAGACACCCGGATCTGCAAGCGAACCTCCAGCCCATTCAGCCATGCCCGCAAATAACTCATCCTTATCGGAGCGGGCCAGAATCGCATAAGGTAAATAATAGGGAGACAGATCGTGAACACTCCCCAGGTCCTGCCGGCCGGAATAATCGGTAACGACCTCGCCCGAAGGATGGACCAGGTATACCATCATACGCAGATTCTGACGAACCGGGTCCAGTAGCTGCGGACGATTCAGCAGACGGGCGGCATGAATCAGCATGATGTCGCTTACTGCGCTGTAAATTCCATTGCTTCTCTCCGTCCATTCCCCGTCCGGTGTAATGTCCATCCCTTCCGCCAGCCAATGATCCGCCCGTTGAACGGCCTCTTCGAGTCCAAACAGCTCATGCAGATATCCAAGTGCTGCACAGAGTACCCAGCGGTGATTCGGTGTATGGCATCCGCCCGTAATCATGACAGGCACGGTCCGTTCAAGAAACAGCCGCATATTGTCCAGCACCGGCTGCAGCGGCAACCATTCCTTGCGGGCCAGCAATTGGTACAGCTGAGCGTAACCGACAATGACAAAAGCCGTATCCGGCGGAGAATGAAAATTCGTCCAGCCCGGAGATATAGAGCCGTCCTCATGCTGAAAGCGCAGCACGAACTCCGTGGCCAGCAGCAGCCGCGCCAGCAGTGCTTCATCCAGATAGTACGCAGAATCGGGATTGACCAGAGCCGCTCCCCAGTAACACATGTCAGTCGGCGTGCCAGTCGTGTGATTGACCCAGGCAATACCCGTGCCCGGATCTATCGTCCCGCCATAATAGCGGTTCTGCGGATCCAGCATCTGCCGTGATAACCCTTCCTTCACCGCTCTGTCATTACTCTCCACCAGTTGCTTATACATTGTAATTCCCTCCAATACACATTCTGCTTCATGCCTGGGTAATGCCAGGTTCCTATATCCGTTCCAGCTCTCTCCCAATACGCTCAGGAATCTCAGCAAATAACTGACTCCAGGAAACGAACAGGTCCTCCCGGTCTGCATAGTCCCAGCTCTGGTAAGACAGAGAGGGAGTGAACCGGAAGGTTTGCAGGTAACGGCGGACCCGGCTGTCAATGTCTTCGTCCGCCGCCAGAACTCCACTATAGAAATCGCCGTAGATCAGGCCGTCTGCGCCCGCCTCCTCCTGCGTGCAGGACACAAATCCCGGCAGCAGCTCAAATAGTTCAGGAAGCGGAGAGAGCGCATGTTTGCCGGGCTGGACATACAGAGCAGCCCGCGTGCCGCTCAGATTAGTCCGTCCGCGCAGCAGCCCTTTCAGGTATTTACCGTGAAAGCTGACCTCGACATCCGCCACCTCTCCATTCCTGGCGATATATACCCACACATGCTCCAGATCATACAGATGCTGAATATCATAATCGTAATAAATGGCGTATTCTACAACAGCCTCCACATCAGGGCGGTTTACAATCAGACGCCGCCGGAAGGAAGGAGAGTCCCCCTCCTGCCGCAGTACCGTTATACCGAAGCGAACAGGAAAGAACGGCTCGCACTGATCGAACAATAAGCACGGGGCATATCTGGCAGCCAGTAGCCGGTCGGCATCGCTCAGCATTAGGCCTGACCTCTGGCCGCAAGCTTGGCCGCAAGCAGCGAATGGCTTTCATCGATCTCTTCCGGCTGGCAGGCTGCCTTCAGCTCATACACCTTGACTTGTGCCCGCTCGATCATCGGCAAATAGGCATCGTAGAACTCCATATCCTTGCTGTTCACATAGGGGCACCAATGATCGGAAAGACCAAGGGTTTCATGAATATGGACACCCACAATATCCTCCATCAGGCCTTCCATTTCCCGCACACTATCGTACAGTCCCAAGCGATCCATCATAATGGCATGACCGGTATCGTACCAGATGCCTACAGGTGCTCCCTTTAGCGCCTTTATGATCGTCTTGGCTTCCGCGAGCGTCGGAATCTGCTGCGGTCTGGAGCGGGTCTCGATCCCAAAGCGGACATTCAGCCCCCTCGACACCGCCAGGTTGCATACCTCATCCAGACTTTCGATGATCTTCTGTACATAGCCGGCGCTATATGTCTCCCGCCGCTCCATCAGCTCCGCCCACTTGCTGCGGTAAGCCTCCGAATCTCTGCCCTGTCCGTTATAGATCTGCTCCAGCTCTTTGCTGATATCATTCGGAAAGGGCACTTCGCCGGGATGCACAACAACCGCTTCGCCTCCATAGCGCTGGGCGTATTCGGCTGAGCGGACCAGCAGCTCGATCGCACGCTGCCGCTTATCCTCCTCCCCGAAGCCGAGCAGTACGGAATCTGTACCATAATCAGGGTCCGAAACGTGAGGGAAGGTGTTGTGGACACTGGAGATGCCGATCTCTCCCCGCTCGATCATTGGCTCGATGGTAGTGAGCATTTCCTGGGTCACATTATAATTCAGCTCCACGCGGTGAAAGCCGAGCTCACGGATTTCCCGGACCATTTCACTGCCTATGGTATGGCGTTTAATGTTCCAGCATGTTGAGAAAGAGAAGACTCCCTTATCCTCCATAACAGTGTTCTCCTTTCTTGACCGTTAACGGTTCAGCCTTTGACAGCACCCAGCATAACACCGCTAACAAAATATTTCTGCAGCCACGGATACACAACTAGGATAGGGACTGTGGCGAAAATGACGGTGGCCGCCTTGAGGCTCTCCGGTGTCAGTGCAGTCCTGTTCGAACCTTCCAGCTGTGTCAGCTCAGAGACCATATTGTTCTGTACCATCTGGAACAGCTTCAGCTGAAGCGGATACAGTTCCGGGCTGTTGATATACATCAGGGAATCCTGGAAGCCGTTCCACCGTCCCACTGCATAGAAGAGAGCGAGCGTAGCCATGACAGGCATGGATAACGGCAGCACAATACGCATCAGTGTGTGAAAATGGGAGCTGCCATCAATTTCAGCTGACTCCTCCAGACTGGGAGGAATGTTATTGAAAAAGGAAATCAGAATAATAAGATTAAAAGGGCTGACCAGGCCGGGAAGAATAAGCGCCCAGACCGAATCAATCATTTTCAAATCGCGGATCAGCAAATATTCAGGAATAATTCCGCCGCTGAAAAACATTGTAACGACGATAAGATACATGAAGATCTTACGGCCCTTCAGATTCTTTTTGGTCAACGGATAGGCTGCTGCGATGGTGAAGAGCATGCATAGCACAGTTGTGGCTACCGTCAGAATAATGGTGAAGATCAGAGAGTGGATCATGGAATCATTCGAAAACACCTGAATGTATGCATCCCAGTTCACTTCAATAGGGAAAAGGGTGACTTCGCCGGAGGTAATCGCCCGGTTGGAACTTAGGGATACCGCAATGATGTGTAAAAACGGAGCCAGACAGAATAAAACGAACAACGTAACCAATGTAATATTAACGATATCAAAAATCCGGTTTGAGGTACGTTCACTCATAGCACTCCGCCTCCTTCCTTCCTTGTCATATAATGCCGTCACCGGTCGTTTTTTTCGAAATATAGTTAGAACCCAGAATGAACACCAGCCCCACCACGGCCTGGAACAGCCCGATGACGGTAGCCTGCGTATATTGCCCGGATTCCAGACCAATCCGGTATACAAAGGTGCTAAGCACATCGGAGTATTCACGGACCGTTGTATTACCGATCACGTAAGGACGGTCAAATCCGATGCTGACCATTTTTCCGAGGTTGAGAATCAGCAATGTGATGATGGTTGGTTTGATGCTTGGAAGCGTAATGTAACGGATTTTCTTGAGTCTTGTCGCTCCATCCACTTCAGCAGCTTCAAACAGCTCCCTGTTGACACCCGTTAGGGCTGCCAGATACAGGATGGTTCCCCAACCGGCGCTTTGCCAGACACCTGTGAAGAGATAGGTGATCAGCCACGGATTTTTTTCCGTCAGAAAAGGTACGGGGTCCAGTCCCAGACCTACCAGAACTTCATTCACCATACCGGACTGGTTGCCGAACAATTGGTATACGATTCCCCCGATGATCACCCAGGAAATAAAGTGGGGGATGTACAAAAGGGTCTGCGATATTTTTTTGAACCATACCGACCGGATCTCATACAGCATAATCGCGAGTATGATCGGGGCCGGGAAAGAGACAATCAGATCAAGAAAATTCAACATAAACGTATTGCGCAGGGTAGTATAGAACTCCCTCATGCCAAAAACCTCGCGGAAGGCGTCAAATCCTATCCATTCACTGCCCCCGATTCCCTGAAACAGGTTGAAATCTTTGAACGCAATTTGTACACCATACATCGGACCGTAGCGAAAGATCACAAAATAGGCAATCGGCAGTGCAAGCAGCGCGTACAGTTGCCAATACCGTCTTAAATATGACGCTTTGCTCAATGGGGTTTCCTCCTATGGAGAAAAACCGGGGTGAAGCGGCCTTCACTTCCCCCCAGCTTTCACTTTTTATATTTGTCTATTTAGCCGGAAGTTCCTTAACCGCCTGCTCTAGTTCTTCTTTCAGCTTCGTTCCGCCCAAAGACATGAAGTCTTTCATTTCCTGCTCGTACACCGCTTCAAATTGATCCGGTTTAGCCATCGTTGTTTTTACAATGATCACGTCGAGCTTATCTGTAAGTGTGGTGCCATATTGCGCTTCCCCTTCAATCGGCTTGCCGAAGACAATTGGGCCTACGGTGTCCGTGTTGGCGATAGTGATCGACTGCTTCAGCATTTCCTGATTGTTTTTCGGGAAGCCCATCACCCATGCTTTTTCGTTGGTTGCCTGATCGCCGAGGTTCTTACCGTTAGAGATGATGGCCATGTCGCCACCATTGAACAGGCGATCGGCAAATTCTTGAGAGACATTTTCCTTGACCACCGGAATTCCGTCCACCATATCATAGTTCTCACCTTCAACCCCATTGTAAATATCAATCAGGTTGTTGCCTGTGGACATCCAATCCAGGTATTTAATCGCTTCTACGGCGCGCTTGCTGCTCTTTGGAATCATGATGTACATACCGTTAGAGGCATAGCGGGATTTAATGTACTTGTTATCAACTTTGGCATTGGTATACACATCTACCGGAGTAACCTTGCTTCCCGGCACATTTTTGTAGAGATTATCCATGGTGCCGTCTTTGTAGAACTGGGCATCCACATCTTCTGACCAATAGCCGGTGTTGCCATTCTGGATGTCCTTAGCCAATTGTGTTTTATCTTTATCCAGACCGAAGTCCTTGCTGATCAGCCCTTCGTTATAGAGCTTGTTCATAAACTGCATTGCATCCTTGAAGCCCTCATGGAGCGGCAGCTCGTACCGCTGGCTGTAAGTCAGATCGCCGCTGATCGGCTTAATGAAGGAGTAGATCAGTGTTTCAAACTGAGCCGGCGCAAGTGCCATACCCATCGGGATGTTTTTGCTGCCAAGCTTGCCAGGGTCCTTCTCTTTAAACGCTTTCAAAGTTGTATACAGCTCATCCGTCGTCTTTGGAACAGGCAAACTCAGTTTATCCAGCCAATCCTGACGGATGTAGGAGCTGTAACGGCCCGTGATAGCACGTTTACCCGGAATGGAGAACTGTTTGCCATCCAGCTGACCGAATGCCAGTGTTTCGTCACCGATAAACTTCTTCAGGTTTGGACCATATTCATCGAGAAGTTTGCCGACATCGGTCAGACCGCCCTGTCCCGCATAGCGGTAAAATACGCTTGAATCATACGTGAACACGATGTCAGGTACATCACTGTCACTCGCCATCAGCACGTTCAGCTTCGTAACTTCCTCAGAGCGCTGAATAGGTACATACTGAACATCAATGTTGTTCGGATCACCGAAATTTTTCTGCACCAGCTTAGATAAAAAGTTGTTGGTAATGGTTTGAGGCGCCGGGCTGTTGCCGCGGTCAAACACTTCCACCTTTAAGGTAACGCGCTTAGCGCTGCTTCCCTCCGTCGGCGTCCCTCCGTTTGCTGCATTCTCTTTGGAATCGGACGAACATCCCGCCAGCAGAGAAACCCCCATTACCGCAGTCAATGTGATCCCCGTTGCCTTCTTCCAAAATCTCTGGTTTGTGTTCACTGTCATCTTTCCATCTCCTTCGCCTGTACAGGCCGTAATGGTGACTTTATGTTCCCCCAAGCCTTAATCCTAAATATCCCCTGGAAGCGGATTCACATCACATCATCCTGTGCTCTGCCTTGCCGCCTGTCATTTGGGATGCCCACAGTATTTCATAGCTTTCGATCATTTGACAATAAACCTGTTTCGGAAATGCACCTTGCCGTGAATTCGGCCTTCCTGTTTATCCAAACCACTGTTTTCGTAAAATAAAGCGCTTTCAAGGTTTCTGAAATAAAGACCGGAACACTGCTTGCGTCCTCCCGGCGGAGGCTGGCGAGCAATATTCCGGTCCGGGCCGTTCACCTTTCATCCGGTACAAAGGATACGGCTTACGATTCTGTTGTGGAGGCTTTGTGCCCGCGCTTCAAAGAGCGGTAATCGCCCGGCGTAATTCCGGTCACCCGTTTGAATACCCTCCCGAAAGTGATGGCATTCGCATAACCCACCTTAAGCGCTATATCCTGCAATGAACATTCCGTCTCCAGCAGCAGCTTTTCGGCTTCCTCCATCCGCAGCTGCGTAAGGAAATCAACAAACTTCATATTAAACTCCATCTTAAAAAGATAACTGCCATATTTGCCGGATATCTGAAACCGGTCACTTAAATGCTTCAGAGAAAGATCCGGATTGGCAAAATTCTCTTCAATATATTTCTTCATCTCATTTACCATTGCCTTGTAACTTTTGGTTTCGCTGACCGAAACATAGGTGCGGAATACATCGGTCAGATACTCGAACAGAATGCCCTTCACCTCATGAATGGATTCCGCCTTTTCCAGCAGCTTCAACTGCTCCGCCGCATTCTCCGCCGACAGCTCATCCTGCAGCTGCTCTGACATTACGGCTACTTCCCGGTTCAGCATCTGCAGCATAGCCTGGATTAGAGAACGAATATCGGCATCCTGCAGAAAGTCCTGTTCAAACGCGTCAAAAATCCCCTCCAGCCGCTGCCGCCACTGGCCGCTCGACATTCGAAACTGCTTGACGAACTCCGCAATCATCTGTAGATACTTATACGTTTCAAGCAGCGGCTGGCGTGAGTCCCTGCCTTCCGCCAGAACGATATCTTCGTGCATCAGAAGCTTGTGCTGCATGACATTCTCCGCTGCCACATAGGATTCCCGAATCGAACCCGGACCGGATACCGCCGGGCCAATGCCGAAGCTAAGAGAGATGCGCAAATTTTGCTCAACCCAGGAACGGCATTGCTCGGCAAATAGACGGATTTTCTCCGTCATCTCCTCATCATTTCCGGTGGCCAGGAAGAGAATCGCCGCCCGGTCGGTACTGATCCACTCCGCCCAGCCCTGCAAATCCGCCCCCCGGGCCAATTCCTGAAACACATTCATCAGGGCAAACTTAAGTGTATTCTGATCACCCCTGGTGTATCGATCCTGAAATACCTTCTCGTAGCTGTTAATTTCACTGAGCACAACCGTGAAACGGGAAGAAGAGTCGGCACCAGAGAGCGGCGACAGCTCCTCCATCCGCTGGACGACATTGTCCAGCCGTTCACTGTGCAGCAGATCGGTGAATAGCTTGCTGCGCTGAAGCAGCAGATTCTCCCTGCTCTTTTTATCATAATCCGTCATATGGTTGATCAGATCTTCCAGCACTCCGTCAATGAGCATCATTTCATCCGGCCTGGAGGCGGATTGATCCATCGTCCGGATTTGATGACCTTCAATCCGGTTCATAATCACCTGAATCGGCTTATAATTGCGCCGGGTAACATAGATCAGGTATAGAACCGCGCACACCACGGTTCCGAACGCAATCGCCACCCAGAGATAGGAGATCACAGAAACCCAGCTGAACAGGTTGCCGGCCTTGATCCCGCTGGCGAACTTCCAGCCAAGCTTCTCCAGATAAACAGTGTTCAGCAGCTTGCCCTTCTCGGCACCTTCGCTGTCCGAATGGGCCTGGTACAATGTCTGTCCATCGCTTCCATAGATCGTAAGGAAAGACAATTGCTCGTTAACCATACTGTCCACAATCTGTTCAATTCCGCTCATTTTGATATTGATTACAAGCACACCCTCTGAGCCGAAGGGCAGCGGCATTCCTTTATCTATGGTAAGCACACGTACAGGCGTGCGCTGAATGAACTCGTCCTTGTATTCTCTGACGGGCTGCCACCCCTCCTTCACCGTGCCGGAGGTAACGCGGCGAATCCAATCTTCGTCTATGAATCCGTTCAGATTCTTTAATCCAGTTTCTGTAATAACGCTTTCATTTTTCTTGTCATATACATAAATGGATTGAATGTAAGACGAGTCGTCTGTCAATATGCGCAGGTTCTCGGCCACCGCATAGATTGCCCCGGTATCCCTCTGGCCTTCACTGTTGAAATAACGTTTATAGGCATCGCTTCGTTCAGCGGATTCCAGTACCGACAGCTCGACTTCCTTGATGGTCCGCTCTACATTATCCACTAGATATTTGGCGGCGATACGGTCCGCTTTCTGGGTCTCTGTCCGTGAAATATCGTTAATAAACACAAAAGAAGCGAAAATCAGGATCGTCACAGTAAGCAAAAAAATAGGAAAGTACGACAGCAGCAACCGGCGATACCAGGTACGGAACAATGGACAACCCCCTCTAACAAACATATGAATATAAGCCGCGGTTCGGTCCCCAATATACGCACGGTAGTAAATATTGGAAGCGCATTCACGAACGGGGCTTCGTATGAAGTTCTGCCATTATAGCACATGCCGGGTATACCCGGCCAACCAGAAACGCAATGGAAAATACAGGAATGGCCTATAGTAACCGCATTCCTGTGTCCGGAACCCGCCGCCGTATCCTTTGCTAAACAACAAATCAAAAAGGCGGGATGCACACACCCGTGCAACCCCGCATTCACATCCGCCCAGGCATTGTTAAGCACCTGCCAAGCGGCGAATCGTCACCATTGTGATTTATAAACCGCTGATTTCTCTGATATATCGGCGTGCCTTTATCGCATATTCCAAAGGATCTGCAAGCGCCGGATCCTGCTCCGCCTCCACCACGAACCATCCCGTATAATCGTAACGGTCCAATTCGGTGAAAATCTCTGCAAACGCAATGCAGCCATCACCAGGCACGGTGAACGCTCCCGCTTTTACCGCCTGCAGAAAGCTGAGCTGCTCCCGCTTGACACGATCGACAACCTCCGGCCGGATATCCTTCAAGTGTACATGCTTGATCCGGGGTATATGAACACGCAGTACCTCTAACGGATTCTCGCCGGCAAAGGCCAGGTGTCCCGTATCGAACAGCAGAGACACCTCATTCGGCTCCGTGAGCTCCATCAGCCGGGTAATTTCGGCCGCGGTCTGGACTCCGGTCCCCATATGGTGGTGATACACCAGCGTCATATCCTTCTCTGCCGCCAGACGGCCCAGACGGCCCAGCCCTTCCGCGAGTGCGGACCACTCCGTTTCTGTAAACACAGGCTTATCAGTGAACAATGGCGTATCCATTTGCCCCTGTATGCTCCGCCCTTGTTCTGAAACAACGATCACCTTGGCCCCCATCTCATGCAAAAAGTCACGGTGCGCACAAAATGCCGCAGCGGTCTCCTCATATGGACGTACTGTCAGATATGCGCTGAACCAGGCACTGGCAATCTGAAGTCCGCGGAGCGCAAGCGCCTGATGAAGCCGCTCCGGGTCGCGCGGATATTTATTGCCCACCTCGCTTCCCTGAAATCCCGCCAGTGCCATTTCACTGATGCACTGCTCAAAGGTATTGTCCCGCCCGAGCTCAGGCATATCGTCATTGGTCCAGGCAATGGGGGCAATCCCCAGCTTCACCGCATGTTCTTTGAACATCATCGCGTCTATCCCTTCCGTTATCCGTAATAGGGCGGGTGTAGGCCCGCCGCATGTTTCGTTCATTATTCAAGTGATATCAGGAATTCCGGGCTCAGACTCTATCAGTAGCTGCGCGCTTGATCTAATTGTACGCGCTTCTGCTCGTAGGCCGCCTGCACCGCTTCGCTGCCGGACACTTCCGGTACCCCGACATGCCACCAGGCGCCGTAGCCATGGGTCATGGTCTTTGGCAGCACCTTGATGTCGATCAGCGTGGACCGATCCTGCTTCCCGGCTTCCTCCAGGGCGCTTCGCAGCTGCTCAGCCGTTGCCGCACGGAAGGTCTTCACCCCATAGCCTGCTGCACTGGCTGCATAGTCAATATGCATCAATTCACCACTTAAGCGGCCGTCCGGGCCACGGTGGCGGAATTCAGTGCCCATACTGTCCAGGCCTTGTTCCATCTGCAGATTGTTAATGCAGCCGAAGCCCGCATTGTCGAGCAGAATAATGTTGATCTTCTTATTTTCCTGAAGACTTGTCACCAGCTCAGAGTGTAGCATTTGATAACTGCCGTCACCTACCAGTGCGTATACCTCCCGGCCCGGTTCCGCCAGTTTCACACCGAGCGCACCAGAGATTTCATACCCCATACAGGAGAATCCATACTCCATATGATAAGTATCCGGAACAGCAGCATTCCACATGCGCTGCATATCGCCCGGCAGACTGCCTGCGGCTCCAATGACGATAGCATCTTTGGGAATACTCTCATTGATGATCGCAAGCACCCGTGTTTGCGTCAGTGAGGTCTTCAGCTTCGCTGCATAATCCGGGAGCAGCTCATCCAGATGTCCGGCAATCTCGGGTACGAAGAGGCTTTCCAGACTGTTTTCATCCCCATTCCCGGTATACTCTATGCCTGCCAGACGTTTTCTTTCTGCTTCCCACGCCTCCTTGGCGGACACGATTTCATCCGTATAAGCGGAACGATAGCCGCGCTCCTCCAAGGCTGCAGACAATGCAGTCAGACCTTCCGCCGCATCACAGACCACAGCGAGTGCATCCAGCTTGGCAGCATGATAAGGAGAAGCGTTAAGCGTCAGAAACTCTACCCCGGGATGTGTGAATAAGCTTTTTGAGCCTGTGGTGAAATCTGTAAAACGGGTTCCTACGCCGATCACCAGATCAGCTGTTGCAGCCAGGGCATTGGCACCGCCGTTGCCGGTAACCCCTATACCGCCCAGATTGTATGCGCAGCCGCTTTCTACAGCACTTTTTCCGGCCTGTGTTTCACCGAACGGGATCGCGAATTTTTCTGCAAAATCACGCAATTCTGGTCCGGCGTCCGCATATCGTACCCCGCCCCCGCAGACCAGGAGAGGTCTTTGTTTGCCGGCAATCAGATCTGCCGCCGCAGCGACCTCCTCCGGATGAGGAAGGCGGGGAATGACCCGGTGAATGCGCTCGCGGAAGAAATCAAGCGGGTAGTCCCAAGCCTCGGCCTGCACATCCTGCGGAAGCGCAAGCGTAACTGCTCCGGTGTCAGCCTGATCCGTCAGCACACGCATGGCATTCAGCAGTGCCGTCATCAGCTGCTCCGGCCGGCAGATCCGGTCCCAATATTTGCTCACGGCCTTGAAGGCATCGTTGACCGTGATCGACAGATTATGAGTATGCTCCATCTGCTGCAGCACCGGATCGGGTTGCCGGGTAGCAAACGTATCGCCAGGCAGTAGCAGGACGGGAATCTGATTAGCCGTCGCAGTGGCTGCAGCCGTCAGCATATTAGCTGAGCCAGGTCCCACTGAAGCGGTACAGGCCATGATCCGCCGTCTGCGGCTCTGCTTGGCAAATGCGGTTGCCGCATGGACCATCCCCTGCTCGTTTCTCCCCTGGTACACGGTCAATCCACCCGGTGCTTCCTGCAGCGCCTGCCCCAGGCCTAGTACATTGCCATGACCGAAGACGGTGAATATCCCATGAATGAAGCGCTCCGGCCCGCTGCCAAAGTCTACATATTGCTGGTCCAGAAATTTCACCAGTGCCTGCGCTGTCGTTAATCTGATTCGTTCCACATGTATCCCCTCCTCTCGTACCCTTTACTGCCAGCGGGCAGTAACGACTTTTTTGCGTGTGTAGAATTCAACCCCGTCGCTTCCGTTCGCATGAAGGTCACCATAGAAGGAATCCTTCCAGCCGGAGAAAGGGAAGAAGGCCATCGGTGCCGGTACCCCGACATTGACACCAAGCATGCCTGACTCGATATGTTCGCGGAAATAGCGCACTTTTCCGCCGTCATTCGTAAAAATACAAGCTCCGTTGGCAAATCGTGACGCGTTGGCGATCTCAACCGCCTCCATCACATCCTTGACACGAATCACCGACAATACAGGCGCGAAGATTTCCTCCTGCCAGATTTTCATGTCCCGGGTCACCCCGTCAAACACCGTGGGTCCGATAAAATAACCCTTCTCCTGCACGGCGGCGTCCTCCCGGCCGTCCCTGAGCAGCTTCGCACCCTCCGCCACGCCTTGTTCTATATAAGAGACAGTTCTCTCCTTATGGCCCTGACGGATAACCGGCCCCAGAAACGTGTCGTCCTCCAGACCATTGCCTATCTTCATCCGGTCACATTCCCGCAGCAGGATGGAGATCAGCTCATCCGCCACCTCTTCCTGCACCGTTACCACGGAGCAAGCCATACAGCGTTCGCCGGCAGAGCCGAAGGCTGCGTTAACAATCTGGTTGGCCGAAGCCTCAAGGTTCGCATCCGCCAGCACGATGGAATGATTCTTTGCGCCCGCCAGTGCTTGAACCCGTTTCAAATGAGCAGTGCCCTTCTTGAATACATATTCAGCCACCGGCTGCGAGCCTACAAAGGAAATTGCTTTGACATCGGGATGCTCCAGCAGGCCGTTCACGACATCATGCGCACCGTTAACCAGGTTGAATACACCCTTTGGCAGTCCGGCTTCTTCCAGCAGCTCGGCAAGACGCGCCGCCAGCAGCGGTGTGCGTTCAGAAGGCTTCAGTACAAAGGTATTGCCACAGGCAATAGCGAGCGGGAACATCCAGCAGGGCACCATCATTGGGAAATTAAAAGGCGTAATGCCGCCAACCACACCGATGGGATAGCGGTACATCCCGGACTCGATTCCTGTTGCAATATCCGGCAGCTGCCGGCCCATCATTAGTGTCGGCACCCCGGTGGCGAACTCCACACACTCGATGCCGCGCTGCACCTCGCCGTACGCTTCTTTGAAGCTTTTTCCATTCTCCAGGGTGATTGTCTTCGCCAGTTCATCCCAATGGTCTACTAAAAGCTGCTGGTATTTGAACAATATTCGCGCTCTGCGCGGCACCGGTGTTTTGGACCATCCTTCAAAAGCCGTCTTCGCCGCAGCCACAGCCCGGTCCAGGTCTGCCCTCCCGGACAGCGGAACCCTCGCTAATTCTTCACCTGAAGCCGGATTATACACCGTCTCCGTCTGCTTCGTATCCGCCTCTACCCATTGCCCGTCAATATAATTATTCAGCACTTTCGCGATTTGCTGTTCCATCCTGCTCCACTCCTTCGACTCTAGTAATCTGTTCCTGCTATATGGAGTGAACTTAAGAATCTTGCATGCTGTATTGGAGAAATCCTTTGGACCACAAGAGTTAATTCAATCAGCCTTCCATCATTCTTAAGTTCAGCTTATCTAGTAGGTTTGCTTCGAGATGATACTCTAAATTGGTGTTCTCCGCTTCTGCAGCCTTCTTACTCCAAGCCCGAACCCACTTCTACATTAGAGCTTAAGAACGCTTCCAATTCGTCCAGGGTTGGCATGGCATCCGAGCAGCTGTGGCGGGAGATGACGATGGATGCGGAAGCACTGCCCCGGCGCATGGCCTCGCTGACAGTGTCTCCCCGCATCAGACTGTGGATGAATGCTGAGGCATAAGAATCTCCGGCTCCAAAAGTCTTCAATACCTTGGCGGGAAAAATACCGCTCCGGTGCTTCTTCCCGTCTGCCGTGTAGGAGATAGAGCCGCTCCCGCCATGTTTGATGACCACCAGCTTCGCCCGGTGCGAGAACCAGCGGCTGGCCGTTGCTTCATCGTCTGCACCTTTCTCGTTGTAGAGGTTCTCCATACTGTCGAATTCCTCACGGGTACCGATGATGCAGTCGCATTTCTCTGCAGCCAGGTTATAATAGACAGCCGTTTCTGCGGCAGATTTCCATGTGTAAGGGCGGTAATCCAGATCAAAAAATGTAGTGACATTATGCTTACGGGCAAATTCCAGCGCCAGAAACACAGCCTCGCGGGAGGGACTTTGTGCCAGTGCCGTACCTGAGATCAGCAGCGCTTTGGACTTCCGGATGTAATCTTCCGAGATCTCCTCCGTGGTCAGCAGCAAATCTGCTACATGGTCCCGGTACATGAGAATGCTGCATTCTTGCGGGCTCTTGATTTCTGTAAAAGCAAGCCCGGTCACCGCACCGGTCCGGTCAATAGTCACCTGACTGTCGTCAATACCGTTGTTCTGCAGATAGGTGCGGATAAAACGGCCCATCTGGTCATCGGCAATCTTGCCGATGAAGCCGGTGCGCATGCCCAGCCGCGCCGTGCCAATTACAATATTGGCGGGGGAGCCGCCGACATATTTGGTGAACGTCAGCGTCTCTTCCATGGGTCTTCCGGTTTCATTGGCATTAAGATCAATACATAGCCGGCCGACGGCGATTAAATCCAGCGGCCGGGCGGGATCGAACTGTAAACCGTTCATAGTGGCGCCTCCTTGAAAAAGCTTTCAGTGGAAATAACACTTAGGAAGAATAGTCTGAGATGGATTGAATGAGATTCATTGAGATTGAATGAGACTAAGTAAGACTAAGTAAGACTAAGTAAGACTGAGTGAGATTCATGAGACTCATGAGACTCATGAGACTCATGAGATTAAGTGAAATTGGTGAAATCGAATAAATTAATCGATTTAAATGTAATTAAATTAAATGAAAAAGTATTCGAGATATTCTCTGCGTATTTTGAAAACAACTATCATCGGGGGAGGGTAAGCGCTTAACCTAATTTTCTACTTAAGTATAGTTGAGAAGTCTTGGTTTGGCAATCCCGAATTTGAAGCGTTTCCATAATTTTGGCCCATTCGGCAGCAAATGAATAGAACCACGGACAAATATTGGACCATGACCAAAGCCGTGCAAGCTCAAGTGGAATAAGTGAACTTAAATCCTCCCTGCCAGTTTCTCCCCAAGCATTAGTTGGAAAAAGTAGAGTTAATCCGACCGATTCGCACCCTAAAAGCGCATTTTACTTGAATTAGGTTTCCTTTTTCCAACTATTCCCTCTACAGATAGTTTTTTAGCCCATTTAAGTTTACTAATTCCACTTCACTTCGCCGGGATTCCGATGGCCCTATTCCTATTCCTATTCCTATTCCTATTCCTATTCCTATTCCTATTCCTATTCCTATTCCTATTCCTACTCCTACTCCTACTCCTACTCCTACCCCTGCCTTGCCCTTGCCCTTGCCCTTGCCCTTGCCCTTGCCCTTGCCCTTGCCCCTCCCCGCCTAAGGATTCCGCATTCCTTAAAAGTTCAATAGCATCAGCTACCTTGAGCACACTTACAAAACTAGCCTCGGAAGCATTGATCCGCCGAAAGCCCAAGGTTTCCTGAGGAAGGCTCGTCGGCTCAAGGTATGCAACAACAAAAAGCCTGTCCACCGCTGGGTAGCGGAGAACAAGCCTGCATAATGATGAGCGCCCGGACTTCGGGCGCAGCTTGGTTTCCTTTGCTTCTTAATGCGGCACCGGACCCGTGGAATGACGGACAACCAGCTCCGGCATCAGCATGATTTTGCGCTTGGGACTATCCGGATTATCGATAGCCTGATTCAGCAGGATCATAGCCTGCTCTGTCATCTCACGCAGGGGCTGGGCAATGCTGGTCAAGGAAGGATGGCAAATCTCAGCCAGCATGGTATTGTCAAAGCCCACTACGGACAGATCGCGGGGAATAGACAACCCTAAGCCGCGCGCCTCCTTCAATACCCCGATAGCGAGCAGATCGTTACAGGCAAACACCGCTGTCGGACGCTCTTCCTCCGCCTGGCCAAGCATCGCTGCAGCCGCTTTCCGGCCATTCTCCAGTGTGGCCGAAGTATGTGTAATATTCGCCGGATTATCAAAGGGGACGCCCGCAGCCTTCAGCGCATCCAGGAAGCCTTCGGCGCGCAGTTTGCTTCCCGGCAGATTGTCGGAGATGATGCCGAGCTTGCGGTGTCCCAGGGACAGCAAATATTCCGTTGCCTGATAGCCGCCCTTATAGTCATCTACCGTGACAGAGTTGCTCTCCATCATACGGATATCCGCCGAGAATAGCACGAGCGGCACATGATCGGCCAGCAGACGGCGGATCATGTCGGGATTCCCGACATGAGATGCGATAATCAGGCCATCGACCCGTTTGCGCAAGAGCAGCGAGATATACCTTGCCGCCTTCTCATCGTCCCGGTCCGTACTGCAGACGATTAAATCGCTCCCCTGCCCCTGGGCGTAATCCTCAATACCGCGGGCTGCTTCAGCAAAAAAAGGATTGGCAATATCGGGAATCATCAGCCCGATCGTTCCCGTCCGGCGGCTCGTCAGTGCAGAAGCCACCATGCTGGGCTGGTAATTCAGCTCTTCCATAATACTGCTGACCTTCTGCCGCGTCTTGTCGCTGATCCTCCCGCTCTTATTCAGCACCTTGGACACTGTAGCGATAGAGACTCCCGCTTCACGTGCCACATCATATATCGTAGGTTTCATCGTTAATAGGCCCGCCTTTACCTTCTTGCAATCTTATACGTTTGATTATAGGGAACTCGCCAGACGGTGTCTATTATGCGGTGCCGTACCCGTCAGTTGCAGCCGGTATCTCGCCCGCACTACGCTTTGACCACTTACCCGTGGAAACGGCTTTGCTGTCCTTTTGTAACTTGTGCTTCCGAAGCAGCGATACTGCGAATCGAATCAGGTATCCGTCCTCTGCGGGGAATAAAAACGTTGGTGTGACACACCCTTCCTTCTATTTGCGCAAAGAGGGGCCTCCGCCCTGCGGAAGCCCCTCTTTGGCCAACCCATTGATTATTCCCGTCTGTCTGGCTGCTGCTGCGCCCCGAACAACCACTCATGATCCGGATCATTGTGGAAGACCCAGGTACGGACGGGGCCTGCCATCACGTTAAGATAATAAGAATCGTAGCCCGGCGGCGCGGATACCGGATGATACCCTTCCGGAACCAGCACAATGCTGCGGTCAGCCACGGCCATCGTCTCGTCCAGGCTGCGGTCATCATTGTACACCCGCTGCACCACAAAGCCATGGGCGGGATTGACCCGGTGGTAGTATGTCTCTTCCAGATAGGACTCTGCCGGCAGATTGTCCTGATCATGTTTATGCGGGGGATAGCTGGACCAGTTGCCGCCGCCCGTACGCACCTCGACCACCAGCAGACTCTCCGCTTCACTCTGCTCCGGAAGGATGTTGACCACCCGGCGCGACATACTGCCAAACCCCCGGTTCTCGGCCACAGCGTCAGAAGGAGCGATCAGCCGGGGTGAATATTTGCCCGTCCCTGGCGCCAGACATGCGGCAAGCTCCAGCTCTGTCAGGGCGGTAACTTCATAATGGGCTCCGGCGGGAACGTACACCGCATACGGCGCCACATCCTCAAACACAGACATGCGCTCACCAATGCCGGAGAAGACTATGCCGTCTACCTTTACATCAGCCTTGCCTGCCAGCAGCACCAGGCAGATCTCATTTCCTTCTGCACTGCGGCTTAATAGTTCCCCGGCCTGCAGCTGATACACTTCAAAACCTACATATTTCCATCCGGCGCTCTCCTTGCTCACTGCCGCCACAAGTCCATCCTTGCCGGGTGCTCCGGCCTTAATGATTAATTCGGACATCTTCACCGGCCTCCTCTGTCTTCAGGGTGTGCATCCGCTTACAATACTTGACTCGTTGCTGGCATTCCCTCTCCTGCATGGTGTGACAACTTGACCGGAAGCCCGGTCAGGTGCGATTCCTTAGCAGCTTCAGCAATTCGCTCCGCTTGCTGGCCGTCCATGCCGCTGCAAATGAGCGGCTCTTGCAAACGAACCGCCTGTGCAAATGCGGCAACCTCATCCGTAAAAGCCTGATTATACCGCTCGAGGAAGAAATGCTCCGGCTGATCGCGGGTGACAGAGCTCGCGGTAGACACCTCCACCGTAGTCGGACGGCAATTGTCGGCGGTGGCCGATCCGTGGGAACCGAACACCTCTACCCGCTGGTCGTAGCCATAGACGGCCTTCCGGCTGTTATCAATGACACAGATCGCGCCGCTGGCAAAGGTCAGCGTGATGACGGCTGTATCCACATCACCACAGCGCCCGAACATCGGGTCAACCAGATTGGCACCCCGGGTGTACACCTCAACCACTTCCTCACCCATCAGGTAACGGGCCATATCAAAATCGTGAATCGTCATATCCATAAACATACCGCCGGAAGAAAGGACATAAGCCTCACCGGGTGGCTGCGGATCACGCGAAGTGATCTTCACGATATGAGGCTTGCCCAGTTGTCCGGACTGAACCAGCTGCTTCAGCTTGCGGAAGCTCGGGTCCATCCGGCGGTTGAAGCCGACTTGAATCAGTACGCCTTCTTCCTTGGCAATCTGCAGTGCCCGGCTGGTCTGCTCTGACGAGAGGCTGATCGGTTTCTCACAAAAAATACTCTTGTGAGCACGGGCAGCCTGCTCGATCCAGTATGCATGGGTATCCGTTGGCGTGCAGATGAACACCGCTTCGATCTCAGGGTCATTCAGCAAATCTTCCCCATTTGTAAATACAGAGCCAAGGTTGCGGCTTTCTGCCCACTCCAGCAGTTCCTCACCTACCATAGCTTCTGCGATTGATTTCAGTTTAAACGACGGCATCACACGCAGATTATCTGCATGAAGGCGACCGATTCTGCCTGCGCCAATAATCCCTACTACGATTGGATTTACCATTTTCGCTTATCCTCCCAAGGGGTAAGCGCTTAACCATCCCGGGAATAGTATACTCCAAGCACCACCAATGCTACAAGCAAAATTTCTTTATTTATTTTTACCAGATGGAACTGCATGCAGGGCACAGCATTAACAGTAATATAGTCCCTCTCCCAGCGCGATGCATGCAGAACACTGTATCAGCAATAATGCAGCGCTTCTCCCAGCGCGACGATAGCCATCGCCTGGCCATAGGCCATAGGGGCAATAATGATCTGCTTATAATCTTCTTTTGCCGCACCGATCGGTGTCCCGCCGGATACACCAAGCACCGTGCCCTCACCGTCAATTCTGCCTAGTACAGCCCGGATCGCGCTCAGGGCCTGGTTAGCATATGACTCTGGCAGCAGCCCTCTGCGCGCACCCTGAAGAATACCGGCTGCGATGGCTGCTGAACCGGAAGTTTCCGTATAGCTGTCCGGGTCATCCAGCAGGGTATGCCACAGGCCATCCCCGCTCTGGCAGGCCAATAGCGCCTCTGCCTGTGCGTGCAGAATCTGCTGAAGATAGGTGAAGACTCCGCTCTCCAGATACGGGCGCATCAGCTCCAGGTACTCCGGCAGGCCGAGTGCGAACCAGCCGTTACCGCGGCACCAGAAGGCTTCGCTGAAATTATGGCGGCCGGCAAAATGCCAGCCATGGAAGAACAGACCCGTCTTTTTGTCATACAAATATTTGATATGCAGCAGCAGCTGGTGCAGCGACGCTTGTCTCCATTCGGCGTTATCATATTTCACACCCATTTTAGCCGTGAACAAAATAGCCATAAACAGCGTATCAATCCAAATTTCATTGTCATGAAGCGTAATTTCATCCTTGCTGGCTCCCGTTGTGACATGCTGATAACCCAGCTCCTTCGTCCGGGGCAGGCCATTCATCAGCCAATGAACCCATTCGAGGCTCAAGGCCTCCGCTTCCTCCAGTTCCATTAGCGACAACAGCGGGGCGGTTGTATTGATATTCCGGCTTGGCAGCCCCTTCTCCAGTTGACGGGCCATCCACGGCTTCGCATAACTCTCATAACGGTCATCCCTGAAATACCGTTCCAGCTTTTGAAGGCCATACAGCCCCACTCCCTGCGGCCAATCCCATTCTTCCATGCCGAAATCACGGGCAAAATATCCCCGTCGTCCCGCATCCTCTCCTAAGTTCTGCAACTCTGCTTCATTATCCGGCCGTTCCAGCTTCAGCAGCTTATTCGTTACTTGATTCAGCTTTTCAACGATTTCGTCCTTGTTCACCCGGTAGTTATCCATCGTGCACTCCGCTCCCTCTCCCGCTGTAGATTCTTTTCTATCAGTTTGCTCTTTTCCCCATATCTATTCTAAAAGTCTTAATCTCATAAGGCTTGATCTGGAATACAAAATCACCTGCCTGCCAATCACCCTGCGGTTCCTCCATCAGATTACATTCCTGCCAGGACACAATGGGATAAGCGCTCTCCACGCGGACCCGGGTCTGCGAACCAGCGTATTCATGCAGGCGCAGCACAACATGGCTGCCATCCTCCGAACGCTTGATGGCATCGGCCAGCACATGTTTGCCCTCGATAGAGAACAAGGCATCGCCCTCCAGCTCTCCTGGAACCGTACGCAGGGGATTATTCAATTCCCAAGCCTCCTGGACAACCCCGCCATCCACAAAATCACCGGTATGCGGATAAAGCGCATAAGTGAAGGCATGCTGGCCCTGATCCTGCTCAGGATTAGGATGGACTGCTGACTTCAATAACGTCAGCCGCATCACGCTGTCCTTGATGTCATAGCCGTATTTGCAATCATTCAGCAGGGCTACGCCATAGCCCTTCTCGCTGAGATCTGCCCATTGGTGGGCTCCCGTTTCGAAACGGGCATAATCCCAGCTTGTGTTCCAGTGCGTCGGCCGTTTCACATTGCCGAACTGAATATCGTAGGTAGCTTCCACAGCATGAATATCCACCGGAAACGCCACTTTCAGCAATTGGTTATGACCATGCCAGTCCATCTCAGTCTGGAAATCAATTCTTGCCGTGTCACGGTAGAACACGATTCTCTGGGTGATGGTTGTGCGATGGTACGTCCAGACCATACGCAGGACCGCCCGCAGCGGACCGTTTTCGATCAGACTGCATTCTTCAAGCTGCGAGATTTCCGTCATTTTCTCCTGGTAGAAGATATCAATGTCCCAGGCTTCAAAATCCAGCGGTTTGTCCTCAAATACCTGAAGCACATTGCCGCGCTTTCCGGGTGCCAAGAGCTCACGGCCGTTCCGGCGGTCGTAGATAGAGGTGAAATGTCCCTCTTCATTCCAGGCCACCTCATACAAAGGTGTTGTCAGGCGGTTGCCGGCGGCATCCGCAAGCGGCGATTCCCCCTCGAGGCCGGCGCCAGCCCGTTCCCCCCGTCCATATTGCAGAACGGCCGTGCCAAGAGCAGGCAAGGAGGGAATATACACCAGCCTTCCCCCGTCTGCCGTCCGCTGCTGTTCCAGAGGCTGCCCGGCCATATCACAGATGACAGTGTCATCCGCAGATTCGCCCGGCAACTCGGCATACCGCGGACGATTCCAGATAGAGCTGTTCAGCAGCGTAAGACGCTCTTCCCCGGCGACGGTGCCTGCGGCTTCACTACAGCTGTTAATTAAAGCCAGTGACCGCGCCTCCCCTTCCGCATATTCAAGGTCACTATCCTCGTAGACTTCTTTAATCGATGAGCCGGGGATAATATCATGGAACTGGTTGCGCAGGAGGATCTCCCATATCCCGCGGAGTTCTTCTGTCGGGTAACCGGTTTCAAGATCCCCCCGCCGGACACCGGTGAGCGTATGCAGCCACTCTGCATCGCGCAGCAGCAACTCCAGCCGCCGGTTGTATTTTTTATTCTTGGCCTGAGAGGTATATGTCCCCCTATGGCATTCAAAATATAACTCGCCGTTCCAGGTATGCACATAAGCTTCAGTATTTTCGATCCGTTCATGCAGCCCGTCAAAATACTCTCCTGCGCTGCCCATATTCAGCTTAGGCATCCCTGGAAGCTTGTCGAACCGCCGTCGAAGCTCCAGCATTTCCCGCGTAGGCCCACCGCCCCCGTCGCCCCAGCCATAAGTGAACATCAGGTTATCATTGATGTCCTTATCCTGATACGAATTCCAGATCCCCCGCAGCATTGCGGCAGTCATCCGGCCATTGTACGTGTAAGCATCTCCGTTCTTCTCCGAAGTGGTAATGAAGTGCGTCAAAATTTCGGAACCGTCAAGCCCGCGCCACCAGAACGTATCATGCGGCATCCGGTTGAACTGGTTCCAGCTGATTTTGGTCGTCATGAACGTGGAGATCCCCGACTTGCGCAAAATCTGCGGCAATGCCCAGCTGTATCCGAATACATCCGGCAGCCACAAATACTTGCTTTCGATCCCGAACTCTTCCCGGAAGTAGCGTTTCCCCGCCACAATCTGACGGACCAAGGATTCACCGGACGGGATATTACAATCCGACTCCAGCCACATGGCTCCTTCGGCTTCCCAGCGGCCTTCCTTGATTTTCTCCGAGATCCGTCCGAACAGTTCGGGATAATCACGCTTCAGATAGTCGTACAATTGCGGCTGCGTCTGCAGGAACTGATATTCCGGGAACTCCTCCATCAGTCGCAGTACGGTAGAGAAGGAACGTGCTATTTTCTCCCGCGTATGCTTTAGCTGCCACAGCCACGCAACATCAATATGGGTATGACCAACGGCTGTAATCGTCATGTCAAAGGTTTTGGGCATAGCATCCACGGCGCGGTTCAGGCTGGCCCCGGCACGGTACAGGGACATTTCGTGGGCCTCTGATCCGGGCTCCGACCAGTCAATTTCACGAAAGGCATCGTTCAGCGCTTTTTTTAGCCATTGCTTCTCCGGCTGATCGCTGCCCAGATACCGGTACGTGTCCAGCGCCGCCTGTGACAGATAGCACAAATCATCAATCGTTTCATCCAGGTAGCCAATCATCGCTTCGCTAATCCGGTGATCCTGAATAACGGCGGGGCCTCCGCCCTCAAGACCAGACCACAGCCGGAAGACAAGCTCCACCGTCCGCCCGCTTAGCTCCGGCCCAAAAATAACCTCCCTGTGATTGTTATCCACGCCCTGATAAGGCTCCCCGTTCACAAACAGCAACGATTCAAACCCCGAGTTGTTGAAGCTCCCCGACTTGCCGAAGTCGAACCTTCCGGCAATTTTGAAGCCGGGTGTACTTATAGGCATCTCGACCACAGTACGCAGCCAGACATAACGGTCGCGCCCGCGCCAGTGCTCCTGCAGCTTGATTGTGCCATCAAAGGAAACGGCCTCAGGATACACACCGTTAGCCCCGTCCTCATCCTCTGCGAATTCCAGTTCCTCAATCTCCAGCAGCTTGCGGTACCTGTACTTTCCAATCTCCGCCTGACGCCGGATCAGCTTCTCTTCGGTCAAAAACATGATCACCACTCCTTGTATCCGCTTTCATACAGCCAATATAGCAAATCCCTCCCCTCAAAAACTACGTTATATTTGCTGCGATCCCCCTCATACATTGCATATTTTGCTTTTCTGGATTTATAATAGGTCCATACTACAGATTAAGGCGGCGACCAGGATATGCTTGATAGCGACTTGTTGTATGAGCAAGGATATAGCGTAAGCATCAACACACCGGCTGATTCGCTTTTTTATTATTTTGATTATGACCAGCGGTCCCATAACATCAATATGGAGTTTCAGCATTTTCATGACTTTTACGAGATTCATATATTAATGGATTCCAGAGCCACCCATATGATCGAGGGGAATGCGTATGCCCTTCAGCAATATGATATCGTTCTGCTTCGTCCGCACCGGCTGCACAAGACACAATACCCGGTAGGTCCGCCCCACAAAAGGCTGATCATTAACTTTGCGATGCCCAAAAATATACCCGGTCTAGAAACCGCTTACAAGAATATGTTTCTCTCTTTTGGAGAGGAAGTGCCGATTTACCGTTTGAATGGCGAGTCGCGGAGAGCCGTGTTTGAACCTCTTAACTCCATCTTCACCTTGTCACATGGTGCTTCTCCCCTGAATCCTGTACTGATTCACAGCTTGTTTCAGCAATTTCTGTGTGCCCTGTACCAGCAAAGAGAGCGGAACAGCTACGTCCTGGAAGAAGTGGGGAATTCCATTATGCAAAAAATATATTCGGTCACTGCATACATCCACAGTCATTTCAACAGCGAGCTGTCTCTGGATTCAATCTCCCGGGAGTTCTACATCAGCTCTTATTATTTATCACATCAGTTCAAGTCGGTCACCGGCTCTACACTGACCGAGTATATCCAAATGACCCGTATCCGCAATGCCCAGCAGCTGCTGATCAGCACCCGGCTGAAGATTTCCGTGATCGCTGAACAGTGCGGCTTCAACAGCTTCTCCCAGTTTAACCGGGTATTCCATAAGCTGAGCGGCATGTCTCCCTCCGGGTTCCGCAAGCAACAGGCCTCGTCCCCTTCAGCCTCAACCGCGCTGTCCTATTGAACGGAACTGATAAAAAAAAAGCTTCTGCGCTGCCCGGATGAGCAGTACAAAAGCTTTTTTTGTTATTATGCGGTCAAGAGGACTCGAACCTCCACGATATTGCTACCACTGGCACCTGAAGCCAGCGCGTCTGCCAATTCCGCCATGACCGCAAATTAATGAAATGCAACGCAAGAAGTAATATATCATGAATCTGGCGGGAGAGCAAGCGTTTTTTTATTCCTTTTGAGTTGCTGTCCGAATTGTCAAAAATATCGACTTTTCCGGGCTTTAACTATTAATTTCTGGGGGAATGCACATGAATGAACGTAATAATACAGAGGGATTTATATTGATTGTTTGGGTTTGGAAGACTGTTATTCAATTCCTGTCGAGGATTTCCGTCTTCGATATCGTCAGAAGGAGTATTTCCTTTGCTAGCTGGGAAGATAAAAGGAAGTATCTGTTCGTTGATATCTGGGTATTGGCACATACTCTGCTTTCAGTCCTGTCTATAATTATTATGAGATACAGCAGCATTGGCGTTATTAAGCAAATCTTGTTTTACTACGGAATATTAAGGGTCTTTGAGATATTTATTTATCAATTAAAAGTCAATCTGCTGGATAACTATGAAGAGAATGCTACCCTGCGCAGCTATAGAAGATCTATCCTCTTGCTTATACATAATTTTGTGGAAATTATATTTTGGTTTACCGCTTCATATGAATTTCTAATGAATTGGTTTGACGTGGCGGATCGCAGTACCAGCTTAATTCAAGCCTTTTATATGAGCTTTGTTACAATGACTACGTTCGGACCTCCTAATTTCAACATCGATAACAATCCAGCGATGGTGATCATAATGATTCAATCCGTGCTGGGATTATTTATGACGGTGGTTTCGATTGCCAGATTCATATCTATGCTTCCCACACCTAAATCACATGTCTTAATTGAAAATAGAAATGATACCCCTCTGTCCTGAGGCAGCCTCACTCTCTAACCAAGAGAGGCTCTCCTCCCGTTATACAGATCATAGCATCCAGTTCAACCTGTGGTTGCTTTTTTCACCTTCTACCCAACCATTAATCCATGTTCTTTCAAGAGGATGGAATTATAATAGACCTACGACGTCGAATTGAACCTTGGGAGATGTACTATGATCAGCAGCGAACAAGTAGGCAAGCGGATTGCAAGACTCCGTAAAGAAAAACACATGTCACAGGAACAACTGGCGGAACAGCTAAATGTCAGCGCCCAGGCGGTTTCCAAATGGGAAACGGGTAAATCACTGCCTGAAACCACCACGCTTCCACTGTTGTCCACCATATTGGGCCACTCTATAGACAGTATTTTGCTGCCCCAAAAGCTGGTCGTACTTAGCGCTGTTTATACCGATGGCCAGGAGGCCTATGATGTCACCCATTTCGTAAATCAATTCGTTGTCGGCAGCAGATTGAATCTTGCGGTCAGTATGTTAACTTTTCCCGAATCCATCAAGAGCGACCGCCTGAAGCTGCTGCTCCTGAAATATGAGACTCCTTCCGGAGTCTATGCTACTTATGTGCTGAATGACAATCTGCTTACCATTGATATTCATTCCACAGGCTATGCTGCCAGCCAAAGCGAGCTTGATATCGTATTCGCCGCCTATGGCAATGAACAGGCGAGCCGCAATGTACTTAACAAGATGAAGCATTATGAGTTTTTTCAGTGGAAACAGATCACCGCCAGCCACGAGCTTTTTCCAAGTCTGATCGACAATGATGGCAACGACTACCTGCTGCTTCTATATCTGAATGAGGAAGGCATTCATGCGGTAAGCTGTGCGGAAGGTGAACAGATTCACTATACCCCAGACCGGACACGGCTCTTTCGAACGGAATCTCCCCATGAGCACTGCATTATAGAGGGGGTAGGCCAGCTGGGCTTTGGCAGAGATATGGACTGCTCCTGGGCCGGGGCACTTCTTTTGTCTCTGACAGCAAGAGGAGTAGATACTACCTACGAGCAGATTATGGGCGTGTCGGGGGCGTGCTGGAGAATTTCTTTTACACCTATGTGGGATTACAGCTCGGCCGATGCACTTGTGGCCTATAACTACTCCGATCCGGCGTTTAGCGCCTATGGGCTAACCGCCGTTTGGGCCAACCATCTGAATCCTGAGGAGCGCAGATTGGAAAAGCACAACATCCTGGAGAGCCTACGTAATCATCAGCTTCCCATAGCTATCAACCTGCGGGTCGCTCCTGAGTGGGGGGTGATCACCGGGTATTTGGATGCTGGCGGCACTCTGCTGTGCCGCAGTTATTTTGACGATGAAACCTTTGAGGAACTTCGTAATGATCCGGAGTTTCTGGAAGACATGAAGGTTAGCAAGGGTTACCTGAACGTGGATCATTGGCCTTACATGCTTGTACGTATAGGCAGCCAGGGGCATGTCCCGTCAGCATTAGATAATCTGTATGCTTCGCTCAGCATCAAGGTGGATTCGATGAATACTGCCGGGAATAGAGGTTATAGCCTTGGTTACAAGGCTTTTGAGGCCTGGCAGGAAGGGCTCTTGGATGAGGCCTGGTATAGAAACGCAAGTGACAAGGATTTTGCACGCAGACTGGGGGTGAACCACTTTTGTATGATGGGATTAACCGATGCCCGCAGAAGCGCTGCCGCTTACCTGCAAGAATCCCTGCCGCTGCTGGATAACCGTCCTGGATCTCCGGCTCTGTCCGAACTGGCAGAATTGTACACACAGATGGCTTCATTGCTTGCAGACTTTTACAAATGCATGACTGATCCGGCTTCTGTCAAATCCGGTCCCTCTAAGCAGTCATGGACCCGGGAACAGCGGGAACAGCAAGCCGAACTGCTTCAGACAGTGGCAGCTTTGGAATTTCGCGGAGAGACACTTGCTAAGGAAGTACTTGGAACATTAGCTGAAAGATTATAGTGCACTTAAAGACCTAAAGAGAAGCGCAGGAGCGCTTCTCTTTTTTTAAGTAATATTTTTGCCGGGCTCCATTGGGATGCATCCTTCTTCAATCCCCGCTACCCCAGCTTCTTCACTGGCCGCAGCACCGCATACCCGTATCCCTCCGGGAAATGGCGCTGATAATCCTGCTTGGAGTCCTCGTCCCATTGGTAGCCCATACTCTCCGGATTATAGCTCCAGGCTACCTGCTCAACAATCCGCATCACCTCACCGTTGTCCTTTAGATAATCAAAGGGCGGGTGGAAGAAGACCAGGTACTCGGATTCGGGGATATCTCTGATCTGCATTCCCTCAGGGATCTCCCCGTTATAGTCTGCAGGCACAGGGATTCCGTACAGGTACCCTTTTTGTCCGTTCTGATAGAACCAGCCCGCCGTTTGGCCAAGCTGTCCAGGCAGAGTATGATGGGACATACTTTCCAGCGTTCCCGATACCTCATCGCAATCGTGCCCGTTCCCCCAGAACTGTCCATAGTCCGATACCTCAGCATCCCAGATCCCAATGAACCTATGGGCCGGTATGCGCTCGATCTTGATTTCCGCTTCCTGCAAATGCACCTGTCTCATCTTATCCCGCTCCTTGATCAAATAATGATAAGGGGAGAACACTTCAGAGCGAATTGCGAGCGGAATAGGCCTGAGTGCCTTCCGGTAAGCATAGGGTGTAATCTTAAAAGCCTTCACAAACGCCCGCGTGAGCGCTTCCTGTGACGAAAAGCCGAACTTCACGGCAATGTCCAGTATACGGGCATCCGTGTCCCGCAGCTCCAAAGCGGCGCGGCTGATTCTTCGTTGCCAGATGTAATCCCGCAGGGTCATTCCGGTCAGCGAGTGAAACTGCTTCGTGCAGTAATATGGCGAGTAGCCGAGCTGCTCCGACATTTTTAGAAGTGAAGGCACTGTGGCAAGATCCCCGTCGACCCAATCCACCATGAGCTGAACCATCTCATTCCATTCGTACATGCGGTGCTCCCTCCTTTCACTATCGATCTTAGCAGAGCCGGCTGCTGTAGTTTTGACTTGAATTGCAGTGCTTTTCCCTAAGAAAATTTCCCGTTCGCACAAGCCCCAAGCCATTTGCTGAGTAATATAAGAGTAAATAGAGCGAAGAGGTGAACGACACATGGGACAGCCAACTACAATGCGCAAGCGGGCCAAGGCGCTGAAGGGCCGGCCGGTCTGCATTACACTTCATGACGGACGTTCGTATGTAGGCTATATAACCGGGGTAGAAAAGGACGTGCTGATTCTCTCCAGACCCCATACAAGTACAACCCAAGCATCCGGTAAAAAACGGTCCAGCCGCCGGCAAAAAGCAGAAGTCTCCGCATTCATGCCGCTTATCGGCTCACTCCTGGGCGGCTCGGGAGCAGGCGCAGGCTTAGCATCAGGGCTTGGCGGCGGTTTGCGCTTCCTGGGATTTATCCAGAAGGCGATGCCGGTAATGAAGATGGGCTACGGGATGATCAAGACCATTAGACCCTTTTTTAACGGACTGAAGGGGTTAATGGGAAACAGCGGCTGAGCTTGCAGTCGAGATGAGCAAAAATACAAAAGACACCCCCTGAGGTGTCTTTTGGTCTGCGCCTATAATATTGACGGTCCGGCTATCTTTTAACAACCTGGAAGTTATCTTCGATCAGCAGCCAGTTCTGCGGAAAAGGAAGCCCCAGCTTCCAATAGCTGATTCCTCTAAGGCCCAGCTCCTTCAGCAGCGTGAATTTCGCCTGAATCGACCGGGCATCCTCGAACCAGACCTTATGCTGCTTGCCGGAGTCATCCGTATAGTCAAAATGCGGTGCCTGATCCTTATAGTCATACTGAATTGCAGCGTTCCTGGTTCTGGCCAAATCAATCGCGGCCTGGGGACTTAGTGCTTTGGCATAGGCTCCGCCCGCAACGTAAGGCAAGGTCCAATCATAGCCGTAGAGGTTCTGCCCCATCATGATTTTCGACCCCGGCATCTCGCTTAAGGCATACTCCAGCACCTTGCGGACAGGTCCGATCGGGGAGACCGGCATTGGCGGCCCACCACTGTACCCCCACTCATACGTCATAATAATCACAAAGTCAGCAACTTCACCGTGCACCTTGTAATCATGTGCGGTGTACCAGGCCCCCACTTGGGTTCTGCTTGTTTTAGGTGCAAGCGCAGTGGACAACAGGAAGCCTTCCTGATGAATCCGGGCCGCCGCCCTCCGCAAAAAACGATTATACGCCTCACGGTCCTCCGGGCGGAGAAACTCAAAGTCAAAATGGATATCACGGAAACCCAACTGCTTTGCTGTGTTAATAATGTTCGTAAGCAGCCGGTCCTGGATGGCAGGATCATTCAGAATAAGCCGCCCCAGCTCTGAGCTGAACTGGGCATTCTCCAGATTGGTCACGACCATCATCAGCGTCACCCCGCTCCGCCTGGCGATGGAGGCCAGATTGTCCAGAGGCGGCGCCGCAAGGGAGCCATCCCGCTGAACCTGGAAGCTGAAGGGGGCCAGATACGTAAGATGGGGTGCTGCTTCTGTCGCGGCACTTTGTAAGCTCTGGGATACCTCTTCCCCTCTCGGCTCGACATAGGCGTTAACTTCCGCGTTCCGCTTAGGCCCAGGCGGGATATACAGGCGAAGCCCAATGGGCAAGGGTTTGTTCAAGGATAACTGATTGCTAGCGGCTAAAGTATTGATGTTAACACCAAATCTTCGCGAGATGCTATATAGGCTATCCCCTGGCCGCACCCAGTAGTACATACCTGTAATTGGAATTACCATCGTCTGCCCGACCACCAGCCTTCCGGGTGCAGACAGTTGATTGGCTAGGGTAATCTCATTTGGGGTTACCCCGTAGGCTTCCGCAATACCATACAGGGATTGACCTGACTGCACAACATGAATTTGCATATGACCATCCTCTCTATCCGGGAACCACGAATGGTATATTTTATTCGGATGAACGAGAGGGTATGCGGCTTTGGCAGAGAATGATGCAGACCTGTTTCCTTCCGACAAAAAGACCGCCCTTAATCCAAAGGCGGTCTGCTCACTTATGCTTTTACCCCTCTATGTTTGATTGCGGTACACCTATTCCCCGCCACCTATATTTTCGTCTGTAAGAACTCCTTAATTTTCTGGACCGTAATCTCCGGGTCCATGTTCTGCAGTAGATACTCCGACTCCCTTTTAAAGGCCACTTCCTCCGTATAATTCCCCAGATATTCATCTACAATGCCGTACGGCACCGCTTCCCGCTCCAATCGAAGCTGGATATCATTCTTCGTGACGTATAAGAAAACCCGCAAGGCCTCTTCGCCGTATTTCTTCCGAAATGCGCTGGCGCCTTCATGATTCACTACAACGATGACAGCTTTATGCTCTTCAAGGCCTTGTTCAAGGTCCACCCATGCAATTCCGTAGTGCCCCCGCTCCAAATGGACCCTCTGGAAAAATGCATTTTTCTCCGCCATCGCCTGAAACTCACCGTCAGAGATAAAATGATAGTGTTGCCCATCCTCCTCTTGCGGGCGGGCCGAACGTGTAGTATACGGAAGGATGTAGGGGATTCCCAGCGAAGCACTAAGCTGCTTGGCAATACTTTTCCGCCCCGCACCGCTGGTTCCGGTGATAATAATGATCTTGGGATGGGAAGATTCTATAAGAGTCTCAGCCGGTTGGTTCTGAATATCCTCTTGAGTCGCTGATGCTTTGGACGTTTTCAGCCAGTTCCACATTGCCTTTCCCGTATGCCTATGTCTGCGCAAGCTTTTGACAGCAGCACCGGGATTCACCTCCTTCACATACAAGCTATACCTAAGTTAATTCGACAAATATCTCCAAATCCCTCTACCCAGCCCCCTTTAGTTGCCCCTCTGAAGACAGCAAAAAGAGAGTACCCTTAAGATACTCTCTTCTCCCTTTTATTTATCAATGAAAGCTGCTTACACCTGCTTGAATTCGATCCAGTCAATCTGAAGACCCGGCTTCACAAAATCCAATTTCAGCTCATACAAGCCCGCTTCCAGTTCAATCTTCACAAGCTTCTGTTTGATCCACTTGCCGTCTGTGCCATTCGTCTGAATAGTCGCCATCGTCTGACCGTTCAGGGTCACATTACATGCGCTTTGTGCCAGTTCCGTCTCTGTGGACATGATACCCACGATAATCCGGTACTCACCTGCTTGTTCCACTTTTACAAAGGTCGATCCCGCTTCGGAAGGTTTCACCTGTGCGTTCTGTGCCAGAGACTGTGCATGTTCTGCCGAAAGGGCAGAGTTCGCCTTGAAGCTCTCGACCGTTTCCTCGCTCACATGGGGTCTTGTGAATACCGGCGCATTCATAATGAACCGGCAGATGTTCATAGCAGAACGCTGAAGCTCTCCACGGGTCACTGAGCCATTATCCAGTGAATCCAGGGTGTTGTCATCATATGCGTTGACCTCGGAGCCATAATTGCTGACAACCATGTATACGTCATTTTGTGCACGGACCATCCAGTTCATATTCTTGCGGTCTGCCGGACCTCCATCCACAACATCGTTCATAATTGCCCACCAGTCCGTCATTACGATGCCCTGGAAGCCCCATTCTCCGCGGAGAATCGTGGTATTCAGATCATAATTGGAAGCGGCCCAATGTCCGTTCACCGGATTATAGGAGGTCATGATCGAGTTCGCTCCGCCTTCTTTTACCGCAATCTCAAAGCCCTTAAGATAAATCTCGCGGACCGCGCGTTCCGATACGATTGCATCCACCTTGCTGCGGTGCTTCTCCTGGTTGTTGCAGGCGAAGTGCTTCAGGGTGGCATTAGAGCCGCCTTTCATAATCCCGCGTGTGCATGCTGCCGCAAAAACGCCGGAAATCAGCGGATCCTCCGAAAAATACTCAAAGTTGCGTCCATTCAGCGGACTGCGGCGGATATTCAGCCCTGGTCCAAGCAAAGTATCCACGCTGTTTCTGACCAGCTCCCGGCCTTCCATAACATAGAGCTCTTCAACCAGTTCCGCGTTCCAGGTTGCCGCAAGCAGCGTTCCAATGGGAACCTGAGTCGCCTTGTGTCCGCTGTCCATCCGAATCCCGGAAGGGCCGTCTGCGGTACAAGCTACCGGAATGCCATAGCTGAACAGCTGGTCGCTGACCCCGCCAAAGGCCGACGCTGTACCCGGTGTAACCAGCGGACTGCTCATCCCTTCGCCTCTGACAATTACCGCGAGATCCTGATCGCTCAGTTGGGCGATGAAGGTGGTCAGCTCTACTTTTCCGTCATGCACATCTCTTAAGGTATAGCCTTGATACCCGGTCTGCGTAAGCGTTGCAGGCAGATTCTGCTCAATCCGCTCTTTCATCGAAACCTTGCGTGTTGGAACGGCAGCGTATACCAATTCATAGGAACCGTCTTCCTTGCGGGCTCCAGGCATCATCCGGGTGAACCCTTCGGTTGGCGCCAGCGCTTCCTGCAGCTGCTCCACCACCTCAAGAGCCTCCAGCACATAGCCGCTTCGTCCCTCTACCAGTACTTCTTCTGCCTTCTTAATGCTGCTTCCCACATAAATACGGTAGGTTCCCGCTTCCAGCACATAGGCCGAAGGATGCCCGGTCACGCCAGCGTCATCATAGGAGGCCATCGAATGAACCGGGAAGCTCACCGTCAGACGCTGCGACTCTCCCGGCTGAAGAACCCCGGTCTTTCCGAAGGCTGCCAGCACTTTGGCCGGTTGTCCCAGCTTGCCTTGCGGAGCTTCGTAATAGACCTGTACAACCTCTTTTCCGGCAAAATCGGTTCCCGTATTCGTTACGGTTACCCCAATCTCAGCGAAGGTCTTGCCTGCCCGGCTGACCAGCCTGGCTTCTTCCGGCTCGATGGAGAATGTAGTGTAGGAGATCCCGTAGCCGAACTCAAACTGAACCTTTTCGGGACAGAAGGTTTCAAAATAACGGTACCCCACATATATATCTTCCTGATAGAAGTTTTTGAATTCATTACCGTAGTTTGCAGTCGAAGGATAGTCCTTGATCGAATACGCAATCGTATCCGTCAATTTACCGCTTGGCGTCACTTCTCCTGCCAGTACATCGGCAATGGCATTGCCCCCTTCCATCCCGCCGTGCCAGGAGTAAATCACACTTGAAATAGGGTGCGCATAGCCGTTATCGTTCAGCCAGCTCATATCGATAATATTCGAGACATTCAGTACAACGACCGTTTGCTCAAAATAAGCCGTCACCTGCTTCAGCATCGTCTGCTCATCCGCCGTCAACTGGTAGCTCCCCGGCGCGTCAGCATTATCCTGATCTTCTCCCGCCGTACGTCCGATGACGATAATCGCCTTGTCCGATTTGCTTCTTGCCTGCGACACCAGCTCATCCGTTAGCGGCATTTCCTTCTGGTTCCAAGGCTCTGCTGCCCAGGCTCCGCCGCCATTGTCAAACGGATTCTGCTCAATCCACTTCTCGTAGACGGCCGCCAGCTCTTCATTGACAGCCAGATTCTTCTTACTGCGCAGTCCATCCAATAAATTGGTGGTATACGAGACATGCACGCTTCCGCCTGAGCCTGTACCGCTGCGGTAATAATTCACTTGGGTTCTGCCAAAAACTGAAACGGTTTCACCACCGCGCAGCGGAAGCACCTGGCCTTCATTGCGCAGCAGCACCGCGCCTTCCGCACCTACGGTCCGGCTGAATTCTGCAAAACCCTCTAGTGGAACTCCTAATTGCTGTGTAGTCAAATTTGTTTCCTCCTGATTGTCATTTCCTTATCCATATCTTACTATAAAGAATACCCTATTAAGAATCAAAGGGATTGTGGTCTATACAGACTGAACTTGAGATTTTGTCCAAACGGGATCTGGTCGTAACTGCGGGGAATGTTTGGGCTTCCGGCAGTTGTTATGCTCAGGCGATCTCTAGCAGGAGGTGCTATAGCATAAAAAAGCCCCCGGGAATCGGGAGCTTTCTCAACAGCAAAACTTGAATTAATTTGTATCATCGGAAATAGATGAACCAGTTTTTCCGAAAAATTCTCCATTAACGTTACTACTGCCACCACTCCATTGAAGCGTATAGTCTCCACCACGCATGCCTTGTTCGTAACCATGTTCGAAATTTTTCCACGCAATAGATCCATTTCCTGAAATTACCTCCGAAAAATATACCCAACCTGAATTTTTGTGTGTTAAGTTAACAGTAACTGAACTGCTACTATAGTTTTTCATAAGCAGTTTAATATGGCCATATCCCACATTTATAGTAAAGGTTTTTGGTACAACTGCGCCTCCCGTTACGGTACCCCCAATGGGGTTGGACGTATCAATAACAAATGGGCTTATAAATTGACCTTCGACAAAAGGATTACTAATGGGATTAATAGATTCAGGAGTTACATTCTTCTGAGTTGTACTTGGTGAAGCAAAAGCAGTTATCGCTGTTATTGCCATAGCTAAAGATAATGTCGCAAAAAAAGCACTTCTTTTCTTCATAAAATTACTTCACCCTCATTTTCTTTGATGTATTAATTGGTTAATAATGTATTGAAGATATATTGTCAGTGAAGTATTGTCAACTATTTCAAAAAACGACTTACGTTATCCATATGTATCGATGCGAGAGAGAATCTCGCTCAGCTATTCGCTCGTCTCCTACTGGCCTCAACTGCCCTAATGTTCCGCTATACTTAATGTCCGCATTTGAACCGCCCGTAAGAGCAGTTAAGACAACATATGTTTTTTCTAGAACCAATGGAAAACGTGGAACTTCGAACCATTTCCATAGTTTCAAAAATAAAAACGGCTGTCTCACTAGCAGAAAAATCTGCTGGAGACAGCCGTTTCGTTGGTTTCAGATTTGCTTAAGCTTGAAAATGTCCGGCCAGCCGCTTATTCGGCTTGACCAAGCAACCGGTAGATGACAGTCGCTGCTTGCGCCCGGGTAGCTTGTCCTTCTGGGACAAAGCGTCCATCCGGCATGCCGTTGATCAGTCCGCCGCTGCGCACCGCTTCCACCGCTTCAGCGGCATCCTGCGGCAATTGCTTCAGGTCGGTGAACGGAGCGGTCGCCGCTCCGGCTTCACTCTTCAATGGAACATTCACGATACCTGCGAGGCGGTAGATCATTACGGCCATTTCCTGGCGGGTAATTTGCTCATTAACCCCGAAGGAGCCGTCGGCTTTACCTTTTACAATGCCCAGCTTTTGTGCGCTGGCAATCGGGCCGGAGTACCAAACCCCTGATTTTACATCACTGAATGCAGGGACAGCCGTCTCATCTAGCAGATCGAACGCGTTCATCAAAATTTTGATGAATTCCGCACGGGTCACGTTGTCCCCCGGCTTAAACGCGCCTGCTTCCGTTCCCTGGATAGCCCCTCTGGCTGCCAGCGCTTCAATGCTGTCCACTGCCCAGCCCACGTTCGCTACATCGGTGAATGCAACGTTCGGGCAGAGTACCGCATAGGTTCCGTTATGCTTCATGTTGAATTCGAACATTCCGGTGGCGGCATTGTACTTGCCGCCTGCAACGATCTTGGCTGTTCCGGCATCACTCAGCGTGTAGGCGACCACTTGTTGGCTCTTGTCGCCAGCCTTTAACACATAAGGCAACGCCAGCTTGATGCCCTTCGCTTGCAGCGCGGTAGCCGGAAGCGCTGCTCCGTCAATATTCAGCGTGATATCGTTGACCGTTCCCGCTCCCTTGAGGGCGCCCGCTTGCGCCGGCAGGCCCGCAACGTCCACGGCCTTGACCAGCAACGTGAGGCTGCTGTTACCCGTGTACGATTTCAGGAAGCTCTGCGGCAGGATCACATCCGCCGAGCCGGTCTCAAGCTTCAGCGTGGTCACCGCTTTCGCTGCGGCCAGCGCTTGCAGCGGAAGCTCTACCGCCACTTGCTTCACACCAGCCGCCGCTTTAACAGTGACTGTCAACGTGCCGTCTTTGATGTCCTTGGCGGCAGCTTCGATATCACCGGCGGCTACCTGCACCTTGACCGTTCCGTCCGCCAGCACAACCGGCTGCACGGCGATACTGCCTTTGCCTACGGCAGCGGTCGCGCTAGGGCTTGGTTTCGGTGTAGGCGAACTAGTGGCGGAACCGGACGATGGAACGTACGGCGTAGCCGTTGGCGTCGGTGATGGTGTCGGCGTTGGTGTCGGCGTTGCGGACGGAAGCAGCTTCAATCCGGCAATTGCCGACCCCAATCTGCTTAACGCCGCATCAATGTCCGCCTGCGTAGCGGACCCACTCTCCAGCAGCAGCGAGGTATGGCTTATGGCTTCTGCGAGAGCCTTCCAGCTTGCTTCGGTATACAGCTCCTGCTTCAAACCTTTCGCTTCTTTAAGCTTTTCCTCCAACAGACTGGTATTGACCGGCAGATTAACAGTTACAAGCATCAGCGTATAGGTGCGCGTTGTAGTCTGGTCGGCAGCCGTTACCTTCACTTTGTATCCCGTTTTCAAATCCGTTGCCAGAGTGACAGCATCGTTTTCATAGACGGCAAAGGTAACTCCAGCCCGTACAGTTAATCCCTCTTTCAACTGATTTAGGGTCGTAGTCTCAGGCACAATAATTTCCTTCGCCACCTGATCCAGCGAACCGCCCGGAATCGTGATACCGCTAATGGAAGCATTGTGCTCCTCCACCGGCTTGAGAGCTTCAAAAGCGTTCTTCAACGCTTTGTAAGCCGTATCAATATCGCCTTCGGTGGATGAGTCATTTTTGTAGACCTCTGTTGCAGCCAGCAGAGCGGCGTGCAGCGTTTCCCACTGTTCCGGCGTTCCGCTGTAGTTATCTTCGTTCACTGCCGGGTCGGCAGCCGTATCGATCGCCGTTTTCAGACGCGTCTTGTCATACTTGACATAGATGCGGCAGCTTGCCCGCAGCTCACTTCCTTCCACCTTGCCCAGAACAGCAAAGTCGGTGGCAATGGTCAGCTTGTTCGGTGGAACTTCATCCCACACCACGCTTGCCTGCCCTCTTGTTTTGTCCGCATAGGTTACAGTCACTTTGGCAGGCAGAACTGGCATTACGTTTACCGTTGTATTGACCGAGACCGGCTCAATGGCTGTAATTGCTCCGTGATCAGCCGGAATCGGCTCTTCCCCACCGGCTTTGGCCGAAATGGCACGCCATTCCTTAAGTCCAGTATAGGAGCCGCCTTGCTTCACCATCGTCAGCCGCAGCTTGTCGGTCGTAATCTCATTAAAGGTGACCTCGTTGAAGCTGTCCTTCTCCGTCTTCTTCTCGCTCAGACCGCTGACAGGTTCGAATTTACCCGACGCGCTGTCCCAATATTCGAAGCTGTAGTCGGCAGGAACGATCACTCCGCCGCCATCATCGAAGAAATACAGCGAGCTTCCGGAGAGAGTCACCGGACGTTTCCACGAGTATTGTACCCAGTGGCTGCTGCCGGGACCGCCCCAGTTTCCGTATTGGGTTTCAATATCCTTGTCGCCAAGACCATTCGAAATAAGCGGGATATAACCGTCATTAATCGCGTACACATTCTCCCAAGCCGAAGTATACGAAGCGCTTGGCGTTGCGAGCAGAGCCGCATTTCTATAGCGTAGGCTGTCTATGGCCGACCGCAACTGGTCCGTTGTGGTCTGGACTTCCTCCAGGGTGTATTTGTCTTTGGCGAGCAGCGCCTTAGCCGCAGTCAGCGCAGTTTGCAGCCCCTGCCATGATTCAGGCGTAAAGTCGGCCTGATTCCGCACAAGTGGTCCCTGCTCCGAACTCCGATCTGCGAATTTCGCGATCATATCGGACAGTTCGGCGGTCGCTACGAATACGGTAACCGGCACATCGACTTTGGTAACCTGATCTCCGTCACTGACACTCAGCTCGTATTTATATTCGCCAACCGTCTTGAACGTCGCTTTCAGGACAGCTTGATCCAGCACAGGCGCTTCGACCTGGCCTTCACCGGAGACAAGCTTCCACTGATAGGTCAGCTTGCCGCTTGGCAGACCGTCATCCTGGATTGTCGGTACAAGGGTTAGCGGAGCGTCCTGCTCCACCTTCACCGGCGTATCGAGCATCACCTTCGGCGCACGGTTGGCCGCAGGCGTAACCTTCAGATTATTGTTGTAAATCTGGATTTCCTTGATGCCGGTTGCAAACCCCGAAGCATGGGTGAAATTAACGCGAATCGCCGCCGTATTCACCGCCTTGAACTCCACATTGTTATAGTTGGAGGTTACATAATCCGGATAACGGAATTGCCCCTCCACCGGTTTCCAGGTCGTACCGTCAGCATCCAGATATTCTACGCCGAAGGTCTGCGGAGCGTCATAGCCGTTAGGACGCCGGTCGTTGTAGAAGTAGACCTTCACATTATCCACCGTCTGAGAGCTGTCGAACTTGAAGGTCACCGTATCGGACGGATTCGGCGAGCCGCCGAACAAAGCCGTATTGGACGTATGATTGATGGAAGCAATCGTTGAGCCGTCCGCCAGATTCTTCACATCCGAGCCGCTCTTGATATAGCTGGATTCAATAGTGGTTCCAGCCGCAAGCGCCAGATTCTCACCGCTATGCACAACGTCAATGCCGGCTTTGTTGAACATATCAACCGCTTTTGCATTGCCGGCCAGCGAAGTGTCATCGGCTGCAGCCAGTTTGACAGCGCTGCCTTTTTGGAATAATACCTGCGTCTTCGAGTTGTCGCCTACAGCGCCCGGAACATCACCCGAAGGTTTTTCCACTTTGCCTGTAGCTGTATCAAAAATGATATGCGACATTTCATTGGTGGTCATCACACGCTCACCATTAATGAAGAGTGAATAGCCAGCTGGAATGCCTTTGTAGTATGGATTGCTGTCCGAATATTTTGCCGGGTCCTGCCAGACAATCGACAGGTTGGCATCATGATAACGCACATTGTCCACTGCGAAGTGGTCATATTTTACATTGATCGGCCACAGCTCGATTTTGTCATCCGTTCTCGGCTGCAGTCCGGCCATATCCTCCATGACCGTGTAATTCATCATCCCCAGCGTATCGTGGTGAATCCATGCCCGCACCATTTTGCCGCTCGGGTTCGGCGGGTTATCCTTGGTCCAAGGGGTGCCGAAGAAATAATCCTCCAGCCAGAAGAACTCATTGGAATCCAGATGATCCGTATTGCCCGGATTCACTGTATGCAGCCATGCGCCCCAGTCGAACAGTGTTTTATAGGTGTCACTGTTGATGTTGTCCACGGGGTAATAGCGCAGTGAAGCACGGATAGTATTAATATAATTGCCGAAGTTACACCAAGCGAACTGGTCGGTGCCGAAGGCATCCGTCTCGCCGTTCTTGAACGCATCCACCCGCTTCATAATGCTGTTCTGATCAGCAGTGAAGAATGGGAAGATCGGATAATAATCCGGATCAGCGTAGTCGTACAGTTGGGTCAAATACTTGGACTCATATCCAGTCTCCCCTGCCTTTGGCACGACGCCGAAGTTGAACACGAACATGTTATTGTCGCGCCACGGATCGAATACATCCTTGCTGCCTTCCACTTTTTTATGCAAAAAGCTGCCGTCGCCGTTGGTATCCGCTTTACCGTCACCGTCAAAATCCTTATTGTCATACCACATATTCGTCAAAATGGCCTGCTGGATCTTACCGGCAATCTCCTTCATCTGCGCGGCCTTTGTCTTATCGCCAAGCTGCTCATACATTTGCTGCGCGGCTACTGCATTGGCATACTCTGTGGACGATCCGTCCAGACGGGCATAGTTGCCGCCGCCTTTCCAGTGCATCGAGACCGTGTCGCCGTCGTTGCCGGTAATCGGCCCGTGGTTATAGTAGACCAGATCCGGATCTGTGCCCTTGAAATGAGCCAGCGTGCCGGTTACATCATTCGCTGAGAAATCAGCGAATTTCTTCAGCACCTTATCCCCGCCGCCGTAGATTTTGTAGGCTTCCCAGCCTACCTGCGACGAGTTCTGCATCATATCCCAGGTCCAGATGTTGGGCCGTCCAGGGTTGTTCTTATAGTTGGCATTCTCGGAATATTCGCCTTGGGCCAGCCATGTGCCGTAAGCATAAGATGGATCGCGCAGCCATTTCAAATCCTGCAGCGCCCACGGCACGCTGACCGTGATGCCGTTGTTATAGCCGAGCACCCCCTCCATATTCATCGGGAACTGCCAGTCATTTCCGGGAATGTTAGCCTCCAGCAGATTATAGCGGTTGCTCCACCAGCGATAGTAAAGCACCTTCTTCACATTCTCGTCCGGAACATCAATGTACGGAATGTTTTGCGCCCACCACTCGTTGTACTGCTTAACCTGATCTGAGAAAGCCTTTTCATTATTAGCTGCCTTGAAGTCGGCATACTGCGTCTTGGAGGCAGGAATCTCTTCTGCCAGCCAGCCCATGACGACCTTCTGGTCAACCGATCCGCCTGCCGGAACGGTGATCTCTTTGACGAGATCGTTGCCCGCTGGACTCATGCCGTCTCCGCTTAAGTGAACATCGACATAGGACATTGCTTCCACATACTTTTCACCGGCCCGTCCGACCATGATCGGAGCGGCAACCCGATTGCCAATGAGTTCATCACCTTCCGCCTTGGAGACAAATGGCGATTTGACCGTCATCGTTACTGTGACCGGCTGGCTTCCCTTATTGGTAAGCTTCAGCAGGGTAACGGCACTGTTGTAGGCGGAAATGAATTTGCGCTGGTTGATTTCCAGCCCGCCGCTGCTGTAGGTCTGATTCTCGTGACTGGGATAATTTTGGCGTTTGTCTTTGTCCTCCACCATGCCGCCCGTCGAGAGGGAGATGTTGTACATCGTATCCTTGTTGAGCGTATCCGCATAATGCACCGTGCCGACAAAACCAAGCTGCGAATTGTCCTGTGTCTTCATGTACAGGGCGCTGCCGCGGCTGAACAGCATATTAGCGCTGCTGTCGTCACCGACATTATCGTCGGGAATGACGCCGCTATTGACTAGCAGTGAATCGAGCCACGGCAGGTCGGCATTGTCTTTGGCGAACTTGGCAAAATCAAAGTCCTCCATTTTCTTCATCATCTGGCCGATAGTTTCCTGGCTGAAATCCACCGGCTGCTTGACGATTTGGTTGCTATCCTTCCACTTCGCCGGACCATAATCCGTGCCTACCCCTTTATGCACAAAATCCGTCGTATAGTTCGCCGATGCCGGCACAATCCCGGCATTCAGGGTAACGGCCGTACACAAGGCCGCTACCCAAATCTTTCGATTCCATTTCTTTGTTGCCATCTTTGTCTTGTCTCCTCTCTAACCTTTAATCCCCGTCAACGTAATACCTTCCACAAAATATTTGTTGCCGATCAGGAAAAACACCAGGCAGGGAGCCGTAACGACCAGCGCAAGCGCCATAACCTGTTCATAGTTCGGAATCCGCATCCCGTTGACGATGTAGAGACCCATCGGCAGGGTATAGTCAGCTTCCGTCTTTAAATAAATCATCGTGTAGAAAAATTCATTCCAGCAGTTGATGAAGCTGAACAGTGCAACAACAATCATCGCCGGGCGAATCAGCGGCAGCATAATGCGGGAATAGATGCGGAAATGGCCCGCGCCGTCAATCTTGGCCGCCTCGCTTAATTCACCTGGAATGGTCATGAAGAATTGCCGTAACAGAAAGACAAAGTAAGCATTGCCGCCCGCGCAAAAAAAGGCGGGAATGATCAGCGCTGGCTTGCCAGCCAGTCCAAGCGAAGTGTACAGCGAGAATTGCGGCAGCAGGGTTACCGCACTCGGCAGCATCATGCTGCTAATGACGAGCACGAACCACATCCCGCGCAGCGGGAACTTCAGCTTGGCGAAGGCATAGCCGGCAAAGCTTGTCGTAAGCACGGTGCCGATCACATAAGGAACGACAATGGACACCGAGTTCCAAAGCTGCCGCCAGAACTGAATGCGCTCCAGCCCCAGCTTGAAGTTATCCGCATTCAGCTGCTCCGGGAAGAACACGGGCGGACGCGCCAAGATCTCCGAATGGCTGACGAAAGCGCCGCGCAACAGCCAGTACAGCGGGAAAGCGAAGATCACCCCGAGCAGGCAGGACAGCGTAATGAGCGCCATATGAATGGCTTTGCTTCTGCTTTTTGCCCGCTTGATGCTGGAATATTTCATCGTTGCCGATGCCGTCATAATCTCACCCTCTTTCTTTTGCCCATGGAATCGTCCCGTTTAAACGAGCCCTGAAAGTAGAATAATACGCCGGTAATAACCATCGTAATCAGGAAAACGATCCAGGCCTCTGCGGACGCCAGCCCGCGCATGCCCACTTGGACAAAGGAGTGATCATAGATCATAACGTTGATGAAATAGGTCATCCGGTCAGGCGCGCCGTTTCTCGACAGCACCACGCTCTGGGTATAAATCTGGATGGAAGTCATCATGCACATGATCAACTGGAAGAAAAGCACCGGCTTGATCGTCGGGTAAGTCACCTTCAGGAACTTGTGCCACGCATTGCCGCCATCCATTTCAATGGCCTCCAGCAGTTCGCCGGGGACATCCTGCAATGTGGCGATGAAGACAACAATCGTCCCGCCGCAGGTCCACAAGCTCATGATGAACAAGGTCTCGAAAATCCGGATCGGGTCCGTCAGAAATTCTACGGGCGCTATTCCCAACTGCAGCAAAAGCCAGTTGACAAGTCCGCCTTTGGCCTGATTTTGCAGCAGCATTTGCCACACAATCGTAGTCGCCAGCATCGGCACCACGGACGGCAGAAAGAAGATGGCCCGCAGCATATTTCTGCCGATAAACTTGCGGTTCAGCAACAGTGCAACGATCAGGCAAAAGAAGATCACAAGCGCCACATTGACGAAAGCGTATATCAAGGTTACCGTTATCGATTTTTTGAACTCGGAGCTGGGATTGTTGAATATATATCTGTAGTTATCCAGCCCGATCCAGTCCATTACCTGACTTCCGCTCAAAATTGTAATTTTATGAAAACTGTAAAATAAGCTGGCCAGCATCGGGTAGAGCGTCAGCACCAAAAATCCGATAATGGCGGGCGCTGCAAATAAATATCCGGCAACCGCCTCCTTGGTGGCGCCTTTGGCGTGTTTCTTGACATAGACGGGTGCCACACCGGTTTTGCTCTCTGGGTTCATAAGCACAGCCCTCTTTTCAAATAAAAGCTTTATACTTTTGGATTAGTGATGTCAGTTCTAGGACACTTTACCGCTTTCCCACAGCTTCTTAATCGCCGGCATGATCGAATCATAAATTTCCTTAACGCTCTTCTTGCCGGACAACGCCTGGTCGATTGATTTCTCATACTCCGTATTCATCTTCAGGTAAGCCGGAACATAATAAGCAGGCCATTGCACGATGGCATCCTTAGTGGTGGAGTAGCTGAGAATTGTTTCTTTGGCACTTTCCGGAAGATCGCCGGTCCACTTGTCCACCAGGGCAGGATCCGTATACCAGTCTGCCTGATTCGGCAGCCATGCACCGCTCTTCAGCAGCTCCAGACTGTTCTCAGGGTTAACCATGTAGGCGTAGAATTTTTTGGCTTCTTCGATATGTTTGGAGGTATTGTACACAACCAGCGGAGCGCCAGCGTTCATTGTTACTGCCTTCTCCATTTTCGGCAGCACGCCAACCCCGATGTCCTCGTTGCCTTTGATGTTGGCTAAATCCCAGGAACCGCTGATCGCCATAGCATATCCGCCACTGAGCGCGTCTACAGCGGAACCAATTCCTGTGCTCCAAGTGTAGGTGAATGGAGAAGCTACCTTATCCTTGTTGACCAGATCAGCCAGCTTTTGAATGCCCTCTGCGCTCTTCGGTGAATCCCATTGGAACTCCTTACCGTCCGGTGATACAATACCGCCGCCGTTCGCATTGGCTGCCCAGAAATGGTGGAATTCGCGGCCGGCAGTAAAGCCCAGACCATAATTCTCGGTAAGTGAAGCATCGAACCCGGCATCTGCAGCCGTCTTGCCCTTCGAATCCTTGGTAAGCTTCTTAGCGTTGGCTACAAAAGTATCCCAATCCCAGGCGTCTTCTACTTTGGTAGGAGGATAAGAAACACCGGCTTCGTCAAATTTCGATTTGCTGTAGAACAGCAGCTCCATTTGGTTGGAGAGTCCCACACCGATTACCTTTTGTTCGGGGGAATGGATGGTAATTGCCGGTAGCTTCTCGGGGATACTTCCGTCTTTCAGCAGATCGGAGATATCCGCCAGAATGCCCATTTCATTGTACTTTTGAATGTCGCCTTCACCCATGTAGCTGATGTCCGGCAGCTCGCCGGATTGCAGCCGGGTCTGGATAAAGGTGTCGAAGGTGCCGTCTGCCGGCAGTACCTGCGCGTTGATTTTGACTCCGGTATCGGCCGTATATTTCTCTGCGGCTGCTTCAACCAGCTTCTTCTGCACATCATCCCCCCAATACAACAGTTCCAGGGTAACGTCCTTCGCGGACGCATCCTTATTGTCCGCCGCCGCTTCCGATGCCTTCGGTGCCTCTGTTGCCGCATTTTTGGCATTGCCTGAGTTGTTCGAATTGCCCGAACAGCCCGCCAGCGCGGAGAACGCCATCGTTAGTGCAAGAGACAGAACCAGATTGCGTTTGCCAAACTTCATGTTTGTTTCCTCCCTTATGTCAAAGCTATTTATTTCAAGTCAAACGAGTTTAATCGTTTAACTTAAAAGCTACATAAACTTGCATAACCGGATGTTCCCCCGGCCCATAGCGGCGGCGGGATCAGCAGAGTAATTTACAGGCAGGCACTGAACCGTCCGTCCCGCAGGCGGACTCTGGGCTGCAGCGTACCTTGAGGAGCGCGGAATTCCAGCTTATCTTCAAGCAGCAGAACTCTTGACGGATATGCGGCATAGCTTGTCACAATCCAGCCGTCCTCCTCTTCGGTAAGGAACCCGTTGACGCAACGCATCTGACCGCCGCTGTCCCGGTACAGGTAAGCCGTCGTCCCGAAGCCGAGCAGATAGGCGACCAGTTCCTCACCCATATCCCAATCATCCCCGGACACACCGGAGAACAGAGAGGCGAACAGTGGATCGCTTGCGCCCACGAACACCGATTGTCCGAACCGGTTCCGTGAAAGCTCCGGCATATTCAGGTTGGGAGCAGCCACGCTGTAGGTCGAAGCCGCTTCGCCGGGCTCCAGACGGCGCGGTGTGGAGCGTACGTTCCAGTCATAGCAGTTGAACACCGCCATCGTGGAGCGGTAAGCCGCTTCCAGATATTCAGGGTCGCCCAAATGCTCATAAGCAACCAACGCCGACGCGGCCACAAGTCCGCCCCATAAGGAGTGGATCATGGGAGACAACGCTTCCCACCAGCGATCCGGATTTTGCAGCCGGTAATCATTGCTGAATCCGATGTTAGCCAGAATAAGCTGTCCGTAACGCGCTGCTTCGCCGGGAATGCCAAGACGGCACAGGGTTTCACAGGTTGGGCCGAAGCCAGCGTTATCGTAGAAATGCTCTGTAACCGCCCCGCCGTATTGCTGCACGCCGATCTCCATGCTGCGGCCAAATCGCTCCCATAGCTTCAGCAGCCGCTCGTGCCATTCGAACAATCCCTCACCCTCCAGATCCTTCAGCAGCTCCTGTATGTAGAGAATAAAAACGCCGTTCAGGCTTGACTCGTCCTTCTCCCGCTGTCCGGGATGGCAATCCGGGTCCAGCCGCATGCACATGACTTCCGCAGCCCACTCCAGATATACCCGGGGCGGATTCAGCTTCAGCAGCCCGCCATCCATCCGCGACAGCAGATAGAAGACGTGGCCGATGTAATCGAAGTCGTAGATGCGGTAGAAGTCTCCGTATAAAGGACGCGGCCGGGAAAAATCACCGTCTACGAACCAATGTGACTTCATATCCAGCACCGCAGCAGCCTCAGCCTTGGCTACCTGCTCCGGCACGGGAGTGGTCATCCTGTTGTTCATCAGCAGAAACGCCAGCTTACCTAGCGATTCCCCCTGATTAGACAGCGGCCGGAAGGCATGGGGCCGTTCCGCCGCCTCTGCGCCCTCATAGCTCCTCGCGGCCAGCCACTCCGCCCGCCTCTTGAGCAGGGTGCCGACCGGCTCCAGCACGTTCCAGACCAGGACATCGCGACGTCCATCCTCAAGCCTCAGCTCCAGCTTGTGCTCTCCCGGCTCGCTCCGGTGAAGAGACAATGTATACCCGCTGCCTCCGCCGTTCTGCCCGGACCCGGTCAGGGGCAGCGCCTGCGCCGTAACATCCTCCTCGCGGATGGCATCAGAGCCTCCAGGCGCACTGTATAGGCGCAGTTCGCGCAAAGCCTGGCCATCCGGCAGGCTCAGCGAAGCCTGGAATACCCCGTCCCTCGGCAGCACAGGTGTATAGCTCCAGCGCGGATGCCCAAGGACTTCGCCCCGGCGGTAAAATTCGTCCATATCCTGGAACGGAAGAAAGACATATTCCCACACTTTCGTCTGTTCTGGTTCAAGCTTCAATGTTTGGTAAGCGCTACCATAAATCCAATCAGCCGCTGCCGATTCACTCATTGAAGCCCCGTCTTCGACCAGTGACAACCGATGGTAGAGCAGGCCGTCCAGCGAAGGCGAAATCTGCTCAAGAAAGCGGTTGCTATACCGGCAATAGGAACCTGTCGCCACCGTTCTGCCTTCCAAGCTGTATACACCCAGATGTGGCCCTTCATTGCTGCGCCGGACGGCGGCGAATTTGGCGAAATCTCCGCCAAGATGAGTGAACACAGCGCAGGATTCCCGCATATTGCGGATCACATTCTCGTCACGGTACATTACATAAGCCAGTGAAAACCAGACATGCAGCCCGTTGATGTTGGCAGGCTTGTCCGAAGGATTCGACAATTTGACCGCCCACCGCAACTTTTCGCCTTCCAAAGTATACACCAACGTGACCACAACTGGGGAGACAGTAAATTCTACAGTTGCACGGCATGGGCCCTCTTGTATAATTTTCGGAGTGAGGTCAGCGCTGCGCAAGTTTTTCCCGTTCAGCCGCATCGTCCATTCTCCGAACAGCTTATCATCGTCATCTTTATATCCGGCCTGCTGCAAATAGCCGGGGTCTATCACCCAATTCATCTCATGGGGATCGTTCCGCATGACGAGAGCCTCCATGGCTCCGCGCCCACTAAGTTCGATTCTGTATTTCTCATTGCTCAGTATAGTCATCAGCCATCACCTCTTTCACATCCTGCCGCTAAGTTAAACGTTTAAATTAGCGGGAAAATAAGTGATGTGAAACATCACTCCTGTTTCTGTTCCACATCACTGTGCCATACTCCGACCGAATCGCGCTCGATCAAACGGCATTCCGGCATTACGAGCGTCTGTACCTTGTTTCCGTTAATTAAATGATAGAGCGCTTCAATGGCCTGATATCCCATCTCATGCAGCGGCAATCCCATCGTTGTTATGCGCGGCCTCAGGTAATCACTGAATTCCCGGTTATCAAAGCCGATTACCGACAACTCTCCCGGAATACTGACTCCGCACTCATCCGCCGCCTGCAGTACACCGACAACCATCACATCGTTCATCGACAGGATAGCCGTTGGGGGCTCCGGCAGCGCAAGCAGTTCGGCTGTCAAGCGATAACCGGATTCCCGTTCCCAATCCCCCATCTTGATCAGCAAAGGATCAAAGGGCAGCTCGAAATCGGTAACCGCTCTGTAGTAGCCGTTCAGCCGCTGTCTGGATGGAATGGAATCCATCAGACCACTGATAATCGCGATTCGGCTGTGTCCTTTACGGACCAGATACGACATCGCTTCATAGGAAGCCTGCTCATCATTATATTGGATCGATATATCGTTCTGTGTATAACCGTAAGTATATACAATGGGTATGCCTTCGGCATCGATAAGGCCGGTCAAATCACGGGTATGTACACCGATATAAATGATTCCATCCACTTGCTTGCTGAGCAGCTCGGACACGGCGTTGGCAGCATATTTGCGGTAAGCTTCCGTATCGCCGAAATTGCGGCCAATCCGCTTATCCAGTCGGAGGTTGACAAGCAATATATGCAGGTCGTGCCGGTCCCCGAAGTCATTGATACCGTCGATAATATCGGGTGCATTGAATACGGTCACATCTTCTGCGATTACACCAATCGTATTCGTGCGGTTGCGTTTGAGGCTCTTTGCAATATCGTTCGGTTTGTAGTTCAGCTCTTCTATGGCTTCTGTCACCCGCTTATGCGTTTCAGGACGGACATTACGGGTGCCGTTAAGTACATAGGAGACGGTAGCAATTGAAACATTGGCCTTGAGAGCTATGTCTTTAATGCTGGTTTTCCTCATAGAATTCTCCTGTCTAAGCATCCGAACCAAAGTCCATTAGCCGTTTAAACGTTTAGATTTATAAGTGACAACTAAAACTTACCACATTAGATTTCTTTCTGCAAGCACTTACACCACAATTTTCTCAAAATTAATTACAGCCATATCCGCTCCTTTTCCAATATTCTGATTAAAACACAAAAGACCCACAAGAAGGTCACCTTTTTTCAAAGTGTCTTTCTTGTGGGTCACAGTTAGTCAGTGCAATACTGTTTCTTCCCGCAGTTTGACTACAGCCACCCACAGATAGTATCGGTCAGACTCCAGGATGCTAAATGTCTACCTTATATTTATTTCCGGCGCTGCTTCATCATCCGGTTATACATCACCAGCGCGGCAATGATCATGCCGATCATGGCGACACTGCTTGCTGAATTAGCCGACATGCCGAACATGAGGCACACGCTGTTCACTAATGTTCTAGTAAGCAGCGCAACCAAGATCAGCATCAATGGACGCCAAATATTATACCCTCTCATCCCCTCAACACTCCCACTCTAGTAATCAAGCTATTAGTTGCTATTATAACACAAGAAGGAATGCGCATACATTTCTGCCTGGAGAGCACTGCCGGACAGCAGCTGCTCCCTACTGACTCTTATCCATTTTTCTTTTAAAACACTCCAGGAGCTCAACCTTCATGCTCTGTATGGCATCTTCTTTGGGCATCCGCAGCACACGGGTTAACCGGACCATATCTTTTTCAAAAAATTTCAATAACGCCAGTGTAGCCGATTCATCATTATGCTTCTGAAGGCGTTCAAGCAAACCTAAGAATTCATCTTCCGACTTAATTCCTGAATCATTTTCTTCCTCCATTTGTTCACCGCCTGTTGAGATATGTTCAATTGCCGGGCGACCTCAGCTTCTGTTTGATCTCCTAGATAGATTGCGCAAATAACCTTCTTTCCTACTTCTGACGTTAATCCATTTAAATAGTGCTGCACTAATAACCTGTTATCAGCTTGTTCGGAAAATGAAGGAGTACGGGGCTCTGGGCTGGATGCGAGAGGGACTTCACGCTTAAAATCCCTCTTGGCACGATACTGCATACGCCAAGCAATCCGGTAGAGCTCATGACGATAGTATTCTATTGCACTCACTTTTAATGCCTCCCTTGTATTTCTAATGCCTATAATGTAGGGAGTTATTAATTTCCATTCTACAACCAATATAGGAACTTATGTTCCTATTATTATATACATAAGGCAATCTTTTGTACATTGCTAGTCAAAATCCCAGTCCAATAAAGTGCTGTGCCCGTCTGATTTTGACAAGAACATGTGTTCGTTATATAATTTCCTGTACGAGGGGGATTCTGTGTGGATATGATGAAGAAACTTGAAATTTTAACGGCTTCAGCCAAATATGATGTAGCCTGCACCTCCAGCGGCTCCGATCGTAAAGGCCAGCCCGGTGGCATGGGCAATGCCGTCAGCATGGGCATCTGCCACAGCTTCGCAGCAGATGGCCGCTGCATTTCACTGCTTAAGGTGCTGATGACCAACGGATGCGTATATGACTGTGCATACTGTGTGAACCGTAAATCGAACCCCACACCCCGGGCCGCACTCTCGCCGGAGGAGCTCGCAGACCTGACGATGCAGTTCTACCGCCGCAATTATATAGAGGGTCTGTTTCTCAGCTCCGGTATTATGAGAAGTCCCGATTATACAACCGAGCAAATGATTGCTGCTCTTGATCTGTTAAGAAACACCTACCAGTTCAGAGGATATATCCATGTAAAGGCCATTCCCGGCGCAGACGAGGTGCTGCTGTCCAGACTTGGTCTGCTGGCCGACCGCATGAGCGTAAATATCGAGCTGCCCTCCCAGGAAAGCCTCGGCCTGCTGGCCCCAGACAAAAGCAAAGCCTCCATTCTGAAGCCTATGTCCCTGATCAAAGAAAAGATTAACGAGAACCGCTCCGATCTCGTCAAATATAACCATGCCCCCCGCTTTGCTCCCGCCGGACAGAGCACCCAGATGATTATCGGAGCTACGCCCGATACCGATCTCCGTATTCTAACCCTCACCGAAGGGTTGTACCGGAAATACGCCTTGAAGCGCGTTTTTTTCTCTGCCTATACCCCTGTAGTAGAACATTCACTTCTGCCGGCTCTAGATACCAAACCGCCGCTGCTGCGGGAGCACCGCCTCTACCAGGCCGACTGGCTGCTGCGTTTCTATGGCTTTCAGGCCCATGAATTGCTGGATGAAGCGGTACCCAACTTCAATCCGCTGCTGGATCCAAAATGCAGCTGGGCGGTGAATCACCGGGAAGAGTTCCCGGTTGAAATCAACCGTGCCCCGTATGAGCAGCTGCTGCGGGTGCCGGGGATCGGGGTAAGGAGTGCTCAGCGGATTGTTAAGGCACGACGGGCCGGAACCCTGGACTTTACAGCCCTGAAGAAGCTTGGTGTGGTTCTTAAACGTGCACAATTTTTCATAACCTGTAAGGGAAAAATGCTGGAGGGGTTAAAGGTGGGCGAGCATACCCTGCTCCGCTCACTCATGTCCGGCCAGGAGCTTGCCAGGATCGAGCCGCCACAGTACGAACAGCTCACTCTGTTCGACGATTCCTATCTGGCAGCCTTACCGGCAGCGGGAGCTGCAGCCCCGACAGCAGGAGCGACAGTGCCTAAGGGAGGGGAATGGCCCTGATGTTTAAGGCAGCCGCTTTGGCCTATACCTACGACGGCAGCTTTGAAGGCCTGCTATGCTGTGTGTTCGAGAGCTATCAATGGAAGGAAACCCCGCTCGCTATACATTCGGATGAAGAAGAACAAGGCCTGCTGCTGGAATCGAAATGGATTGACACAGACAGCAGCAGAGCAGAACGGGTGCTAAAGTCGATCCCGCTCCGCATCTGCACCGAGGCAGAGGAGTGGGTTCGTCTTGGCTTTTGGTCATGCGCGCCGGAGAAGGAGATGCTGCTGCTGAATTTTCTGTACCTGGGCTTCACCCATGGCCGCAAGGTAATGGACATGCTTGCTGATGATACGGTGAACGCCCTGCAGAAGGCGGTTCAGCAGCTCCAGCGGGAAGCTCACCTGTATCTGGGGTTTGTGCGTTTTTCCGTATACGGCCCGGTTATGGCGGCGGTCATTGAGCCCAAAGGCTTCGTGCTGCCCGTTATTCAGGATCATTTCTGTGACCGGTTCCACGGCGAGAGCTTCATGATCTACGACAAAACCCACCGCATGGCCCTTATCCACCAGCCTGGACAGCAAGCCATTATTCCGCTCGATGAATGGGTACCGCCTGCACCGGATGCAGCTGAGGAAGAATACCGCCGCCTGTGGCAAGGATTCTACAACGCCATCGGCATCCGTGAGCGCAAGAACGACAGCCTGCGCTCCTCGCTGATGCCCAAGCGGTACTGGAAGCACCTCACAGAGATGAATAGCGGCAGCACTGGCATGGCCGAGAGCAAGCCGAAGCTTGAAGAGGGCTCACCCCTATTGGAACATGGGAAGTCGAAATTCAAAAGCTGATTTTGAACAGCAATCCACATCACAAAAAGGGATGCCCCTCAGCCATTTTCATGACCTTCAGGACATCCCCTATATCAGTACTTATGCTTTTAGTTCAAAGCCTTCCATACCCAGTTCTCTACTTCCGGCAGGTCGATACCTTCTTCACGGATATATTGGTTATGCTTCTTGACCATAGCATCCATTTCGTCCGCGATAGCCTGATATTTACCAGCATTCGGCAAGCTCAGTACAGCTTCCTTCGTCAGGTCGAAACGGTCCATCTGATTCAGTACGCGCATATCAAATGGTGTGGTAATGTCGCCGTTTTCCCGGTAGCCATGTACATGCAGGTTATGGTTATGGCGGTCGAAGAACAGATCTTTGATCAGACCTTCATAGCCATGGAATGCGAAAATGACCGGTTTGTCTTTTGTGAAAAATTGATCAAACTCAGCGTCAGATAAACCACGAGGGTCCAGCTTCTGACTTCTCAGCTTCAGCAGATCCACTACGTTGATATAGCGGATTTTCAGATCAGGCAATTTCTCATGCAGGATGGAGATGGCAGCCAAGCTCTCCATAGTAGGCTCTGTACCGGACGAAGCAATAACCACATCTGGCTCTCCACCCTTGTCCGTGCTTGCCCAGTCAATGATTTTGAGTCCTTTATCCACCAATTCCTGCGCCTCATCAGCCGAGAACCATTGCGGACGCGGATGTTTGGACGACACAATCAGGTTGATCTTCTGACGGTCATTCAAGATGGTGTCAAAAACAGCCAGCAAGGAGTTGGCATCAGCCGGCAAATATTCACGGATAAATTCCGGTTTCTTGTCTGCCAAGTGACCGAGCAATCCTGGATCCTGGTGAGTGTAACCATTATGGTCCTGCTGGAACACTGTTGAGGTTGCAATGACATTTAAGGACGGAATATCTGTACGCCAGCTTTGATCTGTCGCTTTGCGCAGCCATTTGAAGTGCTGGGTGATCATCGAGTCTACTACACGCAGGAAAGCTTCATAGCTTGCGAAGAATCCGTGACGTCCAGTTAATACGTAACCTTCCAGGAATCCTTCTGCCTGATGCTCGGACAACTGCGAATCGATTACACGGCCATATGGCGCCAGGAATTCATCTTGCGGTTCTTTGATGGAATCCATCCATTGGCGTTTGGTCACTTCGAATACAGGACCCAGGCGGTTCGACATGGTTTCATCCGGTCCAAAAATTCTGAAGTTGCGGTTCTCTTCATTGAGTGTAACCACTTCCTTCAGATATTTGCCCAGTACGGCCATATCTTGTGCAATCACTTGACCCGGAACGGAATTATCCAGCGTATAGTTGCGGAAATTCGGCTTGTGCAGGTCTTTGATCAGTTTGCCGGCGTTAGTTACAGGGTTCATCCCCATACGTCTGTCGCCAGTAGGCAGGATTTCAGCGAGGTCCGCGTTCAAACGGCCATTTTCGTCGAACAATTCTTCAGGTCTATAGCTGTTCAGCCATTCAAGCAATGCCGGAGCATGCTTCATGTTCTTTTGATCCACTGGAATCGGAACCTGGTGGGCACGGAAAGAACCTTCGTTCGGCACTTTATCCCATTCTTTAGGACCGGTCCAGCCTTTAGGAGTACGGAACACAAGCATCGGCCATACAGGACGGGTGGTGTCATTGTTCTCACGTGCATTCTTTTGAATCGCTTCAATCTTCTCAATAATAGTATCCAGAACCTTCGCCATTTCCGGATGCATCAGATCTGGATTTTCACCTTCTACAAAGAACGGTTCCCAGCCCATGCCTGCAAAATAATTGGTTAACTCCTCTTTGGACATACGGGACAGAATGGTTGGGTTACTGATCTTGAAGCCGTTCAAGTGTAGAATCGGCAGGACCGCACCATCTGTAATCGGATTGATGAACCGGTTGGAGAGCCAGGAAGCAGCCAGTGGTCCGGTTTCAGCCTCACCATCGCCTACAACCACTGCAGAGATCAGATCCGGGTAATCCAGAATGGCACCCACGCTGTGGGACAGGGAGTAACCAAGTTCTCCGCCTTCATGAATCGATCCTGGAGTTTCAGGAGCCGCATGTGAAGCCACACCGCCAGGGAACGAGAACTGTTTGAACAATTTTTTTAGTCCAGGAATATCCTGTGTAATTTTTGGGTAGATCTCTGTGTAGCTTCCATCCAGATAAGAGTTGGATACCATAACCTGGCCGCCATGGCCTGGACCCTCAACGTAGAACATATTCAAATCATATTTGGTAATGACACGGTTCAGATGCGCATAAATAAAGTTCTGGCCGGGGATCGTACCCCAGTGTCCGATAGGCTTAACTTTGACATCTGCATCCTTCAAAGGTTCTCTTAACAACGGGTTATCCTTCAAATATAGCTGTCCTACCGATATATAGTTGGTTGCACGCCAGTAGGCATCGAGCTTTGCTAAGTACGTTTTAGATGAATAATCCACGGGTAAAGTTGACAATCCCATTTCAATCCACTCCCATTCTGTTTTTCTATTTCCTGAACATAATTATTTCTACAATTACATCATACCGCCGCGTAGATAAAATTCAATCATTTTAACAATTGATACGGTCCAATTTTGTGAAATTTTGAACATAGTATGAATAACAGAGCAAATCACTTACAAAAAAATCTTTATTTTTATAAATATGTAACTATTTGTATCATTGCATGCATGCCTAAAAATACAAAAAAAGACCAGGGAATATTCCCCGGCCTGATCATAAGAACGTTATTGAACAGATACAAACGTGTTGAATTTTAGATATTTGTAGTGGAACCGCATATGAGAGAACTCGAAGGGAGTGCCATTATCCAGGAAGAAAATCCCCTCCATAATCCCCACAGGCTCATTCTCCTGCAGATGGAGCAGTTCTTGGTCATTAGCGCCCGAAGGCTCAGCAAAAATAGACAAAAACGACTTGGTTACCGCCAGATTCCGCGACTCCTCCAGGTAATGAAAGATCGATCCTTCGATAATCGTCTGGTCCAGATTCTGGACAATTTTGATCGGAATGTAGCCCGTCTCAATCATGAACGGCTCGTCATCGAATAAGCGAAGGCGCACGATTTTGTATACAAAATCATGGGGCTGCAAGAACAAATCGCGCTGCAGCTCTTCCGTAGGCCGGATCACCTCGAAATCCAGTACTTTCACCTTAGGTTTTTTGCCATGCATCTGAAAGTTGTCGGTGACCCCCAGATTGGAGCCCTCGTAATTAAAGATCGATTCATTTTTTATGTATAACGGGTTGATAAAGGTGCCTGAACCCCGTTTTTTGAAAATAATTCCCGAGTTCTCCATCTTCATCAGTGCGCGTTTGATGGAACTGCGGCTTACCTGATAGGTTTCGCTAAGACTGCGCTCATCCGGTAGTCTCATATCGGCAAACTGTCCCGCAAAAATCTTCATTTTGAGGTCGTCAATAATTTGCTTATAGACAAATTGGGTCATGGGGTACTCCTTCTTCAGAACTGTAAAGAGCTAAATTTTCAATATTAAATATATCATAATTAGGGCAGGGTTCATACCGAATGGATGAAATAGAACAATTTCACACAAAAGCACCTAAAAACCCGTTCGAAATTGTAAAGTTATGTTCCATATACTCCGTTATTTTGTTACTTCTGAGCCTTTTTCCATTCTGCTATTCTTGAAGAGCGGGAAGATAAAGTTCATAAGGGAGGTTGTTTCTTTTGAAAAAGAAGAGCTGGGTCAACGGGATTACATCACTTGTTCTTGCCATGGGGCTGCTTGCGGGATGTTCGGGTAACGACAATAGCAACTCATCTGCATCTAATAATGAAAGCGCTGGCAACTCATCCGGTAAACCGGTTACCCTGAAAATGTGGGGAGGGGTGCCGCCGGAGTCGGGTCCGCAAGAGGTCATCGATACATGGAACAAAGCACACCCCGATATTCAGGTGGAGTATGTGCGCTTCGTGAATGATGATGACGGAAATCTCAAACTCGACACGGCTATGATTACCGGGCAGGATGTAGATTTATTCGTGAACTATACGATCTCCCATGCAGCCAAACGCGTAGAATCAAATCTGTCCCTCGACCTCAGCCGATTTACGGATTACAACATTGATGAGAAAATGGGCAAAGACGCGGAAAGCTGGAAGATCGACGGTAAATATTACGGTGTTCCTACGACCAAAAGCTCATACTTCATTGCACTGAACAAAGATGCCCTGGATGCTGCCCATTTGCCGGTACCCAAGAACTGGACCTGGGATGAGCTGCGTGTATATGCGAAGAAGCTTAAGACTGGAAACAACTACGGGTTCATTCAAAATATGGAGCCCTATGTTGATCCGATAGACTCTGTGCTGTCACAAGAAGGATATACCAAAGCAGACGGCACATCCAATCTGGACCATCCGCTCATCAAAAAATGGCTGGAAACACTGAATGCGATGATGCAGGAGGATAAGACCACCCCTCCTCTGGGCGAACAATTGACTTCTAAAATGCCGGTTGAACAGGTTTTCCTGAGCGGAGAAGTCCCTATGCTCAATATCGGGGCATGGCTGCTGCGCAGCTCGAACAATTTCACGGATTTCCCCCGTGACTTTAAGATCGCTTTTGCCCAGGTCCCAAGGCTAGCAGAAAACGCTGACAGTTATATGACCCGCGGCGGTCTCGGAGACTACATCTCCATTAACGCCAAGTCCAAAAATCAGGAAGCAGCCTGGGAATTTCTGAAATGGTATTCGGATGGCGGGATGGCGCCCATGGCCGCCGGAGGAAGATTGCCCGCCTCCAAGGATGCTAATCAGGACGATGCCCTGAACAATCTCCTTGGTGAGCATCGGGATACCTATGACCTCGATTCTCTGATGTATGTAATGTTCGATGACAAGACCCCAACTTATGTGCGCAGTCTGCCGCAGGAAGTGATGGATCTGCGCTCCCAGGAATACGAGAAATATTTCCTCGGTTCACAGTCCATTGATCAGACCATCAACGCCATGGTGACCAGACATAATGAGTTTTTGAAGCAAAATAAATAAAGCAGCCGGAGAAAGATACTGGAAATAGGGTGGAGAGGCTTAGTCCTCTCTGCCATTTTTTATTTACCGGATACCCGATAGAACAAATCTTTGTTTTTGTAGACGGTGACGACGCTTTTTTGCAACAAAACCATGCAATTTTAGATATTTCGTATGTATAAATTTGAATATGATATACTTTAAGCAACATCCACAACGTATTGGAGGTCGCAGCCGTGTGTCAAAACTAATGCGTTTTCTGATTCCGCAAAAGCTGAAGTACCGCCTGTTTGCCGCCTTTGTTTTTCTGATCCTGCTTCCCTTTTGCGCTCTGAACTTATACAACTACCAGCGCATTGAAAGTCTGGTTCAAAAGAAAATCAGCCAGCAAAGCCACTATCAGCTGGAGCAGATGTACCGTACACTGGAGGATCAGATCAGCATCGCTTTTAAAACTTTAATATTTCTTCAGCAGGACGAAACGGTCAAATCCATACTTACCCATCCCGAGCAGCAAAATGAGCTTGAGAATAAAAGACGCATGGAGAACATCTTCAAAAATCTGAATAACAGCTTCTTTCTCTATAACCCTTCAGTCTATTTCATGATACTGGATTTAAATGAAAGCGTATACACTTCTTATCCGCCAAGAGACTCTTTGATTTATAAGAATTTACGCGGCAATGCCGGTTTTGATCGAAGCCTGATGAATCCAAGCTCGTATCATTGGGTTTCCAATGACAGCAACTATGTGCTGAGGGATGTATCGACCAGTGCCTACCTGCTGTCTCTATACGCTTATTTGGAGGATACGCAGAACCAGCCATATGGCATGGCCCGGATCAGTATTGATTATACCTATTGGCTGCGGTCCATTCACAAACAATCCGACCTTCAGCAGTCGTATTTCCTTATTACCCATACGGGAGAAGATATCTCTCAATCCGTTCCGGAGAGCATTTTACCGGAGGAGGTCAAGGCCAGAATCGCTGAGCACCCGGAGCACCAGTATTTTATCGACAAAGGCTCTAATTCCCTGATCAACTATATTTATGTGGAATCCCTGGACTGGTATATTGTGAACCGCATTCCACAGTCTGTCTTGTTTGTTGAGATCGAGGAGTTGAAAAGGCAGTACTTTATCACTTTTTTTGCGCTGATGAGTATTTTTCTGATCATGACCTTCATCATTTCGACGACAATTACCCGCCCACTCTCCCATCTGCAGAACAAAATGAAGGCCGCTGTGCAGAAAAGTCTGAAAATCCGGCTGCCGGAGCATAAATTCAGCGGTGAAATTCTCGAATTAACCCGGACTTTCAACACCATGCTGGATGACACCAACCTATTGATTCAGAAGCTGAAGACCGAGGAGCGGCAGAAAGAAGCGGTCCATTTTCAAATGCTGCTTGCCCAGACCAATCCCCACTTCCTTCTGAACACGCTGAATACGATTAAATGGATCGCCATCCGGGAGCAGAATGAGGATATTACCCATATGACTTTGTCTCTCGGCAAACTGCTGGAGGCCAGTCTGAATACTGATAAGGATCTGATCTATCTAAAAGACGAAATCGAGCTGGTTCAGGCCTACGTCCATATCCAGCAGGTCCGGTACCGACATAAATTCGAGGTCACCTGTGAGTATGATGAAGATATTCTGTACGTGCTCGTTCCCAAGCTCAGCCTGCAGCCGCTTGTAGAAAACGCCATTGTTCACGGGATCAGCCCGCTTCCGGGCAACGGCTTAATTGAAATCAAGGTGTACCGGGATGGGCCCGGCAAGCTCATTGTAGTGATTAAGGATAATGGAGTAGGTATGGAACAAACACGTATCAAAAAAACGGAACGCAAGCGTCCGGGTATCGGCCTCAGCAACATTGAGGAGCGGCTGCGCCTCCTGTTCAAGGAAGAAGGCTCTATGGAAGTCATCTCCTCTGATCAGGGTGTCACCGTCCGGTTCACGCTTCCTTTTCTGCTATCAACACCCTATGGCACTGAGCATCCGGCTTAATACCTTATACACCGGGAGGTTATCATTCATGTGGAAAGTATTGCTGGTTGAAGATGAAGTCTTTGTTCGGGAGTCTGTGCGGGAGATCATCGCCTGGGAGGAGCTAGGTTTCACCGTTAGCGGGGAAGCGGGGAATGGTGCCGAAGCTCTGGATATGATCCGTCAAGATGTGCCTGACCTGGTAATCACGGATATTATCATGCCTGAAATGGACGGTGTCGAGTTGCTCAGAAAAACCCGGGAAGAGGGCTATACCTCCCGCTTCGTGATGCTTACGTGCATGGGTGATTTCGAATATGTCCGGCAGGCCATGGAATACGGGGCTTCGAACTATATTCTGAAGCTGTCCATGAGCGTGAATTCCCTGCGGGAGACGTTGTCCAAAATTAGCAATGAACTGTTGAAAGACAAGGATAACCGTGGTATTCCATCCGCTGCAGTGCAGGTAACCTCCGGAAGAGATAAGCGGAACCCCAAAGAGCTGCTGCCGCTTCTGCATGAAGAGGTGACCTCCCATCCGGAAATCCAGAAAATCCTCCAATACATTCATGCCCACTACCCTGAGGATATCACTGTGAAGTCGATGTCCGTGTACGTCATGATGGGTGAGAACTATGTAAGCACCTTGTTCAAAAAAAAGACCGGCCAGACCCTGATCCATTACCTGCATCTGGTGCGCGTAAATCAGGCGATCCAGTATCTGTGCCATTCCGACCTGCCTGTATATGAGATTGGCAACCGGGTGGGATTCGTCAACGACAATTATTTTATCAAAATATTCAAACGCTTAACTTTGCAGACTCCAAGCCAGTTCAGGCAGAGCCAACGGGGGGAACCCGAACCCGTATCTCTTTGACCCAGATTTGCCCGGATCTACAGACAGCGGCCTTCCGTATCAGGAAGGCCGCTGTTTTGGTGTGCGGACAGACAGATGGATAGAACAGAACTACGAATTCACTACATAACCGCCTGGGCTAAATGTATATTTTTGTAGCATGAAGTCGGGGGTTTTGTTCCTTAACCGCTTACATTCAGCTTGCTATGCTTGATAAGTACAGCAACCGACCGAAGAGGAGTGGAATGATGTGAAAATATCTTGGATGAAACGTCAGCAGCATCTGGGCTATCTGTTTATCGGGCCAAATATGATTGGCGTGCTTCTATTTTTTATCATACCTGCCATCTATTCTTTTTATCTCATGTTTACAGACTACAAATTTATGAATCCAAACACAAAGTTTGTCGGCCTGGCCAACATCAAGCGGATGCTGGGCGACGATGTATTCTATATTGCCATCAAGAATACCCTGATGTTCCTGTTATCAGTACCTGTATCCATTGGATTGGCCTTCATTGTAGCTGTTGTTCTCAACCGTTCCGTGTATTTAAAAAAGCTGCTGCGTGCACTGTATTTCATGCCCTACATTACAAGCGGAGTGGCCGTTGCCTTTGTCTGGATGCTGCTGTTCCAGCCTAATAACGGCCCCATTAACGGCATTCTCAGAACAATAGGCATAGCCCATCCGCCGGGATGGCTGTCTACTATGGAATCCTCCATGTACGCTATCGATATCATCTGGATCTGGTTCATGCTAGGTTACAATATGATCATCTACCTGGCTGCGCTGCAGGAAGTATCGGGAGAATTGCTGGAAGCGGCCAAAATTGACGGCGCCCGTACTTTGCAGACCGTCCGCAGCATCCTTTGGCCGCTAGTCAGTCCAACGACGTTCCTGCTGCTGATTACCGGACTCATTATGTCCATTAAGCAGTTCGGGATTATTCAAGCGATTACGCAGGGCGGACCGGGGAATAGCACTACCGTATTGTCCCTCTTTATTTACCAGAATGCCTTCCGCTATTACGAAATGGGCTATGCGTCAGCCGTGTCTTGGGCGCTGTTCGTTATCATCATGATCTTCACCGTCGTCCAATGGCTGGGACAAAACCGCTGGGTTCACTACTAAAGGAGGGGCGACCATGAATAAAGCTGTATTCAATAAGAGCCTTGTCACGATTGTGATGCTGTTCCTGAGCATCGTGATGATCGTTCCGTTCCTCTGGATGATTAGCACCTCGTTCAAGACACCGGCCGAAGTATTCCAGTATCCGATTCAGTGGATTCCCGTTCATTTCAATTGGAGCCATCATGTGAAGGTATGGACGGGAGACAACAGTTTTGTATTGTACTATCTAAATTCCCTGAAAGTCGCATTGATTAGCACCCTCGGGGCAGTCACGCTATCCTCGCTCGCTGCCTACGGTTTTGCAAGAATTCAGTTCAAAGGGCGGGATACCATGTTCATGGTATATCTGTCGATGATGATGGTCCCGCCCCAGGTTTTGTTCGTGCCCAAATTCATCATGTTCGAATGGGCGGGGATCTACAACACCCATTGGGCACTTATTCTGCCAGGGATGTTCACTATCTTCGGGGTGTTTATGATGCGGCAGTTTTTCTTGTCTGTGCCTTATGAGATCTCTGAAGCAGCGTTCATCGACGGAGCTGGCCATTTCCGGATCTTCTCCCGGATTATTCTGCCCATGGCCAAGCCCTCAATCGCTACACTGGCCATCATTGACTTCTCCTGGCACTGGAATGATTATGAGAATGCGCTTGTCTTCCTAATCGATCATGATCTATTCACTGTGCCGCTGGGTCTCCAAAACTTCATTCTGGAGAACAACGTTGACTACAACGGAATGATGGCCGCCGCCACCGCCGGGATTATTCCGATGATTATCGTCTTCCTGATCGGACAGAAATATATTATCGAGGGCGTGGCAAGCTCTGCGGTGAAGGGGTGAAGGGGCTGAAGCTTGAGGTAAAGCATTCTCAAGGCTTATTTCAAAATTTTGTTCAGCTCTTCAGCTTTTTTTCTACTACTTATTCCAGCATAAAAATAAAATGCGATGACATGAAGTACAACTGACAACAGCAACATTCCGGGCAGCCAAGGAGTTATAACGTGAAACATATCTTTTGAGAACAACCATATCATGCCCATCCCACCCAGTATACTGAAGGTTGAAGCAATGAGAATATTCCAGATCGGTTTCAAAGTAAAATGATTCCATAGCGCATTATACATCACCCCAAAGATCCCGGCGGAAATAACAGCGATACCTGCAATACGCCATAGAAACAACATATCAATGAGTTGATCCTTAAAAAAGATAGTTAACAGACCAGAACCATTAGTTAATATCACTTCTATTCTTGCATTATCTGTTGATGAGAATTCTTTTATGTAGCTTGTGTTGATAACGGTTTGATTATTAATTTTCACAAAACGAGGACTATTAAGAGTATCTTCCACAAACTTCAAACGGATATTGAGAAGATACACTTCTCCCGTAATTACACGAACGCTACACATTCGATCTTTGGATTCAATTACAGTAATGGAACTCAATGCAATTTGGACATTGCGATTATTTTTGGCGTTAATGACAACAATCTTCTTCTCAGTATTATTAATGGCTTCTTTAATATTTACCCAATGCTCTTTTTCAGTAGGATGAGTTATTACTTTCGTGATACTCCGATCCATTCCCGGGTCAGCTTCAAAAATAATATCCAATGATGCGCCTCCTTTCAAAATTCATCTTATAAGCAAAACAATACCTTAACCACTATATTTCGTTTTCTTACATTAATTTGTATGTTTGTTGCATTTTATTTAGAGGTTATGGCACTTTTTCAGATGGCCGGGTGTTATAGAGATATACAGCTTGAGGAGGTGTTAACAACGTCGGATGATGTGATGGACTCCAGAGAATTGGAGCAGTTGATCTTCAGGATCCAGAGCGGGAATAGCGGACAGTATGCTCTCATTGTCAGAGCTTTTCAGCAGCCCATCTACGGCTATTGCTGTCGTCTGCTAGGGAACAGGCAGGATGCTGAGGACGCGGTCCAGGAAATACTGGTGAAGGCGTATCAGGCGATTCATCAGTACAAGCCTACTGTACAGTTCTCCGCTTGGCTGTATCGGATTGCCTATAATCATTGCCTGAATCTGCTGCGCAGGCGCAGGCTGCACCGTCAGGTGATGCAGATTTTTCGGCCGGAGACGGTTGTGGAGAGCCCCGAACAAGAGCTGGATGACCGGCTGTACAAACCCTCTTTGGCAGCGGCCTTGGCCAAGTTATCGCTGGAGGAACGTAATCTCTTGATTTTGCGGGTATTCGAGGAGAAGAGTTATGCGGAAATGAGTGAGATCCTGAAGATCAGCCCCAATGCGCTGAACAAAAGAATGAACCGCATCAAGCAGAAGGTGAAGCAGGTCATGGAATCGGAGGAGGAGAAGCTGTGGGACGAACCGCAATCAGCCATGAATACCAAGATATAATTAAAGCCTCTGCCGGTCGAAATCCGCTTGAGGTGATTGATGTAGAAGCACAAGTGATGGAACGGGTAGAGGGGCTGGGGCTGGTGCGCACCCGCCCTGCTGCGTGGAAGGGAAGGCTGCGCAAACCTACAGCAGTGTTCAGTCTACTTACGGTATTCCTGCTACTCTCCGTGACAGCATATGCTGCTGCGGAATATATTCAGATCCGTAACAGCAGAGGCGAGGTGAAGGTGCAGTACATGGAGCCGGAGCCAGTGCAACAATCGGGCCATTTGGTGAATAACAAGCTTAGGCAGCAGATGGAGGCCAAAGCACTCGCTTTTGCTAAACCGGGTGAATTGATTGGTTACTATGTTAAAGAGGATGCGGCAAAAGAAGCAGCGGAAGCGTTGAAATTTGTGCATAAGGAACAGCGCCTAACCGCCTATACGGATTTCTCTGCAGAGATTCGCCGAACCGGAGCACCTATGCTGCCGGAAGCGCCGGAGGGATACTCTTTTCAAAATGGTACCGTTGAACCCGACTTTCCATATTATTCGCCTATGATGCAGCAGGAACTATACCTGGAAACGCTCAATGAGCTGCGTACTCAAGCGGAACAAGCGACCGGAGGGCAGCAATTGTTCATGAAATCTGTGCCGTGGACAAGTCCGATCTCGGTCAGTGCCTCGTATGCGAAAGACGGCGGGTTCCTGGGGATTTCCGCTCACATGATGCACGGCGGAGACATGAGGGTATGGCAGGGAGCGGAGGAGCAGGCGAACAAAATTTCTGTAGCCGGAACAGACGTCATCGTCAATACTTTGGGAGTAGGGTCGGATAAACAGCACAACTACCTGACCTGGTATAACGAAAAGTATGATGCATACTTTACGGTTACCAGTTACGGCGACAAAACCCTGAGCGAGGAAAAGCTATTGAAGCTTGTGGCAGAGTTGTTGCAGTAAAAAGACACCCTGAGGGGTGTCCTTTGCTGATACTCCATATGAAGCCGAGAGGAGTTGAATAACTATCCAAAGATTACGGCATATAAGTTTTTACGAGTGTAGTTACAGTTTTGATATACGCAAGTGACACTATTAGCGATACCGAGACTCGCTATCTTCGAAAGCGGAGACCTTTTTAAAAGAATGAAGCTAATCGATGAAAAACTAGCCTTCAACGATTTGCTTATTGAGTTTATCAAAATAATTATCAATTTGGGCCTTAATTTCCACATATAATTGGTTTGCTTGTTGACATTTTGAAATTGTTACCGTTGGTTCCGAACTATGCACCGTATAGTTTCTATATTTTCTAATTTCGTTGATTCTATTTATTAGGGATTTATTTAAAATATCTTTAGATTGAAGAATATTTAATGATTGGAGGATTTGAGGTTTGTACTCTTTATAATTTTTTTGTGTAAATTGTAAGGTCGGTTTATTAATTAGATAATCGGCTGTTGAGATAATCAAATCTTGCATATTATTATAATACTTCAAAAATTCAGAAAGATCCCCAGCAACTTCATCATTATCTTCAATTTCAGACTTTCGAGCATTACTTAATTTTAATATTTTGTTTGGGTCTGCTACCTTAATTACAAAATCAACTATATATAATATTTCAATCAAAATAAACAGTACTGTTTGATTCAATAGAAATATATGCATTTCCTCGTACGTTTGTAGAAAAGAATTCCATGCTATATTTAACATACATAAAGCCACAGCACATACACACACTACACCCATTTTTATAATGGCTCTATAATATCCTTTTTTCAAGGTTTCAACGGCATCGTATAAAGAATCATCAGCTAGCACTTCTTTTTCTAATCTATCGTTAAAAAAGATGTACCCTGCTAAGGTAAGTCCAAATAATCCTGCAATAACTTGTGCCCCAGTTGAATATAAATACATGATTTGATTTTCGTTTAATTCAAAATAAACTTTTCCATATAAACTAAAGAATATTCCTAAACAACTTAATATTATGAAGATAGCCTCAAACACTTTTATTATACTGATTTTTTGTTTTAGTTTTTTCATTTCCTCCACCTTCATGCCTTCGAGAACAGCTTAGTCAATTCTATCTCTCGAACCTCTTTTAAATCTTCACTTGCACCAGCGACTCTCAATATCAACAATTATTAATAGACCGCCAATTTGAAATATTGCTTATTTAACATAGGCATTATAAATAAAAAGGAAAAAACATATACTGTTGATTAATATATGTGACCATCTATATCCAAAACTTCATGTTATTTATAATTTATACTTAAAATGCATGGGCTGTGACCGTTAAGTCCAATTTTTATATAGATTCCACATTCTAGGACATATTCCTGCTAATCCAAAAATTTTTCCCAGCATACCGCTCAGTCACTCTGTAAACCACTATGGATGGAAAATCTCAGTTTATTGAATGTAAATCAGGTTTAGTTAACTCCATGAGATTTCAAATAACGTTGAACGAATTATCAATGTTATTGAGTAATATTTATTGAAGGATTAGCACTTCTATAGAATGAGGTACCATACCCAAGTCATCAAAAATCCCTCGTATTCAATCTCAAAGTTACAAATAAGCCTGATACTAACCAGTTCTCTAACCGCATCGCATACGTAACATAAAAAAGACACCCCTAAAGGTGTCTTCACTGACACTCCATATAGAACCGAAGTATGGATCAGTAAATCAATTCGCCGCGGTTGGAATGCTGACAGAGAAGCGGTGTTAATGTGCGCCTAATATCTCTTTTGCCATTCGAATGGTCTCTTCATCTGGTGGCTTGATATGGGCAAGAGGGTATTTCATACCAAGCTGTTCATACTTGAACTTTCCCATTTCATGATAGGGCAGGATCTCAACACGCTCTACATTGCGCAAGGTCTTGATAAAGTCGGCCAGCTTCCGAAGATCCGCTTCATCATCAGAGAGGCCGGGAACAAGAACATGCCTGATCCAGACCGGAATATTAACTTCCGAGAGAAAACGGGCAAAGTCGAGAATATGATCGTTGGGCTTACCGGTTAGGTCGAGATGCTTTTGCGGATCGATTTGCTTCAAATCAAGCAGAACGAGGTCGGTATCCTGCATCAACTGCTGCAGCGTCTCAAAGAAATGGCCGCGCCGGCTAAAGCAACCGCCTGAAGAATCGATTGCAGTGTGAATACCGAGTTCTTGTTTTAAAGCTTGGAACAGCGTAAGAAGAAAATCCGACTGCAAAAGAGGCTCTCCGCCACTGACCGTTACTCCGCCCCCGGAAAACTGCAGGAAAGGGAGATATCCACGAATTTCTTCCACCAATTCCTGAACGGTTACAAGTTGGCCCTTCCCAATGGCCCAGGTATCAGGGTTATGGCAATATTGGCAGCGCAGTAAGCATCCCTGCATAAAAACAACGAACCGGATACCCGGACCATCTACCATACCAGATGTTTCAATGGAATGAATGCGACCTTGGTGCTGCTCCATAGCGCTTCCCCCGTTAGATTTTTTCGTGAAAGGTTCTGTTAATGACATCAAGCTGCTGCTCTCTCGTCAGTTTAATGAAATTAACCGCATAACCTGACACTCGTATCGTGAGCTGCGGATACTCCTCTGGATGCTCCATCGCATCAAGCAAGGTTTTGGTGTCAAACACATTAATATTGAGATGATGGCCATCCTTGGCTGTATACCCGTCGAGCAGCGCGGTCAGATTATGGATTCGATCCTGTTCGTTCTTCCCAAGAGCGCCGGGAATAATCGAGAACGTATTCGATATGCCATCCAAGGCGTACTCATATGGAAGCTTTGCTACGGAGGTCAATGAAGCAATCGCACCTTTTTTATCTCTGCCGTGCATCGGATTCGCTCCCGGGGCGAATGGCTCGCCCTTCTTTCTACCATCCGGGGTATTCCCGGTCAACTTCCCATATACGACATTGGAGGTAATCGTCAGTACAGACATCGTGGTTTTGGCCTGCCTGTACGTGGAGTGTTTCTTCAACTTGCGATAAAACCGTTTGACAAGGTCAATCGCGATCTCATCGGCACGATTATCGTTATTGCCGTATGCAGGATATTCCCCCTCAACGACATAGTCGACAGCAAGACCGTTCTCATCCCGAACTGGCCGAACGTCCGCATATTTAATGGCACTGAGCGAATCGGTTACGACGGATAGTCCTGCAATCCCGGTTGCCATGGTCCGCATCGTTTCCTGATCGTGAAGCGCCATCTCGATGCGTTCATAACAGTATTTATCGTGCATGTAGTGAATAACATTCAAGGTATTAATATAGAGTTCCGCCAGCCATTCCATCATATGGTCGAAAGCGGCCATCACTTCGTCAAAGTCCAGCTTGTCCGACAGAATCGGCCGCATCGGCGGAGTAATCTGCACCTTCATCTGCTCATCCATACCGCCGTTAATCGCATACAGCAGGGCTTTGGCCAGATTCGCCCGGGCGCCGAAATACTGCATTTGCTTCCCGATCCGCATGGCGGACACACAACAGGCAATCCCGTAATCATCACCAAAATAAGTCCGCATTAAATCATCATTCTCATATTGAAGAGAGCTGGTCTGAATCGTCATGCGTGCACAATATTCCTTGAACTTCTGCGGGAGCCGGGTAGACCAGAGTATGGTCAAATTCGGTTCCGGCGATGGACCAAGCGTCTCAAGCGAATGCAGGAATCGAAAGGTAGTCTTTGTAACTAACGGGCGACCGTCCAGACCAATACCGCCGAGCGACTCAGTCACCCATGTCGGATCGCCGCTGAACAGCGAGTTATATTCCGGTGTCCTTGCGAATTTCACCATGCGCAGCTTCATGACAAAATGATCGACGAGCTCCTGTGCCTTTTGCTCCGTTAACCTCTCCTTCTTTAGATCACGCGCTATATAGATATCCAGAAAGGTGGAGGTGCGGCCAAGACTCATAGCAGCCCCGTTCTGCTCCTTGATTGCGGCAAGATATCCGAAGTACAGCCATTGAAAGGCTTCCTGCGCGGTCTCCGCGGGCTTGGTAATATCGAATCCATAGCTGGCCGCCATCTGCTTCAGCTCCGAAAGGGCGCGAAGCTGCTCAGCAATTTCTTCACGTGCCCGAATTACATCTTCAGTCATCGTGCGTTCGTCGAAGAAGGAGAGCTCGGTTTTTTTGCTTTTAGCCAGAAAATCTGTGCCATATAAGGCTACCCGCCGGTAATCGCCGATAATTCGTCCCCGGCCATACGCATCCGGAAGCCCTGTAATGATGCCGGCTTTTCTGGCGAGACTCATGGCAGGCGAATAACCGTCAAATACGCCTTGATTGTGAGTTTTCCGGTAAGTGGAGAAAATATGCTCGATTTCCGGGTCCAGCTCATAACCGTAGGATTCACAAGCATTTTTGGCCATTCGGATTCCGCCGTAAGGCTGAAGAGCCCGCTTGAATGGTTTGTCTGTTTGAAGACCTACAATTACCTCAAGCTCCTTATTCAAATAGCCGGGTTCATGCGAAATAATGCTGGAAACCACCTCTGTATCCATATCCAGGACTCCGCCTTGATCGCGTTCTTGCTTGGCGAGCTCCATGAACTGCTCCCAGAGCTGTTGCGTGGCTTCCGTTGTAACCGCCAGAAAAGACGCATCTCCTTCATAGGGTTCGTAGTTGAGCTGGATGAACTGGCGGACATCGATTTCTTCCTGCCAATTTCCTGATTTAAAACCTTCCCATGCCTGCATCGTGATGCTTCCTCCTTTATTCCATTGTCATGGTTATGGACTGTGCTTAGTATGATCCATCTTGGCAAATATAAAGAAGGTACATCAATGGATAGTGTGGGGGATATCGCCACTTTTCACACGGGTCTAAACGGTAGAGGCTGGGAACGGGGATAATAACACGAATGCAGGTAAAACTGTACTTGTTAAAATCGAGTAGAACGTCAGGGAGGGAAAATGATGGCTGTTACAGAAAGCCAAGCAGGAGGCAACGAGAGCATCACAGATAAGAAGCTTACCGCACAAGATGAGGTCAACCGTCTGGTTACACGTGCCAAGGCTTCGCAAGAAGCCTACCTGTCCATGAATCAAGAGCAGATTGACCGCATTGTGCAAGCCATGGCACTCGCAGGACTGGACAAGCATATGCTGCTCGCCAAGATGGCAGTTGAAGAAACCGGGCGCGGCGTATACGAAGATAAAATCACGAAAAACCTTTTTGCCTCAGAATACATTTATAACAGCATCAAAAATAACAAAACCGTCGGGATTATTGAAGAAAATCTTTATGAAAATTTCCAGCGGGTAGCCGAACCGGTTGGCATTATAGCCGGTGTAACGCCTGTTACGAATCCGACCTCAACGACAATCTTTAAAACGCTGATCGCCACGAAGACGCGAAACCCCATCATTTTTGCTTTTCATCCGTCCGCGCAGAAATGCAGCAGCGAATCGGCAAAAACGCTGCTGGAGGCAGCAGTAGCAGAAGGAGCGCCGCCTCACTGTGTACAGTGGGTCGAGAATCCGTCGCTTGAAGCGACACAGCTGCTTATGAACCATCCGGATGTAGCTCTGGTCCTGGCCACGGGCGGCTCCGCCATGGTGAAGGCCGCCTATAGTACAGGCAAGCCGGCGCTTGGCGTCGGACCCGGAAATGTACCTTGTTTTATTGAAAAAACAGCCGACCTCAGACAAGCGGTCACCGATCTTATTCTCTCCAAAACATTCGATAACGGGATGATCTGTGCTTCCGAGCAAGCAGTCATCATTGAGGAACCAGTGTATGATCAGGTTCGCAAATTGTTGACAGACAACGGCTGCTATTTTTTAGATAAAACGGAAACAGAGGCTGTCTCGGGTTTGGTAATCACCGGGGAGAAATGTGCGGTCAATGGCGCTATTGTCGGTCAGCCCGCTTACAAAATTGCCGAGATGGCCGGTCTTCAGGTACATGTGAATACGAAAATTCTAGTCGCCGAATTGGAGGGCGTGGGAACGGACTTCCCGCTGTCCGCTGAGAAACTGAGCCCGGTTCTGGCCTGTTATAAGGTAACCTCTGCCGAACAAGGCATTGATCGTGCAGCGGAAATCGTCACTTTTGGCGGTCTGGGACACTCTTCTGTCATTCACTCTAAGGACAATAAAGTGATTGAGGCCTTCGCGGAAAGATTACAGACCGGACGTGTGATTGTCAATTCTCCTTCAACACAGGGGGCTATCGGCGATATTTACAACACCAATCTACCGTCACTCACCTTAGGCTGCGGATCCTACGGCAAAAACTCAACCACCTCCAATGTAACTGCAGTGAACCTGATCAATATCAAACGTGTCGCCTACCGGAGGGTAAATATGCAGTGGTTCAAAATTCCGCCTAGGATCTACTTTGAAAAAGGGTCCACACAGTATCTTGAGAAAATGCCTAACATCTCCAAGGTGCTTATTGTTACTGACGCCATGATGGTTAAGCTCGGATACGTGGAAAAAATCGAATATTACTTGAGAAAACGCGCTGAGCCTGTGTCTGTTGAAATTTTCGCCGATGTTGAGCCCGATCCGTCTGTAGAGACGGTTGAACGCGGAACCCGCATGATGGAAAACTTCCAGCCCGACTGCATCATAGCACTGGGAGGCGGCTCGCCTATGGACGCGGCGAAGGCGATGTGGCTCTTTTACGAATACCCGGATACCAGCTTCCATTCGCTAAAACAGAAGTTTCTGGACATCCGTAAACGGGTCTACAAATATCCGCGATTAGGTGTCAAAGCCCAATTCGTTGCGATCCCGACAACCTCAGGAACAGGCTCGGAGGTAACTTCATTTGCGGTAATCACAGATAAAAAAGACGGACATACTAAATATCCGCTTGCGGATTACGAACTGACGCCAGACGTGGCGATCATTGATCCGGAGCTTGTGTATTCCCTGCCAAAAGCGGCGGTCGCAGATACAGGAATGGATGTGCTGACGCATGCCATTGAAGCGTATGTTTCCGTCATGGCCAGTGACTATACCGATGGATTGGCACTGCATGCCATCAAGCTGGTATTCCAGTACCTGGAGAAATCCTTCCATACGGCGGACCCGCTTGCCCGTGAGAAAATGCATAATGCGTCAACGATTGCAGGCATGGCTTTCGCCAACGCCTTCCTTGGCATCAACCACAGCTTAGCGCATAAGTGGGGCGGTGAATATCATACGGCGCACGGACGGACGAACGCGATTCTGTTGCCGCATGTTATCCGGTATAATGCCCAGAAGCCGTCAAAATTCGCATCATTTCCGAAATATAACTATTTCATCGCCGATGAACGATATGCAGAAATCGCCAGAATACTGGGAATGGACGCCCGCACCACGGAAGAGGGAGTGAACAGCTTGATTATGGCTATCCGCAAGCTGAACCAATCCCTTGGCATTCCTGAGAAATTCCAGGATCTCGGCTTCGCCCCATCCGATTTCGAATCAAAAGTCGATTATCTGGCCGACCGCGCCTTCGAGGACCAATGCACAACAGCCAATCCCCGCATGCCGCTTGTCAAAGAACTTGCCGACATTTACCGGAATGCGTTCTACGGCAAATTTTAATACAATTGTTAAATAAGCCTCTCCTAAGAATGGTGGCATGATACAACCACCACCAAAGGAGAGGCTTTTTGTATGAGAGGCAACCAGCCAGAGCCAGCGCTCCTTAAATTCCATCTTATCGTCTGAAACTTCACCAGCGCACGTACGGCAAATAAGTTTCTACGAGTGTAGTCACAGTTTTGATATCACCTATATCCTATCTGCCCCTCTTGCAAGCCAATGCTTTGCTGCGGGGTATTTGCCATTAGGGTTTCATTCCGCATATTGTAATTTGGAAATCCCATACTCTTTTCTGGCTTATGACTAGGTCTATACGCTTATCATAGCGTTGGTGGATTAACAATCTGAGCTTTCCAGCATGTTTATACTCTTCATCGAGTTAGTTTAAACGAACTCCAATTCTTCTATGACATGCTGCCGATCCAACTGAACCATCTTAGATTTTGCTCGATTAGAGTACTCGAGTTATCCAGACCGCTGGAAAAGTAATTGCGTCCACTTCAATGCTTCATTGTTAGGGTACTCAATAAAGGCTGTATCGCGATCAATGCCCATAAGAAAAGCATCATGGTTTAGTCAATTGATATTTTCCTGGTCAACGTCGCCGGACCACATCGCAACTGGGAATACAATTAACTACAAGTGTATATTATTAAAATCCCGATTTTAAATGCTTGATTTCATCATCAGGAAACCCGAATGCACGGACTGAATGCTATATCGATACTAGCTCAAAAGCTGATTGTATAGTGGCTGAGAATCCTTATAAGGGGAAGCCCACGCTATCATTCCTGCCCTCATACGGATCCCTCTCCTAAATTTCCATACATATAATATTATAAATGATAAAAATATGTAAATTTCAGCCTACCACATTTCTTTAATGGTAAAGTTCCTCTTCGTCTTTGTTTTGGATTTAACATATGAAGCCGAGAGAGGACTTGCAGTCCAAAATCACATTTATCCAGTTTTACATCCTTTAAGATTTCCTCCTTTACTAATAATATCCATTATTATAAAAAATCTATTAAAAATAAAAATAGATGTATTTTTTTGGTTTATATGATATATTTGGAAATGGGTTGGCCAACCAAATATTACTAACGGAGTTGTTATCATGAAAAAAACAGCCAAAATCTTACTGGGAACATTGTTATTATCAAGTGCAATCTCCACATCTGCTTTTGCAGCATCAGAAGACACTGAGGTTACTGGACACTTTAGAGCACCTGTTGAAACACATGATGAAAATGGCAAGTTATACATTGATGGTATCCCCTACGCCTCCCAAGAAGAACTAGAACAGATCTCCGAGCCCTCTGTTAGTAATCGCATTTCATTATTAGCTCCACCTACAGACACCTGGATTATGGAGGGATCAGAGACATATTATTCAGGACAAGAGTTAGATACTTACAACAATGTCTCTGCGAGTAAAATTAAAATCACGCTTCAAACAACCTCTTCATTAACCGCAACATTAACTGGCAGCCTTGAATATGGGTTTTCTGCTGTTGCAAAAGCTTCCATGAGTTTAGCTGTAGGACAGACTTTTTCCAAAACATTTACTCAAGAGTTTACCACTGAAGGATATCATGTGTACTCTTTAAAAAGTGCTGTAAAAACCATTAAGCGTAATTATGTATATTACGATACTAAATGGATCAACGAAACTTTCCATTCATCTAGCGTTGATTTAAATGGAGGCTCAGAGTTTTGGTTCTGGTCTAACCCTATTTCTAAATAAATAGAATGAACATAGTGGTGGTCACTTTAAATAAAGTGGCCTCTTTTTTCATATTAAATAAGGATGTGTGCGCTATTGAAACGATTGCTTACTTTAATACCTCTAATTCTAATTCTAATTCTAACTGTGTCTTGCACTTCGCAGAAAAATATTACAAAAAAAGATCAGCTTGAAGATACTATTCTTAAAAAAATTCAATCTTATACTCTTAATGAATTAAATTATCTTCTGTTTGTAGAGAGTCCCGCAGCAGCAAATAAAAAAATCACACTTTTTCTACCCTATTCTGTAGACAATATGAATATTAAAAAAATTTCTCTTATTCAAGATAATGAGCAGGTCACCAATAAAACTACTGTTAATTCTCCTAACATTCTTGATAACAAGCTTTATTTCACTTTGAATGAATTTGTACCTTCTTTCAACAAGGCAAAACTAACCCTGGATAATGGAAAGACAGTTACAATTAATACGGGTCAATACAATTTACAAAAGTATGTATCACAAGAAAACGTACCCGAAAACAAACTTAAGTTCCTTGATTCAGGAAACTTCCAAAATAAATTAGGCAAACTCACTTATTCTGCTCAATTTAAATACAAAGAGAAAAGTGCGGAGCAAGATGTTGATATAATTCTTCCTGATGATTTAATTTCTCTACGTAAGACTATTGATTTTAAACAAGTCAGTGTTAGTGATACTTTAGCAACATTTAAATTGGGCCTGAGTTTTCCTAAGAGCGAGTTCACTAAACTGCATGTTGATTCCTTAACCTTTGAAGTATTATGGTTCCAGAAATATAGTGATAAGAATGCAGTGATTTTAATTGGATCCATTCCCGTTACATTAAATGATTACCAATAGCATAACACCCCTGTTCATTTCTAAAATGAATAGGAGATCTCCCCTTCTTCTCACCTACAGTCCAGCGATTTTTGTGTGGCAGAATTCTAGATAATGAGAATGGGATTTCGTCATGATTTGGTGACTTATCCGGCTACAACCGCCTCAAATGGGATTCGTGTGCCTCAGGACGTGCTTTTGCCCCTAGCTTCCTTCAGATTCCGCCTCACGGCGAACACCCTCGCTCTTCGCTAACGGTAGGCGCTTGCAGCCCCCGCTCGGGACTTTCACCCGTGAGATAACGCCCATGCTGGGCGTATAAAGCAAAAAAGACACCCCTAAAGGGCAATGTCATTAAGTTAAAGCGTAGAGCCAAAAATCATAAAAAAGAGCAGGTTATCGAAAAGATAGCCCGCTCTTTTTTGCAAAAAAAAGAAGAAGAAGACTTGAAAAGCAAATAAAAACGCGTGGCGGAGCCCCTTGAAACAACGAGAAATGAGGAGGAAACAGCCTATATAAGGAACTCTTGGAATCGCAGGGCTACAATGTATACACCGCAACCACTTCTGCTTTTGTCCAGCAGAGGAATAAAATCCTGCCCTCTACTGTAGAATTCTTGTTTCACAAATTCACACAAACCTACACAGATGTCAAGCGCTACCGAGGATATCGATTACTGGCCATTGACGGTTCGGATTTGCTTATCGCAACAGACCGGTCGGATGCGGACACCTATAAATGGAGGCTCCAGCCTTTTTGGCCTTTTTCAATAACCGTTGCAAATCTTCTCTTTGGGGCAGCATTAGAATAGCACCTCGCTCGGATTTTCAAATTTATTTTATAATATTTAAACACAATCCTTATGGTTAAATAATTCTTCGTATACGCCACTCAAGGTCTTCTTCATCCAAACCCCAGCCTATATCCTGACTGCTTTGCATCAACTCGTTGCATCGATCTACAAACTTGTCTTCTAATTCCCATATATCGCTCTCGCACCACAACCTTAGGACGGGAGGTGTAAAAAAACAATACCCGTGATGCGGATCTTTCTGGTACAGTTCACTGTACCATTTAGCTTTCATCCCCAACATGGAAAAGGGGGGGCCCAGCCATGAAACGGCTCTCTCAAATTCAGTTGTCTGTTCATTCCGTTTATTCCTTCGAGTTCTAGCTAATGATGATCCCGCTCTCCAATGCTTTCTGGACGGCTTCTTCCTTGTTGCGTACTCCTAGCTTAATATAGGCCGAGGAGGCGTAGTTTCTGACCGTGCCGTCCGACAAATACAGCTTGGACGCTATCGTCTTGTACCGGAATCCTTTGGCAACAAGCTGCAATATTTCTATTTCCCTGTTAGTCAGGTCATAGTCGTTGGTGGCTTTCAATGGCGTTGATTCGACGCTCTTATCGAGCTTCTTGAATATTTCATGGGACATCCCTCGATCGATTAATGTACCTCCTCTGTGAACAAGCCGGATGGTATCGGCCAGCTCTAACGGTTCGGCTGATTTTAGCAGGAAGCCGTCCGCACCACTGCGCAATAAGTCCAACGCTTGCTCCGCATCCTGAAACGTCGTGATAATCAAAACGCGAATATGCGGCCATTGCTGCTTGATCATTTTGGTTGCCTCGGCTCCATTCATGCGTGGCATATCCAAATCCATTAGCACTACGTGAGGCTGGAGGCGTCCGCACAGGTCGACGGCTTGTTCGCCATCCTCTGCCGAGCCGACTACCTTCAAGTCTTGGTACTTGTCGAGCAGCAACTGCAGACCTTCCCGAATAAAAGGTTGGTCGTCGACGATCATCAGCTGAATAAGGTCGTTCTCCATTTCCGCTTGCCGCGGCAACGTACAGGTGACAAGCGTACCCTCCCCTGGTTTCGTATAGACGAGCACTTGACCTTGCAAATTCATGGCCCGCTCCTTCATCGCGTTCATGCCGAAGCCCTCCTGCCATTCTTCCATCCCTCTTCCATTGTCGTGCACCTCCAGTCTTGTATCTTGGTGCCCAAATTGCAAAGAAACGGTGATATCCGTCGCCTGACCGTGACGAACTGCATTCGTAAGCGACTCCTGCAAGCAGCGAATGAATGCCATTTTCGCTTGTCGGGACAGTCGGGACTCCTCTCCGAACGCACGAAAGTTTACCTCGACCCGGGCATGCTCCTGAAATTCATCTCCAAGCTTTTGGAGAGACTGGACCAAGGAAAGCGACTGCTCTGAAGACTCCATTTGATGCAAGTAGCCCCTCACCTCCTCTATACTTTTGCGGCCCAACTCAAGCAAGGAATCCAGCCTCTGTATACCCTTTTCAGTAGCAAGCTCGGACCGGAACGCTTCCATTCCCATGATGATGGAAGTATATGCATGACCGACAGTATCGTGAAGCTCTCTCGACAGCCTGTTTCGTTCTTCTGCCAGCGTAATACGCTCGATTTGGGACATATATTGCTCAAGCACCGCGTTTTGCTTACGAATCGTTTCATTTTGCCGATGATTGACGGTCAATAAATGAAAAGCGAACCCCATCACATAAGCAAGTCCGTAGTAGATTACCATGATCCAATAGCTGTAATTTGGCGAAACAACATAAAAAATTCCGGGTATTATCAGGACCGTTGCAGGTGCCGTCCAATGATAGGACATACGAGCGCTATTCGCTGCGATCAGAAAGACGGATACAAGAAATGAAGGGAAAGCTTCTGGAAACAACGAGGTTAAATGTACGCATAGCCCGCCAAAGAGCAGTATCTCTGTGAATAAATAATATTTGTAGTTAAGCTGCAAGCAAACCCAGGGAATGAAGAAAGCGGCAATCTCCCAAAAAATAACGATCCCTAAAGGCAGTATTAGACCTTCCTGAAATCTGATCGTCGTAAGAATGAGCGAAACGCTAGTAATAAGGCGGAGCCCAAGCATAATCCAATCATACCAAAACCATTTTTTGATCATTTCCAGCAATTCCTTCAACCCCTAAGCAGCTATCTGTTTTTTTCCTATAGTATTATAACCCAAACCTTTGAACAGTGTGTAATTGGCTGTTTACGCTCCGTCACCTGCATAAAGGTCGGCCAAAAATAGCTATCGGTCAAGCTGTTGAATCATGGTTCGCGTATAGCCTCCGAATGTTTTCGCCAACCGGTCACCCAACTTGACGCTTATTGCGGCAAGCACCGCTCCCAGAACCATGATAAGGAGTGATTTCGCAAAAGTATCTACTTGCATGAAAATGACATTCATATCGATGTACCGATACAAAATTGGTGCTAACAGGAATGCAACCGGTGTTAAATAGAGAACGGCTACGCTGACGAGACTGACAAGTCCGATCACCAACTTCTGCATTAACCAAAAGACGGCGAGCCAATTGCGACGATCCGTTAGTTCTAATTTGGCATGAACCCAAATCGATGCGTCCTTTGTTATTTTTTTATCGTAAGGTGCTGTCGTAATATCTGTATAAATTTTCGTCTGCGTGCGTTCGAATTGGATGAAGGTTGTCGTAGTTCGCAATACTCGTGTAAATAGTGGAATACCGATTCCTATAAGTGAAAGACCTAAACTGAACGACAGAGCTACCATATAAAAGCAAAAATAAAACAGGCCTGTAACGAAAGTTAATAATAAAAAACAACCATTTTGGATGAAACCTGATTTCATAAGGCTCATCGCTCCTCTCCGTGAAATAGCGGTTTGTATGTTTGGCTTCTTCCGTCAACTACGGTTTACTATAGGTGAATCAGCTCCTCTTTAAAAAATAGGTTGGTGCGGTTGCTTACTGCCCGATACTAACCGCACAGCTGTCATTTCCACCAGTGACAACATGTCATCATTTTCTTTGTGATATGTTGGCGCTGATCAATACAAGCGAGCATTGCATGTCACATGAAATAGTGAAGATTTGTAACTAGCTTAAATGATTATGAGTGAATGACAATTGGACTACTGAAGACGCCCCCGTATGCTGGTATGCAGAAAGAGTCGTACTTCAAAAAAATCCAAGAGGTGAATACCATGAACAATAGAAGGAAAATGATTTACGGTGGAGTTGCCGTAATGCTAAGTACAGCGATTCTAACTACAGGTTGCAGTACAGGACCAGCTGAAAAGACGGATCAAATAGGAACAACCCAACCCGTTGAGACAGCTCAAATATCTCAAAACAGTATTGCAAAATCACTCCAATTGCAGGCGAAGCAGCTGAAGACGTCAGATCCAAAACAACCATTGGATGATTTAAAACCGCTAAAAGACATGATAGGAAATGCAAATTATGTTGGTTTGGGAGAGGCTACTCACGGAAGCTCGGAGATTTTTATGATGAAGCATCGCCTCGTGAAGTATTTGGTCACTGAGCTGGGATTCACCAATTTTGGGATTGAAGAGGATTGGGGCAACGGTTTAAAGCTGAACGAGTATATCCAAACGGGAAAAGGCGACCCTAGGGAGTTTTTGAAGCTGCTGTACCCAACGGATGAGATCGTCGCTATGGTAGAATGGATGCGGGAATACAACTCTGATCCTGTAAATAAAAAGAAAATTCAATTCATCGGACTCGACTTAAAAATGCTGGATCAAAGTGTCTTCGATAAAGTGATCAACTATGTAAAAGAGCATCATCCTGATTTGCTGCCCGAAGTCGAGCAAAGCTACAAAGAGTTATCATCGGCGGCAGGTAATCTACAGGAATACATGAAGCTGACTACTGAAGTGAAAGAAAAACATATGGCTAATGCGCAAAAAGTAGTCAAACTACTTGAAGACAAAACGAAGTCGAATAATGAGACGGATTCATACGAGCTAGCTTGGGTGAAAGAGACGGCTAAGGTGATAGAGAATTTTACGAAGATGGTGATTCCGGCGGACTATCCGAGCATAGTAAAGCTGCATGATCAGTATCTAGCCGAGCACGCTGTTTGGGCTCAAGAAAAATTGGGCGGCAAAACGATGATTTGGGGGCACAATGTTCACATCGCTAAAGGTGTTATCACCGAGAAGATGTATCCTAAAGTCGCCGGGGAGTTTCTGAAAGAACGTGTAGGTAATCAATATGTAGCCATTGGCTCCACCACCACAGAAGGTAAATTCACGGCATTTATATCACTCAGTGAACATAAGATTGGAGCGGATACCATTCAGAAGAACGAGAACAGCTCCAATCATATGCTTGGACAAGTTCATTACGATCAGTTCCTGTTAGATCTTCGCAAATTGAATGGAGCCGCGCAACAATGGGCAAAAGAAAAGCAGCCATTCTTGGATGGCGGTGCACAGATCATTCCTAACGTACCGCAATATGATGATGATGTTTCCCTTCAAGAGCAATTCGACATTTTGGTTCATATTCAAAAAACGACCCCTTCGCATATCAAGTAATCTGAAATAAAAGGACAATCCCTTAACTTGTTACCAGGATGGGGGGTTGTTTACGTTTGGTTTGCTTCAGTTTCGCCCTTAGTATCCCTATAAGCTCCTTTGCAGACTCAATGGCTTGTTCCAATGAATAGACTAATCGATCTGTCACTGAAATAATGTCTTCATGATCTTCTGGTGTGTCGAGCACTTTCTTAATATTAAGATTAGTCCACCTCATGTTCTCTGCTTGATTCATCAACCGAAGGATTGAACTTATCGAATAATGTGCCGTCCTTAAGGTCCGAATAATTTTCAGTCGTTTTATTTCATTTTCTGTATATGCCCGGGAGCCATTGGAAAGCCTATGGACTGTTATTAATCCATTGCGTTCCCAATTTCGAATCACTTCAGTGGAGAGATCCAGAACCCGAGCAGTCTCTTTGCGTGTATACGTTGGAGTAGGTGTAGACTTTATTCCACATATCCACTGTTCCGAAAGTTCAATAGCTTCTAGCGCCCGGTTATACTCTTTTTCTAGATGGGACAAATAGGCTTGTGCATATTCTAGTGCTTGAGTAAAATCTGCTTTACCGCTAGCTTCAACTATGGCTCTAGCCTTTGCCCGAATGAGCCCTTGAACAATTTCACAACGGAAAGCGATTCTAGCTATTTTTAGTTGAAATAAATGCAAGTCGGAATACATGCGGTAGCCGTTCACACCTCTCGGAACAGCAGAGATATACCCCCATTCTTCATAAATCCGAACAGTGTTGGGATGTACCCCGACAATTGCTGCAATTTCTTTGGTTTGGTACATCCCTCAACCCTACTTCCACTTAAAAAATTTGAATGACCCAATCAAGCTGATCACAGTAACAATGCCTAAAATCAAAAACGGCACTGTCATCCCCTCGGTTTCTCTGCCTGTACTTACCAGCTTTAATAAATGAATCCCATGTGACAGGGGTAATATATCCATTATCCATTGAACGAAGCGTGGCATCACTTCATATGGAATGGTCGCACCTGAGAACAATAACATCGTAAAGTACGCAATAGAACTCCACATATTAGCTGCTTTTTGATCAGGTACGACACTTCCAATTAAAGTGCCAATACTGTACATGGCTAAAATAACAAAGGCATACACGCTCAAAAATATAAGCCAGGATCCTACTATTTGATAATCAAAAAATAAATAATATACGAGAGTAACACCCATAAATGAAACAAGGGCAGAGGAAAGCTGAATGATACCTTGGGCAAATAAAATCTGTAAAGGTGATACCGGTGTCACTTGGAACCGTTTCAGAATACCCCGATGCCGATAATCAGCAATGGTTAATGGTAGCCCCATTACGCCCGTTGCAAGCACACCAATAGTGATAACGGCTGCGTAAGATAATTCAAAATTAGATGAACCTGCCGATGCATCTTTACTAAGCACGTAACCAAACAAAGCCGCCAAAATGACCGGAAAGCATATACCGAAAATTAAAATATCAATGCCTTTCCATACCAGCTTACCTTCTATTTTTAAGAGCGTAAACATTGTACTCATCCCCAGTATTCCTCCTCGCCGGCCAAAAATAAATATGCGTCTTCGAGCGTTGTTTTCCCGCTAACGACTAATGCTTCCTGAATGGTTCCATGAAAAACGGTTTGGCCCTCCCGCAGGATTAATATCTCATCACATAACGCTTCAACCTCATCCATGTAATGTGATGTTAATACAATCGCCAAACCATCTTCCTTCATCGTTGCGAGCTGCTTCCACAGCATACGACGTGCCTTTGTATCAAGCCCTGTTGTCAGTTCATCCAAAAACACAAGTTTCGGTTCTGGAATTAGGGCAAGGAGTACGGCCAGCCGCTGTCGCTCCCCACCAGAAAGTAATTTAACCAGTTGCTGTTCCTTATCTGCCAACCCAAAGGTTTGTAGTAAAGCAGATAAGTCAGCTGTTGTTTTATAGAGTGACCGCCATTGTTCACATGCGTCGGAAACGGTTAGCTTATCTTGAAAATTGGTTTCTTGAAACTGCACCCCAACTTGTTCAAATATCTCCTTTCGATTGCGTATTGGTGACTTACCAATGATAATAAGCTCATCATAAGTGCTCTTTTCAATACCAAGCACTGCAGCAATGGTTGAAGATTTCCCCGCCCCGTTCGCACCTAGTAATCCAAAGGCTTGCCCCGACTTTACTTCAAAGCTAATGTGATCGACAGCCTTTTTCTGACCGTATGTAACGGTTAAATTTCTAACCTGTAATACCATGTTCTAACCTCCTAAATAAGTCTTAGGACGTCAGTATAACAAATGGTCTATGGGGTGGTGTCTTATTGGAGGGTTTGAAACCACGCAACTTGCTAAGATAGCTATCGTGAAATTGATTTTCTTAACTTATCCGGTATTGGGATATGCCTTATCGACTCTAACGGATGATACAGCAGCATCCATGGACCTGAAAAACGCATAACCTCCTTGATTTTTTGACGGTAAACCGGTGTATAACAATGAATAGAACACTTCGCACAAGCCGTTTTCTCTTCACCGAATTTGCAGTGGGATAGTCTTTTCATAGCATACTCATTTAAGTTCTGACATTCGCCACAGAGCTCTTTTTTATGATGTTTTTTCTTACAATATATACGGATCATTTTTGAAACAATAACTTTTTCTTTGCGGATTTTAGGGCCATCTTTTAACTGCTGCTCTGCTTCTGTTCCCATATAATAAAGCCTCCTCGACTCTTAATTGGGCTGCTCGGGATCTGGTAACTTTATATAGTGAGTGGAATATTGTCTCTCCACTTAGCCGTTACCCGATTTCGAGAACCGTAGCGGATGTTTCGGACCCATTCCATTTCGATCAACCTCACATGATTTATATGATCCTATTTTAGCAGAATGATTTCACTATGAGCATAACTCTAAAATCTCACTTCACCGGAATCTCACTTCCATTTTGTTGAATGAATTTCCCGCTTGAATTAACCCTGCTACTGAATGAAGATAACGCCACATAAGCTTCTAAGAGTGTAACTATAGAGATAGCAATATTCATCTGAAGTGGAAAGGTGTATTACGCTAGAAAAAACACTCAATATTTTGTTGTTTTTTTCTTAAATATGGGGTTATAGACTAACTGAAACTATCTTATAATAAAATTGAGATTGGATATTATACCCATTTGTGAACGCGCGTTTACAAATGGTCAGTTAGCCACTTTAATAGGAGGAATGGTTATGCAATATGGTTGTTTTGATGAAAAGAACAAAGAATATCTCATTACAAAACCGAATACCCCTGCACCTTGGGCGAACTACCTCGGATCTCCGGAATACGGCGCCATCATTTCTGGAAACGCAGGAGGCTATAGCTTTGTAAAATCTGGAGCAAACGGGCGGCATATAAGGTACCACTTCAACTCCAAGGACGAACCGGGACGCTACATTTACGTGAGAGATCTGGAGAACGGGGATTATTGGTCCGGCTCCTGGCAGCCGGTGGGCAAAGATCTGGAACAGTACAAATCTGTGTGCCATCATGGAACCGGATACACGAACATCGTCTCGGATTATGACAACATTCATACAGAATCATTATATTACGTGCCGCTGAACAGATCCTATGAAGTATGGCGCATGAAGGTCCGCAATGATAGCTCCAAGGCACGCAAGCTGGCTCTGTTCGGGTTTGTTGAATTCACCAACAATAACAACTACGAGCAGGATACCGTCAACCTTCAGTACACACTGTTTATTTCACGGACCTATTATAAAAATAATATGATCCTTCAGTCCATCAATGAAAATGTTCCCGAGGATCAGAGTTGGAGATTCTTCGGCGCCGCAGGCGCGGAAGTTACTGGTTACGACGGCGACCGGGATACCTTCCTGGGTGATTACCGCAGCTACGGAAATCCGTCCTCTGTTGAAAACGGTCAATGCGCCAACTCGCTGAACTATAATACCAACTCCTGTGGTGCCTTGCAGATCAACGTAGATTTGCAGCCGGGAGAAGAGAAGGAAATCGCATTTTTACTGGGACAGTATGATGAGCGAGGTGCGTCCGAAATTCTCAACAGCTATAAGGATCTGTCCGTTATTGACAAGGAACTTGAAGAATTGAAGGCATTCTGGCACAGTAAGCTTAACCGCTTCCAGGTCCAGACACCAAGCGACAATCTGAACAACATGATCAACACTTGGAATGCATATCAATGCTTCATCACTTTCATCTGGTCACGTGCGGCCTCCTTCCAATACTCCGGTCTGCGTAACGGACTCGGCTATCGGGATACCGTGCAGGATATTCAAGGCATCATTCATCTGGACCATGAGATGGCTCTTGAGCGTTTGCGACTGATGATTTCTGCCCAAGTCTCCAACGGCGGTGGTCTTCCATTGGTAAAATTCGATCATAACCCGGGGTATGAGGGCACACCAGATGATCCGGAATACGTACGGGAGACCGGCCATCCCCATTATCGTGCCGATGACGCCTTATGGCTGTTCCCGACGGTCATCAAATACGTAAATGAAAGCGGCAACTGGGCCTTTATGGATGAAGTGATACCTTATTCAGATAAAGGTGAGGCCACTGTGTATGGGCATCTGCGCCAGGCCCTTCAATTTAGCCTTGACCGTATGGGTGCGCACGGTATGCCAGTCGGGCTTCATGCGGACTGGAACGATTGTCTGCGTCTTGGAGCCAAGGGTGAATCACTGTTCGTCGCCTTCCAACTGTATATGGCCTTCAAAGTGTTCATTGAAATCGCACAAAATAAGAGCAAGCCTAACGACGTAGCGTGGGCACAATGCCTGCTCGATGAGCTCGATGAAAACATTCAGAAGCATGCTTGGGAGAACAATCAGTTCGTCCGCGGGTTCACCGAAGACAACTATACCATTGGGTCCTGGGAGAACGATGAGGCAAAAATTTGGCTGAATCCGCAAAGCTGGGCCGTATTAAGCGGCGCTGCCCGCCCGGATCAGGCGAAGCTCTCTATGGACAAAGTGTACGAGAATCTGCGTACCGATTATGGCACCATGCTATTCTATCCGCCATTCCGGAAATATGGGTTGCCCGTAGCACGGATGGCCCTTTTCAACCCGTCAACCAAAGAAAATGCCGGCATCTTTAGCCAGCCGCAGGGATGGCTCATTCTGGCGGAAACGATGATCGGCAACGGTGAACGTGCGTTCGAGTATTTCTTGAACTGCAGCCCGGCTAGCATGAACGATAAAGCCGAAGTCCGCAAACTTGAGCCTTACGTACATGGTCAGTTCGTTGAGTCTAAAGATAGTCCCTATCAAGGCCGGGCACATGTCCACTGGCTCACCGGAACTGCCTCGACCGTAATGGTCTCTCTAGTGGAGGGCATCATGGGAGTACAACCGCAGATCGATGGCCTTCGGATCAATCCGTGCGTGCCCTCCGATTGGACAGACTTCTCCATGGTGCGGGAATTCCGCGGATTGAAGCTGAACATTCAGGTGGAGAACAAGAACAGCGTACAAAAAGGAGTTACCCATATCGTCATTAACGGTGAGGAAATTCAAGGTGACCTAATTCCTCTCACCAAAATGCAGGCAGAAAACACCGTACGGGTTATCATGGGGTAAGACGTAAAGAGCCATATTGTTCTCTCCCCACAACCGCAGGATGGGAGGTGTGAAATATCGGGTATTAACTTCTAAACCAGAGTCAGGCCTCCGGCCGATCCCCGAAGCTCTTTTTTATAGTTAAAAAACAGCGGCAGTCCAGGACTTTATTCTCGCGTCCAGGGTTGCCGCTGTTTGTATTATTGGATCAGTTTGGTCACTGACTTTATGAGTTCGTTTCAATGTTGAGCTATAACCTCTGATCAGAATCACTGATCATTAAGCACCTTGTTCGTCCACTCTTTCATAGTGTAACTTGCTGGTTTAAGCACACATCGAGAATCCACGGCCATGGACCGTAGCCCGCTTCTACGTTGATGTGACCCATTTTAGGCAACATAACGCAAGGGACCCCTAAATCTAAATATTGAGAAACATCTTCTACCGAACAATAAGGGTCTGTTGAGGATAAAACAAACAGCGTCTTTTCCGCCACCGTTGCAATCTCAGCCAAGTTTTCCGGTATAGGGAAAAACGTCATCACAGGCTCATATTTCAAAAATGGCGAAGGCGGTGCTACCAGAATCGCCCGCTGAATTTTTCGTTTCGGATGTGAAGTCGCATAGTGAAACCACATAATGCACGCTAAACTGTGAGCTACAACGATTACTTCTTCCTCCTGCGGAATTTCTTCAAGAACAGAAGATAAATAGTCAAGCCAAACATCCTTATCTGGCTGATCCTTGTCTGGAAAATCAGGAAAATAGACTTGTTCACCTTGCTTCACCAGCTCTTGATGTAACCATCTTTGCCAATGATCGGGCCCACTGCCGCCGACTCCATACAAAAGAAGAAAACTTCTACTCATGATAACCATACCTCCACAATAGTCGGATAAAATTATGATTGCATCCTTCTCGATTCTGCTAAACCTTGTATTCTTCTTGTTTTAGATAAATGTCATTATACAGTAATGCAAATTGAAATAATTCATATTTTACATGAGTAGATGCTCATGACATGTACACAAGTGGCCTCTCCCCCAACTTAACTTTAACCCAGTCAGTGAACTAATAAATAAAGGTTCCAGAATTGAACAAGAAACGGCTACCGAGAAGGGGATTGAGATTAGTACAATTCTCATCGCCGAAGGGAATTGTAATTATCACTGTTTACGTGGCGGCCAAAGCCTCCCGTCTCCGTATAGGCTCAGTGAAACCCACTGTATCTATTAACAGTAAGCCTCAAAAACCACATCATAGTAAGCTTAATAACCGCCACGTCTAGTCCAAACAACCGATAAAACGAAAAAAGACACCCTGAAAAGTGTCTTCACTGATACTCCATATGGAGCCGAAGCGTGGACGTGCAGAGCCACAATTCGGCGAAGTGTGATGATTTAGATTTAAGGAGAGTGTATTTATGAATCTCAAGAAATTAGGCCTGTCTCTAGTTATTGCATCATTTTTTATTGCTCCGACTAGTATTTATGCTGATTCTAATCAAGAGGAGGCTGATGTAATCAATACAATCCAAACATACTATACAGCCGAAAAAAATCATGACTTATCAACAATGCTCAATACTTCTACTGATAGCTATTTTCCAGATCAAGAGACAAAGGAATATTATTTAGGAGGACCATCAAAGCAACTGCTTTCCTTTGAAGTATCTGATGTGGAGAAACTATCTGATACCGAATACACAGCAAACATCGATGTTACTTATGATGACAACGTAGACTACCCTAAATATCCCATTCATGTTGTAAAAGAAGATAATAGCTGGCAGTTGAATCTAGAACAAGTCGCATTTCTTAAAGACAGTAATGACAATTGGTATTATGAAATTATAAACTCGCCTATCGATTCAATTAACAAAGTAACTGTATTTTCGACTATAAATACTGGTAGCTGGACCCTTCCAGGTGGAAGCTCTACGTACACTGGATCTGACTTCACCTATAATTCTCTCTACAACCTGACGATTAACGGTTGGCAGCAACCCGTTTCTGACTTCTCCCAGCAAGCCTATATTGAATATGACCTTATGCTTAAAACAGGAAGTAGTAGCTATAGTACGGCAAGTGCTTTATCTTACTACAGCACTGTTTACCAATCGGGGCAATGGTTCAATATGCAATTTAATAATGTTGTTAATGGCGCAACCTATAAGGTTTTAGTAAAGAATCTATCCTCCATTAGTTGCAACGGCGCATTCAATATTTATAATTAACTAATAGTTATATTTACGATAAAGCCTTTGTACAACCTTAGTTCCGATATCCTATCGAACTGAGGTTGTATTTTTGAGCCTATACTTTTGATCCAAAACGTTCGTAGAAAGCCAGCAGCATTATTATTAATGCTACTGGCTATTCCTTATCTCCAATATTTTATGGGTACGTTATTCTCCAATCCAGGAATTCTCTTTCCTTTTGGTAAGTCAAAGGACCACTCAACATTATTGTAATAACGATCAATAACATTACGCGAAAGAATCAATTTCTTAGGCGTATAAGATAAGCCCTTGATTATAAATTTCCCATTCAGATACTTGCTATTAAGGTCAATTGGCCCACGATATTCTATATTATATTTTTTACCTTCATCATCAACTGCCATCCATTGTTCAATCAGTGGGTTCACCGTATTATAATATTCACCTCTGACCTCCAGAACTCCAATCGGTGTTGTTTCATTCTGACCAGGCTCTTCAGAAAGACTAAACGATTTAAACCACATTTTATCGCCTGAACCGCTAAACATAGCACTTTCTTTTTTGAGTTCAAAAGGTGAAATAATTATCTTTTCATCGCTTGTTTCAGGAATTGAATATCCATCAAAAACCATTTTTATCTCTTGGGTGTCAAAGGGCATGTCAATAAATGTATACACCCAATGAATGCCTTTATCGGTTCGTACTGATGTTTCCCCAGCCAACATAGAAATTGAATCTGTTTCGTTTACTTTGGATATTGTTTCGCCATGTTCATTTTCAAAATGAAACATTAGTGTCTGTCTCTCTTCCATTTCTGTTGGAACTTTATTTATTTTTTGTTCGCCCAGTGATGTTGTGAATTCCAGTTTAACTCCACTAGGAGTATGAGTTAATTTGTCCATCTGTATAATCAATCCATCCGGTGTAACATATCGTCCAACCAATTTGTAAACATTCGTTAGAGCATCGGCTTTGGATAGATCCACGGCAAAGGAAAACCCCCAATCTCCTTCGTCTTGTCTAATCCGGTCAATTTGGCTTTCTACAGTAAGTATCGAGGAGTTCAATTCCCCCTTATAAATGTAGGTTAAAACATCAACTTTCTCATTGGTACCAAGAGGAGAGCGCAATAGACCTACCGAGTTTCCCGTCTCATCTTTAACGGTGATTTGTTCCGGATTAAATCCATTGAGAATTGCTTTGCCAAATCGGTCTGTAACTTTTAATGCAATAGTGAGTCTTGTCGCGTCTGCCGAAACTTCATTTACCTGTATCTTGTATCCATTATCACTAACACTTATGCTTGGGTTCTGAATAAGCCCTAGTTCTTTCGATTGAAGTAATCCCGGGTCAAGTACAGCATCAGACACAAACATTGAGCGTACGATTTCAGCTAATGATGGACTTGCATATATAAGCGATCCACACAATACGAGCAGTATAGCCGCTGCACTAGTCCATCGTTGTAAAGTTGTATAGCTTCTGCGAGCTGCTTTTTTTGGAGAATACATATCATTATGTACCTGCTCTCCAACGCCGGCTATATCCGTTTCTTGTAATACTTCCATAACCCTTTTGGTGAAAGAAGAAGGCAATGAAGCAGTAAATAGGGCATTAGACCAGTCCGTTTGTTCTCGCAGCAGCAGCTCGTAGGAATCCTTGCAAGAAGAGCAGCTTTCAATATGCTTCTCCAGTTTGTTCAGATCTCGATTAATAAGGGACTCTTCCATCTGTGTAATGCTCCAGCATTTCATTTAAATCGACTCCTTCCTTTAAAATCATTTTTTGAAGTCTTTTCTTAGCTCGATGCAAGCCATTTCTAATTTGGTTACTGCTCATTCCCGTGATTTTCTCCATTTCCTCATAGGTCAAATCATTTGTATATCGTAGCATTAGTATAAATTTGTAATTGTGTGGAAGCTTGTTGACCATACGGTTAAGTTCTGATTTATTTTCCTGATATATTACTTCATTTTCAGGATTAGGGAGCGTGCTCGGCAAATCAGAAGGGATTGCTTGATGTTCAAGCCTTTTTTGTCCCCGGTATCTTTCCTGTAGCGTACGTATTGCAATGGTATAGATCCATCCCGCAAAGCTACGGTCGGTATGATGGCTCCCAAGCATTCTATAAGCAGTTATAAAGGTTTCCTGTGTAATATCTTGGGCATCTTCAGGAGAGGCGCCCATTTTTAATAGAAGACCATATATTTTATTTTTATATTTGTCTACTAGGAAGGCATAGGCTTCCTTATTCCCTTTTATGATATCCTTAATTATGTTGAGTTCCGAATCATTAATATCCAATCTTTCTCCCCTCCTCTCTTGCTGTTCTGCTTCTAAGATGCAATAAACCATTCAATGTTCTCACTTATTATCAAAAAAAGTTTAGGCTCAACCTAAAAACTAGCGGTTAATGTCTTTTTAGCCCCCTAATCCATTTGGACACTTTTAACCACTTCAGATACAGATATCCTCAGTGAAACTCACTGTATCCATTAACAGCAAGCCCCAGAAACCGCGTAGCGGCAAGCTTTTTAACCACTTCGTATCGTCCAAAATAACCGCTGAAATGAAAAAAGACACCAATTAAGGTGTCTTCACTGATACTCCATATGGAGCCGAGGCGTAGACATGCAGAGCCACAATTCGACGGAAACCGCTGTTAGAACTGTACATAGTTGCCGGTTAGCAAAGACGTATAAATCCCTTGCTCTCACTTAATTGGCCCTAACTTGGACCAACTTAATACAAGTACAATTCCAAAGCTCCCCTAGCCCATGTAGGAATCTCATCACGGCAAAAGCTAATCTGTGAACGTTTGATCTCTGCCACAACCTCAGGTTCACTAGTATTGTCGATAATGGTGACTTCATCTGAAATCTCCAAGGCAGGCTTCAGATTACTCAACGATTGACCATATCTCCACCGAATATCTTCTTCGGCGATCCAGTGCCCTCCCTGTTCCACTCTTGAAGCTACCCGATCAATATGCATTTGCACATCCTGCAAACCAATATAGTACATGACGACTTTATAACCTTGTTCTTTAGCTGTCTTCATATGACGTAAAACAAAACTTCCCGACAGAGTAGTTTCTATAGCAAAATTTTCTTTTCGCCCGATTAATTCCCTTATTTGCTTTACAGCCTCTCGTCCGGCAGACAGGTCTGCACTTCTGGGGTCCTCCGGGTTAATCCTTTTGGCAATCTGGTCAGGATCAATAATGGTTCCAACATAATCCCTCATTTGAAAACTGATTGTGCTTTTCCCGGCTCCATTAGTGCCAGCAAAAACCGTCATTACAGACTCCCGATCAGTCATGACTAATAAGCTCAGTGCGATTTCCGGCTACATCGTAAGTAATCTCGAATTTTTGCCCAGTGGCATCTTCACGTATCCGTTTGCCGTCTTTTATATAATAAATGGAGGCTCCAGCCTTTTTGGCCTCTGCGACTGCATGCTGATTGGCCTTTTTCAATAACCGTTGCAATTCTTCTCTTTGGGGCAGCATTAGGATAGCACCTCGCTCGGATTTCGAATTTATTTTATAATATTATAACACAATCCTTATAGTTAAATAATTCGTTCGTATACGCTACTTAAGGTCTTCTTCTTCATCCATGTGTCCTAAATAATCACTATACAACTCCATCATCCAATCTCCAAAACCCCAGCCAATACCCTGACTGCTCTGCGTCAATTCGTTGCATCGATCAACAAACTCTTCTTCTAATTGATTGTCCACAATATACTTTAAAGCTTGTTCATATATGCTTGATATAGTACGATAGAATTTTTCATCTATGTCTCCATATGAAAGCGTAAAGTCTACTCCACATTCCACTGTAAAAATCATTAGCTCTGCAATTTGCTCCTTGTTAGAAAGTAATGAAGAGCAGCAAACGCGAGGCATCAATAATAACAAAAGGGAGCATCCGCTCATAGGATGCTCCCACGTTCTTTAGTTTCTCAAAGCATTAATTTCCTGCTCTGTTAATCCAGTTGCCTTTACAATGGTCGTTATGTCCAGATTCAAGTCTAGCATATTCTTGGCCACTTTTTTTATACCTTCCATTTCTGCACTTCCCAGCATGGAGGCCTCATCGTGCAAATACTTCTGTCTGGCTTCATACAACCGTCTGGCCTCTGAATCCTGACTCAAATATTGCAAGGTATCCATTGCCTTCTCCAATCCTGGCTCATTCATCTTCAGCACCTCCCATTGTGAAGTATCGGCACCTTTCAGGAACAATAGCCAATTGATCAATCCGCCTTCAGACGAAACACTATGTTCATCTAGCTTCGGCAATTCCAAGAAATGAACCTCGATGTCGTCATTCAAGGATATCCCTGTCCGGTCTTCCCGCAGATGAAATACGTTATGATATTGCTCATTCTTCAAGAACGAATAATTCAAAATGTTGATCGTTACGCATTTCTTCAACTCTAGATACTTCTCACCCTCACTGAGTTGACTCGCATACCGTTTGCTCCAATAAAAAAGCGTTCTTTTCTCTATGTCGTACTTATTAAACAGCTGCATCTCTATATCAATCAGTTTACCTTCAGAGGTCTTGGCATAAACATCAAAAATGGATTGTTTGTCGAGTGGATCGTCTTTATCCGTATAAGGATTCATCAGAATGATCTCAGTCAGCGGCGGCTCGCCAGCTTCCGTAAAAATGCGGTTAAGAAACGCCAGCAGCACATCCTTATTGTTCTCACTACCAAATATCCGTTTGAATACAAAATCCACACGCGGGTCCAGCAAATCCAGCGGCATCAGCTCCATTCATTATTATTATATCATTTTTCAAGGGTTCTGAACCTTGCAAAGATGTGTAAAACCGATCAGATTGAATCAGGTTGTCGTTTGAAGCACTGGAAGCTAACGAAAGCAGTTTGTAGTAAGTGAAGCAAGGAGGAGGGCGGAGACGCCGCTCCGAAGGGGATTATATTTAACTAATGGGCAATTTTGTTTCAATGAAAATTACATTGGTGATAGAAGTCCTTTGAAACGACAGCAGTGTCAATTATAATATAATTTGAAATAATTACCATTATGTTACGTTAGGAGAATTGTTGTATGTGTAGTTAAACTATTATATCCGTCTTATAAAAATGAGGAGCAACCGTTACCCTTGTGCCTTCATTATGAGAGGAGTGGGTGTATTCATGGATGAGAAAATATCAAAATACATTAATTATATAAAGGTAAAATATCCCAATATAAAAATCAGTAACATTCAAACAAATTTGACTGACGGCCTACACAACGACATTGTCATTATTAACGGAAATGAAGTCTTTCGGTTTGCAAAAACCGACTTTAGTAAACACCTTTTACTTAATGAATTTAGAGTTATTCAAATCATAAAGCAATATGTGGAAATGCCTGTACCCAATTTAGAAATTATCGATGAAGGAGTGTCGAAATATTCCTTGATCAAAGGCAATCCTATTTTTAGAAGTAATATTATGAACTTACATGTAGACCACTTCAATTTGTTTGCTGAACAGATAGGCCGGTTTTTATCTCAGTTACATTCAATTCCTCTAGGTGAGATACAAGAACACGATATAAGTTCCTTTCCCGGTAATGGTACAAGGGATTCTTATCTGGAGTTATATTCAAGAATTGAGGATAAACTATTTCCGCATATGAAGAGTTATGTCGTTGAACACATAAACCATATTTTCAAGCCCCTATTTATCAACGAGAAGTTTCTTGATTATGACCCGGTATTGATACACGGGGATTTAGCTCCGTACCACATCCTAGAAGCATCCAACAAAGTCGTTGGCATAATTGATTTTGGTGTTTCCGGCACCGGCGATCCAGCTCATGATGTTGGTGTGATTCTTGATACATTAGGGGAGGAAATCGTTAATAGAATTAGTCATTATTATGAAGGCATTAACACATTTATCGATAGGTCAAGATTCTATGCTAATGTCTCGTCAATACGATGGGCACTCATCGGGTATGAAAGCAACGATGTTTCTTGGCATTTAAATCACTTTTTTACCGCTAAAGAAATAGACCCTTATAGGTAAGACAAATAGAGCGGTAGTCCAGGACTTTATTTTCTCGTCCATGGCTGCCGCTGCTTTTATTATTGGGTCAGTCTATTACTGATTTTACGAATTCTGAAGGTATTACAATTCAAAAATCCGCGAGGAGTCAATACCTCCAGTTTTTTTACATTGATTACGTGGCGGCCAAAACCTTCTGTCTCCGTATAGGCTCAGTGAAACTCACTGTATCCATTAACAGCAAGCCTCAGAAACCGCGTCGCAACAAGCTTTTCAACCGCCACATATCGCCCAAAACATCCGCCGAAATGAAAAAGACACCCCTCAAGCCCTCAAGGTGTCTTCACTGATACTCCATATGGAGCCGAGGCGTGGACATGCAGAGCCACAATCCGGCGGGGGTTCTGCTGGAATTGTATAAGTATCCGGGAATGACTGAATACGGATAAATAGAAGGAAATCACCTCTTCCGCCTTCCCGAACTTATCCCCGACGAATGAAAATGACGGCACTATAGCAGGCCGTTCTTCATCTTCGGAATTCATAAGCATCGGCTGCCAGGACACACTGTACATGCGGAACGATTCTCTGGCTGATGTTGGCCATAAGTGATTCCTCCTCAGCTTCCTGCCTGCTCGGAGAGAGGGGACTGCATCATGATCCCCTCTGGAACAAGTTGGATAACAAGCTTATTATATACCGAATTGAAGGAGGCAAACACTTTTTACGAACATATGATCTTATGAGAATTTGAGCAGAGAAGGGGGTGAAAATTCCCCCTACTTATTTTACTTCTGCTCCTTGGCTGCCAGCATCCTGAGCAGAACTGTGACTGTTTCCGCCCTCGTCGCGGCATTGTTCGGGAAGAAGCTGTTGTTGCCCTTCCCCTGCATAATCCCCAGCTTCTTCATCTCGGCTGCCGCTCCTGCAGCCCAGGCCGGTATGTCGCGGTCATCTGCGAATCCGGCGGAGCGGGCTTCGGATATGAGGTTTAAGGCTCTCGCCAGCATTACGGCCATTTCCGATCTCGTCAAGGCCGCATCTGGACGGAAGTTGCTATTCGTATCCCCTTGGATAAGGCCCAAGCTTTCGGCTCGCGCAACGGCTGTCCGGGCCCACTGCCCGATCCGGTCCGCATCCTTGAAAGACAGGACTGCTTCTTCGTTCTGAAGCTTCAGCGAATTCGCCAGCATCACCGCGAATTCAGCGCGCGTTACCGTGCGATCGGGCCGGAACGAGCCGTCCGGATAACCTGTGATGATTCCCTTCTGTGCTGCTTCCAGGATATTGGCTTCGGCCCAATGACCGCCAATATCCCCGAAGGCATGACCGGGTACCGGAACGTCCGGCGTATCCGGGCCTTCTTGTGGATCATCCTTCGGATGATTTGGAGTTACCGGCGGGATCACGGGCGCTCCACCTCCCGGAGGACCTCCGCTTTCGCCGTTTGAACGCTCGTTAACGGATACATTTATTTTCCCCGTAACGGACGGACTCGCGGTCAAGACAGCCGTAATCGTCACTTCTCCGGCTTCAGATGGTGCTGTAAAGACCATGCTGAACCGGCCATTCGCATCCGTGAGCACTTTAGCCGTATTGAAGCTGCCGGACGAAGCTGTGACTTCTGCCTCCACGCCGGAGACCGGAAGATTGTCACCGTCGTAGACGATTCCTGCAATGGATACATCGCCACCGACCGTCACAGCTGACGGCGTCGCCTGGAGTTCGATAAGAACGGGTACTGGTGCGGCCTTAATTACGGAGACGGTTATCGTATCCGTCACGGCCGGACTCGCAGTCAAGCTGGCTGTAATAATCACATCTCCCGCAGAAGGCGGCGCTGTAAAGACTGTGCGGAACCGGCCGTTCGCGTCCGTGACGGCTTTTGCCGTCTTAAGGCTGCCGGACGAAGCCAATATTTCGACCTCCACACCCGGGACCGGAAGATTACCGTTGTCGTAAACGGCTCCGGTAACGGATAGGTCGCCTCCTGCCGTCACGGAAGAGGTTGCTGCCTGGATTTCAATCCGGGCAGGCACTTGTACTACTCCGTCTACGTGTACGGTGGCCGTCCCTCTCACGGACGGATTCGCGGTCACGGCTGCCGTAATTGTCACTTCTCCGGCAACAGGCGGCGCTGTAAAGAATGTGCTGAACCGCCCGTCCGCGTCCGTGACTGCTATAACCGGCTCAATACTGCCGGGTGCAGCCGTGATCTCGACCTCTACGCCGGATACCGGAAGATCGCCGCTGTCGTAGACGGCTCCGGTAACCGATACTTCGCCTCCAGCCGCCACGGAAGACGGCGCTGTCTGAAGCTCAATCCGGGCGGGCACTTGTACATCCTGGTTCACAGATACGGTTATCGTATCTGTCACGGCCGGACTTGCCGGAAGAACGGCTGTGATCGTCACATCACCGGCTGCGGATGGCGCCGTATAGACCGCCTTGAACTGGCCGTTCGCGTCTGTTACGGCTTTCGCAGCTTCGATGCTGCCGGGTGCAGCCGTGATCTCGACCTCTACGCCGGATACCGGAAGATCGCCGCTGTCGTAGACGGCTCCCGTAACCGATACTTGGCCTCCAGCCGCCACCGAAGATGGGGTTGCCTCCAGTTCAAGCCGGGCGGGAACCCTTTCTACGTTCTCTGGACCATACACTTTAAACTCCCAGAGCGAGTAGCCGTACGTGGTTGCTCTTTTCAGGCCATACATCTGAACGTATCTTGCATTCACCGGATCGAAGGAGATCTCGTCCGTTTCACCGTCTCCGGTCGCGGTGCTGTATACGGTCTTCCAGTCCTGTGTGTTGTCGGAGACCCGGATTTCGTACTCCTTCCCATATGCACTTTCCCAATGCAGCATGACCTTCGCGATGGACTGGCTGGAGCCCAGATCGACGTAGATCCACTGCGAATCGGAATAGTTAGATCCCCAGCGGCTTGTCAATGACCCGTCAACTGCATTTCCGGGAGACACGTCGGCGGCTTTGGATGAGCTTGCCGTTACCAGCATGCCTTCCGCGAGATTGGGCGCCACCGCTTCAAATACGTTAAATTCAGCGAGCGAGTAGCCGTCTCCGGTGCCCTGCTGAACGCCCTGCATCCGCACGAACCTGGCACGAACCTTACCGAAGGAAATATCGTCGATTCCGCCGTCACCCATCGAGGTTGTGTAAACATCCTTCCAGGTGACCGCATCCTCCGACACTTGAATTTTGTAGCTTTTCCCATAGGCCTTTTGCCAGTTTAGCCTAACTTTATTGATCATATAATAGTCCTGCAGATCGACATAGATCCACTCGTTGTCCGAAGCACTGGAGCTCCAATAGGAGCTTCTGTATAGATCCGTAGCATTCGAGGCAAATTGCTTGCCTTCGCTGGAGGAAGCGGTCACTCCTTTACTGTAAGCAAGATCGAATCCTCTGTCGTCGAGCGAGGTTCCCTCGTTCAGGGTCATGCTTCGGCCGGTAAACGTATCCTTGCCGAGTCTGTAGGTGGTTGTGGTTTTTTCTCCGTCCCGGTTCAGCGTCACGTTCACTGTAATCCCCGGTGTTTCGGGATTAGCAGCCGAGATGCGGACAGGTGTCACGGATTCGTCAATGATCACCATGGACGGCTGGTCCACTGTGACTGTCAATCCGTCTTTTACCTTCACTGTACCGGGCTGATAGAACAGCAATTCCGCAATGCCAAGAGAATTATGCCGCACCGCCTGAACCGAAGGCGTATTGGACAGAATACTAATCGGGTTCACGGCCGCGTAGCTGCCGACCTCTTCGGGGGTTTTATCCGGCAATACGATATACTCATAGGAAGCATCAACCGGCTTCACGCCATGATCGAGCCATAGGGAGAAAACCGGCTTCGTGATCGGCTCCGTTGAGCTTCCCGTGATGACGTCGCTCCATTGACCGGTCTTCGTCTCCCGCTTTACTTGAAAATCTGTCGGGTCCGGGAAAACATAACCGATCTTATCATTATACGCCCAGCGTCCGTTAGCCTGCTTCGTACCGTCCGGGATGACAGCGCCGTCTACGAGCACATCGCCTACTGCCAGACTTTGGTTCAGTGTCGTGTGCACCGGCGCGGTATTCGTCGAAGTGATACCTGCGCCCAGCGCGACCATTTCATCATCGAAGAAAAAGTAGCCTTTTTTACCGCTTGTGCTCAGCTTATTAAAGTTAAACGCGGTGGCCCCATAACGCTCATTGGTTACGCCGCCTACAAACGTTTTGGGGTTGTTGAAGTTCGTATCCTTCGTGAGTACATAGGGGGCCGTCGTACCGGGAACATGCGCCCAGTCCATCAGCGGGTACACGGTTCTGTATTCGTCGCCGGTTCTCTGAATGGCCGTGGCTCCCTGCGGTGTCCAGTAGAGCAGGTTATATCCGCCGGGGTTAATGGTTCTCCATTCGCCGCCCTTGACCGTTTTGGAAGACATCTTGACCGTAATTCCATAATCATCCCGCATATGGGAAGAGACGAGCGTCTGCCATTGCGTCATGTTGTTCGCGTCCATTCCGTTGCCCGTGCTGGTGCCGAAGCTGCGGATATTGGCCAGGAAACTCGCGAATTCCCCAGCCCGCTTCGGATTGGCCGCCTGCATCCACTGGAGCGGATCTTCATAGAAGGTTAGAGCCGAACTCTCATAACCCGGCCATTCCGGTCCGTTCATCCCCATCCCCAGATCGGCAACATCGCCTCTCACGAGATACCGGGTGCCATCCAGCAGGTAGGATGATAACGAATCAATCGCCGCCTTGCTGTACGAGAATGAGGTATCCGAGGTGATAAACGCCCAGAATGACATATCTCTGGCAAAGCTTCTTCCATAGCCCGTCGTATAATTGGTTTTGCCATGCATGAAAAAAGACATATCCGACTGGATGCCGGTCACGGTCGCCGTCACATTCGACAGCACGTTGAACGCTTCCACAGCGTTCCGGACGTTCTGGGCATCCTCCAGCAATAAGCCGCGGATCATATAATTCTGATTGTACCAGGACGAATTGGCTCCATCGACAGTGTTAGGGCTGCTATCCAGCGTGCCGATAATATTGGAAGCTTGTTCTGCAGTTAAATAGCCTTCACATAAAACCGCAATTTTTGCCAGCCTTAATTGCTTGCCGATGCCGGTCTCCCACCAGTTGGTTGAAGTCGGTTTTACCGTAAACCAATAGTCGAGCCCCTTTTGAATACCTCCCAGCAGGGTTTCATTATGATAATAGGGACCCTTCGGGTCAGCAAACGCCTGAGCCATCGACTGCATCCGGTCTAGGGCCAGATAAGGCGACCACGCGCGCCCGTTGGCACTGGAGGTCGTATTCGCGTAATCTACATCCCCCCAGCTTCCATTAGCGTTTTGATTGGATAAGTAAGTGCCAGCCTGTGATTTGAAGGTCCATTCGACCCGGCCGTTCGTGCCGTCGTTGATGATATCCTTGGAGACGTAAAAATCGACCATCCGTTTTTTCATCAATTTCATTTCAGCGGTCTCTTGAGAAGCGCTCACCGGCCCGGATGCGCTTGCCGATGCTGGCGAATAGAACCATATGGACGATATCATCGAACAAACCATAACAAGACATGTCCACCTCATTACATACCTTTGCTTTTTCTCAGCCATGCACATGCACTCCTTTGTCCCTCTAAAATTAAAACCGTAAATGATAGCGCTTTCCTTTGTGCGGACGAAAGAAGGCAGTTTGCACTGCCTCCAGCTTGTTACCATAGCGTACTTAATATATCCTCCAAGGAGATATCTGCCACTGCCATCACTTCGTCTGCAGCTCCGTAATACATGCGTACCGTCTGATCCAGCAGCAGGGCACCGCACGAGAACACGACTTTGCCGAAGAATCCATTCACCTCATAGGCAGCCTCCGGCTCCAATATCGGTACGCGGGATCTAGCAATTACCTTGGACGGGTCCTCCAGATCAAGCAGCACCGCGCCCATGCAGTAGCGGTGCTTGCTGTTCGCTCCGTGGTACAGCGCCAGCCAGCCGCGTTCGGTTCGAATCGGAACCGCCCCGCCCCCCATACGGGCTGAATCCCAGCCTTGTTCACTGAGCCCCATCAGGAAGCGGTGGTTCCCCCAATGGTCAAGATCGGGCGATTCGGCGATCCACATCTCGGGAGAGCCGAACGAGTTCGGCACCGGACGGTGCAGCGCATAGTATTTGCCGTTAATTCTTTCCGGGAATAAGATGACATCCTTATTTTCAGGAGCCAGCATCAGTCCGCGGCGCTTGAATGTCCGGAAATCCCGGGTCTCCGCCAGTCCGGCACCAACGCCGTGAGCCGAGGCGGAGCTGTAAGTAATATAATAGATGTCTCCGATTTGGGTCACACGCGGATCTTCAATTCCCCACGCCTCCAGAGCGTGTTCCGGGAACAGGGTCGGCTGCGGCTCAATCTCGAAATGTTTGCCGTCTGTGCTTCGCGCCACCCGCAGATGGGATAAGGAAGTGAGCATGACTGTTCGTCCGTTCTTTGCGATGAAGCGCGAGTCGGAGAAATCATAGGCGGGATCGTTTTTGTCGTAGCGCTCCACCCGTACATCGGTACCTGCCTCATTCAGCCGGGGGACGAGCACCTCGTCCGCCCGGTCCGATATCGGCGCTTCCGCAATGCGCAGTAAAAGGATCGTTTCATCCCCTAACTGCGCAACGCCTGCATTAAACGCACCCAGCACCCGAAAGTCGGGGCGGGAGGGGACAACGTCCCGGACCCGTATAACAGGATTTTGCGCGCTGCGTGTTATGTTCATGTGAAATACCTCTTTCAGTATTTTTAATGCTGTTATTTACCTGATGTGACAACGTCGATTTGCGCCTGAATTTCATCAATTACTTTTTGTCCGCCGAGGCTTTCCATTTTTTTGTCCATCATCTTCTTGCCTTCTTCGGCAGGCACCAAGCCCTGGCTAAGCGGCAGGAAGGTGGAATCGTGAAGCGGAGTGATTTTGGCATATTCCGTCTTCACCTTTTCAGCGTTAAAGTTGAAGCCTGCCGTTGGACTGAGCGTGAAGTTGTCCGGGTTGGTTGAGAAGTCGAACCACTTCTTGTCATCCTTCATCATCGTGTCCGGCGTGCGGTTCAGCGTTGGCCGCCAGGTCAACACAAAGCCCGGGAATGAATAGCTGGACAGCACCTTATAGCTTGAATCGCCGACCGGTTCCCAGTCCTTGCCTTGAATGCCGTATTCCATCAAATCGTGGTTTTCCTTAATCGACAACCAATTGGCTACATCCAGAGCCAGATCAGCATGCTTGGAGGAAGCCGGAATGCACAGGAAATTCCACTGCTGGAAAGCGGTATACGGCTTGGCCTTTTCCCTGTTCGGAATGAAAATCTCCAGCTTGTCGCTGCCGTCTTGCAGCATTTCCGAATATTTCAATCCTTCTACACCATCCGCCGCATAATAGGTAGCTGCATATTTGCCCTGCTTGAATAGTGTTTCTGCATTTTGTTCCTGTGCGATATTTTTGGAGATGATGCCGTCCTTATAGTATTTGGTGACGCGATCATAACCATCGGCAATCATCGGACTTGCCCATTGGCCGGTTACCTTCTTATCCTTGATGGAATATGCGAACATGTTGACACCGATTTCAAGCACTTCATCCAGCGCCAGATTCGCAGATTCGCTCAGGATAAACGGGAGTTTATCGGCTTTGATGCCGTTAATGACGAAGGGCTTCACATCCTTCTCTTTTTCCTTGACCGTATACAAGAATTTCTCCAGATCGCCAAGGGTTTTTAGCTCGGGAAGTCCGTATTTCTCGCGCAAGTCTTTGCGGATTAGAAGGCCGTAGAGCTGACCCTGGGTAGTGCCCAGCGGAATCCCCATAATTTTGCCGCCAAATTTGTTATATTCCCACATTTCCTCGGGAATGGATGCTTTGAGCTCCGGACGCTGCGCCACTCCGGCATCCAGTTCCATTAAAGAATTGCTCTCGATCATCTGATTCATGGATAACCATGGGGCATCCAGATACATATCGAAGTCTTCGCCGGCAGACATCTTCACGGAGACCGCATTCCCGTAATCGGACCAAGGCAAGAAATTAACATTCAAGGCCGCTCCGACGTTATCCGCTTTCAATTTGTCGTTGACCGCCTGCAGCACAGCGTCAAAGCCGTTCGGTTTATCCCCTGGAAAATAGGCTTTCAACGTCACCGTTTCCTTCGCTTGGGGTGCAGTGCTTTGCGTATTCGCTCCAGAACTTCCCTCATTGCCGTCCGTCTTCGTATTGCCGCCGCAGCCCGCCAGCATCAGTGAGGATACCAATACCGCTGTCGTCGTTGTGCCAACCCATTTTTTTAACCTCATTCCGTAATCCTCCCCTGTCTATGGAAAATAATCTATAATTCACCCGGACTAATCCGGTTAATGCCGGAAATGCTTCGTTAACCTTTTACCGCTCCTACCGTTAGACCTTTGACAAAATACTTTTGAAGCAAGGGATACAGTAGGACAATCGGGCCGATCGTCAATACGGTCGTCGCCATCCGTATACCATAGGTAGGCGGCGTCACGGCAATGGCTGCGCCGGAGGGAATCAGATTTTTGGCCGCTTCCATATTGGAGACCATCCGGCGCAGAATCAGCTGCAGCGGGAACAACTTCTCATTATCCACGAACATCAGTCCCATAAACCAGTCATTCCAGTAGCTCAGGGCATAGAAGAGGCCGACGGAGGCCAGAATCGGCTTCGAGATCGGAATCATAATTTGAAAGAAAATCCTCATTTCATTCGCTCCGTCTATTCTTGCCGCTTCCTCCAATTCCTCAGGAATGGTGCGGAAGAAACTGACCAGCAAAAAGACGAGGAACGGCTGGCATAACATCGTCAGAATGAGCACCCAGACGGTATTCTGCAAATGCAGCCACTGGCTGACCACAATATAAAATGGAATGATGCCTCCGGAAAAAAGCATAGGCAGGTAGCAAAAAAACAGAAACGGTGTCTGCAGGACATTCCGTTTGTTAGCCAGCGAATAGCCGAGCATTGCCGAAATGCACAACGCGGTTAATGCGCCTACGACAGTGATAAAGATCGTGACCGCATAGCCGTTGAACAGCACATCCGATTGTAAAACCGCCTTATACGCATCCAGCGATAAGGTTTGCGGAAATAAAGTATAACCGTGGGCAATCAGCTCCTCTTCGTCCGTAAAAGAGCCGATAATCATCAGCAGAAAAGGAAACACACAAAATAAGGTAAACAACAAAATGAACGTATGGGCAAATCCCGTAAAAGTTCGATCCGCAGCGCTCTGTTTCTGTCTCATAGTTCTTCTCCTAGAATAAAGCAGATTCTTTAGACACTCTTCGGGTGATCCAGTTGGCGGTAATGACGAAGATTAGACCCATTATCGACTGGAACAGCCCAACCGCCGAGGACATGCCGAAGTCATGCAGCTGTCTCATCGAGCGGAAGACGAAGGTGTCAATGACATCGGTAGTCGGATACAACGATGAATTGTCTCCAATGATGGCATAGATCATGGCAAAATCACCATTGAAAATCTTGCCTACGGCCAGCAAAGTCATAATCATAATAGTAGGAACGAGCAGCGGCAGCGTAATGCGCAGCACAATCTGCATTTTGGACGCCCCGTCAATCCGGGCAGCCTCATACAAATCCTCCGATATGCCGGTAATCGCCGCCAGGAAAATAATCGAAAGATAACCGGCTCCTTGCCATACACGGATTACCGTCAGAATGTAGGGCCAAAGCTTGGACTCAAACATCCAGTTGACCGGTTCCATCCCAAGATTCATCAGCCAGGTATTAATCATCGGCTCTTCTCCGCCAAATAAGGATTGGACGATCATTCCTACCACAATCCAGGACATAAAGTAAGGAAGGAAAATGAGCGACTGTGAAACTCGTTTGAAATACTTATTGCGGATTTCATTGAACATAAGAGCAATCATCACCGCAGCCACCGTAGTAAACACAATAAACAGGATGTTCAACACCAGCGTATTACGCAGAATGACCCAGAAATCATCTGAAGTAAAAAAGTAATCGAAGTTCCTAAAACCGACCCAATCGCTTCCCGTAATGCCTTTGGCAAAATTATAGTCTTTGAAGGCGATTATAATCCCGTAGATAGGAAAATAACTGAACACGAGAAAAAATAACAGCCCCGGTACAGCCATCGCATATAGAAATGGATTCCGGATAATATGCTTCAGCTTAGACCCCTTATTTGCATTAAGTTGGTATTGCATCTTGTTACATCCCCCCTCTCATCAAGACCGGCAAACGCATCTGCGTCCCGTTATCTCTGCCGTTACCTTATCAAGCCCCTGCGGCAACGGCAATTCAGAAAAACTCCAATTTATCCTGCAAGCGCAGATTTACGAACTTCCCAAAAACAACACTACTTCGGAAATAACCGATTCTGAAGACGAAAATGTCCGGTATGCTATAATAAATCTACAATTTATGAGCTCGGCAGTTATGATTACGGAGGTTCCAGCATGAAATTCAGACGTCCACTCCTCGCATCGTTGAAGCAGCATCCTACCTATATGAGGCTTATTTTTTATTTTGTCAGTGCAAACGTTCTGGTGCTGGGTATATCCTTTGCGCTGCTCTATTGGCAGTCCTCCAAGACGCTTCTGGAAGAGATCGGCGATCATTCCGAATCCCTGCTGGTGAACAGCGCCCAGAACACCGCGCGGCTGATGGAATGGGCACTGGAATTCAGCTTCTCCTCCAGCGATGACAGCACCCTTAAGGTATATGCCTTGTCGGATCAATACAGCGATTTTGAAACTTTCGAGGTATGGAGCCGGCTTATGGACATTAAGAACTCCAATCCGTCTATCGATTCGGTCTACCTCATCAACGATTATACGAATACCGTAGTCGATTCCCGACTCGGACTAAATGATGCAGGAACTTTCTACGATCAGGACATCATTAAACGTCTGCGGGACCCGGTTACCGCGAATCACAGCGTGCTCATTCCAAGAACCCTGTCTCTCCCTCTTACCGGGAATACGCCCAAAGAGGTGATGACCATTATAAGATTTTACGAAAGAGGCAGTTCGATCTCCGCTTTCGTAATGAATGTAGATACAGAGAACCTCATGACCCTGTTTCAGGATAATTCCAATTATCCCAACCGGTCCGTTGCCGTGCTGAATGACCGGGATGAGACCGTGTTTAGCAGCACTTCTTTGAAGCAGGAACAGATTGCGGAGCTGAGGAGCCACGTGATTAAGGGTGGAAGCGGATGGAAGCTCTTTCATCCCCGGACCCAGGGAGAGCAGCTAATGGTTTATACCGGTATCTCCATCAAGGGAATCCAGGATTGGACCTTTATCGAAACGGTGCCGAAGTCTGTCATTCTGAGGAAAATTACGGTTCTTCGCAACACCAGCCTGATCTTGTTCATCGCCCTGTTCATCGCCTCCTTGACCGTCATCGTGCTCATTTCCAAACGGGTATACTCGCCCATTCAAGAGCTGATTACCAGAGTGATGCGGCAGCATCAGGCAGAAAAGCCCGGTCTGGGATACAACACCAATGAACTGGACTACTTATCCAATGTGTTTACAGCCCAGCATAATCAGATCAATGAGCTGACCGAGCAATGGCGGCTTAATAAATTTTTGGGCAGAGAGAGGTTTTTACGGGATTTTCTGGGGGAGACCTACCATTCCGCACAGGAAATAGGTGCTCAATTTCAGGAGTGGGGCATTGACCTGCCGATGGATCAGCTGTCGGTGGCTATCTTCCGGATTGACCACTTCTCGGAATTCTCGGAGACCTACCCGGAGAAGGACCGGCGTCTGCTCCGGTTCGCCATGTCCAATATTATTCAAGAGTCGCTGCAATCGTCCAGGCACAAGCTGCAAACGGTGGACATGGGGGACGATCACGTAGCCGTTGTCCTGTCCGTCCCGTTGTCCGAAGAATATGTGAAGAAGCTGCAAGTATCCCAGCAGTTAATTGAGCAGTATTTGTCCGTTGGAACGACTGTTGCCTGGGGCAGGACGCTGCCCGGCCTGACCGACATGCATGAGGTATATATGGAGACGTATGAACTGACGCAGGAACGGTTCCGGTTCGGACACAGAGCGCTCATTGTGAAGGCATGGCTGCCGGATGCACCCGGAGAACTGTACCACTTGCCTGTGAACAAAGAGCGACAGATCGCTCAGGCCCTTCCCAAGGGGAATGCAGATACGGTTCTGGAAGTTATACGCTCAGCCGTAGTCAAGCTGCGTGAAATGCCTTATTTTGAATGTAAAATGTCGCTGATTACCTTGTTTATGGATATACGCCGGCTCATGCAGGAGCACTCCGTTCAGCCGTTGACCAGTTCATGGGGGCTGACCTCCATCGAGAAACAGATCAACCAGCAGGAGACGATGGAGAATGTGGTGCCATGGATGGAAGCATTGGTGACCAAGACGATTGAAGACATCGTGGCCGCCCGCGGTCTGTCCAAAAACACCGCTCTGATCGAGCAGGCGGATCGGTTCATTGAAGAGCAACTAACCGATCCTAACTTATCCGCAAAAATGCTCGCTGATCAATTGGGGTTATCTGTTAATTATTTCCGCAGTTTATATAAAGCAGAGACAAACCAGTCCATTACAGACAAAATCTCGGAGAAGCGTCTAAACTTCATCTGTCAGGAGTTAATCACCTCCGACTCGCCCATTGAGCCCATCGTCCAGCATTCCGGATTCTCGTCGCTCAACACGTTTTATTCCATCTTCAAAAAGGTCTACAGAATGACTCCGGCCCAGTACCGGAAGAAGCATAGAACCGAAACAGAAAAGGTACAACGCGCAACCGGCCGGGAGGATTAGGAACATATAGGCCTTGTGCTGGAGACACAACCGTGATCCTGAAAAATGAAACCGTGGAATTGAAAAAATCCGCACCCACATGCGGTGCGGTATTTTTACATGCCCCCAACGAATTATCTCTCTTCAGAGTGTTCTTTCAGCATATGAGCTGCCCTTTCCAACGTATACAATCTTTTTGGCAATATCGACTATGAACTCTACTGCAGGCTCGCGCTTCATCCTTAGATAGTATCCATTCAGGATTAAGAAGGATTTTGTAACCAGATAGGCGGTACGTTTATTGCCATTGTAAAAGCAATGATTTTTGACCACTGACTCCAGTAGAGCTGCGGACTTGTCAAATATATCAAAGAATGCCTCCAGTACTTCAGGCCGAACCTGATTTGGCAGATGGCCTAACCGGGCTTTTTTTAAAACTACTTCACCGCGGTCATTTTCAACAAGCTCGATTTCATCCCCTTGCGAAAGATTAAGCTTGTCGGCCAAGGCTTTAGGCAAGCTTAATCTTTCGGGAATAACGGGTTACTTTGGATTTATCATTCGTCACTTTGACCACACCATTCTTTTTTTATCGTCCTATAGTAGGATCGCAACACTCTAAGTTATAACTTATAACAGTAATAACTATTATAACGTAGTACATTATATCAAATAACTAAGTTCATTAAAGCCCGGCCTATAACGAAAAAGACACCGATTAAGGTGTCTTCACTGATACTCCATATGGAGCCGAGGGGAGTCGAACCCCTGTCCGAAGATAACGGCACATAAGTTTCTACGAGTGTAGTTACAGTTTTGATGTCACCCGAGTATCGCCCCGTAACCGGCTATACGTTGGGTCAGCCTGATTATCTTCTTCTGCTGACCCCAGGCGGAGACCAGACAGCGTATCCCACTACTTGTTAGCCCCTATCCCTGTCACATGGGCGATGCAGGGTAGAAGCACGCACACAGGTTATTAAGCTGCGAAAGCGTAGTTGTTTTGTTGTTTGCCGTTTAATAGGCTTTAGCGTTGATGAAGCGGACGCGTCCCCACTACTCGCTGCTCATGCTCGAACTACCCCCGTCGAATCCAAGAACGGCCCCTCATTAGAAAGGGCGCTTCGGATCAAGCGGATCTTCTAGCAAAAGAGATCCAATCCACAGTCTCTAAGATTAGAAGACTGTCACGAAGCAAAAATCTTACTTACACAGTATAGCACACTTATCAACACTTTAACACGTGGGTTAAAGGAATTGAAGGGTAGATCTGGAACTCCAGGAAGTGCCGCACCATCGGCTTATCTGGCGATCTTTTGTTTCTCACGCAGCGCACGCGCGATGTCGCGTTGAGCATCTTTTTTGGCGGCGGTGTCGCGTTTGTCGTATTGCTTCTTCCCTTTACCCAGGCCGATCAGCAGCTTCGCGTAGCCATTCCGCACATACACCTTCAGCGGCACAATCGAGTAGCCATCCTGCTTGGACAGACCGAGCAGCTTGCTAATCTGCACCTTATGCATCAGCAGCTTGCGTGTGCGTGTCGGGTCCGTCGGATTATTGCGGTTCCCCTGTTCAAAAGGGCTGATGTGCATGTTGTGCACATGAATCTCGCCGTTCCGAATGGTAGCAAAAGCATCGCCAATGTTAGCACGGCCATTCCGCAGCGACTTGATTTCCGTACCGGTCAGCACTAAGCCAGCTTCATAAGTGTCCTCGATAAAATAATCATGGGAAGCTTTTTTGTTCTGGGCGAGCACTTTCCCGTCTGCTTTTTTACCCATGAAAGTCACCCCTTGAATCGAATTTCCCGTTTGCACGGAGTCAAACGTCAGATCTATATTGTACCAAATGCGATTATGCTAACGCAAGGAAGGATGATCCTCTCTTGTGCTGACACCGATCAGGCCATTGTACCAAGATCGCTAATGGAACAAATTGCACCAAGGATTACTAATTATGCGAAGCATATCAATACTTATCTTTAAAAAAACGCTGCCTCCTCACACAGGAAGCAGCGCCTTATATCGTATTCAGCTTACTCTTGCGTTTTTTTCTTCTTCTTGCGGCGGCCGCTGCCCTCAGGGCTGCCGCTCTTGTCGCTCTGCTCCACGTTGCCCGGTGTCACGGAAGGGCTAATGAAGACGCCACCCTTCTTTTTCTTCTTGCGGCGGCTCTTGCCTTCGCCGCCGCTGCTGCGGCCTTCGGCCGCTGGCCCGCTGCCGAGATCCTCGCGGCTGCGGAACCGCGTGCTGGCGTCTACGCCGCGCAGCTCGCTACCCTGCTCTGCTCCGCCGGTAGGGGCGCCATAGCCGCCCTTGCCGGAGCCGAAGCCGAAGCTGATGCCGCGTCCCCCGGCACCGCCTCCGGCCTCTCCGCCGCGGCCACGCCCGCTGCTGCGGTCCCGCTCACGCGGCGCGCTGGCCCCGCCAGCCTCGCCGCGGTTCACGGCCGCGAACGCCCGGCGCGCGGCCTCTGCCGGACCGCCGCCGCGCTTGCCGCGTCCGCCAGCCGGCGCACCGCCGCTGGCCTCTACCGCTGCGCGCGGCTCTTCCCCGGCGCGTGCTACCGCGCCGGGCTTGCCCTTGCCGGCGTGTGCTGCGCCGCCGTTTTTACCCTTGCCCGCGCCGCCAGTGCTGCCGGGCTTGCCCTTACTCGCGGCGCGGCCCTTGCCGCCGCCGGCTTTACCACCAAGCGGCTTGGCGAAGCCGCCGCCTGCTCGGCCGCCCTTGCCGCCACGCCCGCCATAGCTGCGATGCTCGCCCGCCGCGCGCGGCTTCATGTCGACCAGCTCGAAGTCGATCGTATGGTCGTCCATGTTGACCTTGGCGACACGGATCTTCACCTCGTCGCCAATGCGGAACACCTTCGAGGTGCGCTCCCCGATGAGCGCCATATGGGCTTCGTCGAAGTGATAGTAATCATCGCTAAGCGCGCTGAGGCGGATCAGGCCTTCGACGGTATTTTCCAGCTCGATGAACATGCCGAAGCTGGTAACACTGCTGACCATGGCATCGAATTCCTCGCCAACCTTGTCCTGCATATACTCGGCCTTCTTCAATTGTTCCGTATCGCGCTCAGCTTCTACGGCCACACGCTCGCGTTCCGAAGACTGCTGAGCGATTTCCGGCATCCTACTGGAGAGATATTCATGACGCTTCTCTGTGAGCGCCCCGCCATTCTCGATGACCTCACGCATGACGCGGTGAATGACAAGATCCGGATAACGGCGGATCGGCGATGTGAAGTGGGAGTAAAACTCGGCTGCCAGCCCGAAATGGCCAGTACTCTCCGCATCATACTTCGCCTGCTTCATGGAGCGCAGCATCATGGTACTGATGACGGTCTGTTCCTTCGTCCCTTGAATCTGTTCCAGCAGATCCTGCAGGGCGCGGGGATGTACCGAATTGCCACGGCCTTTGACATGATAGCCAAAGTTCGCCGCGAAGGCCATGAAGTTCTGCAGCTTCTCCGGGTCCGGATCTTCATGAATCCGGTATAGGAATGGCACCTTCAGCCAGTGGAAATGCTCAGCCACAGTCTCATTGGCCGCCAGCATGAATTCCTCGATAATCTGCTCGGCCACGGAACGCTCGCGTTTCACGATATCTATGGCCTTGCCGCTCTCATCGACGATAATCTTGCTCTCTTCAAAATCGAAGTCGACCGCCCCGCGCCGCATCCGGGCATCGCGCAGCTTCATCGCCAGTTCTTTCATCAGACGGAAATCGTCGATCAGCGGACTGTATCGCTCCAGCAGCTCGGGATCTTCGTCTTCGACGATTTTGCGGACATCGGAGTACGTCATTCTCTCTTTGGTGCGGATCACGCTCGTAAAGACATCATGCTTCACGACCTTCATATGCTCGTCGAATTCCATCTCACAGGACATCGTCAGCCGGTCCACCTTGGGATTCAAACTGCAGATACCGTTTGACAGGCGATGCGGCAGCATCGGAATCACCCGGTCGACCAGATACACGCTGCAGCCGCGGTCATAAGCTTCTTTATCCAGCTCAGAGCCTTCACGTACGTAATAACCAACGTCAGCGATATGCACACCCAGCTTGTAGTGTCCATTCTCCAGACGAGACACGTTCACCGCATCATCCAAATCCTTGGCGTCCGCACCATCGATGGTGACAATGTTCAGACCGCGCAGATCGCGGCGTCCCTGCTGGATGATCTCGTCCTCCGTAATCGAATCCGGGGCCTGCTCCGCTTCATGCATCACTTCACCCGGAAAAGCCTCCGGCAGCTGATGCTTGCGGATCACCGACAGAATATCCACACCCGGGTCATCCTTATGCCCCAGAATCTCAATGATTTCCCCCTCAGCCGCTGCGCGTCCCTCCGGGTAATTCACAATACGGACTACAACCTTTTCACCGTCAACCGCACCTTTGAAGGACTGCTTCGGAATAAAAATATCCCGGTTAATCCGCTTGTCATCCGGCAGCACAAAGCCATACGTATCCAGGCTCTGGAACACACCGACGGTCTGCAGCACCCCTCTTTTGACGATCCGTACGACTTCGCCTTCCATACGCCCGCCAGACGGACTACGTGATGTAATGCGAACCAGCACGATATCGCCGTTCATCGCACCCTTCAGGTCATTGGCATTGATATAGATATCGGGATGATCGCGGTCATCGGGGATAAGAAAAGCAAACCCCTTCGCATGTGCCTGCACACGTCCACGCACCATATCCATGCGCTCTGGTACCCCATAGCGGGCATTGCGGGTCAATATCATTCTTCCATCCTGCTCCAGCAGGAGCAGCAAATCCTCGAATGCTTTGAACGACTCGCTCTCCTCTATCGCGAAATGGCTCACCAGTTCGTCATATGTGAGCGGTTTATAAGCGGTTTCCCGCATGAAATCCAGTAATTGTTCCTGTGTTATCAATTTCGTCACCTCGGCCCTCCGCAGCATTCGTATGCCGCTGGCATATATGTATGTCTTGTCCTCTATTGCCTGTGCGTATTCCAGTAAATTTTACCATTATATACTCATACCCTAGTATACACGAAATCAATCCCCGGCATCCCTTTTATGATCAACCGACGGTTAACACAGCACAAAATTTTCTCAACTGCAAAACTTGTATATTCCAAAACAACCCCACAAAGCAGACCTGGGCATAAAGCTTACTCAGGTACTTTGCGGGGCCCCTTTAATCGTATACGTTCTAGGCTCCTAACAAAAAAGCCTCCGCCCCATTCTATAGAGAACAGAGTGAAGGCTTGCTGTTAGTAATCTAGTCTACCAGAACGGCCACAAGGATCGACATAATGAAGAATCCTGCTGCCAGTCCAACCGTTACACGCTGCAGTACGAGCTCCATACCGCGTGCTTTTGTTTTACCGAAGAGATGCTCAGCACCGCCGGAGATGGCACCGGAAAGACCTGCGCTTTTCCCTTTTTGCAGAAGAACGACCGCAATCAGACCGACGGAAAAAATCAGGAGCACTACTTTCAAAAAGATATCCATTCACTTCCACCTCCTACGTCCAAGCATCACTATCTATGCTAATTTGGGATTCACGTTTCATAAACAGCATTTTAATTTTATCATAGCCAAGATGCGAATACAACCAATTGAGAACAGATAGACAAAAAAAGCCTGCCGGAATCGGCAGGCTCTGTATACCAGTGCTCAAAAGGAATTATCTTTTGAGGTTGTAGAAGGATTTCAGGCCGTTGTATTGAGCCAATTCGCCCAGTTCATCTTCGATGCGAAGCAACTGGTTGTATTTAGCAACACGGTCTGTACGGGAAGGAGCACCTGTTTTGATCTGACCAGCGTTAGTTGCAACTGCGATGTCAGCGATTGTGCTGTCTTCGGATTCACCGGAACGGTGGGAGATAACTGCTGTGTAACCAGCACGTTTAGCCATTTCGATAGCATCGAAAGTTTCAGTCAATGTACCAATTTGGTTAACCTTAACCAGGATGGAGTTACCGATACCTTTTTCGATACCTGTTGCCAGACGCTCAGTGTTCGTAACGAACAAGTCGTCACCAACCAATTGGACTTTGTCGCCCAATTTTTCAGTAAGCAATTTCCAGCCATCCCAGTCATCTTCGGACATACCGTCTTCGATTGTGATGATTGGGTACTTCTCAACCCATGAAGCAAGCAGGTCAACATACTCAGCGGAAGTGTAAGATTTACCTTCGCCGGCAAGTGTGTATTTACCGTCTTTGTAGAACTCAGTGGAAGCAACGTCCATACCGAGGAATACGTCAACGCCTGGTTTGTAGCCGGCTTTTTCGATAGCTTCGATGATTGTAGTGATTGCTTCTTCGTTCGAACCAAGGTTCGGTGCGAAGCCGCCTTCGTCGCCTACAGCTGTGTTCAGGCCTTTGGATTGCAATACGGATTTCAGGTTGTGGAAGATTTCTGCGCCTGTGCGAAGAGCTTCTTTGAAGCTTGGAGCACCTACAGGAAGAACCATGAATTCTTGAACGTCGATGTTGTTGTCAGCGTGCTCACCACCATTGATGATGTTCATCATTGGCACTGGAAGAGTTTTAGCGTTGAATCCGCCCAGGTATACGTACAAAGGAATATCCAAAGCTGTTGCTGCAGCGCGGGCTACGGCCATGGATACTGCCAGAATTGCGTTAGCGCCCAGCTTGCCTTTGTTAGGAGTTCCGTCCAAAGTGATCATCAATTTGTCGATGCCCACCTGGTCAAGAGCGTCCATACCGATTACTTCTGGAGCGATAATTTCATTTACGTTCTCAACAGCTTTCAGAACGCCTTTGCCCATGTAACGGGATTTGTCGCCATCACGAAGCTCTACAGCTTCATGAGCGCCAGTGGAGGCGCCGGAAGGAACGATAGCGCGGCCTTTAGCGCCGGATTCCAGATAAACATCAACCTCTACAGTAGGGTTACCGCGGGAGTCAAGGACTTCGCGTGCATATACATCAGAAATAATAGTCATGTAAGTTAATCTCCTTTTAATATAGGTTATAGTCTTGCAAGGTACTGCCTATTTACGGCTGGCAATCATGGACTGTCCGGTCATTTCCGCAGGTTGCGGAAGTCCCATCAGGTCAAGAATAGTCGGTGCCACATCTGCGAGAATACCGGATTCGCGCAGTACAACATTTTCGGTGGTTACAATGAAAGGAACCGGGTTGGTGGTATGTGCCGTGAACGGACGACCATTCTCGTCAAACACCATATCCGCATTACCGTGGTCGGCAATGATGATAGCAACGCCGCCTTTGGCTACGACTGCATCCACAACCTTACCCACACATTCATCCGTTACTTCTACTGCCTTGATGGTTGGTTCCAGCATGCCGGAGTGTCCTACCATGTCAGGGTTCGCAAAGTTCAGGATAATGGCATCTTGTCTGTCCGCTTCGATCTCCGCTACGCAGGCCGCCGCCACTTCGTATGCGCTCATCTCAGGCTGAAGATCATAGGTTGCCACTTTTGGCGAGTTGATCAGGATACGGGTTTCGCCAGGAAGCTCTTCATCGCGTCCACCGCTAAAGAAGAAGGTTACGTGCGGATACTTCTCGGTTTCCGCGATACGCAGTTGCTTCTTGTTCTGCTGTACAAGCACTTCACCCAGCGTATTGTCCAAGTTCTTAGGCGAATACGCCACATAGCCTTGAACCGTTTCGCTAAATGTAGTCAAACATACAAAATGCAGGTTCTGCGGGAACAATGGACCCCGGTCGAAACCGCGGAAATCCGAATTCGTAAATACCTGGGACAACTGAATGGCACGGTCCGGGCGGAAGTTGAGGAACACGACGGAATCGCCGCTCTCAACAGTCGCTGTCGGTTTGCCTTCGCTGTCTACAATTACGCTAGGCTCAACAAATTCATCATACACAGAGTTCTGGTAAGATCCAGTGATCGCCTGCAGGGCATCGGTATATTTCGGGCCTTCGCCATAAACCATAGCGCGGTAAGCCTTCTCTACACGTTCCCAGCGTTTGTCACGGTCCATCGCGAAGTACCGTCCGGATACCGTAGCAATCTTGCCTACCCCTACTTCCTCAATCTTGGCGATCAGCTCCTGAACGAACTTCTGTCCACTATCAGGAGGAACATCGCGGCCATCCATGAAAGCATGGATATACACTTCGTGCATATCTTCTTTCTTGGCCAGATCAAGCATTGCAAACAGGTGTTTGATATGGCTGTGCACCCCTCCGTCGGATACAAGCGCATACAGGTGAAGCTTCTTGCCGGTTGACTTAGCGCTTCTTACAGCAGCAACCAGTGTTTCGTTCTCAAAGAATTCCCCATCTCGGATCGATTTATCGATACGGGTCAGGTCCTGGTATACGATCCGGCCGGCACCGATGTTAAGGTGACCCACTTCGGAGTTCCCCATCTGTCCTTCCGGCAGGCCCACAGCTTCACCGCAAGCGGTAAGCGTAGTGTTCGGATACTGTTTCAGGTAACGGTCATAGTTAGGCTTGTTGGCTTGGGCAACTGCGTTGCCTTCAGTCGTATTACGCAGACCGAAACCATCCATGATGATCAAAGCAACGGGTTTTGGTGCTGACATCCTTACTTCGCCCCCTCAACTAATGAAACGAACGAAGCAGGCTGCAGGCTGGCACCGCCGACGAGCGCGCCGTCGATGTCGCTTTGACTCATGTACTCCGTAACATTCTCAGGCTTCACACTACCGCCGTATTGGATACGCACAACTTCAGCAGTCGCTTCATCGTACAGGTCTTTTACAAGCGTACGGATGTAGGCGATAACTTCATTAGCATCCTGGGAAGTAGACGATTTACCTGTTCCGATAGCCCAGATTGGCTCATAGGCAACAACTACACTTGCAGCCTGCTCCGCGCTAAGGCCGGCAAATGCGCCTTCGGTCTGGACTTTGCAAACGTCTTTTGTCTGATTAGCTTCGCGCTCTTCGAGCTTTTCGCCTACACAAACAATTGGAGTGATGCCGTGGCGGAATGCCGCATGCATCTTCTTGTTCACGATTTCATCCGTTTCACCAAAGTATGCACGACGCTCAGAGTGGCCGATGATCACGTAGTCTACGCCAAGGTCTTTCAGCATTACGCCGCTGATTTCGCCTGTATAGGCTCCGTTGTCTTCAAAGTGCAGGTTCTGTGCGCCAATCTTGATGCTAGTACCTTTGGCTGCTGCAACCAGTGCCGGCAGGTTCGTGAATGGTGCGCAGATTACGGTTTCTACGCCTTCCACTTCTGCTTGGCCTTTGACTTCAGCGAAAAAGCCTTCCGCTTCGGAAACTGTTTTGAACATCTTCCAGTTGCCGGCGATAATAGGTGTTCTGCTCATAGTAATGGATTGCCTCCTTCTACCTTCTACGTCTTACTTGTCGTTCAGTGCTTCTACACCAGGAAGAGCCTTGCCTTCCATGAACTCGAGTGATGCGCCGCCGCCAGTGGAGATGTGGTCCATCTGGTCAGCCAGGTGGAATTTCTCTGCAGCTGCTGCGGAATCACCGCCGCCGATGATAGTATAACCTTCGGTTGTTGCGCAAGCCTGAGCTACAGCCTTGGTTCCTTCAGCAAAGATGTCGATTTCGAACACGCCCATAGGTCCGTTCCATACAACCAGCTTGGAGTTCTTGATCACATCAGCATAGAGTTCGCGAGTCTTAGGACCGATGTCCAGACCCATCCAGCCTGCTGGGATTTCATTGATATCTACTACCTTGGTATTCGCGTCTGCGCCGAACTTGTCAGCTACAACAACGTCTACCGGAAGCAGGAAGTTCTTGCCAAGTTTTTTAGCCTTTTCGATAAATCCGAGCGAAGCTTCGAGCTTCTCGTTATCTACCAGGGATTCACCGATTTCGAAGCCTTGAGCTTTGGTGAAGGTGTAAGAAAGGCCGCCGCCGATCAATACGTTGTCAGCCAGAGTCAGCAGGTTGTCGATAACGTCGATTTTGTCTTTAACTTTAGATCCGCCGATGATGGCAGTGAAAGGACGTTCAGGGTTCGAAAGGGCTTTGCCCAGAACGGACAATTCTTTTTCCATCAAAAGACCGGATACAGCCGGCAGGAAGTGAGCGATACCTTCAGTGGAAGCATGTGCACGGTGAGCCGCGCCGAATGCGTCGTTGACGAACAGATCAGCCAGTTCTGCGAACTGCTTAGCCAATTCAGGATCGTTCTTTTCTTCACCTTTATAGAAACGTACGTTTTCAAGCACAAGCACGTCGCCTTCGTTCAGTTCAGCGATTTGCGCTTTTACTGCTTCGCCAACCGCTTCATCAGCCTTGGCTACCGGTTTGCCGAGAAGCTCGGACAGACGGACAGCAGCGGATGTCAAACGCATGGAATCGACGAATTCACCTTTAGGACGGCCCATATGGCTGGCCAGAATGACCTTTGCACCGTTCTCGATCAGGTATTTAATTGTTGGAAGGGTTTCGCGGATACGGGTATCATCAGTGATTTTACCGTCTTCCACTGGCACGTTGAAATCCACACGCACGAATACGCGTTTGCCTTTTACTTCTACATCACGGACACTTTTTTTGTTCATGATTAACATTTCCTCCACACCCAAAATTGGTTCGTTCACGAATCCATTTAGAAAGAGCGGAAACAAGGAAAGTCTGTTTCCGCTCTATAGTTACGCTTATATGAAATCGATATTATTGAGCCAGTTTAGCGAATTTCTCCAAAGTACGAACGAGTTGTGCAGTGTAGGACATTTCATTGTCATACCAAGCAACAGTTTTAACCAGTTGTTTGTCGCCAACAGTCAGGACCTTAGTCTGTGTAGCATCGAACAGGGAACCGAAAGTCATACCCTTGATGTCGGAAGATACGATTTCATCTTCAGTGTAGCCGTAAGTTTCTGGATCGGAAGCTGCTTTCATTGCTGCGTTGATTTCTTCAACAGTTACACTCTTATCCAGAACAGTAACCAGCTCAGTCAGGGAACCAGTCGCTACAGGCACACGTTGTGCTGCACCGTCAAGTTTGCCTTTCAGTGCTGGGATTACCAGACCGATAGCTTTTGCAGCACCGGTAGTGTTAGGAATGATGTTCTCAGCAGCAGCGCGGGCACGTCTGAAGTCGCCTTTTGCGTGTGGAGCATCAAGAGTATTCTGGTCACCTGTGTAAGCGTGGATAGTAGTCATCAGGCCTTCAACGATTCCGAACTTGTCGTTCAGGACTTTTGCCATTGGAGCAAGGCAGTTCGTTGTGCAAGAAGCGCCGGAGATTACTGTTTCGGAACCGTCAAGGATGTCATCGTTAACGTTGTAAACAACAGTTTTCATGTCGCCTGTAGCTGGAGCGGAGATAACTACTTTCTTAGCTCCACCTTTAAGGTGCTTTTCAGCAGCTTCTTTAGTTGTGAAGAAACCTGTGCATTCCAGAACGATATCAACGCCAAGCTCTCCCCAAGGAAGTTCTTCAGGGTTGCGGTTAGCAAGAACCTTAACATCTTTGCCGTTAACTTTGAAGAAGCCGTCATGCACTTCAACGTCCCCTTGGAATTTACCTTGAGTTGTATCATATTTAAGCAAATGAGCAAGCATCTTAGCGTCAGTCAAGTCATTGATTGCTACCACTTCGATACCTTCTACATTTTGAATACGGCGGAATGCAAGGCGTCCAATACGTCCAAAACCGTTAATACCAACTTTTACACTCATTGAATAGTTCCTCCTAGATTTCGTTTTATTTATTCAAGACAGGCCGTGAGGCTCGTCAAGACAACAATGTTAAGTATAATGCATAAGTCCTTTGCTTGCTCTCCATATTCTGGAAGCTATAGGACTGCCTGGATCTGATTGTCAATTTCTTTGCCAATTTCGACAGCAGCCGCCTCATCTGTAACGAGTATATCCTCCTGCCCGAACCGCAGCATCGCATGGATGGCTTTGGCCTTGCGTTTGCCTCCGGCGATCCCGACAACCACATCCGTGCGGATAATATCCTCAAGGCGGAGCCCCATAGTCAGCATGGTATGAACAACCTGACCTTCTTCATTGAAATAATAGCCGAACGATTCGGCAACCGCCCCTTCTTCCTGAATCTCCGAGACTGTAGTCTCATCCAGCTTGCGGCGGCGGGTCATTTCAATGGCATCCCCAATACCATGCACAATAATTCGTGATCTGCGGATAATTTGCACGATCTCTCCAATATTTGCATCAAGCGCCAGTGACTGGTAAGCATCTTCACTAAGTAAATCAGGCACATGCAGTAGGCGGTAATTCGCTCCTATCCGTTTGGCCATCTTTGAAGCAATGGTGTTGGCCTGGATCTCCATGCTCTCACCCAATCCCCCGCGCGCCGGGACAACCCAAGCGTTCTTATAGGAAAGGGATAACGGAGGTGTGAGCTGATCAGCCATTTCAGCAAGCGTTGAACCCCCCGTAACGGCAATGGTATCATCCGACCGCAGTACACCAAGCAATGCCTTGGCGCCCGCGCGTCCCAGCTCACGCTTCGTGAACGGCGACGTTTCGCAATCACCAGGTACAACAATAACTTTGTTCAGACCATACGTTGTACGAATTTTCTCTTCCAGATCATCCAGGCCAAACAGGCTCTTGGCGATTGGCTCCAGCAGGTCAAGCAGTCTGCGCCCCGCATCGCTTACGCGCATGCCTACGCTCTCGATCTCAATGAGCCCTTGCGATTTCAGAAGATCCGTCTCGGCGCGCAGCACCCGCTCTGTCATATCCAGCGATGCGGCAAGCGTTCTGCGCCCAATAATATCGGACAGCATGATCTGATGTAGAATCGTGTAACGTCTCTTAAGGGTTTCCATGAGATCAGGCAGAAGCTGCTTTTGGATTTCTAATAAATTACGCATGCTTTCACTCCTGCAACTTCGTCTTCCTCTTATTCCCTTGTCCATGGTCTTAAAACGTCCCGGGTTAACTTTTTAAGTCCCACCCATATTCTACCCAAATATTACGCGGAGTGCAAGTCTTCCGAGACTATAATTCTCAACCTCTTTTCATCTTATACATCTGCCGCGTCATGGAAAGTGCTGAAAGTCCTGTGACTCCCGGATAAAAGCCTTGTAAATGAATTTCCCCGAACGCTGGAGGCCGATTATTAGAAGAAGACAAAGATATTTTTACAGCAGTGTGATTAAGCCGTTGCATTTGAACCCTAAATAGATTATAATAATTTTTGTTGCGCCCGTGGTCCAATGGATATGACGTAGGCCTCCGAAGCCTGAGATCCAAGTTCGATTCTTGGCGGGCGCGCCATTAATTTCACTTTTGTACATAATTTAGCAGTCATCACCTATAGTATTTAACCAAAGAGCCGCTTGTTGGCTCTTTTTTTATTAACTAAGTTTGACTTTCTTTGACTTTTTGTTTGAATTTGTTTATCATGTGGTTAATACGGTAACAGTAAAAAATGAACACATTCGAAGAACCAATTCAAGGAGGTTTTCCACGTGAGTTATATTCCTATGGTAGTAGAACAGAGCAACCGCGGTGAGCGCGCTTATGACATCTATTCCCGCCTGCTGAAGGACCGCATCATTTTCCTCGGAACGGAGGTTAATGACGTGGTAGCCAATTCCATCATCGCACAAATGCTCTTCCTGGCTGCCGAAGATCCGGATAAGGATATTCACCTGTATGTGAACAGCCCTGGCGGTTCCATCACAGCCGGAATGGCTATATTTGATACAATGCAATACATTAAGCCGGATGTTTCCACCATTTGTGTGGGCATGGCCGCTTCCATGGGGGCGTTCCTGCTGAACGCCGGTGCCAAGGGCAAGCGCTTCGCGCTGCCAAACAGTGAAATCATGATCCACCAGCCGCTGGGTGGTGCTCAAGGACAGGCTACAGACATCGAAATTCGTGCCCGCCGTATCCTTAAGCTCCGCGACAAGCTGAACCGTATCCTATCTGAACGCACTGGCCAACCGCTGGAGCGCATCGAGAAGGATACCGACCGCGACTACTTCATGACCGCTGCTGAAGCAGCTGAATATGGTATTGTCGATAAGGTTATTGAGAAGACGCTGCCTGCAGGCGTATAATTCACAGCACATGCAAAAGGGCTGCCTGGACCATTATGGTCTAGAGCAGCCCTTTTTTGTATATATAGCAGCAGTTTGTCATCCCAACCGGCTGTAACCCAAAGCGTCTAGCTTCCCGGCGATTACACGGTACCCTCTGCCGTTAGGATGCACATGATCCAGTGACAGCAGTCCACGCTCATTACCTGCGAACTCATGATAGATGGAGGCAAACCCGCATACATTGCTGCTGTAACCCGCAACATAGCCGTTGAACTGGCGTACCCAGTTCGTAGCCTCCGTTAACTGAGGATAAGGATTATAGAGTCCTACCATCCGGATAATATAGGGCCGGCGGCTGCCGTTCTTCAACTGCCAGAGTGAACCCATAATCTCACTGAAGTTTCTTTTGCATTCACGAAGCGCCCGTTCCAGCGCTGGAGACAGGTAGCCTGGACGAAATGACACAGCTTTGGCTGCCTTGATCAGATCGTTTCCTCCAATGGACAAAGTAACGATATCTGCATCCCTGACAGCTTGGCGGAACATGGGGTCACTGCTTAAACGTTGCTCCAATGCAGCCGTAGTCAGACCATTGATACCAAGGTTGACCGCTCTGATTGGTTCGCGGAGCCTTCCCTCTGCCATTCTGCGGTAAACGGGTACGAAGCCATTGCCCGGCAGCGCTCCGAATCCGGTCGTCAAGGAGTCACCAATGGCCGTGTACAGATAACTCATTTCCTTCCCTCCCCGCTTGATAAGCTGGTTTCTCCTTTAGCTTATGAACGGGGGAGGCGTCAGGCAACGGAAAGGTGTCCATACACGGCATTAGCGGAGCGGGCTAATCTCTGTTTTATGAAAGAATGCACTTATTTCATTCCGGCGAACGGGCTGCTTCCATCCGGCAGAAGCTCCTTGAAGGTGAACTCATACTCAGGGAACCCTGAAGCATAAGCGGTGTATTCATAGAGTTGGAAGAATACTACCAATTTCCCGTCTTTCACATAAAAGTTCTTCTCTGTATTCAGGCCGGTGAATCCGCCCTGGTAGCCGCCTTCTGCCTTGATTAGCTTGGATAACTTGGCATTAAGCTCTTTTTTATAGTTCGGGTTGGCCTTCAACAAATCCCCGATTAGGAGGCGCTTGCCGTCCTTCAGAGAGAACGTGAACGCATCACGGTAAGTCATGCCGTGAGCACCGCCAAGATAGCTGTACTGGGTCGTGATTAGACTGAGTATGCCGTCCTGGTTATAAGTGATTACATAGCCCCCGTCGAACTCATACGGCTGGTCGTCCGAGGATTTATTTGCAATTTCCTTCTCCGCTTCGGCTGCAAATTTGATGAGTGTCTGCTTAATTGTGTCGTTGATCGTTTGTTGGGCCTTGGCATTCGCCAGACCGCTAATCTGAGGATAATCCACCTTGATCGGTGCGTCCTTACGTTCCTTGACAATGCTCTCTGTCTTAATGGTGATCGCATTTTGCGGTTTGCTGACGACATTCAATTGGCCTGTAGCCCCATTATAATCCCCTTTATACCCCAGAAAGTCGTTCAGCAGATCAAGCGGAACAAACAGCCGATTGTTGATGTTTTGACCTTGATAATTATTTAAATAAAAATTATTCACCCGGACTGAAATTTCGTAATCGGTGAGAGACAGATTAACCTTTGTTGTTCCTTTACCGATTGTATAGGCCTTTTCTGCCTTATCATAGGTCAGGGACATACCCAGTGAATCGCGTAAAAAGGTCAACGGCACCCACACTTTCCCTTCATGGACCACACCAGTCTGAGGTGTGATCTTCCCGTTTACCTTCAGCACCACTAGCGAATGTTCCGCATTTGCCTGAACCGCAGCTGAAGCAGCCTGACTGGTCCCTGCGGGCAAAAGCCCTCCGCTTAGCAGAATCCCTGCCGCCATAATGCCTGCACCCCATGCTTTTGCTTGTTTCTTCTTGATGTTCTTCATATGATTATCCCCTTCCGCTAGTACGATGATAGATTTGATGAAAATTCCAAAATACCGGAGAGCAGCCTCCTTGCCGCCCTCGTTTCCACTCTTCCCATTATAAAGACATCAGGAGTATCGGTTGTTACAAAGCCCTTTACAATTTCTTAAGCTTCGCCGATCATTTCAGCGCTGCTTATTACATTTCTTTAAACAAAATGAGAGATCTCACAACCATTCCCCGCAAAAAAAGAGGCACTACTCCCTGCTGTAACCAGCAGAAGAAGCGCCTCTTAAGGATAACGGACTATTTCAGCTCATACATTACGCTAAGCTGCGTTGAAACCTTCACTTCTCCCGGTTCAACGGAAGTGCCTCCGGCTGTATCTGCCACTGCTTTGGACATTGTCGCATTTTCCATGTAGATTACTGGGTTGTTGCCGTCATCATTCTGAGTGACTGTAATGACCTGGCCCAGGCTGCGTTTGGCTGCTTTGGCAATAGCTCCAGCTTTTACATCTGCATTGGTCATGGCTTTTTCAATCACCTGCGCTTCAAAGGCTGACGGATCTTCAATGGCAAATTGGGCATTGCCAATATTGTTCGCTCCTGCAGTAGAAGCAGCATCCAGCAGCGCCCCAACCTTGGTCAGATCACGATAGGTTACCTTCAACGTATGCTGGGCAATGTAGCCTTTAATCTGCTGACCATCTTTTTCAGAATAGCTGTAATTCGGTTGTACGCTGAATTGGGTGCTCTGAACGTCTTTATCTGCAATGCCCCAAGTCGTCTTCAGTAGCGCGGTGATCTTGGCGATTTTGGCTCCATTGGTTTTCTGTGCCTCTTCCGCCGTTGCTGCCGAAGTGTTCACCCCGATGGACAGATAGACAACGTCCGGTTTGATGGAAAGTTCTCCTTTGCCAATCACATTGACGATGTTTCTCTGGGCCTCCTCTGCGGCGTAAGCCTTTTCAGGACCTTGGAACACTCCGCTCAAAGCCATACCCCCTATCATCAAACTCCCTGCCAGCATTACCGCTCCGAGCTTTTTGCTCCATGCATTCATGTTTGCCATCCCCTTTCGTTATTTGTAATTGTTGTTGGTACTCTCTAGACGGCGCGGCTTGGCAAAAGTTGCATATCAACCCATTAGGTAAGAAAAAAAGTTAAACAAGACCACCGGAGTACATAGTCGTAGCCTTGTCCTTTCTTCTTCATATCTATACGCAGACATTAAAAAAAGCCCCGGAGGGCTTTTTGTCATACCATTTAAAAGTAAGGCCTTGCAACAATTACTGGTTCTCAAGCTCTTCTTTGCTGACAAGACTTGTCAAAGCGGTTACAGCTTGGTCCGCATCGGCGCCATCCGCGCTGATATAAATCTCCGTGCCGGAACTGATCGCCAGGCTCATAATACCCATGATGCTTTTAGCGTTCACTTTTTTATCGTCTTTTTCCACGAAAATCTCCGACGAGAATTTGTTAGCTTCCTGCACGAACAATGCTGCCGGCCGAGCGTGAAGCCCCGTCTTCAACCGTACAACTACCGGGTGCTTTGTCATGAAACGCTTACCCCCTATTTGAGATCTGCCCAAAAATTTCACATTAATTTTATAATATTATATCATTATAACCGCAACCGCACTAGAAAAAAAATAATCAACTGCCCCGAACCTTATCAGCCAGCTCGTCAATTTTGCGCAAACGGTGATTTACTCCCGATTTACTGACTGTGCCTTTCAGCATTTCGCCAACTTCCTTAAGGTTGATATCCGGGTGTGCCAGTCTGATCTCGGCTACTTCGCGCAGCTTATCCGGTAGGCTTTCCAGCCCCACCTCACGCTGCAGCAGCTTGATATTCTCGATCTGCCGCACCGCTGCGCTTATGGTTTTGTTCAGGTTGGCCGTTTCACAGTTAACGATCCGGTTCACGGAATTGCGCATGTCACGCATAATCCGTACATCCTCGAACTTGAACAGTGCTTGATGTGCGCCGATCAGACTCAGAAACTCGATGATTTTCTCGCCTTCCTTGATGTACAGGATGAAGCCCTTTTTGCGCTCAATACAGCGGGCATTCAGGTGGAATTCACCTGCCAGATCCACCAGCGCCTTGCAGTGCTCCTCGTACATCGAAGCAATCTCCAGATGATAGGAAGATCCTTCTGGGTTATTAACCGATCCTCCCGCCATAAACGCCCCTCTTAGGTATGCGCGTTTGCAGCAGTTTTTGCCGACAATCTCCTGGTCGATTCCATCAGTGAAGATAAAGCCTTCGGAGACGATCCGCAGATCCTTGAGAATTTCCTGAACGCGGTTTGGAATCCGCACGATGTAAACGTTATTCTTCTTCAAACGCATTTTTTTACGCACGAGCAGCTCGATATGGACTTGGTAATATTTCTTAAGTAAAGAATATACCCGCCTTGCAATCGCGGCGTTCTCCGTCGAAATGTCGAGCACTACCTTTTTGCTTGAAAGCTGCACCGAACCGTTCATCCGGATCAGCGCGGACATCTCTGCTTTCTCACAGCAAGGCTGGCTCTCCACCATCGTCAGCTCTTTTTTGGTAAGGGCCGCAAAAGACAAGGGGCTCACCTCTTTCATGTTCCTACAAAATAGACTTATCTGGAAATCCAGTCTTTCACAAGCTGGTAAATATGATGACTAAGCTTATCTGTATCATGCCTCAGATAGGTCTTGAATAATACCAGCTTGTCGGCAATCACTTTGTAGCCGTTACCATCCACTACATCAAGGTCAAGCTGTACGGGCCGGGCACCCTTTTCTGCATACTTTAACTGTACCTGCTCGGGAATCTCGCCATCGTTCACGATCACGTAATCGAACAAATGAAGTCCTACGTGGTCATAGACGGCCTGAAGGTGGTCACTAACCGTGTAGTTGTCTGTTTCCCCGGGTTGGGTCATCACGTTACAGACAAAAATTTTGATCGCATCCGAGGCCACAACAGCCTCCGCCAGCTTAGGCACCAGCAAATTCGGCAGGATACTCGTGTACAGACTGCCTGGACCGCACAGGATGGCGTCGGCATTGCGGATAGCCTCCAGTGCCTCCGGGAGCGGCTCTACATCTGCCGGCTCCAGGGAGACCCGTTTGATGACTCCCCTGGCCTCAGGGATTTTGGACTCACCTGTGATCATAGAGCCATCGGCCATCTCGGCGTGCAGCACTACGGCTTCGCCAGCAGCAGGCAGCACGCGTCCGCGCACGGCGAATAACCGGCTAAGCTCCCGGACCGCAGTTACAAAATCACCGGAAATGTCCGTAAGCGCCGCCAGAATCAAATTCCCGAGGCTATGCCCGGCCAAGCCTTCTCCGCTGCTGAAGCGGTATTTCATGATCTGGGCCATGAGTGGTTCTACATCAGCCATTGCTGTCAGTACATTGCGGATATCGCCAGGGGGTGGCATTTGCAGTTCACTGCGCAGTATGCCAGAGCTTCCCCCGTCATCCGCAACCGTAACGATCGCTGTAATATCAAGCGGCTTTTCCTTCAAACCGCGAAGCATAACAGACAATCCCGTACCTCCACCCATAACGACGATACGTGGACGTTGTCCTTGTTCTTCAGCCACTATTGACCCCTTCTCTCTTAATGCCGGTCACGCTCGGAGTCCCGGTGGCTGACGGCTACCGACTCCGTCTCGCTAACCCCCAGCATCTTGCCCAGGTATTCGGATATTGCCACAGAGCGGTGTTTGCCACCCGTACAGCCAATGCCGATAATAATCTGGGATTTGCCTTCTTTCCGGTATTGCGGAATCAGGAAATGAAGCATATCCAGCAGTTTGGTCAGAAACGTCTGTGTCTCCGGCCATTTCATGACATAATCGTAAACCTCGCTATCCTGACCGGTCTTTGGCCGCAAATGATCCACATAATGAGGATTCGGCAAAAAACGAACATCAAACACAAGGTCTGCGTCAATCGGAATTCCGTATTTGAAGCCAAACGAAGTAATATTAACAGAAAGAGTGCTTTTGCCCAGATGGGAAAAACGCGATACAATCTTCTCCTTCAACTGGACAGGCTTCATGCTGCTGGTGTCAAAACATAAGGTTGCTGAATTCTTCAGCTCCTCCAGCATCTGACGTTCCAAGCGGATGCCATCCAGCGGCATGCCTTGGGGTGCCAGCGGATGATGCCGCCGACTCTCCTTGTAGCGCTGTACCAGTACGGAATCCGTTGCATCCAGGAAGAGAATTTCAAAACCGATCGTAGATTCATCTTTGATATAGGACAGTGATTCCGACAAAGCTGTGAAGAATTCTCTCCCGCGCAAATCGATAACAAGCGCTACTTTGGCGATTTTTCCTTTGGACTGCTCTATCAGCTCAGCGAATTTGGGAATCAGCACCGGCGGCAAATTATCCACACAGAAAAACCCGAGATCTTCCAGGCTCTGTACGGCAATTGTCTTGCCTGCACCTGACATGCCCGTAATAATGATCAGGGTGGCACCACCGGGCGGTGATTGTTCCAGTTCGGTCATCAAAGCGCCCCCTCCCTATACATAGTATATGAATAATTCCATCTGCTTAAGAACGCAGCAAAAGACCTGCAGCGCCAATAATACCCGCATCATTTCCAAGCTCGGCAGGCACGATGGTCACTCCGGTCTGCAGTGGGGCCGGGGCCAGCTTCGCGAACACGCGGCGAACCTCTTCAAACAGAATATCTCCGGCTTTGGAGACACCGCCCCCAACGATGAATACCTCTGGATTAAGCACCGCTGCGACAGCAGCCATGGATTTACCCAGATAGAACGCAGCACGGTTCACAATTCGCAGAGCGACTTCATCTCCGGCCTTGGCTGCATCAAATACTTCTTTGGCGGCAATTTTCTCCACCATGGACAGGGAAGTGCGGTCGCCGCGGCTAACCGCATCGTTTGCCATGCGAATAATACCCGTTGCAGAGGAGACGGTCTCCAAACAACCCATATTACCGCAGCCGCATTGGATAGCTTCCAGATCAGGCACTACGGAAATATGACCAAGCTCGCCCGCAAGGCCGGCAAAACCTTGATACACCTTGCCATTAATAATGATACCGCCGCCGACACCCGTGCCCAGCGTGTAGCAGACACAATTCTCCACACCACGTCCCGCTCCGCTCCATGCCTCACCCAGCGCAGCCACATTGGCATCATTGTCTATTTTGACAGGCTTGTTCAAACGACCCTCCAGAATGGAGCGGATCGGCACATCTCTAAAACCTATGTTAGGCGCAAGGATGATGATTCCTTCACGAATATTCGTAAACCCGGCCAGGCCCGCTCCTACACCGGCAAGCTGATCCCAAGAGTACGGGGATTCCTCCACAATCTGACGCACATACTTTTCGATATTATCGATGACGGCATCGACGCCATCCGCAGTCCCCGTAGGTCCCTCAAAAGTATGCAGCAGGTTCCCCTCGGCATTGCAGATTCCAACCTTAATCGTGGTTCCACCTAAATCCACGCCAACGTAGATACTTTCAGACATGTAACAAGCCACCTTTTTCTATGCTAAAATAGTTAATCCTACGTACCCACTATAATAGAAGGTACCCCTGCGGTCAAGGAAAGGCGACACACCCGGCCATATGAGGGGTCTGGTATAAAAATAGCCTCTTGCCAATGCGGCAAGGGGCGGATGGATCAGCTTAAACGTAAGGTGATGGCCGGTGGGCATTTGATTCTAGACGGCTACTCCGACAAAATCCGTTTCTGTCCCTCCAGTGCGCGGATCGGGGCGATGTTCTGGGTAAATTCAAGGGTGCCCATGTAGTTGCCCGCTTCGTCACGTACTGCGAAATAACGGATGTAGATAAATTTATCCTTTATGGCAATCCAGAAATCCTCCGCGTCTTTGCGGCCCGCCTTGAAATCCTCCAGCAGCTTCTCAACGACATGCACACTTTGCGGCGGGTGACAGTTCTGCACCGTGCGTCCAATGACAGCCTTAGTCCGGGCGAAGATCCGCTCTTTTCCATGCGAGAAGTAACGGACCACATCATTTTCATCAATAAATGTCAGGTCGACAGGCAAATGATTCAGCACTGTTTCCAGCTGATGCAGCGACAGCAGGCCTGTCTCGAAGCGGATAAAGCCTTGCGGCGATAATCCTCCTTCTCCCTCTCCTTCTTCCGCTTGCACGGCTGCTCCCTCCGGTTCTGCGGCACGCTCAGGAATCCATTCCTGCTCCGGTGCAGTTAGACAGAAGCCAATTTCGTCGCTTTCGCGGGCGATTTTGACCCATTCATCTTCAGTCAGCTTATCGAGCGCCATCGGCAGCAGAATATTTTCTTCCTTAAAGATCATTTCATTTACTTCCTGGATAATGTTCGTCAGAAGAGCTCCAAGCTCCGCAGCTTCCCCGTTGTACGCACTGAGCGCCGCTTTTGCCTGTTTAATCATGCCGCGAATACCATCATCCACTCCCCACATTACCTTGGTTGGTCCATAAATGCCGTATTTCTCAAGGTAAGGGAATAGTAGATTTTCTTTGCGGCTGTAGTGCTTGTCGAGATCCAGCAGCAGGCTCAGATCCTCCAGCAGTTTGAAAATCATCTCTTCGCTGTCATTCCTTTGGAATTTATCGGCATGCAGCTGCAAGCGGAAGTTCACCAGCCGTTCAATCTCACGGTTCTCCAGCTTAAAGGTGTGGACAGGATGTCCCGGCTGCTCCTCTGGCTTGTTAGAACGGTGAATTTCCTGGATTGAGCCTTTAAAAATGGCCGTATGCACAGAGCATAGGCGCTGTACCTCCGTTACAGGAATCCCCTCCTCCGTCATCAGGGAATGCTCCATCGCGGAAATTTCTGCTACCGTAACATCACCTACCGCTTCTGCAAAACGCGCTTTGACTTCCTCTACACTTTTTCCGGCATGCAATTCCTTAATAATCTCCTTAAGCATAGCTTGGCGGCGTGTCTGCTCAGGAATATCCATTTCACGGTTGTTAATCAGTTCGCTCATCGTTCTCTCCCCTTCTCTATTCCACTTGTTAATCTCAGCGATCTATTCAATAATCTCGAAGCCATGGCTCTGAAAAGCCAGCCGGACGATTTCGCGATCCATTTTCTTCATTGTGATTCCTTTAGACAAGGTCATGAACCGGCCCGCCGTCTGCAGCATGCCAGGCTTCGTAATATCGCGGAAACCCAGCTCAACCATAATGTCTACGGCCTCCGGATAACGACTGACCAGCTCGAATATGGACTCATCCATGTTAAGGTGTTTGCTCATTGCACTCTCCTCCTGCAGCTTAGCTTCATGCCAATTGATAACCTTTCTCAACAACAGCTTAGCATAGGGTACAGGGCCGAAGAGTGATTGCAGTCACTAAATTATAAACTTATATACCTGCAACTATTCATTGCAAAGCAGAAATGAATTGGCCCCGCTTTTGTTGCCGGCATGCCTGTATGCCAACTCATGGATATAGAAAAAGGCTGCTTCCTCCGCCTGTTACAGCAAGGGAAACAGCCTCTTATAAAGCCCGTTCCAGTTATAGCATTTTGCTCAGTCTGAACGAATTACGGATATCGTGCGAAATGCGCATGCTGCAGAATTTGGGACCGCACATGGAGCAGAAATGCGCTGTTTTGGCACCCTCGGCAGGAAGAGTCTCATCATGGTACTCCAGCGCCCGCTCTGGGTCAAGCGACAGATGGAACTGGTCACGCCAGCGGAACTCGAACCGAGCCTTGGACAATGCATTGTCCCGATCCTGGGCACCCGGGTGGCCTTTAGCCAGATCTGCAGCATGAGCAGCAATTTTGTAGGTGATAACTCCTTCGCGCACGTCATTCTTGTTAGGCAGCCCCAGATGCTCCTTGGGCGTAACATAGCACAGCATCGCTGTCCCAAACCAGCCGATCATCGCCGCGCCAATCGCCGAAGTAATATGGTCATAACCCGGGGCAATATCCGTGGTTAACGGACCTAGGGTGTAGAAAGGGGCTTCCTGGCAGAGCTCGAGCTGCTTGTCCATATTTTCCTTGATCTTGTGCATCGGCACATGCCCCGGACCTTCGACCATCACCTGAACATCATGTTTCCAGGCGACGGCTGTCAACTCCCCAAGCGTCTCCAGCTCAGCGAACTGAGCCTCATCATTGGCATCGGCGATGGAGCCCGGGCGCAGTCCGTCTCCCAAGGAAAAGGCCACATCATAAGTCTTCATAATCTCACAGATTTCTTCAAAATGTGTATATAAAAAGTTCTCTTGCTGATGTGCAAGGCACCAGGCCGCCATGATGGAGCCGCCTCGGGACACAATTCCGGTCATTCTTCCGGCAGTAAGCGGGATATACCGCTTCAGCACCCCGGCATGAATGGTAAAGTAATCCACACCTTGCTCCGCCTGTTCAATCAGCGTGTCGCGGTACAGCTCCCAGGTCAGATCCTCGGCTATTCCTTTTACCTTCTCCAGCGCCTGATAGATCGGCACTGTGCCGATCGGTACTGGTGAGTTGCGGATAATCCATTCGCGGGTGGCATGAATTTTTGCACCAGTGGAGAGATCCATAATCGTATCGGCACCCCATCGGGTCGCCCATCTCATCTTCTCCACTTCCTCTTCAATGGAAGATGAGACGGCGGAATTCCCAATGTTCGCGTTGATCTTAACCAGGAAGTTACGGCCGATGATCATCGGCTCACTCTCAGGATGGTTGATATTAGCCGGGATAATGGCCCGTCCGGCAGCGACCTCATCCCTTACAAATTCAGGCCGGGTATTCTCGCGAATCGCGATAAACTCCATTTCCGGTGTAATCATCCCCTGCCGCGCATAATGCAGTTGGGTGACATTGCGGCCCTCACGTGCTCTTAAAGGATTTCGCTTCAAGCCAGCGAACCCTTCTGCCGACGTCCGGTCTGCAGCTAATCCGGAATCTCCGGGCTGAACGGTTCTCCCGGCGTACTCCTCTGAATCCCCGCGCTCCGCAATCCAGCTTAAGCGGTGCGGAGGCAACCCTTTCCGAACATCGGTATCTTCAGCGGCATCGGTGTAAATACCACTGGTATCATAGACACGTAGCGGCGCATTGTCCTCTTCCCCCGCAACACCTTCGGTCCGGCTAAGATGGATCTCACGCATCGGAACCTGAATATCCGGACGCGAGCCCTCTACATACACCTTACGGCTTGCGGGAAATCCCGAAAGATCGACTTGTTCCTTTTTTGATGAATTTGACATTCTTATCTCCTCCTCATCGCTCTGTGAGCCATTCAGATAAGATCAGCACGCAGCAAAAAGCCGCTCCACCTGGAGCGGCTTTATTCATGAACAGCCCAATACGGCTGTGCTCAAAAAAGGTCCGGCTCCACTTTCCTACGCTGGTATGATCCAGATCAGGTTCAAGGGTCCGGGAATTCAATTTCCCCGTCTCAGCCTATTCAGGCTCCCCTAGTGGGTATCTTATCTAATTACATACAATCTAATTTAGAAGGTATATGTTGTCAATCAAAAAATTTGCTTAACCAGCATTGTCGTTACTTATCCAGCGTTTCGCTCCAGTCATGTACCATAGCGCCTTCCAGATATTTCTCGGCATCCATAGCAGCCATGCAGCCGGTTCCTGCAGCGGAAATTGCCTGCCGGTAACGGGTATCCTGAACATCCCCACAAGCGAACACGCCGGGAATGTTGGTTTCGGTTGTCCCCGGATTCACAACGATGTAGCCGTTGGCATCCGTAGTAATCTGACCGCCCAGGAAAGCGGTATTCGGTGTATGGCCGATAGCGACAAATACGCCATCTGCTTCCACGAGCTCCTCAAGACCCGTATCATTGTTACGGACGGTAAGTCCCTTTACCCCGGTATCCCCGAGGGTCACTTCAAGCGGCGTGCGGTTCAGTGCCCAGGCTACTTTGCTGTTCTCCCGCGCCCGGTCCTGCATAATCTTCGAAGCGCGCAGCTCCGGACGGCGGTGGACCAGGGTTACGCTGGAAGCGAACCGCGTGAGGAAGCTGGCTTCCTCCATTGCGGAATCGCCGCCGCCGACCACGACTATCTTTTTACCGCGGAAAAAGAAACCGTCGCAGGTTGCACAGGTACTAACCCCACGTCCGACATTCTCCTGCTCTCCCGGTATGCCCAGGTATCTTGCCGAAGCACCAGTTGATATAATCACCGACTCTGCTTCCAGTACACCCAGACCATCCACGGTTACTTTGAAAGGGCGCTGCGAGAAATCCACAGAATCCACCCAACCATTTTTAAATTGAGCCCCAAAGCGTTCTGCCTGCTTGCGCATGTTATCCATCAGATCCGGACCTAGAATACCTTCAGGAAAACCAGGAAAGTTCTCTACCTCTGTCGTCGTAGTCAATTGTCCTCCTGGCTGCAATCCTTCAATAACAAGGGGGCTGAGGTTAGCACGTGCCAGGTAAATCGCAGCAGTTAATCCTGCCGGACCTGTTCCGATTACAATTGTTTTGTACATTAGCAAGTCCTCCTTAGGGTCAGATATTTTCCGTAAATGGCGGCAAAATGTCTGCTGCCGCCCCGTCCTGCGTCAACCCGCATGCTTGATGAATACGCCGTGCGTACCGGCTTACCATGGAGACGGAAACGCCGTAATGCTGGGCAGCCTCACGGTAGGTAACCGGATGACCATGAAGCTTGGCAGTTAAATATTCCAGAGCCGCACACCAGCCCTCTGCATGCCGGAACAAGGGGACATCCGGGTAGAGGCGGGCTATGAACTGCTTCCAAAGGAGCTCAGCATCCCTCTTCTGGGCGGCATCCAATCTCCGGTCCATCACAGCAGCCATATGATCTATAATCCGCTGCCAATCTTCTTTCCACTCTGGCGGCCCTTTATGGCCTGGCACAACCGGTTCTTGAACGGCCCTCTGGATTACACTTTCCTCCGGACTGCCGCCGATCAGCCGCTGCAGACTGAGAAGCGCAGCCTCCTGCAGCGGTTCCTGCTCCGAGACTCCCTTCAGAACATCGGATATTTCATCGTCCTCAATCCAGCGCAGCGCTTCTGTCACCTGGAGCTTCGTGCCGGCATCACCGTAGCGCAGCGCCCAAAAGAACGAAGCGCGCAGCAGTGGATTATTCTGTACTTCTTCCGTGAAGCTGTTCGTATTGTTCTTCCACTGCTTCAACTGCTCCTGAAAAGGCAGCTGATAATTATAGCTTACCGGAGGCAGCGGCCTGCCCTCTGACTGTGCCAGCTGCATCTGGGACAGGAAAAATTTCGGCACTGCTGATTCCGGGTCCAGCCTGGCGGCCATCTGCCAGCAGCGTACAGCCTCAGTATGAAGCCCGCTGTTGCTGGCCGCCGCCGCGCAATAATGGTACAAACCGGCATCACCGCCAACCTCTTCATCCTTCAGCAGACGGCGGAAATGTCCATATGCAGTTTTGTGCTTGCCCAGTATGCCCATCGTTGTCGCCATTTTAAAAACATGCTCCTGATGAAAAGGCACTGTCGCTTCAAGCATACGCACCAATCCCGCAAGCTGGTCTTGATCGCCAGCATATTGCAGGAAAATCGCCATGTTGCAGAGAGCATGCAGGTTGCCCGGATCCTGCTTCAGCACTTCGCCAAGACATTCCTTGGCTTTGGCGAAGCGGCCCATATAGAAATAGGCAAGAGCCAGATTGTTATGCGCCGCCAGGAAGTCCGGAATATTCAGGACAATCTCTTCAAGCAGCTTTACCGCTTGCGGGAATTTACCTTCCTCCAAAAGACTCCGGGCTCTGTCATGCTCCACCACACCTTCCCGGCTGCGGATCCGGACTAGCGGAGCGGGCCGATTCAGCTCATACTGCAGCAGTTCCATCAGCTCTTCGGACTCGGCCAGAAACTCACCGCTTGCATCCTCTTGCAGATAGGTCACAAGACTGCGCTCCGCCTCTTCAAAGTTTTCCATATTAGCGTAGTTATTAGCCATATAGAAGTGGCACTCTGTCATAGACGGATCAATCTCTTCCAGAACATGAGTCAAGATGTCGTTGGAATCCTCGTATTTCCCCATCTCGGATAATATACCCGCCATATTGCAATGATTCACCGGGTTTTCCGGCTCATATTCAACAGCTTTGCGAAAATTCTTCAATGCCTTATCATATTGAAAGCGGTCCAATGACCGTACGGCTCTTTCAAAGAAAAAATTGGCATCCAGAGTGACGGGAATCACGTTACCATTCACCGCGTTATTCTCTGAAGTTCTCTCAATCATGGAAGCAAGGCACCTCCCTTTGTAAGCTTCCTTATCCTCACGAAAAATAGGAGAGCGGCAGCAAACACCTGCCCGGACTCCCACCTAAGTGCCGTCGTTTCCATTTTTGGTCCCGACTGTCTTCACACAGTATACCACATGTGACAGGGGGATTCTCAAGATTGGAAGGGACTCCACAGGAGGAAAAAGCTTCAAAAAGCCATTCAAGCCCCCTGATTGTTCAATCTGGTTTGGCTCTTGTCCTAATATAAAAAAGACACAGGAATTAAATCCCCGCGTCTCTGAACAGCTTATCAATAGAACCGCCTTCAATAATAATGCGTGTGGCTTCAGCCAGCATAGGTGCTACGGAGAGCACAGTGAACCGGCTGGAATGATCATCTGGCAGTGCAATGGAATCGGTAACGACAATTTCATCTATATTGGGGTGGACCATACGGCTTAGTGCATCCCCCGAAAAAAGGCCATGAGTAGCACAAACGATGCTGTTCTTCGCCCCGCGCTCCTTCAGGCCTTCCACCACATTCACAATCGTTGTGCCTGTATCGATCAGGTCCTCGATAATGATAGGCGTCCGTCCCTCTACATCACCAATCACATGTGTAATCACCGATTCATTGTGAGCCGGGCGCTTCTTGATCATAATAGCAAATGGCGAGTCCAGACGGCTAGCCAGCTTCTCTGCCATGGAGGCACGGCCTGCATCGGGAGACACCACAACCAGGTCGGACAAGCCTTTAACCTTCAGATATCCGCTGATCAGATCAAGTGCCGTCAAGTGATCTACCGGAATGTTGAAAAAGCCTTGAATAGCCGCCGCATGCAGATCAATTGTAATCACACGGGTAGCTCCGGCGGTTGTAAGCACATCAGCAACCATCTTAGCCGATATCGGCTCGCGCGGCGCTGATTTGCGCTCCTGTCTGGCATAGCCGTAGTAAGGCACAATAATATTTACCGTTCTTGCCGACGCCCGCTTAGCCGCATCAATCATGACCAGCAGCTCTACGAACAGCTCATTAATGGGGTGAGCGAGGGATTGCACCAAAAATACGTCACAGTTCCGGATGCTCTCTTCATAATGCACATAAATCTCGCCGCTCTTGAAGCGGGTCAGCTTAATCTGGCCCAGCGGTGCGCCCAGACGCTCCGCAATATCAGCGGCCAGCTTCGGATTCGACGAACCGGAAAAAATACGCAATTGATGATGATGCATAGTACCCTCCTGGGGATCAAAATTTATAGTTCAAACGGAACCATTGTGCGGACACGACCCTCAAACACAGCCAATTCGCGGAAACCGGTGTGCCACAGCAAGCTGCGGGCTTCCTGCAAGCCGTCTCCCAGCTTCATTGGATCATGGGCATCAGAGCCCAGGGTGAGCGGTATGCCCAGCTTCAAAGCCTGCTGCAGCACATGCTCAGCGGGAAACATCTCCGCGCAGGGCTTGGTAAGCCCTGATGCGTTAAGCTCCATCGCTATGCCGCTGCCCGCTATCGCCCCGAGCGCCTCCAGCTCCATCCCCCGCACCTTGGCCTTACCCTCCGGTGTCTGTGGACCGTAGCCAAACCGTTTGATAACATCCATATGTCCTATAATATCATATAATCCCGATAACGCCGACTTCCGTACAGCATCATAATACCGGCGGTAAACCTCCATCACATCTTGACCTTCCCAGCCATGCGTCTGGCGAAAATCCGTAATGTCCCATTCTCGGAGAAAATGCACCGAACCGATCAAATAGTCCCAGGGATACGGTGCCAAAAGCTCACGGATCTGCTCCTCATAGCCTTCGATATAATCGGCTTCCAGTCCTACACGCAGCTCGATCCTTCCGCGATAACGCTCCTTGAGGTTCAGACATTCGTCCACATAGCGGGGAAGCTCGGATAACGGCATCGCCATCTCTGGATAGTAGGTATCCGGGTCTACATGAAGAAGCGGCAGGTGATCAGATAAACCGAGCTGCTCCAGCCCCAGTTCAATACCCCGCTGCACATACTGTTCAAGGGTTCCTACTGCATGTCCACAGCGCTCATGGTGGGTATGGTAATCAATACGCATGCTGAAGGCTCCTTCCTAATCACGGCGCGGCCGTTCATGGCGGGCGCTCAGTTCCTCCATAATCTCATCCAGCGGAAGCTTGCGCTCCTGCAGCAGCACCAGCAGATGGTAGATCAAATCGCTGACTTCAAGGCGCAGTTCGGCATTGTCTTTATTTTTGGCGGCGATGATCGTTTCCGAGGCCTCTTCGCCCACTTTTTTCAGAATTTTATCAACACCTTTATCGAACAGGTAGGTTGTATACGCGCCTTCCGGCCGTTCTGCTTCCCGCTCGGCAATCACCCGCTCCAGCTCCCCGAGAACGGCAAAACGCTCACTGTCGCTCAGCCCCTGCGAGGCAGTCGCGGCAGTTGGTCCCTTAACGCTGCCTGCTGCTGCCGGATGGCTCAGCGGGAGCTCACGGAAGAAACAGGAAGTTTCCCCTGTATGGCAAGCTGGCCCTTCCGGTACCACCTTCAACAGCAGAGTGTCGCTGTCGCAATCATAATGGATGGAAGTAATAGCCTGGGTATTGCCGGAGGTCCCCCCTTTATGCCACAGTTCGCTGCGCGAACGGCTCCAGAACCAGGTCTGTCCGCTCTCCAGCGATAGCTGCAGGGATTCTTTATTCATATAGGCAACCATTAGCACTTCCAGACTGTTCGCATCCTGCACTACGGCAGGGAGCAGTCCAGCTTCATTCCAGCGGATGCCCTCTAATACTTCCTGTTGGCTCTGGGCTGTTAATTGCTCTGCTTCGCTCATCGGATCTCTACCCCTTTTTGCTTCAGATCTGCTTTCAAATCATGAATGGCAATTTCTTTATAGTGAAAAATCGTCGCCGCCAGTCCAGCGTCGGCTTTGCCTTCCGTAAATACATCATAAAAATGCTCCATCTTCCCTGCTCCCCCCGAAGCAATCACGGGAATGGTAAGCAGGTCACTCACCGCAGCGGTCAGCTTCAGATCGAAGCCATCCTTGGTGCCGTCCGCATCCATGCTGGTCAGCAGAATCTCGCCGGCTCCCAGCTTCTCGGCCTCCTTGGCCCAGGTCAGCGCACGGATTCCCGTAGGCTTGCGCCCGCCGTGCGTATATACTTCCCATTCGCCCCAAGCCTCATTGTATTTGGCATCCATCGCCACTACAATACACTGGGCTCCGAAACGCCGGGCCCCTTCTAGAATGAGCTGCGGATTATTGACCGCCGCTGTATTGATACCGATTTTGTCCGCACCCGCGCGCAGGATGCGCTTCATATCCTCCGGAGTAGAGATCCCTCCGCCCACTGTAAAGGGGATGGCAATTTCACCTGCGGTCTGCCGCACGACTTCAACCATCGTGGCCCGGCCTTCCACAGAGGCGGAAATATCCAGAAATACAAGCTCATCGGCGCCTTCCCGGTCATACAATGCCGCCAGCTCCACCGGATCCCCGGCATCGCGCAGATTCACAAAGTTCACGCCTTTGACTACCCGCCCGTCTTTAACATCCAGACAGGGAATGATGCGTTTGGCTAACATGAAATAACCCCTTTCCATAGTTTTCGAGTGAGAAATTTTCGATCCCCCTAAATCCCCCTTAGCCAAGGGGGACCCCAAGGGCCCCGGCCCTCTGGACACCTGGATGGCTGGCGTAGGCAGAGGGCCTGAGCTCCCGGGAAATTATGGGCTAAAGGATCGCTAACCCCTGCGAGGCCGCTTCTACGTGAGTGCACCTGCAAGGGCAAAATCTAAACCTTAAAACAACTTTCGTGTTCCACGTTCTGGCCCTGACGGGGCGGCGGCTTCGCACCGCCTACGGAAAGAATATCCATAAGATGGGAACTAAACTTTGGATCGAGCTCAAACTGCATTCGTGCAGCCAAAAGCCCTGTCAATTATTCTATTTCCCGTTCAGAGCCTTCAAAGCCTCCGAAAGATCAATATTGCCAGTGTATAACGCTTTGCCGACTATCGCACCGCCGACTCCGCTACCGCTATGTACGTTAAGGCGCAGCAGGTCGTCCAGACTTGTGACGCCGCCAGAGGCGATCACGGTTTTACCGCTGGTAGCGGCCATGGATACGATGCCCTCAATGTTTGGACCCTGCATCATACCGTCGCGTGAGATGTCGGTGTAAATGAACGTTTCGGCACCTTTGGCTGCCAGCTCCTTGGCCAGATCCTCTGCACGAACCTCAGAGGTGTTCAGCCAGCCATGAGTGGCAACATAGCCGCCACGGGCATCGATGCCAATCGCCACTTTGTCGCCGTATTTGGCGAGCACAGCCTCTGTGAAGGCATGATCGTTGATGGCGGCTGTACCGATAATGACACGGCTGACGCCGAGTCCCAGCAGTTTTTCCACATCCGCAAGCGTGCGGAGGCCTCCGCCTACCTGTACGGGAACACCCGCGTTTTTGGCGATAGCTCCGATGATGGCGTCATTTACCGGATGTCCGGCCTTGGCTCCGTCCAAATCGACGAGATGAATAAACTTCCCGCCCTGCTCTTCCCAAGATTTGGCTACCTTTAGCGGGCTGTCATTGTATATGGTTTCTTGGTTGTAATCACCCTGCTGCAGTCTGACGCATTTTCCATCCCGGATATCAATCGCCGGATATACGATAAAAGAAGACATGAGGCGCTCCTACCTTCGCTACAATATAGTTATATAGAGAGTTTCTTAAGTTCATTATATATACCGGGCTTACACCCGCGTACCCTTCAGTTGCAAGAAATTGCCCAGCAGCTGCATTCCCAGCTCTCCGCTTTTCTCCGGGTGAAACTGCATACCGAATATATTCTCCCGGCCTACAATAGCCGTAACCGGATGACCGTAATCTGTGATGGCGAGCAGATCGCTCTGCTGTGCCATGACAGCATGGAAAGAGTGGACAAAGTATACATGCCCTGCTTCAAGTTCCGCGAACAACGGACTCTGCGGCTGAAGGAAATCCAGCTTGTTCCAGCCCATATGCGGGACTTTATAGCCCTCACGCGGTGCAAAACGGACCACCGAGCCAGGCAGAAGATCAAGCCCTTCATGAGTGCCGTATTCTTCACCGCTGCTGAACAGCAGCTGCATTCCGAGGCATATCCCCAGCAGCGGCTGTCCTGAAGATGCGGCTTCACGGACCACAGCATCCAGCCCGCTCTCCCGCAGATGCTCCATCGCATCGCCAAACGCACCAACACCCGGCAAAATGACGCTATCGGCAGCCAGAATCTCCCCGGCCTCACCCGTCACAAGACTTTTATACCCGAGTCGTTCCACCGCCTTGCTGACACTATGCAGATTGCCCATGCCGTAATCGACGATTGCAACGGTCATTCTACAGCACTCCCTTCGTGGAAGGCACACCCTTCACGCGCGGGTCAATCCGTGTCGCTTCATCCAGCGCGCGGCCCAGCGCTTTGAATATCGCCTCGATCATGTGGTGGGTATTTGAGCCATAGTGCACGATCACGTGCAGTGTAATCCGCGCCTCCAGTGCGAATTTCCACAGAAATTCATGCACCAGCTCTGTGGAAAAGCTTCCAACCTGTTGCGATGGATACGCAGCACGGTACTCAAAATGCGGACGGTTGCTGATATCGATGACCACCTGAGCCAGTGCCTCATCCATAGGGATGAAGACACTCGCGTAGCGCTTGATGCCTTTTTTGTCGCCCAGGGCCTCACGAAGCGCCTGTCCCAGACAAATGCCAATGTCCTCCACGGTGTGGTGATCGTCAATGTCAATGTCGCCCCGCGCCTGCACGGACAGATCAAACTGGCCATGCTTTGTAAATAAATCCAGCATATGATTCAAAAACGGGACATCCGTCTGCAGCTCCGAAACCCCGCTGCCGTCCACGGCCAGAGTGAGCTTGATATCCGTTTCATTGGTTTTGCGGCTAAGTCCCGCTTGGCGCACGGCCTGGGCCTCGTTGTTATTTTCCATTTCCGTCTCCACCCTTCGCTTCGTTCTGCAGTCTGACCTCTATTGCACGCGCATGGCCTTCCAACCCCTCGCGGCGGGCCAGCTCGATAATCGTCGCCCCGTCCTTCAGCAGCGCTTCCTTGCTGTAATAGATCAGGCTTGATTTCTTAATGAAATCATCCACATCGACCGGCGACGAGAACCGTGCTGTGCCATTGGTCGGAATAATATGATTCGGGCCGGCAAAATAGTCGCCGACCGGCTCCGAGCTGTACGGGCCCAGGAAGATAGCTCCGGCATTCTCGATGCTGCCGAGCAGACCCATCGGGTCCTCTGTAACAATCTCCAGATGCTCCGGCGCTAGCCGGTTCACAACGGAGATCCCTTCCGCCAGCGACTCCACGACGATGATCGCGCCGTAGTTGTCCACAGAAGCGCGCGCGATAGCCTCGCGCGGAAGTTCTTGCAGCTGCCGTTCTACTTCGGCAGCGACAGCCTCCGCCAAGCGCTGCGATGGCGTAACCAGGATGGCCGAGGCCATCTCGTCATGCTCGGCCTGCGAGAGCAGGTCGGCCGCGACGTAGGCGGCCTGAGCGGTATCGTCGGCGAGCACGACGATCTCGCTCGGTCCGGCGATGCTGTCGATATCGACAGCGCCGTAGACCTCGCGTTTGGCCAGGGCCACGTAGATGTTCCCTGGCCCGCAGATCTTATCGACCGGCACGATAGACTCCGTGCCGAAAGCTAGTGCGGCGATCGCCTGCGCGCCGCCCACGCGGTAGATCTCGTTCACGCCGGCTTCAGCGGCGGCAACGAGGATGTAAGGATCGATGCCCTCCGTGCCGCCGGTCGACGGCGGAGTGACCATCACAATCTCCGGCACTCCGGCAATCTGAGCCGGAATTACGTTCATCAGCACCGAGGACGGGTATGCCGCCTTGCCGCCGGGTACGTATACGCCCACCCGCTTCAGCGGCCGGATGATCTGGCCGAGGATCGTGCCGTCCGGCTGCAGATCCATCCAGGAATTGCGTTTCTGCCGGGCATGAAACGCCCGGATATTGGCTGCGGCGGCGCGGATCGCCGTTACAAAAGACTCCTCCACCCTGCCGTATGCGGCCTGGAGCTCCTCTGCCGTCACCCGCAGCTGTGCTGCAGTAAGCGCAGCGCCGTCGAACCGCTCCGTATAGCGGAGCAGTGCCGCGTCGCCTTCTTTTTTGATATCGGCCACAATTTCCTTCACGGCCTTATTCTGCTCAGGCGTTCCGTACTCTACTTCACGCTGAAGCTTAAATTCCTTGCTTGATTGAACCTTCACCGCTGCTTCCCCCTTTACATCCTTAGCGCTCTACTCCGCCCGTTGCCGCTCCCGGTCTGGTGATAACCGCCTGCAGACGGTCGCACAGCTGCTGAATCTCTTCGTTCTTCATCCGGTAGCTTACACGGTTGGCCACAAGACGGCTCGTAATCTCGAAGATGCTCTTCATCTCCACCAGTCCATTGTCCTTCAGCGTCTGGCCGGTCTCCACCATATCAACAATACGGTCTGCAAGACCGATTAGCGGCGCAAGCTCGATGGAACCATTCAGCTTCACAACCTCTACCTGCTGCCCCTGCTCGCGGAAATAGCGGGAAGCCACATTCGGATATTTCGTCGCCACCCGTTGTTGAATACCCGGCTGCCAGTTCGGCAAACCGATAATCGACATCCGACAGCGCGCGATCCCCAGATCCAGCAGCTCGTAGACGTCACGGTTTTCCTCCAGCAGCACATCTTTGCCGACAATTCCGATATCCGCGACACCATATTCCACATAAGTGGGAACATCGACCGGTTTGGCCAGGATAAATTCCATTCCTGCTTCCGGCAGTGAAATCACCAGCTTACGCGACTCTTCACCATCCGCCGGAATCGGCAGCCCCGCTTGACGGAACAACTCGGCTGCTTTATTGTAAATCCGACCTTTTGGCATGGCCACTTTCAATATCTGCGCCATTATCATCGACCTCCGTTTCCATATTTTGCCTATATACTTGTATATGTAAAACTTAGCCATGCTCGCTGACAAAAGAAACGAATGTATAAATCTCCCCGTACGTTTCGCCTTCCGCTTTAACCGCATTTGTGTCTAAACGCTTCACTGTCTTCAGATCACCGACCTCGCTGGCCAGCCGCGTCACCACTATGTGGCCTTCAGCCCGTAGCCGCGCCGCCTCCTCCAGACCTTCTTTGCGCCGGGAAGCGTCGTACTGGATCAGGACTGGAAGCTCTTCCTCTTCCGGTACCCCGGATACACCGTCCAGAATACGGTTCGTCTTCAAAGAGAAGCCGGTTGACGGAATGGGGCGCCCGAATTGCTGCAGCAGATTGTCATAACGGCCACCGCTGCATACCGGAAATCCAAGCTCCGAGGCATAGCCCTCAAAGGTCATCCCTGTATAATAGGAGAAGTCGCCAATCATCGTCAGATCAATCAGAACATGCTGAGAGACGCCATACGATACCAGTACTTCCCACACCTTGCATAAATGCTCGATGGAGGTACGGGCCAGCGGATGGCTGCTGAGCTCCAGAGCTTGACTGCAGATTTCCTTGCCTCCCCGCAGCCGCAGCAGTCCATCCAGCTCATTCTTCTGCGCCTCAGTCAGTTCAAGCTGGCGGAGCGTCTCGCGGAAGGCCACATAATCACGGTTTAGCAAATGGCTCTTCAGTTCTTCCTGCGCTTCCGGAAGACCGGCTACCGCCTCCTGGAACAACCCGTCGAGGAAGCCAACATGCCCCATTGCGATTTTGAAAGACTTCACGCCCGCAGCCTGCAGCGAGGAAATCGCCAGCGCCACAACCTCGGCATCGGCCTCCGGTGAATCATCGCCGACAAGCTCTACCCCGGTCTGGAAGAATTCTGCTTCCCGCCCCGCTTCCTCCTCAATGGCCCGGAACACATTAGCGTGGTAGGACAGGCGGAGAGGTAGCGGCTCATCCTTTAACAGTGAAGAAACCACACGCGCCACCGGCGCTGTCATCTCCGAGCGCAGCACCAGGGCCTGCCCACGGTTGTTAAGCAATTTATAGAGCTTCTGATCGGATGTGGAGCTGGCCACGCCGACGGTATCGTAATATTCCAATGTGGGCGTAATCATCTGCCGGTATCCCCAGCGGCTCATGCAGTGCAGCACATCATTCTCGATCTTGCGCAGTTTGGCCACTGCACGCGGGAGATAGTCACGCACGCCAGCCGGCTTCTCGAATCCCTTTGGTTTGGACATCTTCATTGGTCACCTCGTCAGATATCATCAATAGTAGGAAATAAACGCTTTATTATGGTACAGTGGTAACAAAGTAAAGCAGTGGCAATATCGTATCACGGACTATCCTATACGTCAATTGAACCTTTGATATATAGAATAGCATAATTGCTTACATATAGAGTGATGTTGAGATTTTTATATATTGTCTCCATCCACACCTCTTAATAGCCGGGAGCCTTACTCTCACGAATATTAATTACATACAAGATTACCCTTTACAAGCTATTCAGTGCAGTAGTAAGATACAGACAAAGTTGTATACAAGTACACAAGTTATCACAAGAATCTGCTAAGGAGTGAACTACAATGAAATTGGGCATGATCGGACTGGGCAAAATGGGTTTTAACCTGGCACTGAACCTGATGAACCATGGGCATGAGCTTGTAGTAAGCGATATCAACCCGCAAATGGGGCTGCAGTTAGCCGAACGGGGCGCGCTTGCCGCTTCATCCTTGGAGGAAGTGGTTGCGAAGCTTGAACATCCCAGAATAGTCTGGGTCATGCTCCCTGCCGGCGAGATCGTAGGAGGAGTGATTGAGAGTCTATCCCGGCTATTGGATGCGGGGGATATCATCATAGACGGCGGCAACTCCCACTATAAGGAATCCGTTGCACGGGCAGAGAAGCTGCGTGAGCGCGGCATTTATTTGTTCGATGCCGGCACATCCGGCGGAACGGAGGGGGCTGAGCATGGAGCCTGCTTAATGATTGGGGGCGATCCGGAGGTATTCAAGGACATTGAACCGCTATTCCGTGATCTCGCGGTCGAGCGCGGTTACCTGTACGCAGGGGAACGTGGCAGCGGCCATTTTCTGAAGATGATTCATAATGGTATTGAGTATGGAATGATGCAGTCCATTGCCGAAGGTTTTGAGCTGCTGGAGAAAAGCCCGTTCGACTTTAACTATGAGCAGGTTGCCAGACTGTGGTCGAATGGATCTGTGATCCGCGGTTGGCTGATGGAGCTTGCACAGAACGCTTTTGCCAAAGATCCGAAGCTTTCCGGAATCCGCGGGGTGATGCAGAGCTCCGGAGAAGGTAAATGGACCGTTCAAACTGCGCTTGATCTTGAAGCCAGCACTCCGGTTATTGCCCTCTCTCTGCTGATGCGCTACCGTTCCCTTGAGGACGATACTTTCCACGGCAAGGTTGTGGCCGCGCTACGCAATGAATTTGGCGGTCACGCTGTTGTACAGGGGGAGGACTGATTTGAATTACAGAATGCGCTCCAGGCAAGGAAAGGCGCAGGTTAAACCGGATGGAACGGTGAAGACATTGTATGCTAAAATTAATGGAATGCCTGGTCTTAGCTAACAACTAATCACACAGAGGAGTCCTTTTACATGCATTATCCTGCCACATGGCTGCAAGGAGTTTCCCTTGGAGAATCGCTTGCCTGTGAACTCAGGCTACAAATCATAAATGAAAACATCAAACCAGGCGAGGTGCTTTCGGAGAATCGGATTGCAGCCGATTTTGGCATCAGCCGTTCTCCGGTCCGGGAGGCACTCAAGACCTTGGCTGGCGAGGGATTAATCCGTCTGGAAAGAATGGGAGCCGTTGTTGTAGGACTGAACATCAAAGATGTTGAAGAGCTCTATGATGTCCGGTACCTCATCGAGAGCTTTGCCCAAGAAAGGCTCGCCAGGAATATACAGGATGCGCTAATCCAGCAGCTCGAACAGAGTATCGACAAAATGAAGTTGGCCGTCAAGCACAATGATTACGTTGAGTTTGCCCGCCAGGACTTCTTTTTTCACGAATCCATTATCACCGAAGCGAAGCATACAAGGATTCTTCATTTATGGAATAGCATCCGTTATATTGTAATGACCGTCATTCTAATTACTACCGAAAAAGGCTTTACCCTCGGAGAGGAACGGATGTATTGGGTGGCCGAGAAGCACCGCATGGTTATAGAGGCACTTCGTTCGGGAGATCGTGAAACGATCCACAAGGTGGTTCAGGAGTATTTCGCCGATTCTTCTGAAACGCTGATTCGCAGCCTGTCCTAATCATTTTAAATATCTGGGTAACATCTTCATTGGAAAGAAGGTTTGCAGATTGGGCACATCCTATATGCTAGGCGTCGATATTGGAACTACAAGCACTAAAGCTGTCCTCTTTGAGGAAAACGGAAAAATTGCCGCACAAGCGGATCAAGGCTATCCGCTGCACACCCCTTCATCCTCGGTTGCAGAACAGGACCCGGACCAGATCCTGCATGCTGTAGTCCATACCGTCGGAGCCGTAATGAAGGACAGCGCCATCAGGCCCGATTCTGTCCTTTTTCTTTCGTTCAGCTCCGCCATGCACAGTGTAATTGCTGTAGACCATGCGGGTAATCCTTTGACCGCCTGTATTACATGGGCAGATAACCGCAGTGCTGCCTGTGCAGCACGCTTGCGGGACGAATTAGGCGGCCACGAGCTATACCTGCGTACAGGAACACCTATTCATCCTATGTCCCCGATCACCAAGCTGATGTGGCTGGGGGAGGAGCAGCCGGAGTTGTTCCGCCAGACATACAAATTCATTTCCATTAAGGAATACATCTTCGCCAAGCTCTTCGGTGAATATGTCATTGATCATTCTATTGCGTCTTCCACTGGCATGTTCAATTTAGAACAGCTGGACTGGGATACGGAGGCCCTGAGTATTGCCGGCATTACTCCGGAGCATCTCTCAAAGCCTGTTCCCACGACCCAGATTATGCAGGGCCTGCTGCCTGGTTGGTCTGAGAAGCTCGGTTTGTTGCCAAACACTCCGTTTATAGTTGGAGCCAGCGACGGCGTCCTCTCTAATCTTGGTGTAGGCGCTATTAAGCCAGGAGTCGTTGCTGCCACGATCGGAACCAGCGGGGCCATCCGCACAGTTGTTGACCGGCCGCTTACCGATCCCAAGGGACGGATATTCTGTTATGCCCTGACAGAGAAGCACTGGGTCATCGGAGGTCCGGTTAACAACGGGGGAATGCTTTTCCGCTGGGTGCGTGATGAGTTCGCTGCCTCCGAGGTGGAAACAGCCAAACGTCTGGGTATTGACCCCTATGAGGTGCTGACACGCATTGCCGAGCAGGTACCGACGGGCAGTAACGGCCTCCTCTTCCATCCCTACCTTACCGGAGAACGTGCACCGCTATGGAATCCGGATGCCCGGGGTTCCTTTTTTGGCCTAACGATGAATCATCATAAAGAGCATATGATCCGTGCCGTGCTGGAAGGTGTCATTTTCAACATGTATACTGTGCTATTGGCCATGGAGGAGCAGATCGGACAGCCAGCCAAGATTCATGCCACCGGAGGCTTTGCCCGCTCATCACTGTGGCGGCAGATGATGGCTGATATTTTTGACCAGGAGGTTGTCATTCCAGAGAGCTTCGAGAGTTCTTGTCTGGGAGCGGTTGTACTTGGCCTTTACGCTACCGGACGTACAGACACCCTTGATATTGTTTTTAAAATGATCGGCTCGACTCATCAGCATCATCCCATCCAGGAGCACGCTGACGTCTATAAACGGCTGCTGCCGATTTATATCTCCGTTTACCGCAGTCTGGAGAGCCATTATCAGGCCATCGCCGAGTTTCAGCGGGAACAAGCCGGAGAGTAAAAGCCGCTCTACCCGTTTTGCTTAACATACCAAACAAAGCGCCGACCCGTCGCAGGATGCGAACGTCGGCGCTTTGTTTGTAGTGATCTTTGATATGATGGATGTTAAAGAGCTGCCTTTTTCTTTGGCATCTGTGGTCCGGATCCGAACACAATCCAGGCAGGCTTCACATAACGGAAGATGAGAGCAACCGCGAGCCATGAACCCAGCAAGGCCACAAGCCAACCGCCGGCAATTGCCGCTGTGTATGCAAGCGAACCCCCGTGAAACGGAAGTTTTCTGTACAGGAACAGCAGTGCAGGATGAAGCAGGTAGATTCCAAAGGAACAAGCTCCGATAGAGATCAGCATACGGCTCAGCAGAAGCTTGCCTGTCCCATATAGCAGGAACGACAGCTGCAGCAGCACAATACAGGACAGCAGTGCATGAAGATTGGAGAAGCCTTCATACCACAGGCTGTTAATTACCGTTTTTTTCGTATAGTTATTGAACCAGAGCTCTACATGAATGATTCCAGCGGCAGCCCATAGTACCCAGAGCACAATCCACCCCGGACCTTTACCGGAACGCCAACCTTCACGCGAGAGGATCAGCCATTTTTTCAATGGACCATAATAGACGGCAATTGCAGCCCCCAGCAGAAAGTAGGAGAAGTAAGTAATAGCCAAACTACCTTTGGACAGTTGCCAGTAACCGTGATTGGTCATATATTTATTGAGCAGCACGAATCCCCATTGCAGCAGCAGACCTATTATGGGAGCCCAGGCAGCAAGACGCCGGACCTTCTGAAGGCACCATAACATAAGCGGGAACAGGATATAGAACTGGATAATAATAATGATGTAATACAGATGCGTATACGCTGTCCCGGTAAGAAGATACTTGCCCAACTTCCGTGCCATTTCATCCAAAGGCATACTCCAGGTATGACCTGCTGTCATCTTTAGAATAAAGTACATGAGTGAAAATACAACATAAGGCAAAATAATATATATCAGCCTGCGGCTATAAAACTTCCCCAGTGTTTTTCCGCTTAGCGGACGGTCAATATAATTGTAGAACAACACAAATCCGCTCAGAAAGACAAATGAAGGTACGGCAAACTGGCTGAATTTGTTAATGAACAAAAACGGATGGAACATCGAGGTGTCCAGTGTCTCCGCAAGTGTGCGTGAAGTGGCATGTATAGCGATCACCGCAAATATCGCAACTGCCCGAAATATATCCAGCTGCGGAATTCTTTCCTTTTGTCCCATTTCATTTCCTCCTGTGAACTCGCACCCCAGGTGCCTGTATCCAATCATCTGCTGCCTATCCAACATCGATAATGTAGGCTGACCTAATTATATCGCTACAATCCCCCAGTTGAACACTTAAAGGTTGCTTAACATTTCTGTTTTACACAACAAAACCCCGCAGTTCCTGCGTAAGTGCACGCAACCTGATCCTGCAGGGCAACTTTTATTGCATCACTTATCTTCAAATACTTCTTCATTATTCATCCCGGATGACGGCGTCAGCTCCCGCAGCGGATTGCCTCCAACGAAGGAACCTGCGGCTACATCCTTATGCACTACAGAACCTGCCGCTACAATCGCCCCATCCCCGATGGTTACGCCAGGGAGAATCGTTGTATTGGCACCGATCAGCACATTTTCACCGATAATGACCTCACCCAGGCGGTACTCCTTGATCAGGTATTCATGTGCGAGAATTGTAGTGTTGTAGCCGATCACGGAATTCTCACCCACCGTAATCTTCTCCGGGAAAAACACATCCACCATGGCCATCAGTCCAAACGCCGTGTGCTTGCCAACCTTCATACCCAGAATGCTACGGTATATCCAGTTCTTAAGCGGAAGAATCGGACAATACCGGGCAATCTGTATAAAAATAAAATTGCGCACACCCTTCCAGGGACTAACCGTACGGTAAATGTACCAAAGGGAATTATGTCCTTCCACGGGATAGCGGGTTACTTTTCTCACGGTCCAATCGTCCCCTGCTCCACAATATCGAAGATGTCCTTCATCTCATGAATAATATAGTCGGGTTCATATTTCCGTAACGTCGCTTCACCTTTGAGCGACCAGGCTACTCCAGCTGCAAGTACACCCGCTGCCTTGGCCGACTGAATATCAACCATACTATCTCCCACCATCAGTGTTTTTCGGGGATCAACACCCAGGTTGCTGACAGCCTTAAGAACTGGCTCCGGATGTGGCTTGGGCTGAACTACATCACTTACGGTAACAATCGTCTCCATATACTTCAGCAGATCGAACATCTCCAGCGCCTTCATTGTTGTCGGGCGAATCTTGGTCGTTACAATTCCCAGTTTGATACCACGGCGTGACAGTTCCTCCATCGTCTCATTTACATAGGGAAAAGATCCAATCAGTTCGTCATGATGAGCATTGTTATAGGCTCGGTAGGCAAGCTCCAATACACTTGTATCCTCTAGACCAGAAAAAACTCTCATCTGCTGCTGAAGCGTGGTCCCCATATGAGGAATAATCTGTTCCCGGGTTAGCGGGGGCAGATTATTCTCCTTCAGCGCATGCATAAATGAATTGATAATCAGCTCATTCGTATTTACAATCGTTCCGTCCAAATCAAATAGTACACATTCTATCATTAGTTTCTGCTACTCCTTCGATACTTCATCCGGTGTCTTGTCCGGTTCCGGCTGTCTAACCGGTGGGGCACTCTGCGGCGTATGTGCCGCACTGTCCGGAACTATCGTATCTACGGCAGCGGCCTTCGTACTGATAATAGGATCAGAGTAATGATCCTTGGGTTGACCCGTTACGCGTCGGACAATGATTATTATTATAGCTGCTACTATAGTCAGCAGTGCCAGCAGCTGCGAGCTGCGGATATTCCCGTAAGCCGGATCAAGATATCCTTGTTCAAAACCAAACCACTTCATCGGTCCCCATAATCCATTCAGGAACGATGCAAGTCCGCTGCTTCCTTGAAACCCCAAGCTGTCTGTGCGGAGCGCCTCGATAAAGAAGCGGCCGATGGAATACCAAATGAAATAAGACAGGAAGATTTCACCTGCACGCACGAATTTTTGCCGGCGCAGTACCATCAGTAGCAGAATACCCAGCAAACTCCAGAGGGATTCATACAAAAATGTTGGGTGATGAAAAGCATCTCCTATGTACATCTGGTTCACAATGAAATCAGGAAGATGCAGCTTATCACGAAGGAAGGACTCTTCTACAACGCCACCATATGCTTCCTGGTTCACGAAGTTGCCCCAACGTCCGATCATCTGGCCTGCAAGCAGTCCGGGTGCACAAATATCCACAATCCGCCAGAAGGGATACCCTTTGTAACGGAAATAAATGATACCGCAAATAACCGCACCGATCAGAGCACCATAAATAGCGATTCCGCCATTCCAGACTTTGAAGACATCTGCAAAGTTGTCCTTATAATCCTCCCATTTGAATGCCACAAAATATATACGGGCACCAATGATGGCTGACGGCAAACCAAGCAGCAGCATATCCATGAAGAATTCCTGTGATATGTTGAAGCGCTTGCCTTCCTGGATGGCCAAAAGTAATCCAACCAACGCACCGACACCAAGTATTAGACCATACCAGTGAACCGGCAGTGAACCGATGGAGAAGACAATCGGATCAATCGCTAATGAAAAAAACATGCTCTCACACTCCTAGTCCAAATCATCCATGTCTTCAGATATGGTGGCAGTAAGCTTATTCGTAAATTGAAGTGCAGCATTGTAGCCCATCTGCTTCAAACGATAGTTCATTGCCGCCACTTCTATAATAACCGCAAGGTTACGTCCAGGACGCACGGGAATTGTCACAAGTGGTACATCTGTATCAATAATCCTGGTCGTTTCCTCGTCCAGTCCGAGCCGGTCATACTGTTTGTCCTGCTGCCAAGCTTCCAGTCTGATCACCAGTGTAATCCGTTTATGATTACGGATAGCCCCTGCGCCAAACAGTGTCATAACATTGATTATCCCAACACCGCGGATTTCAAGCAGATGACGGATCAGCTCAGGTGCCGTACCATGCAGCTGATTATCCGAGGTTTGACGGATTTCCACCGCATCATCGGCAATCAAACGATGGCCGCGTTTTACGAGCTCAAGCGCTGTCTCACTTTTACCGATACCGCTACTGCCGGTAATCAGCATGCCCACACCATACACATCACACAGAACACCATGAATCGTGGCTGTAGGTGCCAGTTTCCCTTCCAAAAAGCTGGTAAGTCTGCTGGAGAATATTGTAGTCGCCATCGAGCTTCGCAGCACTGGCAGTCCCTTTTCATTGCTAATATCGATAAGCTCTTGAGGCACATCAAGGGCTCTCGTAATCACAATACATGGTGTATTGTCGTTACAGATCCCGCGAATTCGGCTCTTGCGCTCTTCATCCGGAAGCATTGAGAAAAAGGCCAGTTCAGTCTTGCCTAGAAGCTGAACGCGTTCTTCCGGATAATATTCAAAATAACCGGCCATTTCAAGTCCCGGACGATTCAAATCATCCACTGTAATAGGTCTTTTCAGACCCTCTTGTCCGGAAACAACCTCTAACTGAAAATGCTGCACCAATTCGGATACTTTTACCTTCTTAGCCATGTGTGTCCGTCCTTTCGTCACCAGCGGTATTATCCGCTCGCCCGCATTTGGTTAATACTAATTCTCATTCCAGCCGCAGGTAATTCTCCTGCTATCTTAATGGATAACGCCTATGAATGCAATCTTAATAGCCGCTGTTCCTCCCGTATGAAGCCTGATTAAAAAGCTGAGTTTCATGAACAGCAGTATGTAAAAATAAACAGCCCCACTTGGTGGGGCCTAGGCTTCGGTCCAAATTCAAGGTTTGTAGAGGATCTTCAATAAATAAGGTTGGTCCTGTTTATTAAAAAAGCCGCCTTCTCAGGCGGCTTAGTTCAAGCAGGTCTAACTATCTTATCCGAGCAAAATGTTAAGTTCGGATTCTTTATCGAAGAGATGGATTTTGTTCATGTCAATGGCCAATTTTGGCTTGCTGCCTTCACGAGTAGTAGAACGTCCATCTACACGTGCAATTACAGTGTTAGTGCCAAGACCGCTCAAGTAGAGGAGCATTTCATGACCAAGGTTTTCAGTAACATCAACCAACGAAGTGAAGATTGTGTTCGGCGAAGCTTCCAGGAATACTGGTTCTTCGTGAATATCTTCTGGACGAACGCCCATTATTACTTCTTTGCCAATGTAGCCTTTGTTGCGAAGCAGTGTAGCTTTGCCGCCTGGAACTTCAACATCAAGGTTCTCAGCACGGAAGCGTACAGCACCACCAACATCAGACAATGTACCGTTGATAAAGTTCATTGTTGGGGAACCAATGAACCCGGCTACGAACAGGTTCGTAGGCTCATTGTACAGTTCTTCAGGAGAAGCAGCTTGTTGAATAATACCATCATACATAACTACGATACGGTCACCCATTGTCATAGCTTCTGTCTGGTCATGTGTTACATAGATACAAGTGGTTTCAAGACGTTTAACCAGTTTAGTGATTTCCGCACGCATTTGACCACGAAGTTTAGCATCCAAGTTGGAGAGAGGTTCATCCATCAGGAAGACTTGTGGATCACGTACGATAGCGCGGCCCAGTGCGACACGTTGACGTTGACCACCGGACAATGCCTTTGGTTTACGGTCAAGCAAGTGTTCGATATCGAGGATTTTCGCAGCTTCGCGAACCTTCTTATCGATTTCTTCTTTTTTCACTTTACGCAGTTTCAAACCGAATGCCATGTTCTGATACACACTCATGTGCGGGTACAGGGCGTAGGATTGGAATACCATCGCGATATCGCGGTCTTTTGGAGCTACGTCATTGACTACACGGTCGCCAATGTACATTTTTCCTTCGGAGATTTCTTCCAGACCAGCAATCATACGCAAGGTTGTGGATTTACCGCAACCGGAAGGTCCAACCAGTACCAAGAATTCCTTATCTTTAATATCAAGATTGATATCGATTACTGTCGCTTTATCGGAACCCGGGTATTTTTTGAAAATATGCTCTAAACGTACGCCTGCCATTTTATTTCCCCCTCGAGTCAATTATTAGTTTAAAAAATAAATCGCTTTCTTGTACATTTATCTTACCCCAGACATGCCGCGATGGCTATTTGTAAGGTTCACAAAAAACCTATTTTCTTTTCGTCACTTTATACAATAACATGGCTAACTTCACAATAGCAGCGTCTCCAAAGCTCCGGACATCGGCGCCGGTCTCCTGTTTGATCTTATCCAGCCTGTACAGTAGCGTATTCCGGTGGATATATAGCTTTTTTGCCGTTTCACTGACATTACAGTCCATCTCGAAAAAAGTCTCCAGAGTCAGAAGCATCTCTTTATCCGCCAGCACGGAAGTATAATCTCCTATTTGTCCGAGCAGTTGTCTGCGGCGGTCATCGGGAATACTATTGACTAGACGCTCCATATGGAGCTCCCATGGCAAATGAATATAGTCTCCCACCTGGAAAACCCGGCCCAAAATGATTGTTTCCCGCAGCAAAGCTACTGACCCGGTCAATCCCTTCACAGGAATAACCGCAGGTGCCACCGCCAGGTGAAATACTCCCACCCACTCGCTGGCAATCAGTTCATGCAGTCCCATACAAGTCTGAGCCAGTAGATCCTCAGCACTCTCTTCTTCATCTTCTTTATCATCCCCGCCGGTGAGCAGTTCCTTACGGGCTAAAATTAACCATTCCTTCTCCTGAAGCGGAATAAGCAAAATTTCATTCTCGAAGTAACTCCGCAGCAGTTTCATCAGGGTGCGGTAGGTCACTTGCGGGTTATGAACATTTTCGCTAACCAGGAGGAATGGAATCATCTCCCCCACCAGCCGTCCCTTTAAAGTCATCTCATCAGGAATTTCTGCATCATTCTTCTCCTGCTCTAGCTGGGCATTCAGCCAGCCGCTAAGCTGACGGGCCTCCAGTTCGCCTTCTTCCTTAAGGCCTGTCGCCTTCAGGGCTATAGCGAAATTCCTCGCAGCATAATTGACCAATTGCACTTCTAATGGAGTCAGCCCATCGAGTTCCAGCCAAATCGCCGTGATCCTTCCTTCATTCTCATACAAAGGTACCCATAAGTGTCCCTCGTGGAACACTGGCTGTTCCTGCTCTTCCATGCCTATGCCAAAAAGGGAAGCCGAATGCTGCCTCCCAAGCTGTTTGATTCCTGTTCTCTTTCCGGTGAGCTTCTCCAACTTTTGACGCAAAACCTCACTATCCATCGTCACCATACTCCACCACTTTTGCTCTTTTCGCCTATTTTATCACATTTTTCGTCAATATGCGCCTTAGTAAACGCGGTGTAATGACAAGCGTAAATATCATTGATCATGTATGAGCCGCTTTTTTGCCGGAGGCAGAGGAACCGGGTTCAACTTTTCCAGTTCCTTATGCATCCAAATCCCGGCGATTCCCATCCGGCCACCCCAGAATATTATGATAGCTTTGGCAAAGATTTGACCGCCCACCTTCGGCATCCACCACAAGCACACGATAGCAGAGTAACGACCTAACTGAATGTCTGCCCGAAGACTACAAAGCCGCCTCCAACGATAATGGCATCATGTATCATGGACAATCCCTCATTTCTGCTAAACGTTATAAGCTTATAATTTAACGAAGACAGAAATCCTAAACTTAAACTCAGAACATACTATTGAAAATTATGAAAACACAAAAAAGCCACCACCTAAAGGTGATGACTTTCAGATTGGAATGAGCCATGAAGGACTCGAACCTTCGACACCCTGATTAAAAGTCAGGTGCTCTACCAACTGAGCTAATGGCTCATAAAACTGGTGGAGGCTGATGGATTCGAACCACCGAACACGTACGTGAGCAGATTTACAGTCTGATGCGTTTGGCCACTTCGCTAAGCCTCCACAATATGGTGGCGCGGGAGGGAATCGAACCCCCGACACAAGGATTTTCAGTCCTTTGCTCTACCGACTGAGCTACCGAGCC
>NZ_JBQENA010000008.1:0-286903 GCF_052044425.1 Paenibacillus sp. 22594
AGATAGGTTGGAGGTGGAAGTGCAGCAATGCATGGAGCTGACCAATACTAATCGGTCGAGGGCTTATCCAATATTTCGAAGAACGCAGATTCGTTTCGGATTCAGTTTTCAGGAATCAAGGTTCCTGAAGCATTTACGCTGTAAATGCCCGTTTGGTGGCGATAGCGGAGGGGTTCCACGCGTACCCATCCCGAACACGACCGTTAAGCCCTCCAGCGCCGATGGTACTTGGACCGAAGGGTCCTGGGAGAGTAGGACGCCGCCAAGCACATGAACCACTGCTGAATAATTAGCAGTGGTTTTTTGTTTTAGTGAAATGGAAAAGCACCTCTGAAAATTTAGAGTTTTTATACAGAAAAAATGATAATGATTAGTGAATTCAGAAATTCCCATAAGACTCGCAGGGGAACTTAAGCTATAATGAAGGCTAAAAGAGAAAAAGGGGCATGAGTAAATGAATCAATCTAAAGGTGAAAAAAGCCTGCTTACGGAGAAGGAAGAACGTTTTTCTTCCAGCGGTTTTATTTTCGCAGCCATCGGCAGTTCAGTTGGTCTGGGGAATATGTGGAAATTTCCTTATATTACAGGAGAAAATGGCGGGGCGGCTTTCTTTCTTCTTTTCATCGTCTGTTTGGTGCTAATTGGCTTGCCGGTGCTGTTGGCCGAACTGGCCATCGGACGCAGCGGACGGGGAAGTGCGGCGACTTCTTTCATTCGTGCCGGAGGCGGGAAAGGCTGGAAAGCGGCCGGAATTCTGCAAGTAGTGGCGCCTTTTCTAATCCTTTCTTTTTATATTATTGTTGCAGGCTGGACGCTGAACTACGCGTTGATTTCTTTTAATGGACAGTTGTTCAGCACTAGTGACTACGCAGGTGAATTTGGTTCCTTTATCTCAGGGTATATGCCGATTGTCTGGCAGGGTGTGGCTATCCTGATTACAGCGGGTGTAGTCATCCTTGGGGTGTCGGGAGGGATTGAGAAATTTAACAAAGTATTGATTCCCGGCCTGGTCGTTCTCCTCATTGTACTCATGATTCGTGCCGTAACCCTTCCGGGGGCAAACGCAGGAGTGTCCTTTTTCCTCAAACCAGACTTCTCGGTGCTGACGGCGGAATCCGCCCTGGTCGCCTTGGGACATGCCTTCTTCTCGTTGTCGCTCGGAATGGGGATTCTTCTGACTTACGGTTCATATGTGGATAAAAAACAGTCGCTGGGAACCGCTGCGCTTGCGATAGGTGCCGGAGATTTGCTGTATGCGTTTATAGCCGGATTGATTATTTTCCCGACGACGTTCTCGTTTGGCATTGCTCCCGATCAAGGGCCTTCGCTGATTTTTATCGCTCTGCCGGCGGCATTCTCTGCGATGCCATTCGGTTCGTTCTTCGGCGGTCTGTTCTTTATCCTGCTGGCCATTGCTGCTCTGACCTCGGCCGTATCTCTGCTTGAAGTGCCTGTATCCTTCGCGATGGAGCGCTGGAACTGGAGCCGTCAACGTTCGGTTTGGATATTGTCTCTAGTCCTTTTCCTGCTGGGTATTCCTTCAGCGATGTCGCTGGGAATGTTCCCTGAGCTTACTTTTGGGGGCAAAGCCTTGTTTGACTGGATGGACTTCATCACTTCTAACATTATGCTTCCGCTCGGTGGTCTGCTGATCACTATTTTTGCGGGATATTTCTGGAAAGGAGCGGCTGAAGCAGCCGGATTACAAGCTCGCTGGTTCCGTGTCTGGTTGTTCATGCTCCGGTATGTTGCGCCGGTTCTGGTGTTTCTGGTGCTGCTCCATACCTCAGGGATTCTTAATTTCTAATTCAAACATCTGCGGAATGGACAATGAACTCTACGCCCCTTGGGGTTGTAGGGTTTTTTTAATGTATTTCGATTAATATTTGGTATGTGTTTGGATAACCTATTCCTTAACCCGGAAGAAACGAGGCGATAAGCATGTCTGATTCAAACAAAAGTCACAAGGAAGCTGTTGAGACGGTTAGAGAGCTAATCAAAGGTATTGATACCGCAATGTTCACTACCATATCAGCAGAGGGACTGGTATCCCGCCCCATGAAGACCCAGGAGGTTGAGTTCGACGGAGATTTATGGTTCCTTACCAAGAAGGACACCAGCAAGTTCGGGGAAATCCATCATGATCCGAGAGTTAACGTTGTATACGCTGATAAATCCTATGTCTCAATTCGTGGGACGGCCAAGCTTGTTCAGGATCTGGACAAGAAAAAAGAATTTTGGAATGCGGGGTATGATGCTTTTCTGCAAACCAGCTATGATGACCCTGAGGTAATTCTGATCCAGGTGCAAGCCGAAGCGGCTGAATATTGGAAGAGCGGTAACCTGGCCGAGAAGGCGACGTATTTGTTTAAACGAATAACGAACCAGGATACGGAGCGGTCGAATCTTAACCAGACCATCGAATTAAAGTAGGCTTGCTATTCTAATTCTCTCCATAAAAATAACCGGCCTGCCGGAGCAGTAATACTGCCCGGCAGGCCGGTGTTTCATTATTACCTAATCTATTCTCTAGGCTGGTTTAATAATCGTAATTTTGTATTTCTTCACCACTTCCAGATCTTCCGCTGTGACACTGATTTGCACATTCGTAATTGGATTGGAAAGGAACACAGTTCTAGGCAATGTATCCTCGATCAGAATGTCATTGACATAGACTAGGGCATTTTTGTGCGAAGGGTTGGCATGCATCCGCACCGCTGGTGTACCTGCGCCCACAGTCAGAGTATAGTCGGAATGATCGGTGGTGAACGCCCTGGAGAGGCTGCCTGCGTCAAAGTTCAGCTCGGCCAGCTCGGCATTACTGCTGTAGCTTGTCATCATCCGCAGCTGATCGAAAATTCCGTTCATCTGCCCCGGAATGACAAATTTGACCGCTACCTCGGTGGCAGTCTTTATCCGCCCTGCCGGAATGAGGTATCGCTTATTATAGAAGGCCCGCACTTTATCAGTCATCAATGTATCGCTGGCCAGCAGTTCGCCATCTACATAAATATCAATCGTTTTGCCGTTGTTGCCGGAGAAGTAGGTGACAGATAAATAGTTATCCTGCTCAGGGAGTACTTTCAGCCGGTAGCTGAACCAGCCGTTATTCTCTGCTTGTCTAAGGGTATAGCCATCCCAGACGGCAACCGTAGTGTTCTCCCCTTGGATGCCATGCTCAAGCTCGTATTGATCATTGCCAACCGGCAGACTGTCAATGGTGGCTTCCCGGATCGTCTGATCCTGTTTCCCATGCCAAATATGCTCCTGTAACTCCCTGGAATCCGTCTCGACAAGCTTCCAATAGATGCCGTAGCGTTCTTCATGCTGCTTGTAATGTGGTGTGAATTCCAACCTTCCGTCCTCATCCGTGCCACGCAGAACGAAGACCAGATCTCCATTTTTACGTATAAAATGCTCCTCGAAGTGATCCAGCCAATCGCTGATGCTCCCGTGCGACGGTGTGATGAAATCCTTTACCAGCATATTTTTCGTTGGCACGCTGACTGCCACTCCTGTTGCCGACTGTGTCAGATCATCTATTCCCAATGCGGCGCTGAGCACCACCGGTCCATATTTGAAAGCTACCACATTCGCTGCATCGGGCAGTGTGCGGTAGAACGGCTTCATCGGGAATTGAACGCTTAGCTTGTCACCGCCCTTCCAGTCATTCTCCAGCACAGCATATCGGCCCTCTGTCCGGAAAGCTACTGTATTTCCATTCAATTGAATGTTCATCGTCCCGGCGATCCAATCTGGTATACGCAAACGCAGCTCTAGTGTGGTCGCTTGACTGTCCAAGGTACACAGAGTGAATGTGACTGTATCCTTATAAGGGAGGTTGGCCTCCTGCTCCAGCTCGATCCGGTGCGCTTCCGACACCAGGGTAGAACTGACATATTGATTGACGTAGATGCTGTTGCCCCGGTGGAAATAAAGGCTGTCATTCAGCTTGGTGAAGCTCTCCATGCCGGTGCCAGTACAACACCAGAAGTGGTCGAACGGAGAACTGTACACCTTGAAATAACCTGTCGCCATGGGTTGAAAATACATCGTCATGCCGGAATGAGGATGCTGTGAAGAAAGAATGGCATTGATGAACGTGTTTTCGTAGAAATCCGCATATTTGATGTCCCCGGTAAGCTTGAACAGTTCTTTGGTGAGTTTCAGCATATTGTAGGTGTTGCAGGTTTCGGCTGTGAAGTTGGAGCGTTCCCCGTCCAGAATATCCGGATCGCCGAAATGCTCCCATTCGCTGTTCCCGCCTGTAATATAGCTGTGGTGATTGACAACCATATCCCAGAACTGCACCGCAGCTTCCAGATAAAAACGTTCTCCTTCTCCCAGTATGAGATAGCGGTTCAATGCCCCGAGAAACTTCGGAATCGTCGTATTAGCATGTTTGCCTTTGAGAATATCTCTGCCTTCACGGACAGGGGTGAACAATGCAAGTTCGTCGAACATATGAGCCGCATACAAATGATGGTCGTTCTTCGTAATCTTGTACAGATCATACAGGCAATCATTCATTCCTCCGTATTCAACCGAGAGTACCCGTTCCTGAATTTCAGGCGACCAGTTGGAGACGCGCCGGTACACCCATTCGCCGAGCCCGGACACTATGCTGTATGCTGCAGTATTACGGGTTGAACGGTAGACAGTGACCAGACCGGCGATGATTTTGTGCATGGTATACCAGGGAACCCAGGCTGGCTGCTTGTTCTCCACATGATCAAATAATGTCTCGGGAAAAGCGGACAGATAACCGTTCTCCAGTTGGCATTCCGCCAGCTCACCGATGATGTATTCCAGACGTTTCAGAAGTCCGCTGCTGCCGGTGTTCTCATAAGCCTGGGCTATCGCGGTCAGATAATGCCCCAGTGTATGTCCTCTGATTTCGGTATTTTCCCAACCGGGGTATTTTTCCCCTTTGGGAGGGAGCCCCCGATTTTCGCGGAAGCCGGCCAGCAGACGGTCGGGATCATAGCTTTTGAGATAAAGAATTTCTTTGGATAAGGCATTAACCATGTAAGGGTCGGTAAGCGTGACCTGATTCATGGGGAAAGGAAGGATAGGTGATTGTTCCGTTGTCAGGAGCGGGTTGTTGCCTAAGGTCATATTTTTGCTCTCCTAGAATTAGATTATTTGGGCCGTTTTGCACTTAAAGCTTATAATTTATAGGCGCCAGACGTAAATAGAGCAAGGTTTGAATATGTGTCAAAAGGGTAGATTTCTCAAAATTGCAAACGGGTTATGTTTAATCTTTAGTAAATCAAAAAATGTATATATAAATACATTATACTAATATACACTCATTTCAGGTGATGGGTCATTATTTTGATGATTTATTTGGTATTATCATGCTTTTATATATTTGATTTTATATAAAACTAAATAAATTCATATTTACATAAAAGTATTGCTGTGCTAATTTGGTAATTGCATAAATGGCAGTACGCTACACAGGAACGCCCCGCCGAAGAGGTCAGGGGTAAAACAGTTATAAATGCAGCGGCTAGCTCATAGCAAAGAGGAGAGATCATATGCCTGCAAACAGAACGTTTACCAATCCGCTGGTGGAGCAGCGTGCCGATCCTTGGGTGTACAAGCATACCGACGGATGGTATTATTTCACAGCTTCGGTTCCTGAATATGACCGGATTGAAGTGAGAGGTTCACGGACATTGGAAGGCCTGGCTGAAGCGCAGCCGGTTGTGGCCTGGCGCAAGTATGCCTCAGGATCACTCAGCGCCAATATCTGGGCGCCGGAAATTCATTACATTGCCGGCAAGTGGTACATTTATTTCGCGGCGGCTCATACAACTGAAACGAACGAAGGACTGTTCGACCACCGCATGTACGTACTGGAGAATGAATCAGTAAATCCGCTGGAAGGGGATTGGGTGGAGAAAGGGCAGGTGAAGACAGCCTGGGAATCCTTTGCTTTGGATGCCACAACGTTCCAACACAAGGGTGTATTGTATTATGTGTGGGCGCAGAAAGATCCCGGAATTGAAGGCAACTCCAACCTGTATATCTCTGAAATGAGCAATCCCTGGACACTGCGCGGCAAGCAGACCATGATATCAACTCCTGAGCATCCATGGGAGATTATCGGCTTCAAAGTCAACGAAGGAGCAGCCGTTCTCAAGCGGAACGGCCGGATTTTCATCAGCTTCTCGGCCAGTGCCACCGATCACAATTATTGTATGGGGCTGCTGGAGGCAGACGAGGACGGGGATCTGCTGGATGCTGCTTCATGGACGAAGCATCCTGAACCGGTATTCCATACTACGGAGGAGAACGGACAATATGGACCGGGGCACAACAGTTTTACGGTAGATGAGGAAGGCCGGGATGTTATCGTCTACCACGCGCGGAATTACAAGGAAATCACGGGCGATCCGTTATATGATCCGAACCGCCATACAAGGGTTCAGCATTTCCGGTGGAATGAAAACGGTACACCTGATTTTGAGGTGCCTGTGAAGGATAACAGGAGATAACGCTTATCGGCTTCAAGGCAGAATGAACAAACCGCATCCATGTGCCCGCAGGGCCGGTAAGGCTGTCGAGAACATCTCGGCAGCCTTATTGTCATGGTTACGGGTGCGATACCCTTTCTATTTGCAAGAAAGACTTGATAAATAGAGGGCAGACAAGGTAGGATAAGTATAGTTTATATTTCTATTAAATTATTTATATTTTTATTAATTAAAAGAATAGGAGAATGCATAATATGGCTGCTTTTCATGAGCAATTAATTGCCCATTACAGATTTGAGGATGCAGAGAATGTCAGCAATGACAGCTCGGGTCACGACAATCACGGGATGGCTAGCGGCACGCTGCCGCCAGTGGTGTCTATAGTTGGGGGAAGAAGCGCTGTGACCTTTGCAGGAGGACGGAATGGTTCATCCTTTATTCAGTTGCCATCCGATCTGCTTGAAGGAGTGAACGACAACACCGGTATAACGGTTGCAGCCTGGGTGAACTTTGGCAAGGGTACGAGCGTGTGGGAACGGATTTTTGACTTTGGTAACGGGGAGACGGGACCGTCTGTGTTCCTGACCCGCCAATTGCGGGGAACCTTGTCTGCGGGGATGGACCTGGTCGCTGATCCGGGCCGGGGGTTTGCCGGAGGCGAGTGGATACATATCGCTCTGTCCATCATCGGTACGGAGGACGGCAAGCTAAGCAGTGCAGGACCCATTGTATATGTGAACGGTGAAACGGTCGCCGACGGCTCTATTAGCCAGACCACCAGCGGCAATTATGCTCAGCTTCGCCGCTGGTTCGGGACGTTAACCGATTCGTCCAATTACAGCAGCAATTTTATCGGCCGTTCCCAGTATGCTGCAGATGACGATTTTGCCGGTTCCCTGGCGGATTTCAGAATCTATAAGGCCGGTTTGTCCGCAGACAAAGTGATCGAAGTGATGTGCGATTCATTAACGGATGAAGAGATCGTGAAGCTTGCCGCAGGCAAGTACCTGTTCTTGCCGACAACCATTGTGGCCCACGACCTTGCTCTACCCTCGCACTTGCTGGGTGGAACGGTAGAAGCGGCGTGGGAATCCAGCCACCCGGAGGTGCTCTCTAACCAGGGCCGTATACAGAACATTAACTCTGCCTATGGAGTAACACTTACCGCCAGATTAAGCAAAGGCTTAAGCTCTGCCCGGAAAACATTTGAGGTATCCGTCATTCCGCCGAATCTGCCGCCTTACACCTTGAATGTACACGGCAACCAGGAAATATTGGATGTCAGCGAAGTGCTGTACGGCTTGTTCTATGAGGACATCAACAATGCAGCCGACGGCGGGATTTACGCGGAGCTGGTGCAGAACCGGTCCTTTGAGTCTTTTGCTTTTGACACCTATTCCCATGCTTCGGGCGAATGCGGCTGCTCTACCGGCCGGAACCGGGAGCCTTTATTCGCCTGGTCCGGGGACGTAGAACAGATGATTCCTCAGAGCAGCGGCGGTCTCAATGAATTCCTGAAGGTTCCGGACAAGGATGTCAATTCCCATTATGTGAAGGTGGCTGACGGGGCGACTATTCGGAACAGAGGTTTTGCCGATTCCAATCAGCACTGTGCGATGGCCATCCGGACGGGTGCCAAATATGAATTCACCCTATGGGCCAAGGCTGAAACTGCGGGTACAATAACGGTACAATTGCAGGCGCAGGACGGGGTGGCTGTCAGTGACACTGTAACCGTGCAAGTGGAAGGCGGCGGCATATGGAAGAAATATGGGGTGGAGACCAAGGTGGTGCTGACGGGATCGGCTACAGTTCTGGGCCAGCTGGCACTCACTTTTGCCGGTGAAATCTCCATTGATATGGTCTCTTTGATGCCGCAGGATGTATGGGGCGCGGGGGAAGAGGCGAAGTCTGCTTCGGCACATGCGAATTATCTGGGCAACCCGAATTACCGGTTAAGAAAAGATCTGGTCCACGCGCTGGTTGAGATGCATCCGAAATTCCTGCGCTTTCCGGGCGGCTGTATCTCCGAAGGCTCCTTCATTTGGGAGAACGTGTATGACTGGAAGGATTCCGTGGGAGACATCGAGCTTCGCAAGGAGAACTATAACGTCTGGGGCTACATGATGACTATGGGGCTGGGCTATATGGAATATTTTCAATTGGCTGAGGATCTGAATGCAACTCCGCTCCCGGTTATGGCTTGCGGTGTGCTGTGTCAGGCCCGCTCGGATTATGCCCATCCGGCCGGTGGCAAATTACGCGAGTATTTCATCAAGAACTTTACGGATCTGATCGATTTTGCTATCAGTATGGATTTTGCGGGCAACGAATGGGCCGCCATGCGCAAAAAAATGGGCCATGAGGCGCCGTTTGATCTGCGCTATCTGGGCGTGGGCAACGAAAACTGGGGCACAGAGTTTTTTGCCAACTTTGAAGTGTTCAAAACCTCTATCGACGAATACATGGAGCAGAACTATCCGGGCCATAAGCTGCACATCATCTCGACAGTCGGCGCTCAGGCGGATGATGATGCCTATCAGCAGGGCTGGAAATTTTTGAGCGGAAATCTGGAAGGGTCGGCCAAGGTTGCTTTTGCCGATGGTCATGAAGTGATTGAAGAAACCGTCACCTGGTATGAACAACAACAAAACTATATGGATACCATCGCAGATGAGCACTACTACCGTTCCAACGAGTATTTGCTGAACAATGTTGATCGTTACAATTACTACTACAGAGCCAGCCATGCGGACGGAAGCATGAACTGGAATGAAACCTCTAAGGTGTTTGTAGGGGAATATGCATCTACAGATAAAAATACATTGGCCGGTGCTGTAGCGGAGGCGGCGATCATGACCGGATTTGAGAACAACGCCGATGTCGTACTTCTTTCCGCCTACGCGCCGCTGTTCAATAAAGTGCTGACAGATGGAACCTACAGATGGACCCCTGACTGCATCTGGTTCGACGACGAAACCGTATGGTATACACCGAACTACTATGTACAGCAGCTATTTGCCAAATATTTGGGCGATAAGGTGCTGAAAACCTCCTTTTCAACATACAGAAACGGGAAGCCTACAGAACTTGTTCCCCGCGGTGGAATCGAGATTGCAGCAGGTAACGCCGAAATCGTCGTAAAACGTGTGACTGTAACCTCCAACCAGGACGGCAGCGTGCTTTTGAACCAGGACTTTACGCAGCAGCTGGACCCGGCATGGCAGGTCATTCCCGGTTCTGCGGGTTCTGTTATCCGGGCGGGCGAGGGACTTGTATTGAAAGCTCAAACGGGCGGGCTGAACGGATTATACATCCTGAATGATGAATGGGCCGATTACAAAATGGAGGTTGTTGCTTCAAGGCTTGCGGGCGAAGATGGCTTCTATGTGGGGGCCGGCCTGACGGATATCGCTCCGGGAAACAAAGATGTCATTGAATATGCAATCGGTTATGGGGGCGACGCCACCGGCGTCAAGGTGTACAAGCAAGGGATAGAAGGCTACACCTTGGGTGATTATTCTTCCAGCACGGCGGCAGGCAATTTAAGAGCGGCTCAATATGAAAAGCTTGCAGACAACACCGAGTATACCATTACACTGAATTATGGCGGCGGTACCGGTGACCGGCTAATTTGCTCCTACACGGATGGCAAGGTGACCAGCAGAATATTGGATTATAAGCTGGAAGCCTATAATAGAGAGATATTCAGCTCGGTGACGAAAGACGCAGAGCATATCTATGTGAAGCTTGTTAACGCCGACAATGTGGACAAGACAACGCAGCTTAACTTGCATGATGTGCATGTGGAGACGGCTGCGAAGCTGGTTAGCCTAACAGGGGATGCTTCGCTTGTGCATCTGCCTAATGTCAACAAAAGAGACGATGAACGGGTGATACCTAGCGAGCGCAAGGTCTCCTTAGACAACAATGGCATCGTCCTGAATTTGCCGGCCAACTCGGTAAATGTACTGGTGCTCCATCTGAAAGGGTAAGACTGATTCCAACGGGGAGCTGTCCTCCTGTCATCATTGACGGAAGGGCGGCTCCTTTTTTCATGTTTGCTATAGGATGATCTAAAAAGTCTTAGGAACAGGTAAAGAAAAGATACAGAATGTAAAAGGATACCACTCGCCGTTGTTAACGCTTTCTTACTATAATGAGATTGTAAATAACAAGGGAGGTTCATCAGATGAAAAAAAATAATAAAGCATTGCCGGTGCTGGCCACAGCGATTGTTTTCTCGCTGGTTCTCAGTGCATGCTCCGGTGGAAACAGTGGAAACAGTGATAACAGCAGCAAAAATAATGCTGCAGCCAAACCGGACAACACGGCCCCGACCGAAATGCAAGGCGGGCCGTTAACCAAATATGATCCGCCGGTCAAGCTGCGTTCCACAATGGCCGAGACCGGAAAAGAAACCCTGGGCGAGGGCGATACATATTCCAACAATGTCTGGACAAGAGGTTACGAGAATGAGCTTGGCATCAAGGTATCCTACGACTGGATCGTACCCGGTGCCAACTATGATGAGAAAATGAATGTTACTATGGCAAGCGGGGACTTGCCGGATCTGTTAAAGGTCAATATGGTGCAGTTTGAGCAATTGCATGAAGCGGGGATGCTGGAAGATTTGACCCCGTACTTTGATAAATATGCTTCTGACCTGGTCAAGGGATATTATCAGGAAGAAGACGGAGCGGGTCTGAAGCCGGTTACGAAGGATAATAAGCTGTATGCATTAACCAGCTTCGGCGGTTCTCTAGACTCTTCGGATATGGTGTGGATCCGCAAAGACTGGCTTGATAAGCTCGGCCTGGCGGAACCAAAGTCGATGCAGGATATTATCAAGATCGCAGAAGACTTCACCCTTAAAGATCCCGATGGCAACGGTAAAAAGGACACTTACGGCATATTTATGAACAAGGATCTGCCGATCAATGCATTCTTGCTTGGTTACCATGCCTATCTGGAAACCTGGATCAAAAATGAGAAGGGCGAGATTGTCAACGGTACGACCCAGCCTGAGGTGAAGGCAGGCTTGGCCGAGCTGCAGCGGCTGTACAAAGAAGGCGTCCTGGATCCCGAATTCGGCGTGAAAGAATTCGCTAAAGCCATGGAGGATGTCAACGCGGGTAAAACCGGAATGATGTTTTTACCGCAATGGGCTCCTTTCCAGGTTATGAATATGGTCAAAAAAGATAAAAATGTGAACTGGGTTCCATACCCTGTACAATCCATCGATGATCAACCGGCCAAAACACAGAATCACCTGGGCATCGGCGGTGTATTCGCCATCCGCAAAGGGTATGAGCATCCCGAGGCGTTAATCAAATTGCTTAACTTCCAGGCGGAAAAAATGTTCGGCGAGTCGGCTACCAAGGAACGTGCCAGCTATCTGAACGGTGAGACAGGTCTCGGGTTCCAAAACGCAACCGTGTCTAACCTGCCTCCGAACAAAAACGTGAAGGCACAGGATGAAGTGGAGCAGGCGCTGAAAACAAAGGATACTTCCAAAATGGGGCTGGAAGCCAAATTGTTCTACCAGGATATCTTGGATTACCGCAGTGGCAATCTCGATAAATGGAATATGGAACGGATCTTTGGACCACTCAGTTCGCAGGGAGTAATCAAGTACTATCGTGATAATAAACTGATCGTCATGAATGAGTTCATCTATGCACCAACCAAAACGATGAACAGCAAACAGGCAACACTGGATAAGCTCCGTGCAGAAACCTTTGTGAAAATTATCTACGGCAATCTGCCGGTTGATGCCTTTGACAAATTTGTGGCCGACTGGAAAAAGCTTGGCGGCGATGAAATTACCAAAGAAGTGAATGAAGTGGTAAAAGGCAACTAATCTGGCCTGCGTGGCCGCGAATGACGGGACTGTCCATTAGTCATGAGAATGGCGATGCGGCGGTCCCGTCATTTGTATGGACTCTTCCGGCGCCCTGAAATCCCTGTGAACAGGTCAACAAAAGATACCAAAGGTCAACAGGCTCCACTGTCAGCGTCCTTTTAGAGTGTTCTATAATTTAGAATATAAGGAGGAGACAGAGATGCATTTTAATACCAAAAAGTTCATACGCAACATCCCGCTGCATGTCATGATATTGCCGGCACTTATTGTAGTCATCATCTTCAGCTATATCCCGATGGCGGGACTTGTCATTGCGTTTCAGGATTTTTCCCCGATTGCAGGCTTTAAACATATTACATGGAACGGGTTGGACAATTTCAGATACTTGTTTGATCTGCCTGGTTTCAGCACGGTGGTATGGAACACGGTGTTCATCTCCGTCATGAAAATCTTTGCTGGCCTGACGGTGCCGGTGATCACTGCATTGCTGCTCAACGAAGTCCGCGTTAACGGATTCAAGCGTTCAATACAGACGATTATATATATGCCGCACTTTTTTTCCTGGGTCATTCTTGGCGGCATCGTTGTGGATGTGCTGTCCCCCAGCTCCGGGATCGTTAATATGCTGCTCAAGAGCCTGGGGATGCAGCCGATTCAATTTTTGGCGGACAATAACTGGTTTCCATATATTCTGGTCATAACAGACCAATGGAAGGAATTCGGCTTCGGAACCATCATCTATCTGGCCGCGTTGACCAGCATCGACACCTCATTGTACGAAGCGTCAATTATCGATGGTGCCGGCAGGTGGAAGCAGACTTGGCATATTACGCTGCCCGGGATCCGCCCGATTATGATTCTGATGCTGACCCTTAGCTTGGGGAATGTCCTGAATGGGGGATTTGATCAAGTGTTCAATCTCTATAATCCGCTGGTTTACTCATCGGGAGACATTCTGGATACGATGATTTACCGGATCGGCCTTCAGGATGCGCAGTATTCAGTATCTACGGCCCTTGGCTTAATTAAATCCGTAGTTTCGTTTGTCTTTATCGGTCTGGGCTATTACTTGGCATACCGTTTCGCTAAATACCGGATATTTTAGGAGAAGGAGTACAACCTATGCAATTCACATCCAAACCGTATCGTTGGTTTCTCCGTATGAATTATGTGTTTCTAGCTTTGCTCGCGGTCCTTTGCTTTTTTCCGATAGTCAATGTGCTGGCAATTTCCTTCAGTTCAAGTACGGCGGTCAGCGCCGGCCGGGTCACCTTTTGGCCGGTAGACTTCACATTCTCTTCTTATCGATACATGCTGGAAAACAACCAGTTCATCCATTCCTTCGGAACCAGCCTGCTTAGAGTGGTACTGGGCGTGTCTATTAACTTGTTGTTTACTGTTCTGGTAGCCTACCCCTTGTCAAAAGAGGCTTCGGTGTTCCGCTCGCGGACCGTTTATGCATGGATTTTTGTATTCACCATGCTGTTCAGCGGCGGCTTGATTCCCGGTTATCTGATCGTTAAGGAGATGCATCTGCTGGACAGTGTATGGGCACTTGTCATTCCCGGAGCCGTCCCGATCTTCAATGTGCTGCTGATGCTGAATTTCTTCAGGGGGCTGCCGAAAGAGCTGGAAGAAGCGGCCTGGATGGATGGCGCCGGCCACCTGCGGACCTTGTGGAACATCTATCTGCCGGTGTCTATGCCCAGCATTGCTACAGTGACGCTGTTTGCACTCGTTGGCCACTGGAATGCCTGGTTTGACGGAATGATCTATATGCGGAGCCCGGAGCATTATCCGCTGGCCACCTATCTGCAGTCTATTCTTCAACAGGTAACGGCTTCGATGGAGAATGTAACGCTTGAGGAAGCAGCCCTGCTGAATCAGGTATCGGACCGTACGACGCAGGCTGCTCAGATATTTTTATCCATTCTGCCGATTATGGCGATTTATCCGTTTTTACAGAGGTATTTTGTGCACGGGCTGGTCGTAGGCAGCGTAAAGGGTTAAAGTGTATTTAGATCAGAGAGGGAGCCGCCGCCGGCTCCTTCTTTGGAATGTCAGGGAGTACCTGCATCACACTTTACTGTAAAGGATTATTATTGAATGAAATCAAGTATACTTCGTTGGAACCGCCACTCTATTGTTCATAAGCTCCTGGTTGCCTTTTTGCTGGTTGTGCTGCCGCTGTATGTTCTGGGTATCTCCATTACCTTCTACAGTTCGAATCAAATGCAGGCGGAAGTGGAAAGGGCAAATGAGTCGAAGCTGCGCTTTTATTACAGTCATCTTGAATTTGAGCTTCAAAGAATCACCCGTCTGGTTACGGAATATTCTATTGATGATACTCTGGCTTCCTTAAGTGCCCGCCTGCCAATTATGAGCCAGTATGAAGTGGACAATAACTTGAACAATATCTTCACCAAGCTGAGGCAGATCAGGGAAACCAGCCCTTACATAGCCGATGTGGTATATTTTCTGCCTGAGATCAATAAAGAAGTCAGTGTTCAGGAGGGCGTCCGGGATGTCACACAGCAGGATTGGCAGGGTCTCGCCGACACTATGGGCAATTTGGGCGGTCAGGTCTCTGTCTATAAGGACGAGTTGTATGTGCTGCGCCGGAATCCGTTTAATCTGGACCCAAAGGTGCCGCCCAATTTTTTGCTGGGCATTAAGCTGTCCAATCCCGAGCTGGAGTTGCGGCTGAAGGAGTTCGCAGTGTCCGGAGGAAGCAATATCACCCTGGTGTTCGGCGACAATAACGAGTATGTTCTTTCGACATCGGAGCCCGCACCTGAGCTTGTTCCAAATCCGGAACGGCTGCCTGAAGAAGAAACAGTCAGTGTGCAGCGCTATCAGATGAATGATTCTTTTCATTATTCTCTGTATGACCGCGGCGATCATTTCAGGCTGACTGCCAGTATTCCTAATTCGATTCTACAGAAGCCGATTCGCATATTTACCTTGATGATGTGGCTCTTGACACTCTTGTCACTGATCATTGTCCTTATGTTCTCGGTATGGTCGTTCAGAGCGGTCCATCGTCCAATATCCATATTGATCAGGGGGTTCGAGAAGGCGGAGCAGGGGCAGACTGGGCTGCATATTACCCATTCCCGCAAAGATGAATTCGGATATTTGTATACGCGGTTCAACGATATGCTCCGGCGCCTGCATACATTGATTGAAGAAAACTATGTACAGCGTATCCGCACCGGGGAAGCAGAGTTGAAGCATTTGCAATCCCAGATCACCCCTCATTTTTTGTATAACAGCCTGTTCAGCATCAAGCAGATGGCCGAAGTGGAAAATGTGGAGCTCATAAAAGAGTTCTCTGACTATCTGGGGCAGTATTTCCGCTATATGACGCGCGATTTTGCCCAAGAGGTTACGCTGCGGCAGGAGCTGGACCACGCGCTGGTGTACCTCGCCATTCAGGGAATCCGTTTTGGTCCCCGTATCCAGGCTGAAGTTGATGAAATAGAACCGGATTGCAGCCGTATCCATGTTCCCCGTGTACTGCTGCAGCCTATTATTGAAAATGTATTCGAACACGCTCTCCAGCAGAAGCCAAGCGGGGGCCTGCTTAGAATGAAATATGAACAAACGAAAGACACCCTGACTATCCGCATTGAAGATAACGGTGATGCATTGACTGAAGAAGCGTTGTCCCGTTTGCAGCGGCAGCTGTCCCGGCAAGAAATCACCAAAAGTGAGATCACCGGGTTGTTAAATGTAAATCAGAGACTGCGCATCAGGTTTGGACCTCCTTACGGACTGCAGGTTGAACGAAGCACGCTAGGCGGATTATGCGTAAAAGTCAAGATACCGAGAGAAGGGGAGACAACCGATGCGGCGGATGATGATCGTTGATGATGAACCGGTGATTTTGGATGGATTAGTTGAGTTTTTTTTGAAAGCTGATATCGCCGATTTGGAAATTATAAAAGTGCATTCGGCGGACAGTGCGATAGAATGGTTGAACACACTCAGGATTGATATTGTGCTCAGCGATATTTGTATGCCGGGAATGGATGGAATGGAGCTGATCCGGGAGATCGTGGACCGTTGGCCGCGCTGCAAAGTCATTTTGCTCACCGGACATGACGAATTTGATTATGCCCACCAGGCCATCCGAAATCCTTGTGTTGTTGACTATTTGTTAAAAACTGAAGGAATGGACAAGATCCGTTCTTCTGTAGCCGTGGCATTGGAGCGGATCTCTTCAGAAGAGGAGTACAATTACAGGGCGCAATGGTTTCGTGACAAGCTGCCCCGCACGTTACCCCAATTGCAGCAACAGCTGCTGCATGACATTCTAAGACGTACTGAAAAGATCGATTACAGGTCTTTACAGGACGAATTCGATACGATTCAGTTACCGTTTCAGGCTTCAGATCCGATTCTGGCCATCATCATCAGGATTGAAGCCTGGGGGAATTACGAAACCCCCTCAGACCGGACATTGATCCGCTATGCGGTGGCTAACATCTCGGAGGAGCTGCTAGGGGACAAGGCTGAAATCAAGGCGGTCGATCTTGATCCCGTGACCATTGCCTGTTTCGTCCAGCCCAAGTCAGGCCAACTGTCAACATTGTCAGGTCAAGAGACATGGTTGAAGACACACCGCTTCGTTCATGGCATGATGGAATCCATTCAGCAGGCTTGTAACACCTGTCTTCAGTTGTCAACATCCGTCATTGTCAGCACTCATACTGTGGATTGGCATGAGCTGAACTATACTCTCAACCGTTTAAGGCTGGCCGGTTATGACAGTCTGGGGCTGGGCATGGAAAAGCTGTTGAAAGTTGACACGATGGAACCGGAGCCGATCCAGAATCTCATGCAGACCCGGCTTGCGTCTACGGGGCTGCTGCTGGAATATTTAAAGCAACGACTGCTGGAAGGGAATTCGGATTGGAGTATTTCATTTCGCAAGTGGGTGGAGCTGGCCGGAGAGGACGGTCCGGAAGATCCTTTAATAAAATGGAGAATGCTGTCGGGGATCAGCAACACCCTGCTGGAGCTTGTACAGGAGCTGGGTTTGATGGAACAGGCTTTAAGTGCACAGGACTTGTCACAAATACTGCATTTTAATATCAACACACCATGGACTGCCGTCACCTCCTTCTTCCATTCTTTTTTTGAATGGATCGTCGCCAATCGCAGAGCCACCTATAGGCAGGATGAATCCAGTATCCAGTCTATGATTCATCAATACATCAAACTCCATTTATCCGATGACCTGTCCCTGACCCGGATTGCCCAGGAAGTATCGCTTAATCCGTCTTATCTGTCGCGCTGGTACAAAAGAGCAACCGGAAAGAGCCTTTCTGATTATATCGCGGAGAAGAAGCTGGAGTTAAGCAAGGAATTGCTGCTGGGTACAGCTTTGAAAATGCATGAAATCTCAGCCCGGCTTGGCTTCAGCGACCAGCATTATTTCTTTCGTTTCTTCAAAAAAACAACCGGCTGCACGCCGCAGGAGTTCCGGGAGCAACGGAAAATAAGGATCTGAGGATGAATAAGAGGTGTTCCAAACTATCCATTTGGAACACCTCTTTTGGTGCCTGAACCTGTAATTACTCCGCCTGCTCTTTTCCCTGGGCAAGCAGCCTGTCTGCCGCCTCCTGCTGCCGGTATTGTCCGGGAGTCAGCCCTGTCCGGGCTTTAAAGATCTTATTGAAGTAGCTTACATTTGCATATCCGATCTCCTTGCAGATCACCTCAATGGAAAGGTCGAGCTGTTTCAATAGCTCCATGGCACGTTTGATTCGCAGCTGGATCAAATAATCGTTGACGGTCATCCCCGTTGACTCCTTGAAGATGCGGCTTAAGTAAGAGGAGCTGCGCTGTACGTATTCAGCAACTGTGTCCACGGAAATATTATTATTGAAGTTCTCATCCATGTAATCCGTTGCCAGCTGCAGGGTCACATCCGTCATCCTGTAACGCTTCTCTTTATGATAGGCGATGATCTTATCGCACATATCCAGCAGGCACTCCTCCATATCCGGCAGTGTCTCGGCACCTGCCAGAACATCGGCGTAAGAGGGTCTGTCCCCGAACACTGCGTGCATATCACCCCGTGACTGGACAAGGGTCTTCATGATCTCCCCGCTCAGCTGGAAGAACTGCTGCTGGATATTCGCTTTGCTCAGCTTCTTAACCAACGCGGTCCGGGTGATCTGCCGGACGACACTGAAGCATTCCTCCTTGTCCGTCTGCAGCAGTGCCTGCAGCAGCTTCGTTTCCAGTTCATACGGATAATAATAAGCCTCCTCCTCTGACTTCCATTCGCCGAGGATGTCGTAAGGCAGGATCTCGCCTTTGCCGATATACATTTTCAGACTCAGAGCTTCCAGGGTATCCTCATATGCCGAACGAACCCCTTCTTCACCGCTGTAGATCCGGCTGACCGCAATGGTCGCATTCATACTGTAGCGGGTCAGCAAAAGCTGCTTCAGCTTCTTGGCTTGCTCCAGCGGGAAATCGTCCTCCTCCGGAGGAACAGAAAAGAGAATCACCGTTCTCTTGTCATCCTTGGCGAAAATCTCGCCGTCGATATCGGCTCCCAGCTCCTCCATAAGGCCGTAACGCATCAGGTGGAATTGAAGGCTGCTGTCCGGTCCTTTCACTGGATAAGGCTCCTCGAGTTCCAGAGTCAGCACGGCAAACCGGTTAAAATCCAGACGGAGCCCCAGCAGCTCCGCCGCCTGATCCGTACTGCCGCCCTGGATGAGGTCGTTCAGATACTTCTCCTTGATGGCTGTACGGTTATCCAGGAGAAGGGAATCTACCTTCCGCTTCTCTGTCATTAGTGTCTCCCAGTTTCGGCCCAGCTGATCAAAGATATGACGGATGAAACCGGCTTCATCACCTTCAGGCAGAGGACTGCTTGTTCCATCCCGCTGACCGGCTGCTGAACCGCCGATATAGGTGATCACACTCTGGAGTGGCCGGTACAATCTTCTGGACAAATAAAAGGAGATGGCGATTGCCGCAGACAGGTATACCGCTGCTACAATAATGACAATGAACTTGATCCGGTCCATCCCTTGCAGGAGCACGGAGCGCTCAGTAATGTCAACAAATCTCCATCCTGTCAGCTCTGAGGTGGTATAGGAGACGATCTGGTCGGAGTCATCCATATAGAATCCGCTTCCGCTGGTCAGCTTAGAGAAGTCTAACTGTTTTAGCAGGGAAGCTCCGGCCTCCGAATCGGAATAGAGCAACTCTGAATCCGGCCCCAATACAAGGGTGGCGCCTTTTTTATTATGGTAATGGCTTAAATAGTCGTCAAAAAGCAGCTGCAGCTTCAGATTCATGACGATGGCGCCGTTCACATGACCGATTAATGGCATCTTTTGAAGCAGGCTGGTTGCAGGGTGGTCCGGTGCGAAGGCATCTTGTCTTCCGGTAATCCAAATCGTGCGGTTGTCGGACTGCTGCTTCCATACGTTCAGCCAGGAGTTGTCCGCAAAGGTCGAGATGGGAGAGGTCTTGATCTCGGGACGCGATGTCAGGATAAGCTCCAAAGGGTCGTAATATAAATAGATGGAATCGATATAAGGACTGATCTTTTTCTGCTGCTCCACAAAGCTTGATAAATCAATCAGGGAGCTGACGCTTAACTTGCTGCCGTTCGTATGGTACAGGTACGATTGGGTCGTGATCATACCGGTGGCAGCATATTTGATGGCGGTCAGTTCCTTGTGAATCAACTCCTGCTGCTGCGTCAGGATCGATTCGTTGTATGCGATGGCGTTCTGGATACTGTTGTCTGCCGAAATCGAGTAAGTGACCGTGGAGATGAGAATGACGGTGATCACGGCAATGGCGGTCAAGGAAAGCAGCAGCTTGACGAACATCGTATTATGTTTGATCGAACGGTATCCCTGCAAAGGACTCACTCCACTTTTCAGAATGGTTACGCTTACATAATTGTGCGTGTTACACATGCATTAATAGAGGGATTATATCACAGATGAGTATTTTGGTAAGCGGAAGCCCGAAAAACATTAAAAAAAGAGAAAAACATAACGCGTTCCAAACCACAGAAGCGGCCAAAACATAAAAAGAATTGAAAGAGAGGATTGTATCCCGCAGCAGAGGAGGCTATCGTAAAAGTTGTAACCGCTACCATTTAAGGCTGTTAGCAACTACGGGAGCCGAAGCAGAAGCGGTCAACATATTTCTTTCATATAGGGGGAGTACATGTGCAGATGAAGCTCAAGAAATTAGGCAATGCAGTTCTGCCGGCCATGCTGGCAGCTGGTCTGCTGGCTGGCTGCGGCAACAGTGGTAACGGCGGGAATAATGCGGCAGCACCGGATGCCAGTGCAAGCGCAAATACAAAGGAATCAGCAGCACCAAGCCCGGTGGAAATTACATGGGGCATCCATTTCCAGGCTCCTGGAGTGGTGGAAAACTCTCAGGTCCAGAAGTGGCTGGAAGAGAAGTTCAATGTAAAGATTAAGCCGGTGAAAGTGACCGATGCCAGCATTGCTTCCGGTGAAGTTCCGGACATCTTCATGCTGGGTGATCCCGCGAATGTAGCAGCGTACCAGAATCAGGGTGTCCTGATGAGCCTGGATCCGAACATGCTGAAGGAAAAGATGCCCGAGTATTCCAAGGATATTGAGAAAAATAAAGCACTGTTCCAAACCGTTACTATTGATGATAAGCTCTGGGCCATTCCTATGTTTATCGACCTGAAGCCTTATGATTTGGCGATGCTCTGGCGCAAGGATTGGCTTGATAAAGTAGGCATAACCAAGGCTCCGGAGACGCTGGATGAATTCGAGAAGGCCGTCTATGCCTTCGCACAGAAGGATCCGGACGGAAATGGCAAAAAAGATACCTTCGGCCTGACGGGTACAGCGACCTCCACCTGGTCATCCGGCTTCTATTCGATCTTTGGTGCTTACGGTGTGGAACCGACCATGTGGCATGAGAAGAACGGGGAAATTATGAACGGCTCTGTCATGCCGGAGACGAAGGAAGCACTGGCGAAGCTGCGGCAGTGGTACGCAGACGGAGTGATCGACCCTGAATTTATCACCGATACCCAGGACTCGTACCGTAAAAAGCTCTACAATAACCGGATCGGGGTCATCGAGGAGCAGATTGCCAAGGGCGCACTCCCGGATGCGGCAACTGTGACGGAAATGAAGTCCTTGAATCCCAATTCGGAGCTGGTATTTGCCAAGAATCCGAAGGGCCCAGGCGGTGACGGCTCTTGGGATTGGGGAGTCAAGAGCAATTTTGTCGTTATCAGCAACAAAGTGAAGGATCAGCCGGAAAAGCTCAACAAGCTGTTCGAGATCCTGAAGGCAGAGAGCAGCGATGAGGAAACCATCAACATGACCAATCTCGGAGTGAAGGGGACTCATTGGGATTTTACGGAGAGCGGGGCAACCGCAGGAGCCACCAAGTTCCTTGCTGGATTTGAGAAAGCGGAAGAACGCGATCAGGCTGGCATCCGGCTCTTCTCGCTTGGCAATATCACGACCCAGGCATACCGCGAGAAATATTCCAATCCGGCTCTGAATGAAGCAATCAAAACCTATTCATCCGCTCCAAGACAGACGGATGCGTTGTTGTTCTCGGCATTGCCCTCCGACGGGAAATACAAAAACGACCTGACTTCACTAATGCAGAAATATTTCGCTCAAATCATCAGCGGAGAAATTCCACTCGAAGATTTCGATAAGTTCGTTGCAGAATGGAAATCCAGAGGCGGCGATGAATTGACCAAGGAAGCCAATGAGATGTATCAGGCTCAATTCAAAAAATAAATAGGGTTTCAGGGGAGTGTAAGATGAAAACCATACGAAAGCATGGAGAATTATTGGCGCTGTTTCTGTTTGCCTTTGCGTTTTTCATTGTTTTTAAATATGGTCCGCTGTATGGCGTGGTCATTGCATTTAAGGATTTCAAGGTTGTGGATGGAATTTGGGGAAGTCCGTGGGTGGGATTTCAGCATTTTCAGGATTTGTTTCAGAGCAGCGACTTTTACCGTCTTCTTAAAAACACCCTGCTTTTGAACTTTTATCAGCTGCTCTTTGCATTTCCGGCTCCGATTATTCTGGCGATCCTGCTGAACGAGGTCCGCTCCCGGTATTTCCAAAGATTCATTCAGACGACGATGTATTTGCCCCATTTCGTATCCTGGGTAATCATGTCGGGTCTGCTCATCTATTTTCTGTCGCCGACTACAGGGATTATGGCTGATATCATGGGCTGGTTCGGAAAGGAGCCTATCTTCTTCATGGGCAAAAAGGAATATTTCCGGTCCATTGTCGTAGGCTCCTCCATTCTGAAGGATCTGGGCTGGGGCTCCATCATCTATTTCGCCGCTTTGTCGGGGATTAACCCGGAGATTCAGGAATCGGCCATCATAGACGGAGCGAACCGCTGGCAGCGGATCATACGGATCAATATTCCGTCGATCATGCCTACCATATCGATTATGTTCATTCTCAGTCTCGGCGGTTTCTTAAGCGCTAATTTTGAACAAATCATCAATCTGCTTAATCCGGTCACCTTTGAAACAGGCGATGTCATCGATACTTACGTCTATCGTGTCGGTCTGCAGCAGTTCCAGTACAGCTACACAGCAGCTATCGGCTTGTTCAAGTCACTCGTGGGACTTGTGCTCATTCTGGGTGCCAATCTGACCGTGAGGAAGCTGAGCAAGGGGGAAAATGGATTATGGTAGGAGTAGGAGGAAGTCAGTCATGAAGACGAGAAAATGGCAGGATCTTATTACACCCGCTATCATCTATTTTGTGCTATCTTTACTCGCGCTGATCGTCGTGTATCCGTTCATCCATGTTACGGCGGTTTCTTTTAGCGGACGCGGAGAGGCGCTCCGGAGCGGATTTCACTTTTTCCCGCGGGACTTCGAATGGAGGGCGTACCGGGAGCTGCTGGAATATCCATTCATCTGGTCGGGTTATGCAAATACAGTGTTCCGCATGGTGGTGGGAACGCTCTTGACGCTGCTCGTTACCGTCTGTGCCGCCTATCCTCTGTCACGTCCGGATTTTCCTATGAAGCGCGTGCTGATCATGCTCATACTGTTCACCATGATCTTCGATGGGGGCATCGTACCGAATTATCTGCTGATCAAAGAGCTGCATCTGCTGGACTCGCGTTGGGTCTATGTGCTGCCAACAGCAGCTAACGCCTTCCAGGTTCTGGTAATGCTCTCGTTCTTCCGGTCCATTCCGGATGCGCTGATCGAAGCGGCCCGCATCGATGGGGCCAGGGACATGCGGATTCTGTTCCGCATCGTACTGCCTCTCTCTATTCCGTCCCTGGTGACGATCGGACTCTGGTCGCTGGTACATCATATCAATGCCTTTATGGATAATCTGTTGTATGTCACCGACCAGTCGAAGTTCGTGCTCCAGCAAGTCGTCCGGCAGATTCTTATCGAAAATAAGCTGGACCCGTTCACTACGGCAACCAATTTGATCCCTCCTGCACCGGAGAGTCTGAAGATGGCGTCAGTGATCGTATGCTCCTTGCCCGTGCTTGTGCTGTACCCGTTTTTGCTTAAATACTTCGAGAAAGGAACGATGATTGGTTCAGTGAAAGGGTAAGCTTCGCTTCAGGGGGACTTCACGGTTCCCTTTCAGATACTCCAATCGATAAGGAGGCTTCATATAACATGGGAAGAAGAACGTTTATTGTCTTATCGATCATTGCATTAATAGTAGGATGTTTCCCGGCCGCGGCGATTCAGGCAGAGGAGTCACACAGTTCCGAAGCAGTCTATTATGTATCTGAAAATGGAAGCGATTCCAATCCGGGAACAAAGGGAAGTCCCTTCCTTACCCTGGAAAAGGCCAGAAATACCATACGCCAGCTTAAGCAGGGCGGAGGATTGCCTGAAGGCGGTGTTACCGTATATCTGAGGGGCGGCATATATAACCGGACCGGAAGCTTCCTGCTGGAAGAGCAGGATTCAGGGACGGCAGACAAACCGGTTACCTACAAGGCTTATCCGGGCGAATCGGTCCGGTTAAGCGGTGGCCAAGAGCTCAAGAAGGGGTGGTTCACCCCGGTGACGGACCCGAAGGTTCTGAACCGGATCATCAGCACCGATGCAAGATCCAAGGTTCTTCAGGTGGATCTGATGGGCCATGGCATCTCTGATTATGGAATTATGAGCCGTCATGGCTACTACAAAGCTAACGATGTAAGCCAGACTCCGCCGATGGAGCTGTACATCGAAGGCGAAGGGATGACCCTGGCCAGATGGCCCAACAAAGGTACAGTCCAGATGGGCAATATTATTGACCCGGGACCGACCCGTAAGGACGCGGACCTGCAGACCCGTGGAGGTACCTTCACCTACACCTATGAGCGGCCTGAGCTTTGGACCCAGGCGAATGATATTTGGCTCGACGGGATCTTCGGCTATAGCTGGGAATGGTCGTACAACAAAATTGCTTCGATTGATACGGTGAACAAGTCCATCACATTAGCTTACGGGGAAATGAGCGGTCTTATGAAGACCTGGTATCCTGACTTCCATTTCGCCCAGAACCTGCTGGAAGAGATCGATATGCCGGGGGAGTATTATATTGACCGGACCCAAGGCATTCTTTACTTCATGCCAACAGCCGCCTTTGAGGAGAACAATCCCGAAATTACCGTGTCCATGCTTAAGACTCCTATGATCAGTACCGTCAATACGTCGCATGTTACCTTTGAGGACCTGATTCTGGAGAATGGCCGGGATTCAGGAGCGGTTATCATGGGCGGCGATAGTGTCCGGCTCGTGCATTGCGAGATCCGCAATTTCACCGAAGGCGGTGTACGGATCAATACCCAGAGCCGCTGGCTGTACAATGACTTCGCGAAGGGGACAGGGGTTAACCATGCTGTCGTCAGCACGCATATTCATCATGTCGGGGGGACGGGAGTGATTCTGAACGGCGGAGACCGGCTGACGCTTGCGCCAGGCAATAATGTGGTGGAGAACAGCCACATCCATGATTTTGCCTATTACCATAAAGCGTATAACCCTGCTGTGATTCTGACCGGAGCAGGGAACCGTATCTCCCATAGTGAAATTCACGATGCCCCTCATCCCGGTATCCTGATTTTTGGCAATGACCATGTCGTGGAATACAACAACATCTATGATGTCTGCAAAACATTCTCGGATCTCGGTGCCATCTACATGAATCTGGGGGCTGCGCCGCAGGAGCGGGGATCGGTCATCCGTGGGAATTACTTTCACAATATAGGGGAAGGCAAGGCCGGGGTTCAGGGCGTGTACCCTGACAACTTCACTATGGGGATTACGATCGAAAAAAATATTTTCTACCGGATGGGCAACTCTGCCATTCTGAATAACGGCGGTGCGCATATCCGCACCCGGAACAACCTGTTTATCGATGCCAAGGTTCCGTATGACTACTCCGATATGTATTTGGGTGACGGACCCGAGCAGCAAATCTCCAAAAACTATATGCAGCCGTGGCATGCTTTGTTCGAAAAATACAACAATTTTGTCGGCATGCCGCATCTGGTCAAGTATCCGGAGCTGGCGGATTTCTTCACAGAGAACCGCTATTATCCTGACACGAACACATTCCAGAACAATGTCATCTACAATCCAACCAAACCGAGAAGCGGCACGAATGCGAACGGAGCATACGATAAACTCAATCTGGTCCAATATGCGAACAACTGGGTAACCGACCATGATCCGGGCTTCGTGAATCTGGCGGGAGGCGATCTGAATCTGAAGGCGGACGCTGAGGTGTTCCAGCAGATTCCGGGCTTCCAAACGGTGCCTTTCAGCGAAATGGGAACCATAGGCAAGATAGGTCCATATCTGACTCCCGACAGGATCCCTGTGCGAGGTGTTGTATTGTATGATGATACACTCACCATGGGCATCGGGAAATCGTACACCCTGAATTCGGCAGTTCTTCCCTGGAACGCCACTAACAATAAGCTACAGTATAGCTCCAGCGATCCTTCCGTGGTAAAGGTGGATGCGACGGGTAAGCTGAAGGGCGTTAATCTCGGGAGCGCGGTTGTAACAGCAGTCTCTGAAGACAACCCGCTTTTCAAAGACGAGGTCCAGGTGACTGTGGAAGTCGGTGACGGGATTATGGATGATACGAATTTCGAGAACGGCCGTAACAGCTGGCCGAGCGATTCGAACCGGAACATCGTAGAAGTCGATGGCGGCAACCATATGTATAAGCTGCTAAAAGGTGCAACGACGCTGAATGAGAACGACTTCAGCAATTATGAACTGACCTTCAAGCTGAAGACGCCTCCGGCGATTCCGGAGTTGGCCACGTTCTACGTGTTCGACAGACTGAATCCGAGCGGCAGCGGAGGCAGAATCGGGTACAAGAAGTATGCCGACGGAACCTCTGCCTGGATTCTGTATAATGCGGCCTGGGGTACGGTGAAGCAGAATGTGCTGGCTGCTCAGGATCTGCAGCCGGATATAATCTACAATATGAAGATTATCGTCAAGGGACAGGAGATCAGCGTCTATGCCGATGGCAAACTCAAGCTGAAGGCCAACGACCCGACCTTTAATCCTTCCGGTAAAGTCGGTTTCTACGCCGGCGGCTTCGACTACCTTTTGTTCGACGATATCAAATTTATGGTACCGACGAAGGATGTGGCCGGTCTGCTGCTCGACAAGAGCAGTGTTAACATGGTGATGGATGAACAGCTGCAGCTGCAGGTCCAGTTCGATCCGTCGGACGCCGAGAATCGTTCCGTTGTCTGGCAGTCCAGCCATCCGGAGGTGGCCTCTGTCGGTGAGAACGGGACGGTCACTGCCCAGGGCTTAGGGGAGACTATGGTCACTGTTTCCTCGGTTGCCAACCCGGCGGCGTCAGCCTCTGCCCGGATTGTGGTTTCGGATATCCTTCACTTCACGGATTACGATTCAGGAGCGAACGGATGGCCAGTGGACCCCAATCGCAGTATCGTGACGGTGAACGGAAACAAAATGTATAAAATATTGAAGGGGGCTTCCGCACTTCATCCGAAGCTTTTCACGGATTATGACCTGACCTTCAAGCTGAGAACACCTGCCGTGATGCCGGATACGGGCACATTGTACGTATATGACCGTACTGCCTCTGGCAATTCCGGGAAGATCGCCTACAAGAAGTTGGCGGACGGGACCTCACAGTGGATTCTCTACAGCCCGACTTGGACGGTGCTTCAAACGAAGAATCTTCCAACTATGGATTTGCAGCCAAATACGGAATACAGCCTTCGTGTCCTGGTTGACGGCGCCAGCATCCGCGTCTATGTGAACGGTGAGCTGAGGCTGGATGGCTCCGATCCCAAACATAATCTGACGGGAACGGTAGGCTTTTATGTAGGTGGTTTCAGCGAATTGTGGTTCGACGACGTCAAGTTTACAATGATTGACCGGACTGCCCCGGTAACCACGGCCGTCATTACCCCGTCGCTGCCGGATGGCCCAGACGGCTGGTATGTAAGTCCCGTAACGGTTCAGTTGAATGCAGCGGATATGGGCTCCGGCGTAACGGATACCGTATACAGCATGAATGGCGGAGGGGCCTGGCTGCCCTACCAGGGGCCGCTGATTTTTAGCCAGGATGGTCATTATTCGGTAGCCTACCGGTCAGCGGACAAGGCCGGGAACAGCGAGGTTGCGAAAACCTTGAGCTTCAAGCTGGACACCAGCGCTCCTGAGGTATCCGTCGCAGAGCCAGCTGCGAGAGCTTACGCAGGTACAGAAACCCTGACCCTGTCGTGGTCAGCTGCCGATGTTTTATCCGGAGTGGATGACAGCAAGACCGCTGCGCGCCTGGATGACCAGACCATAGTTCAGGGAACCTCGGTTCCACTATATACGCTGAGTCTTGGCACCCACACCTTTGCTGTATCCGCCAGCGATGAAGCAGGGAATACGCAGGAGCGTACTGTGACTTTCTCAACCTATGCAGATATGAACTCGCTGAAAGCACTGGTTAACCTGTTCAGCGAGATGTCCTGGATAGACAATCATGGCATTGCAAACAGTCTGAGCACCAAACTCGATCACGGCCAAGTGGAAGCATTCCTTCAACAGGTGCAGGCCCAAAGCGGCAAGCATATCCGGGCTGAAGCCGCGGCTTACCTGCAGCGGGATGCGGGTGATATTCTGGCCAGGGCGGGGACGCAGGGCTAACTCATGATTGGATCTGCGGATGAATTGGAATAAGCAAAACGGCTGTGCCGTCCTTCACTGGACAGTACAGCCGTTTTAGTTGAGATGTGGGGGAACCGTACTGCCTCTGCTTGCCGATAAACCTTTGCTTCCTCTGTCCCTTTTTCCTTGGAGAACCCTAGTTGGCGGCAGGCTCAAGTGGAAAAAGTGAACTTAAATCTACCGTTCCCACTCCTCGCAAGCGCTTGTTGGAAAAAGTAGACTTCATTCGGCACATTCGTCTATTTACAGCTGAATATGCCTAGTTTAAGTCTACTGATTCCACCTAACATCTCTGTGAGAACGCTTCCCGGCACAATTAAGTTCACTAATTCCACTTCGCTCCTCAGGAGCACCTGCCTATTCATCCATGAATTGCAGCTCTGGGAAAATCCAGGCATAGGACTGATAATACCCGCTGCTCAGATTTTTATTGCCGGTTATCGGACGATAAGGGGCGACGAAACGTTCATATTCGGGTTCCTTGTAAACTTTGGACATGGCTTCAAATAGATCCAGCGGCCACGAATCGGAAGCCAGCGGCTCCGGGAATTTCTGATCTTTATCGTACGGCCACTCTTCGATGTGCCCATCGGCATAATAGAATAACTTATCGAGTGCCGTCTTGATGTTTGCTCCGCCGGGAGAGGTCCAGTGGAACAAATTTTCGCCGGTTGTGTCATGGATTAGCTTCATGGCTGCCGTGATGGGAGCGAGAGAGAAATAATGGTACCAGATTGAATTGGTTCCTCGCATGGTTTCTTCCGGAATCAATCCCGAAGGTGCAAGTGCGTTATTGATATGTTCTTTGAGATGGGCCGCTGCTTCCGCAAAACGGGCTTGGTCGTCCATGAAGCGGAAGAGGGACAACCGGGCATAAAGACTCCAGCTCCACCAGTTGTTTCTAAGCGGGATCGTCACCCATGCCGGTAAGAAAACCTCGCTCATCCAGGAGATGAATTGATCTTTATTCTCCTTGGGCCACCCCGGATAGCACTTGATGAGCTCAGCCGCTTGAATCAATCCGGTTCCCAGGTAGGCGGAGACAAGGGGGCCGTCGTCCCCGGCCAGCTCCTTATTGATGGTTGCCCAGCCATCAATCAGTTCGGCTGCCTTATCCGCATAAATGGATTCGCCGGTTAACCGGTAGGCTAACGCTGCCGTGCAGGCGGAGTGGGCATCCGCCTCCATCAGCCGTTTGGCTGTCTGGTGGCCGGCCATATCGAAATAGAAGCCGGGGATATGCCATGAAGGAACAGCGTGACAGCTGACCGACATCCCTTCATTTGCAACGTGCAGCAGCTGGTTTTGTGCCGTCTGGCTGATCATCAGAGCATCGATCCTTTCATTTTCGGGCTATATGTCATTGCCGCTCATACCAATAGCCGGGTATTCCGCGCTCTAGCCGCATCAGGGCCTCCAGATAGAAATAATCCCCCCAGATGACATAATCATCGGGTGAAATATCGAGCCGTACGGCGTAGGAGCCACGGTTCAGGAGTCCTTGGGCAGCGGGCTCATCCTTCGTGGAGTAGTTAGCGGCCAGGGAGGCAACGATTCGCTCGGCTGCGGCTGACAGCCATTCCCGGTCAACGTCCTGTTCCGGCAGCAGCGCGGCCAGCTCGAGCATTCCCGATGCGGCAATGGCTGCTGCGGAGCTGTCCCGTTTGGTCTCCGGCACCTGCGGTACATCAAAGTCCCAGTACACCACCCCATCCTCAGGGAGCCGGTCCACAAAATAGCGGGCTAACCGCTTAGAGGTTTCCAGTAGTTCAGGCTCACGCAGATAACGGTAGGCAAGGGCGAATCCGTAAATGCCCCAGGCTTGCCCCCGGGTCCAGGTTGAGCCATCCCGGCTGCCCTGGTGGGTACCGCCGCGGATCGAGTCCCCGGTCACCGGATCGAAATAGAAAGTGTGGTATGTGGAGTCGTCTCCACGGACCAGAAAACGGCGGCTCATAGCCGTTTGCTTCTCAGCGGCCTGACGGTAGCACTCGCGGCCGGTCTGCTGGTAAGCCCAATGCAGTAAAGGCAGATTCATCAGACAATCTATGATAATGCGTCCGCCGTTCTCCGGATCGTCCTTAGGCCCCCATGCCTGCAGAATTCCCGGAGTGTCGCGCCATCTCTCCAGCAAAACATCCGCAGCCTGCAAGGTGGCAGACCGGGAGTTTTCGTCCCTTTCCAGAATCCAATGGGCTTTGGTGGAAAGGGAATATAGGAATCCGATGTCATGATGATCCAGGTTCACGCGTTGCTCCAGACGCTCCCGGAAGTTGTCCAACGCTCTCATAGCAGCATCCCGATAACGGCTATCCTGAGTATACTCGTAAGACAGCCAGAGAAGTCCGGACCAGAAGCCTTCGGTCCAATCGTTATTAGGCGTTAACCGGTAGATCCGGTTTCCTTGGGTGCTTGTGAGGGGGAACTCCTCTCCGAAACGGTCAATATTTTGTGAAATCACACTTAAGGCGTCCTCTATGGCTTGTGCCCACATGGTGGCATCCTCCATTCTTTGATAGAAAGGCTGCCTCCATTATATATCCGGAACAGTAATTCCTTGTTGTGCTAAAATATAACCAGATTGCGGTTATGGAGATATGGGGGTGGATGTGTTGACGGGACATATTGAACATGTAGATCCGGGTCACAGCAGCTTTTTTCTGGCTTACCGGGATGAGTGGCTGGATGATCATTTTCTTAAGTTTCATGCGCATCAGGGTCTGGAATTGTTATTTATCCATGAAGGGGATGGGCTTGTGGAGGTGGAAGGCGCATCCTACGAACTGGAAGGAGGATCGCTCTTCTGCTTCCAGCCTTACCAGCTGCACAAGGTGGAGGTTCCCGGCCGTAGGGATACCCGGTATGTCCGGACGAATCTGACGTTCGATCCAAGATATCTGGAGCCGTTTCTGGAGCCGTATCCGAAGCTTCAGGCGTTTCTCCGCTTTTTGTCCAAAGGAGCTCTGGCTTCACCCAAGTTCACATTCACAGAAAGTCAGCTGACGGGGGTGATGGAGAGCCATGTCCAGGCAGTGACGGAAACAGGGGAGGATCAGGAAGAGGCCCGTATTTTGTTTGTGATTTCCTTGCTGCGCCATCTCCAGCTGGCGGTTATTCCGTATGAGGAGCTATCACCGGAAGGCTGGTCCGTCAAAAAAACCGCCCATATTGAATCAATTATGGATTGGATCGAAGGTCATTTCAGACAGCCCTTCAGCCTGGAGCTGCTGGCCGGGGAGCTGCATCTGTCTTCCTACTATGTATCCCATTTGTTCAAGCAATACACTGGAGTAACACTAACGGATTACGTGACGGCCAGAAGAATCCGTGAAGCCTGCGTGCTGCTCGCGAATTCCGGTAAACCGGTGCAGCGTATTGCCCATGAGATCGGAGGGCTAAGCACCCCATATTTTTGCAAGCTGTTCAAAAAACACAAAGGTATGACACCTCTGGACTACCGCTCGGCGCTTCATCATACGGCCAAATAACGGACATTTGCCTTCGTCTGACCTCATAAAACCTTAGACAGAAGGCTACGAATGATTTCGGCTCTGCTGTTATATTAAGCTTTGCCAATTCTAATATTGCGGTACTTTCCGGGCGTTATTCCCGTTTGTTTGCGGAACAGACGTATGAAATAATTGGGATCATCAATGCCGACCTGCTGGCCGACTTCCGATACGGACAGCTCCATGTTTTCCAGCAGTGATTTGGCTGTCTTGATTTGCAGATCATGCAGATATTGAAGCGGACTCATGCCCGTGTACGTTTTGAGGCACCGGGCGAGATAGTCGAACCGGTAATGAAGCGTCTGTTCCATATGCTTCGCGTCGAAGGGCCGGGTTAGATGCTGCTGAAGATAGGCAATGGTGTGATCGCAGAGCTGTCTTGCGCGGGAGGCATTCTGCAGCCGTGCCGCAGCCTGCAATTGTACCAGCAAGCCAGCCAGCTGCATCTGCAGCGGCAGGGAGTGTGCAGGCGATAAACTGTGATGGAGCTCCATCATCTGCTCCAGGAACGGGAGGATGTCAGGGACATGCAAGGTGGCGAATTTCGGAAGATACATCACTTGCAGGTTTGGCTCCACATCCATATTAGTTCCTTTGGTATATGGAAAGGACCAGGGGATTTTCCCGCTTTCGATCGTCCGGACAGGCGCCGGATGGACAAAGTGAATCCAGTAAATTTCGGTGATTTCTTCGCAAGGACGATACCCGGAATGCATACGGTTAGGTTCCAGCACAAGCATGGAGCCTTCTTTGATTTCGTAGGGGACCTCATCTTCCATCATATACAAGGTGCCCTTCAAGACAAACAACAGGTCGTATACATCGAACGAACGGGTTTCATGCTGTTGTCCCGGGGGCCAGAAGGTATGGCCGATAGTTACCAGCTGCGGCAGCGGGGGGATGGTAAGCTCCAGGCAGTTCATCACAGTTTCACCTTTCCCTTTGATATCGTTGCCTAATTGTATCACGGCAGAAACCGATAAGGTAGAAAATGTGCTACTTTAAGTCGATACAGAACCTGTCTGATCCAGAGGAATATTTATATACTTAACGTATATGAATTCGGAAAGGAAGGGTATATATGCGATTCCGCCAGGTCCATCTCGATTATCACACCTCCGAAGCGATAACGCCGATCGGAGCCCGTTTTGACCAACAGCAGTTTCAGGAGATGCTAAAGCTGGGCTGCGTAGATTCGGTTACAGTGTTCTCTAAATGCCATCACGGCTGGAGTTACCATCCGTCGGAGGCGGGGGTGATTCATCCCGGGCTGAGCTTTGATCTACTTGGAGCCCAGATCGAGGCTGCACATGAAATCCATGTGAAGACGCCCGTATATCTGTCGGCCGGACTGGATGAAAGACTGGCCAGACTGCATCCGGAGTGGCTGATCCGCGATGAGAATGACCAAACGAACTGGGTAAAAGGCTTCATGGAACCGGGCTATCACCAGTTCTGCATGAACACGCCTTACCTGGATATCCTGATTGCACAAACCCGTGAAGTCGTGTCCCGTTATGATCTGGACGGCCTGTTTTTCGATATTGTCGGTGTGCGCAAATGCTACTGCCATAGCTGTATAGAGAGCATGCGGCGGGAAGGCGGTGATCCCCGGGATGAAAAGGCGATGCGTACACTCTGGGAGAAAACCTACGCGAATTATACGGCAAGAGTGAAAGAAGCGGTTGAGGCGATCAAGCCGGGGCTGCCGATCTTCCATAACGGCGGACACATTGCTCGCGGCCGCCGCGATTTGGCATTCATGAACGACCATTTAGAGCTGGAATCATTGCCTACAGGCGGCTGGGGCTATGATCATTTCCCGCTGTCGGCCAGGTATGCGCAGACGCTGGGTCTCGATTTTCTCGGGATGACCGGGAAATTCCATACGTCCTGGGGGGAATTCGGCGGGTATAAGCACCCGAATGCGCTCCGTTATGAAACTGCGCTCAGCATCGCCAATGGTGCGGGATGTTCAATCGGCGATCAGCTGCATCCCGACGGCCATATGGATGAAGCCACCTATGCCCTGATCGGTGAAGCTTACCGCGAGGTTGCGGACAAGGAAGCCTGGTGTACTCTGGCGAAGAATGTAGCGGATGTGGCACTTTTGTCGCTTGAGTCGACCGGTGTGCATCCCAAGGCAAAGACGGAGGGCCGCAGGCCACCATCGGATGCCGGAGCCGTTCGTATTCTGCTGGAGGGGAAAATCCTGTTCGATGTTATTGATAAAGAGCATGATTTTACGGCTTATAAAGTGTTGATTATGCCCGATTATGTGGCGGTGGATGACGGGCTGTGCGGCAAATTATTGCAGTTCCTGCAAAGGGGCGGTAAAATTCTCGCGACGGGCTGGTCCGGTCTGGATCCCGAAGGGACGCGGTTCATGATGGATCTCGGAGTACAGTATTCGGGAGTCAATCCATTCCGTCCCGATTATTTCCGACCTCTGTTCAAGCCCGGAAGCCTGCAGGAGGCCTCCTTTGTGTTTTATGGGGAGGGACAGAAGATCGGGCTTAACGGCGGAACTGAGCTTGGACGCCGCGAAGATCCTTATTTTAACCGCGATGGCTTTACGTTCTGCTCCCATCAGCATACGCCTAGCAGCTACGTTAGTGGAGGACCGGGAATGGTGGAGAACGGCAATGGAATCTATATCGCGTGGAACGTATTTGAAGATTACGCTGCTAAAGGGAGTCTCATTGTAAAGGAAACAGTCCTTTACGCGCTGAATCGGCTGCTTCCCGATAAGACGCTGCATACGAATCTGCCGGCGCAGGGCATTGTTACGCTGCAGGAGCAGAGGGCGGAGAACCGCCTGGTCAATCACCTGCTGTACGCGGCACCAGTCCGCAGAGGAGAGAGCATCGAAGTGATTGAGGACATTATCCCTGTATACAATGTCGAGGTTTCCGTTCAGACGAAGGGCCTCGTCACCCGGGTATATCTGGCACCTCAGATGACACCGCTCCCCTTTAGCTGTGAGGGCCGGACTGTTCGTTACACAGTACCCGTGCTGGAGTGCCATCAAATGGTGGTCCTCGATTATGAATCGGATTGAATTGAAAGGATGGCAAATGATGAACTTTGAACGTCTAGCTTCATTTATGGACCGCATCACTTCCTGGCGTATTCCGTGGGCGGAGGTGCTCGTTATGCACCGGAATGAAACAGTTTTCCGTTACCGTCAGGGCTACGCCAATCTGGAAGAGAAGACGCCTGTCACTGACCGGCAGTTGATCAACCTCTACTCATTAACGAAGATTATGACATGTACGGCAGCCCTTCAGCTCGTTGAAAAGGGAGCCGTTCATCTGAATGATCCGCTGTCAGACTACCTGCCGGAATTCGCTGATATGACCGTGAAGAAGAGACAGCCGGACGGTGAACTTGCATTCGAGAAGGCGGTGAAGCCGATCACCGTGCGCGATCTGTTCACGATGTCGGCTGGCTTCTCCTATGATCTCGAAGCTCCGTCTATCCGGGATGCAGTGAGAAGCACGGACGGGAAGATGCCGACACGCGCCTTCGCGGAAGCGATCGCCAAGGAACCCCTTATGTTCGAGCCGGGTACCCGGTGGAATTACAGTTTGTGCCATGATGTCCTTGCCGCTCTCGTCGAGGCTGTGGACGGCAGACGGTTCGGTACATATATCCGGGATGAAATTACCGGACCGCTGGGCATGACGGACACGGGTTTTGATCTTTCGGACGAGCAGCGGGTCCGTCTGGCCCCGCAGTACGAATATAGTGATGCGCTTGGCAAGCCCATACGTAAGGACGGGAATGGGTACCGGCTCGGAAGCGAATATGAGAGCGGCGGGGCGGGACTGCTGTCTACCGTTAGCGACTATGCTCTGTTTTTGAACGCGCTGACGAATCAGGGCACAAGCCCGGACGGCGTGCGTATTCTGTCCCCGGCGACGGTGGATCTGATGCGGACCGATCATTTGGCGGGTAATATGCGCGGGGATTTTTGCTGGGAGCAGTTGAAAGGTTACGGCTATGGCCTGGGTGTGAGAACCCACATCTCGCAAGCGGAGAGCGGTTCGCTCAGCCCCCGCGGTGAATTCGGCTGGAGCGGTGCGGCAGGTTGCCTGGCCATTATTGATCCGGCGTCACAGCTCACTGTAATGTATGCGCAGCATTTGCTGAACAACCAGGAGCCTTTTGTACATCCGCGATTGAGAAATATCGTGTATGCTTGCTTGTAACTAAACCGCACCTTTTGATCTAAGAAGCCACCAAAAAGTCAAGAAAAGCAGCGACTCTGCCGTTATGGGAGTCGCTGCTTTTTGATTGTAACCTACTGCTTAGTGAGTGAAGAATGGGGTTCTACCAGAAATAGTTTTCGGTCCAATCTATATCATATCTGGTGTAGAGTCTCTAAATATGGGGGTTGTATAGATATGAGAGACCTGATAAGGCTGTTCGGGATGGCTGATCCGTGACAGCAGCATTTGGGCAGCGGTGCCCCCCATTTCGTTACTGTAAATATGGACGGTGGTCAGATGAGGCTCGATGATCTTTGATTCTGGACTGTTATCAAAACCGCAGACAACAATATCCCCGGGAATGGAATGGTTTTGATTTTTAAGTGCTTTCATAAAGCTGACGGCGATGAAATCGTTGGCACATATAAAAGCTGATGGAAGCTGGGTAATACCCTGCAGCCTTTCATCCGCCCAACTGGGGGTGGAGAAAAAGTACCGATCCTCATCCAGAACACACTGTGAGAGATCCAACCGGATGCCGGCCTCCGTTAAAGCGCGATTGAACCCCACCCATCTTTCGTTAAAGCTCCGGCAATGATTAAAGTCCCCGACAAACCCGAACGTTTTGTAACCTCCATCAATTAACTTCCTCGTAAGCAGATAAGTACTGTGCTCGTTCTCCATCAACAGCACATCCGCATGAAATTCAGGGTAGCAGACATGAGCAGAACAATCGATGAAGATGGTTGGAAGTTCAAGGCTTGTAATCAGTTTGCTGTATTCCAGATTGAACAGCTCAATACAGATGATTCCGTCCACATTGGACACATCAAAATTATTGGGAAGGGATAGCGATTGCTGATCGATATCCCGGATGATGTGAATGGATAAATTATACCCTTCGTCGCTGATGCATTTTTCCAAACCACTGATCAGGGTCGATCCAAAATGGGAAGTGTTTGGCAAGTTCTCTGTTAATAAAGCGATGTTTCTGGAGCTCTTAGGCAACTTGCTTTCGTCCTCCATAAAGGAAAACTGCTTGTATTTCATTTCTCTCGCTTGTTTAATGACTTTATTTCTGGTTTCATCGGGAATGCCTATCGTTCCGTTTAAGGCTTTGGAGGCCGTGTTTCTGGAGATTCCCAAAGCATCAGCGATGTCTTGTATGGTTACCCTATCTCTAGCCATGTATTGTACATTCACCTCTATGTCGTGTTCTTTTCATCGTCTTAACTTCCTTAAATGTATAATAGTTTTCTAAAAATAGCAATATTCAAATTTACAAATGAACAAATTATTTTACATTTGTAAATTAATCCGTGTTCAAAAATAACGTGAAAATAATAACTCGTTATGAGTATATCATGATTAAAACTGCATTTTTACTGCCTGAATTCCTCTTTATATAATTTTTTAATGCGAAAAGGACCTTTTTGGAGTCCTTTTATTGTCAAATGAACAAAAATAATTTTACATATTGTATTGACGCATGTTGAACTCTCTGATAAATTGTAAATGCAGCAGGACTTAAGTTCAGCTGAAACGTTGGGCTCATATGTGCATCACAAATTAAATGTGTAAAAGAATGGAGGCAAAGGCATTGCAAAACACAATGAAAGCGGATGCTAGAAGTACGGTGCCCAAATCTTCGAGCTCCTTATTAAATTTTATGAAGAAACATTACTTTCTTTATTTAATGCTCGCACCGGCGCTAATCCTGACCCTGATTTTTAAATATGGTCCAATGTATGGCGCGATCATCGCCTTTAAGGATTTCAGCCCGATCAAAGGAATCATGGGCAGTGAATGGGTAGGTTTGTACAACTTCAACAAGTTTCTTTCTTCCCCCAATTTTGAAGTGATTTTTATGAATACGCTTAAATTAAGTTTTTTCGGTCTGATTTTGAGCTTTCCCGTTCCCATTCTGCTGGCCTTGATGCTGAATCAGATCAGGAGGTCTGCTGTCAAAAAGAATATACAGTTGTTTCTGTACGCGCCTAACTTCATTTCCGTAGTGGTTGTGGTGGGTATGCTGTTTATCTTCTTGTCTCCGACAGGGCCAATCAACCAGATCTTTACCTGGGCTACAGGTGAACCTGTAATGTTCATGTCCCGTCCTGAGTATTTCCGCTGGATCTACATTCTTTCGGATATCTGGACAAGTGCAGGCTGGGCTTCAATTATCTATGTGGCGGCTCTTGCCAACGTTGACCCTGAGTTACATAATGCTGCGAATCTGGATGGAGCCAATCTTCTGCAAAGAATACGCCATATTGATCTTCCAACCATTCGCCCGATTATGGCTATTGTGTTTATTCTTGCGGCGGGGGGCATCATGTCGATCGGATTTGAAAAGGCTTATCTCATGCAAACGGCAACCAACCTGCCGTCCTCCGAGATCATTCCGACTTATGTTTACAAAATAGGCTTGCAGTCAGGCGATTACGCATACTCAGCCGCAGTGGGTTTGTTCAACTCTCTCATCAACGTTGTTTTGCTCATTACGGTGAACTTTATTGTGAAGAAGCTGAATGAGGGCGATGGCCTTTACTAAGAAAGGAGTACCTGTTCATGTTCATAAGACATTCCCGGCTGGACCGCTTTATTCTCGCGCTGAATGCCACGTTCTTGACGCTCGCTGTATTGGTAGTGGTGCTTCCGCTCGTTTATGTGGTGATTGCATCCTTCATGGACCCGTCGGTATTGCTCAGTCATGGATTATCATTCAAAGTTTCGGACTGGTCATTAGACGGCTACAAAATGATCCTTACAAATCCGGCTATGATCCGCGGGTTTGGAAACGCTGTTTTTTACTCCGTGGCATTTGCCACACTTACCGTTCTGGTCTCGATCTGTGCAGGCTATGCCCTGTCGGATGACAGGCTGAAAGGTAGAGGATTTTTTATGACCTTGTTCATTATCACGATGTTTTTTGGCGGGGGGCTTATTCCAACTTATCTGCTGGTCAAAAACCTGGGGCTGCTTGACACGGTATGGGCAGTGATCATTCCCGGAGCAGTCAACGTATGGAACATTATCCTTTCCAGAACCTTTTTCAAGAGCGTACCCAATGAATTGAGGGAGGCGGCTAATGTGGACGGGGCATCGGAGATGAGGATTTTCATCGGCATTGTATTGCCGCTCTCGAAACCCATTATCTTTGTGCTTGCTCTTTATGCCTTTGTGGGCCAGTGGAATTCCTACTTTGATGCCATGATTTATCTGGATAATCCGAACCTTCATCCGCTGCAGCTCGTTCTGCGTTCCATCCTGATTCAGAACCAGGTAGATCCTGGCATGATCAGTGATCAGCTGGCGATGGCGGAAATGAAACGGTTGTCTGAAATCATCAAATATGCTGCAATCGTTGTTTCCAGTTTGCCGCTCATCATTATGTATCCTTTCTTCCAGAAGTACTTTGAAAAAGGTGTCATGCTCGGTTCCCTGAAATAGGGGATGGACTTGAACATAGATACAGATTTGCATTCATCCTACTCAGGAGGTCATGTTCCCATGAAAAAACTGACAAAATCAAAAGTGGTGACCCAAGCAGCTTCTGCTTCTGTACTTGCCTCTATCCTGTTGCTTACGGCATGCAGCGGTGGCGGCGGAGGCGGAGGAAATGCGGCTAGTAAAGAACAGGACCCAAGCGGCAAAGTTACCCTGAACTTTATTACACAGAGCTCCCCCCTGGCACCGGCCGACCCGAACGAAAAGCTGATCAATAAACGTCTCGAAGAAAAAACAAATGTTCATATCAACTGGAAAAACTTCACCAAAGACGTGTTTGTGGAAAAAAGAAACCTGGCTGTTGCAAGCGGTGATCTCCCTGATGCTATCTTCAATGCTGACTATAGTGATTATGAGCTGCTCAAACTCGCTAAAGACGGTACCATTATTCCATTGAACGATCTGATCGAGAAGAATATGCCCAATTTTAAAAAGGTGTTAGAACAAGCTCCTGAATACAAGAGCATGATCACGGCGCCGGACGGCAATATTTATGCCTTTCCCTGGATTGAAGAGCTTGGTAACGGAAAAGAAAGAATTCAGGCTGTAGACAGCATGCCCTGGATCAACGTCGAATGGCTGAAAAAGCTGGGCCTTGAGATGCCAAAAACGACGGATGAGCTGAAAAAAGTGCTGATCGCGTTCAAGACGCAGGACCCGAATGGCAACGGCCAGGCGGATGAAATCCCGCTGTCCTTTATTAACAAGCCGGGCGCGGAAGATCTGGCCTTCCTCTTTGCTTCCTTCGGACTGGGGGAGAATCCCGATCATGCGGTGGTAAGCAATGAAGGCAAAGTGATATTTACAGCGGCGGATGAAGGCTACAAGAAGGCTGTTTCTTTTATCAATGAGCTGTATAAGGAAGGACTTATTGATATTGAGGCGTATACGCAGGACTGGAGTACGTATCTTGCCAAAGGGAAAGATCAACGATACGGATTGTACTTCTCCTGGGATAAGGCTAACATCTCTGGAGCCAACGATACCTATGAAGTGATGCCGCCGCTCGCTGGCCCGGATGGCGAAGTGAATGTAACGAGAACCAATGGTCTTGGCCTTGGCCGCGGTAAAATGGTCCTTACGAGCTCCAATAAAAACCTGGAAACGACGGCGAAATGGGTGGATCAGCTGTATGATCCGGTCCAATCCGTGCAGGACAACTGGGGTACCTATGGGGATAAAACACAGCAGAACATCTTCAAATTTGATGAAGCAAAGGGCATGCTGACGCATCTGCCCCTCGAAGGTGCCGCTCCTGTAGAGCTTCGCGAGAAAACAAGTATCGGCGGGCCTCTGGCCGTTCTCGATTCCTACTATGGCAAATATACAACCATGCCGGATGATGCCAAGGGCAGAATGGATATTATCAAAAACATCATGGCGCCGAAGATGAAGGCAGAGAACGTAATGCCAAGCGTATTTAATTCGATTGAAGAGCTGGACCGCCTGACGACGATTGAAACGGATCTGTTCGCCTACGTTCTCAGAATGCGTACAGAGTGGTACCAGAACGGCAAAGTGGATGCGCAGTGGGATGATTATCTGAAGGAATTGGACCGTCTTGGCCTGCAGGAATGGCTGAAAATTAAACAAGGCGGTTATGACAGAGCAACGCAAAAATAAACAATAGACAGTGGAGTAGAGGAGAGAGCCATAATGTCAGCTATTACAAAACAAAAATACCGGGGTGTCTATCATTTCTCGCCCCAAGCCAAATGGATGAACGACCCGAACGGAATGGTCTTTTTCGAAGGAGAATATCATTTGTTCTTCCAGCACCATCCGGGTGGAATGACCATGGGGAGCATGCACTGGGGCCATGCTGTCAGCAAGGACCTTATTACTTGGGAGGAGCTGCCTATCGCACTCTTTCCGGATGAGCTGGGCATGATTTTCTCGGGAAGTGCTGTTGTGGACTGGAACAATACGACCGGATTTTTTGAGGATAAGCCAGGGCTGGTAGCCATTTTTACGCATCACCTTGACATGCCGGAAGGGAAACCGGCCGTTCAGCGTCAAAGCCTCGCTTACAGCCATGACAATGGCAGAACCTGGACCAAATACGAAGGCAATCCGGTGCTTGAACATGATACTTTCATTGATTTCCGTGATCCAAAAGTGTTCTGGCACCAGGAGACTAAGCAATGGGTAATGATCGTCGCTTGCGGTCAAACGGTCTGCCTGTATCAATCTCCAGATCTGATCCATTGGACCTTTGCCAGTGAATTCGGTGAGGGCACCGGGTCACATGACGGTGTGTGGGAATGCCCTGACTTGTTCCCCCTGCACGTGGATGGAGACACAGCGAACACCAAATGGGTGATGCTTGTGAGTATTGGAGCAGACCCCGCTTTAGTGGAAGGCTCAAGAACACAATACTTCACCGGCGATTTCGATGGAGCAGTGTTTACTCCGGATGAGGATTCCGAGCACGTCCGCTGGCTTGATTATGGAAGGGACAATTACGCAGGGGTAAGCTGGTCGGATGTGCCTGAAGAAGACGGAAGACGTCTGTTTATCGGCTGGATGAGCAACTGGATGTATGCCAGACAGACACCCGCAGAAGATTTCCGTGGGGCGATGACCCTTCCAAGAGAGCTGTACCTCGAATCCAGAGAAGGAAAAATCCTACTCGTTCAGAAGCCGGTCAAAGAACTGGAGGTGGTCCGCACCCCTGTTCTTTCACTCAAAGATGTTACTGTGCAGGAAATCAACGCTTCATTAGCCGATCTCCAGCTTGATGCTTACGAGATCGCTGCGAGGTTCACCCGCGGCATGTCTGCAGGCTTCAAGGTAAGAGCCGGGGCTGGAGAACAAACCGTTATCGGAATTGATGCGAAGGCAGAAGAGCTTTATGTAGACCGTCTGACTTCAGGACGGCTAGATTTCCATGAGTGGTTTCCCGGACGTCATTCGGCGGAACTACAGGCACCGGGTGAGATCAATGATCTGCGCATTTTTGTGGACCGTACTTCGGTTGAAGTGTTCAGCAATGGAGGTCAGGCGGTCATTACGGATCTTATTTTTCCTAAGCCTGAATCAGCGGGCGTTGCTGCATTTGCAGAAAATGAAGAGACCCCGTTCCTTTCACTGGAAATCTACAATTTGAATCTGCCTGCCGCAGATGGCGATAACCAGCAATCGGAGGGTTGACAGGATGCGTATAGGAGCAATTGAAGCAGGTGGAACCAAATTCGTATGCGGGATTGGGGATGAAAGCGGAAAAATTCTGAACCGGCTCAGCCTTCCAACCGGGCATCCTGATCAAACCCTCCCTCAGGTGATTCAATATTTTCAAGACAAACAGGTAGAGGCGATCGGGGTTGGGTCCTTTGGTCCGATCGATATCAACCCGGAGAGTCCGACTTACGGCTACGTTACGACAACCCCAAAGCCGGGTTGGGAGAATTACGATGTGCTGGGGACTTTACGGCGGGCCTTTCCAGTTCCGTACGGCTGGGATACCGATGTCAATGCAGCCGCATATGGTGAGGCTAAATGGGGTGCTGCGCAAGGATTATCCAGCTGTTTGTACTATACCGTAGGCACGGGTGTCGGTGTCGGCGTGTATTCGGAAGGTAAAACCATACATGGTCTTGTGCATCCTGAGGGAGGGCATGTACTGACCAGACGGCATCCTGAAGATGAATTCGCAGGCGTGTGCCCTTACCATGGGGACTGTCTCGAAGGGATGGCGGCAGGTCCTGCCATAGAAGCCAGATGGGGGAAAAAGGGCCACGAGCTGCCTCCCGGCCATATCGCTTGGGAAATGGAAGCCTTCTATATCGCCCAGTCGATAACCAATGCCATTTTACTTCTGTCTCCCCACAAAATTATTTTGGGCGGCGGCGTGATGCAGCAGCTGCAGCTGCTCCCGCTGATCCGGCAGGCTGTGCTCCGTAATCTGAACGGTTATGTCAGTTCAAGTGCTATTCTGCAACACATCGATGAGTATATTGTGTCACCGGGTCTTGGCCAGCAGGCGGGATTATGCGGGGCTCTGGCCTTGGGGCTTGCAGCATGGAATAATGAGGCTTCCACTTTATAATAACTCAATAGGTATCCTGGCCAGTTATGCTCTGTAGCTGGCCAGCTTTTTACTTATGAATGGAAGGTGGAAGAATACGTAGAGTGGAAATGGAGGGCAACAGATGAAGAAGAAACCCAAAGCATTTCTATGCATTCTGATGGTTATAGGAATCATTATGGCTTCCTCAGGGGTTTACGCTGCTAGTCCTGATACAGGAGGGGCTGCACTGGCGGAGAGTGGCACAGGAAATGCGGAAAAGGAGGGTCTTTCTATTTTTGAGAACGCTACCAATGTAACTACGAATTTGACGGGTTGGCAAGTAAAAGGAACCGGCAAGTGGGAAGATACCGCAGAAGGGCTTCTGCTGACATCTGATCCGCAGGAAAACGTGCTGGCCATCTCTGAAACGGTGGCAGATGATTTTCTGTATGAAGCCGACGTCATGATCAAGGATATGAAAGCAGAGGCTAGTTTGATCTTCCGTTCTAATGAAGATGGATCGAATTCATATATGCTGCAAATTGCACCAGAGTCCGGTATGATCCGTTTAAAAGATGCGGCGGGTGGGGCAGGCAGATTAAATGAAGAACATCAGGTTTCCCTCAAGGAAGGAGAGATCTATCATCTTAAAGTAAAGGCCGAAGAGTCTTCGCTGAAGGTGTATTGGGGGGATCAGTACAAGCCTGTGATTGATATTCAGGACAGTGCATACCATACAGGCCGTCTTGGACTACACGTCCGGGATGGGTCTGCCTTGTTCCAAAATATAACCGTTAGCGATCTGAAAGGAAACCTGGGTACAGTGCTTGTAAATAAAGGACAGTGGCAGCCTGACCTTAGAGGCTTAAAAGGAAAGTCTGTGGACCAAGGCAAAGCACAGCGAATCTATAGCAACCAAGCCGCTGATTTTGTATACGAGGGAACAATCTCTTTGGGTTCTGATGCTGTTGCAGCGCTTGCTTTCCGCTCCTCTGCCGATGGAACCCGTGGCTATGAAGCCACACTTGTGAAGGAAGGGAATCAGGTCCGTGTAAAGCTGATGAAAGCTGACGGAACTGCAATTGCAAACTCAGAGCGCGCTTATTCGAGTCAAACGGGCGCGAAGCATGAAGTGGAAGTCAAGGCAAAGGGCAGCCGGATTCAAATTTTCCTGGACGGATATACTCCGGCAGCAATCGATGTATCGGATAATTCGTATTCAACCGGAAACGCCGGACTTGCTGTACAAATGGGAAGCGCTTACTTTCAGAATACGTATCTTACGGAGGCTAACAGTTATTATAATGAAACCTACCGTCCCCAATATCATTATTCGCCGAACCGCGGTTCCGCCAGCGACCCGAACGGGCTGGTCTACTTCGAAGGGGAATACCATCTTTTCCATCAGGATGGAGGTACATGGGCTCATGCCGTCAGCAAGGATATGCTGAACTGGAAACGCCTGCCGGTTGCACTTCCATGGAATGATTACGGGCATATCTGGTCGGGAGCTGCAATAGCGGATGTAACCAATGCATCAGGTTTGTTCACGGATTCGGGCGGCAAAGGCTTGATTGCCTATTATACCTCCTATAATCCGGATGGCCCGAATGGCAACCAGCGTATTGGTCTTGCCTACAGCAAGGATCAGGGGCGCACGTGGGAATATGCCAAGGATCGGCCGATTGTGATTGAGAACCCCGGCAAGAACGGAGAGGACCCGGGAGGCTGGGATTTCCGCGATCCCAAGGTGATCCGAGATGACGGGAATAATCGCTGGGTGATGGTGGTGTCCGGTGGCGATCATATCCGTTTTTTCACATCAACCAACCTGCTGGACTGGACCTTGACCGATAATTGGGGTTATGGAAATTATGTTCGCGGCGGTGTATGGGAATGCCCTGACTTATTCCCGCTGACCGTACAGGGAACGGCAGAGAAGAAATGGGTTCTCATGATCAGTACAGGTGCAAATCCGGCAACAGGAGGTTCGGATTCGGAATATTTTGTAGGGAGTCTGACTGCTGAGGGTAAATTCGTGAATGATAACCCGGCAGGAAAAGTACTGAGGACAGACTTTGGCAAAGAGTATTATGCATCCATGTCTTTCTCGGACATGACGGATGGACGCAGAGTGATGCTGGCGTGGATGTCCAACTGGGATTATCCGTTCGCTTTCCCGACTTCAGGTTGGAAGGGAGAGCTGACGGTTCCAAGAGAGGTTACCCTGGTCATGACCCATGAGGGGCTTCGCCTCGCCCAGAGTCCGGTCAAGGAAATGGAGCTTCTGCGCAGCAGTCTGTTCACTACAGCCGATAAGCTGGTCAGTTCTTCTTCTCCCAACTTGCTTAAAGGCCTTGTGTCAGGTGCGTATGAAATTGATGCCGAACTGGAGATTCCGGACGGCAGTGAAGTATCGGAGTTTGGTTTTAACGTGCGCGAGGGGGCCAATCAGAAGACGATTGTCGGCTACAGGTTGGGTGAAGGCCAATTATTCGTTGACCGGTCGGCCTCCGGGGTAACGGATTTCTCCAGCCTCTTTAGTACAAGGCATCAAGCGGAAATGACACCGGAGAACAAGCGGATCAAGCTGCGGATTTTGGTGGATGAATCCTCTATTGAGGTTTTTGCTGATGGGGGAAAGGTGGTTTTCTCTGAAGTCATTTTTCCTGATCCGGCCAGTAGGGCAATGAGCTTCTATACCCAAGGCGGCATGGTGAAGGTGGTTTCTCTGAAAGTGAATAAGCTTGGATCGGTATGGAATTCAGACAGTAATTCGGCTACTCGGATTGCAATGGATACTGGTGACCTTGAACTGGAGATCGGGCAAAACGGGATGCTGCAAGCGACAGTAGAGAACGGGCCGGGCAACGGTGTTCACCCGTTGAAGTGGATGTCGAGCAACGAAGAGGTAGTTGGTATTCATGCAGCAGACTATGCCCAAGCAACCCTTCAAGCGAAGAAAGAAGGGGAGGCCGTCATTACGGTGTCCACTCCGAATGGAAAGGCATCTGCCAGCCTTGTGGTAAAAGTCTTCGGCGGCGAGTTTCATACCAATCTCAGTGGCTGGAGCAAGGACATGTCCATGGCGTCATGGATCGTAGGCCGGGATGGAATCCGCGGCAAATATTCCAGCGATGCGAATTATATTGCCCAAGAGCAGGCGGGTAATTTTACGTATGAAGCCGACATGAAGCTTGGCGAATCCGGTGGTGCAGGCTCACTTCTGTTCCGTGCCAGTGAGGATGGCCGCAGTGGCTATTACTTGAATCTGGACCCTAACATGAAAGCTGTCCGCCTGTTCTACAAAATCGATGGACGATTCGAAGAGCGGCAGGTACTGGCGAAAGTCCCAACATTCATCCAGCCGGGTCAAACCTATAAAATAAAGATACAGGCAGAAGGTCCCCATATCGTGGTATATGTGGGAGGGCTGAAAATAATGGATCTGAAGGACGGAACATTTGCGGAAGGTCATTTTGGACTTCATGTGTTTGGCGGATATGCATCATATCAGAATGTGAATATGACCGGGGGAGAACCGGCGAACCTGATGATATCAAGCCTGGTGAACGCAGCATTCCAGAAATCTATTTATACAGCTAATCTGGTGAATGGAGAAGCAGTGAATGTACAGGGTGCAAATGAAGCCTCGGATCAAAAATGGGTATTTGTGCCAACCGGAGATGAAGCAGGCTCCTATTCCATCCGTACGTCCTCGGGACAGGCGCTTGATCTGGACACGGAGCATAATACGTTACAGCTCTATCCTTATCTGGGCTATAATAATCAGCGCTGGATAGTCAACAAGAATGAGGATGGATCGGTTGCCATACTCTCTGTCCGTCATAATATGGCTTTGGCTATATCCGAGGATGGCTCTAAACTTACATTGGAGGATTTTCAAACGGATAAAATGCGTCAAAAGTGGAAATTAAGCTCTGACTTTTAACAGTATAATTCTGTCGCAAAAACCCCTTCCGCCAAGCATGGCGGAAGGGGTTTTTGCGAATGGGCGGATCGAATCCGCTTAAGATTGAGGCGTACAGATTTGATCGATATCAACTCTGCTCAGGCTTTCCCGGCAACAGCCTTGTTCCGGTGTACTTCAGTTTCTTGACCGGATTCCTGCCCCACACGTTTGATGAAGAAGGCGAGGAGTAAGCCGATGATGCCAATACCCACAATGACGAGATAGGCATCGTTGATGCCCTGAATGGAAGCTTCCGTAATCATTTGCTCCTTAGTGGCGCCTTTACCGCCAGCGGCGATCATATCCATCATGTGTGTTGTGGTACGGCTGGTCATCACGGTGACGAGCAGTGAAGTCCCGACAGCGCCGGCCACTTGTCTTACGGTATTGGAGATGGCGGTGCCGTGCGCATTAAGCTTGGACGGCAATTGATTCAACCCTAAAGTTTGGATAGGCATGAGCAGCAGGGCCATACCGATCCGGCGTCCGGTGGACATAAACACCAGGTACATGTAGCTGGTCGAATCCGTCAGGTTCACAAAGCTCAAGGTTGTCAGAATGGTGATCAGCAGACCGATGACGGCAAGCCATTTGGCCCCAAACCGGTCGAACAGCTTGCCGGTGACCGGCATAAGCAGTCCCATGATAAGTGCGCCGGGAAGCAGCAGTAAGCCAGACTCCATCGCTGTATAGCCGCGTGCATTCTGCAGATACAGAGGCAGCAGCATCATATCCGCATACATGATAATAGTTACCGCGATACTAATAACCGTAGTCAAGGAGAACATGTTGTATTTGAAAGCCCGCAGATCAAGCAGCGGGTCCCTCGAAGCCAGCTGGCGCCAGGTGAACAAGCCCAGCGATACGACGCCTGCAGCTAAAGACAGCAGTACTTCCGCGCTCGACCATCCAGCGCTGGCGGCACGGCTGAAGCCGTACAGCAAGGTTCCGAAGCCGATGGTGGAGAGAATGACACTGACCATGTCAATTTTGGGATACGAGCGTGTCGATACATTCTTCAAATAAATGAACCCGCAGATGATGACAATTGCTGTGAGCGGCAGCATTCCGTAGAACATGGTTTCCCATGAGTAATGCTCGAGGATATATCCGGCCAGAGTGGGTCCTATCGCAGGGGCAAAAATAATGGCCAACCCCACCATTCCCATGGCAGCACCCCGCTTTTCCCGCGGAAAGAGGGCTAAAATAACATTGGTGAGCAGCGGCATTATAATGCCAGCACCGGCTGCCTGAATCATACGCCCGGTTAGCAGAACCGGGAAGCTTGTCGCGAGAGCGGATACGATCGTTCCGGCTAAGAATATAAACATCGAGGCCTGGAAAAGCTCACGGGTCGTGAACCGCTGCATCAAATAGGCCGTAATCGGAATCAAAACACCATTAACGAGCATATAACCGGTGGTTAGCCACTGAGCCGTTGCAGCTGTGATATTGAAATCATGCATCAATTCGGGCACAGCAACACTCATGATCGTCTGGTTCAGTGTCGCGAGAAAGGCACCCAAGATCATAATGAATAAAATGGGTCCTTTTTTTACGGAACTGCCTATTGCTTCTGTCTTTCTACTCATTTAACTCCATCCTTTCAAATCGCCGACCATAGACTAAATTTACAAAGTGTTGTATAGTTTACAATGTATAAAGATGATTATAGATGAAATTTTCATGCAAGCAAGCAACGATTTCCGGAAAAGTGTTAATTAGTTTACGATTTCGAGCCAACTGTAGCTTTTTGGAATGAAAAACTACAGTTTATTAAAAAGTGTAGTTTGCCTATTCAAAGGTAAAGGATGGAGATTAGCAGATGGATAATACAACACCCCGGACAGATCCCCGTGTACTCCGCACCCGTGAATTGCTTAGAAATGCCCTTATTGAACTTCTGGAAGAGATGGATGTCCAGAAAATCTCGGTAAACCGCATTGCAGAGCGGGCCAAAATTAATCGTGTTACTTTTTATCTGCATTATCGGGATATTCCGGATATGCTGGAAAAGCTGGCAGATGATATGGTCGAGGACATTAATCAGGTAGTGCACAGTAACTATAAGAGGAAGTCGGAGACGGGAATCCAGGAAGATTGGCCGGTTCTGGAAAGTCTTCTGAAGCATATCGCAGAAAATGCAAGATTCTACAAAGTGGTCTTTACATCAAGGCGGAGTACGATTTTTACGGACCGCCTGTTCAGTCTGATGGCCGAAATGATTTCGGCACGTGTTCACGAAAAAGAGAGTGGTATCAGCCAATTAAATGTAACGATACAAAAGGATATCGCCGTCTGGTATGGTTCAGCTGCTTTGATTGGTACTATTGTTGCCTGGCTGCGCAATGACATGCCGTATACGCCTGCTTATTTAGCAAGACAGATTACCTCACTCCGCGCTCAATAACGCGGATAAATATTGACATGAGAAGGGGATTGCAGGGGAAACATGTTACATCTTTTCACGGATAGTCTGACCACACTACCACCAGGCATGATCGAACAATTGAATATAGGCATCGCCCCGGTTTATGTTGTTTTTAACAACGCTCAGATTTACAGGCATACTGTGGATATTCAGACCGAAGATATTCTCAGTCTTGTCATGGAGACGGGGAAAGTTCCGGGTATTGCCGCTCCAGCGGTAGAAGATCTCATACAGCTCTTTACTCCATCCGTTGGCGGGAATGATCAGGTGGTGTATATAAGCATGTCTGCTGAAATTTCTCCTTCTTACAGAAATGCTGAAGCGGCGGCCAAACATTTCCCCAAAGGAAAGGTCACTGTGGTGGATTCCGAATGTTTTTCTTCAGGAACAGCAATGATGATGGTGCAGGCAGCCAGGCTTGCCAAGAAGGTGAGAACATGGACTTCCTTCGGGCAGAAGCTGGATGAACACCGCGCTGCAGTCAGGGAAGAGCTGATTCTGGATCGGATGAAAAAAGTCAATCCAACCGGGAATATATATGGTTTGCCTAACAGGATCATAAGTCCGCTGAAGCTCAAACCCAAGCTCCATATCCAGAATGGAATATCCGGTAATCTGGAGGACACCCTGCTAGGCAACTTGCGGGACAATCCACAAATTGACCGCGAATTCATAGTGATCTCACAGACAATGGCCAGAGAACCGGCGGAGTATATGAAGAACATATTGTATGAAAGCTATGGGTTCAAAAAGGTGTTACTACTCTCCAATATTAATGGACTATTATGCCACACTACTCCGCGAAGCATAGAGTTAAGCTATTTGCTGAAAAAGTAAATAATATACAAAATAGCACAACGGTGAGGTCATTGACGAGGGGAAACACGAAACGCTATAATCTAACAAAACGGACGAAGAACGTCCCGTACTCCATGGCATATTGGGGTGCGGGATTTTTTTGTGCAGAGGAGGAGGTCAGGAAGTGGGATTTGCCGAAGAACATCATCAATGGCTGGAATACCACAAGAAACGGAGAACAGGGGAACGTCTGGACCGGTTGGAGCGCGGGCATCGGCATGGAGAGCAGATGTTTGTCGAGAGGGTATGGTGGCCCATATTTGGTCATATGGATAATCTGCATCCGGAGTATGAGGTCTCGGATTGGCGCGGCCGGCCATATTTTATCGATCTGGTATGGAAGCCGGGGCAGGTGAAGTTTGCCATTGAGATAAAAGGGTACGGGCCTCATGTGCAAAATACGGACCGTACCCGATACCGGCAGGAAATAAATAGAGAGACTTATCTGCAAATTGCGGGTTATCGTGTAGTCGCGGTTCCCTACGATGATTTGGAATCGATGCCGGAGCTGACTATCTCTTTATTCAAATCGCTGCTTACTCCATGTTTATTGAAGAGTACTGATGAGGAAGGCCGTCCGTACTCTAGGCTGGAGAGGGAGATTCTGCGGTTGGCGAGCCGTTGGAGCGGTTTCTTGCGACCTGTTGACCTGGTGAATGAACTTGGAGTGAATCCGCGCACAGTCAAAAAAAACATGGACTCTTTATGTGAAAAAGGGAAGTTCAGACCCGTGATGGCCCAAGGCAGCAGTAGAGTTTGCCGTTACGAGTATATTCATTCTTTTATGGATAATGAGCTATGGTAATGGCCACCAGTCGGAATGAGAGGTATAAATACCTCTGATCCGGCCAAAAATGGGCTACCGGTCGGAATGAGAGGTATAAATACCTCTGATCTAGCCAAAAATGGGCTACCAGTCGGAATGAGAGGTATAAATACCTCTGATCTCGCCAAAAATGGGCCACCAGTCGGAATGTGAGGTAGAAATACCCCTGATAGCGTTACCATCTCACGCTTGACAGCCTTTTCACAGTATGGGTATGGTAGACTGGTCACAAACTATGGTGGACACATTACAAACACTAGGAGGGTTGAGGCATGTCAGGATGGCTTGGCAATCATTTCATTACGCAAATTGGAATTCTGGTGAATGATGTGGAAAAGGTCAGCGGGGCGTATGCGGACTTTTTTGGACTGGAAAAACCGGAAATTATCATTACAGATACAGCAGATATTGCCCAGACCCGTTACAACGGCGGGGAGACAGAGGCGCGGGCCAAGCTGGCTTTTTTCGATATGGGCTCCCTGCAGCTGGAGCTGATTGAGCCGGATCATCAGCCGAGCACATGGCGGGATTATCTGAATGAGCATGGCGAAGGGCCTCATCACATCGCTTTTGTGATTGAAGGAATGAAGGAGAAGATCATGCTGCTGGAAGGGAAGGGGTTCCCGCTTCAGCAGAAGGGCGAGTACACCGGGGGACGTTATGCTTATATGGATACGTTCAAGGAACTGAAGGTGCTTGTGGAACTGCTGGAGAACGACGCCAGCTAATCAGTTCATAGATAGACGCTCAGCCTATTAAGGAGGAATGATGCAGTGAATATACTAATTACCGGTGCAGGCCGGGGGCTGGGAATTGAACTGGCTGCCGAAGCACTGGACCGGGGACACAGTGTCATCGCTGGGGTTCGTAAGCCCGGTCAGGAACAGGACGCATTGTCACAGCTTGCAGCGGTTCATGGAGCCAGGCTGACTATAGCTGCACTTGATGTGACGGACGAGGAAGGAATTGCCTCATTGGCAAGCACGCTGAAAGGCCAAGGACGGACACTCGGTGCGTTGATTAACAATGCAGCGGTTCTGACCGCCCGGAACACTCCTATTGAAGAGCTGGATATGCAGGCTATGCTGACAACGATGGACATTAATCTGTACGGACCGATGCGGGTGGTGAAGCATTTTCTGCCGCTGCTCACTGAACCAGAGCCTTCCATTATCAATATTTCATCTGAAGCGGGCAGCCTCACCCATGCCTATCCGGGCGATTATCCATATGCCATTTCCAAAACGGCACTCAATATGTTCACCCAGCAGCTGCATGTCTATGGGCAGGAACGCGGCATCCAGGTGCTCAGTGTGCATCCCGGCTGGATGCATACGGATATGGGCGGAGAAGAGGCGCCGACGAATCCGCGCCGCAGTGCCGAGGGGATTATCCGCCTGATCGAGCAGCGCATTGCTCCGCAAGGCCGCTTCATGTTCGTGGATTATACAGGCAAGGATATGGATATATAGGCGTGAAGCTCAGCTATACGGAGAACCCCGACAAGAGAAATGTGGCTTGTGGGGGTTCTCTGTTTTTTTGTATAAACTTCTGTCTAGTAATTACAAAAAGTTGCTAGTTTGCCCATGGAGCCTGAAATCGCTTTCCCTATATAATGTGCCTATATAAAAATGAAGCGATAGCTCATGATAAAAGGGGAGACATTGTAATGATAACAGTTGAGGAATTTAACTTCGTGAAGGAGGGGAACGCGGCCAAGATTTACCTTGACCCCAAGGGAGAGGATTATGCCGGATTGCGCCGGGTGGCCGGGTCTTTTGCCGCTGATATCGCTCTGGTGAGCGGAGTTGATCCGGACATCTGTACAGAAATCGGAGAGCTGGATGGAACCGCCATCATTGCCGGATCTATCGGCACAAATGGGCTGATTGACCAGTTGATTGCAGACGGAACCTTGGACGTATCCTCCATTCAAGGCAAGCGGGAATGCTACCGGATTCAGGTGATAGAACACCCGGTTCAAGGAGTGGAGCAGGCACTCGTTATTGCGGGCAGCGATAAGCGGGGGACGATCTATGGCATCTACTCGATTTCTGAAAAGATAGGTGTCAGCCCTTGGGTATACTGGGCAGATGTGGTCCCGGAGAAGAAGCCGCTGCTGGCGCTTTCAACCCGTCTGCTCCATGCAACCTCCAAGGAACCCTCTGTAAAATACAGAGGCATCTTTCTGAATGACGACTGGCCGTCTCTGGGTTCCTGGGTGACTCAGGCTTTTGGCGACTTTAATGAAGAGTTCTACGACAAGGTATTTGAGCTGATCCTCCGGCTGAAGGGGAATTATCTATGGCCGGCCATGTGGAGCGCTGAATTCAGCCTGAACGGTAAAAGCAGCCCAATCGCGAGTGCCCTGCATGCCGAAGAATACGGCATTATCATGGGAACCTCCCATCATGAACCGCTGTTCCGGGCAGGCAGTGAATGGCAGAAGGTATACAAGGAGTACGGAACAAGCAACCTGTGGGATTTTGCCCGGAATAGACAGGCCATCACAGATTTCTGGGAAGATGGAATCAAGCGCAACCAAAACTTTCATAACCTGATCACACTAGGCATGCGGGGGGAGAGCGATTCTGCGCTGGAGGGCTCCGATGCGGAGAATATCGAGTTGCTTAAGGATATTATCCGTACGCAGAAAGGGTTATTGAAGAAATATCATCTGGAGCATGCCCCGCAAATTCTGGCGGTCTACAAAGAAGTAGAAAAATATTGGTACGGTACAGCCGATGTGGAGGGCCTGAAGGACTGGGATGTCCTGAAGGATGTTACGATTCTGCTGGCTGACGATAACTTCGGCAATCTCCGTAAAATCCCTGCGGGACACGAGCATCACCGTAGTGCAGGCTGGGGCATGTACTACCATTTCGACTATCACGGAGGTCCCCATTCCTATGAGTGGGTGAATACGACTCCGCTGGAAAAAGTGTGGGAGCAAATGTCCATGGCATTCGATTACGGTATCCGTGAGGTATGGATCGTCAATGTTGGGGATTTGAAGCCTATGGAGTTGCCGATATCCTACTTTCTGGATTTGGCGTATGACTTCGACACTTGGGGAACCGGGGCAATCAACCGGACGTCGGAATATACCGGTCGGTGGGTGGAGCAGCAGTTCGGCCATGCCCTGGAAGCAGAAACGTTGGAAGGAATTGCGCAGATATTATCGGATTACACCCGGATGAACGGCCGGCGCAAACCGGAAATCATAACCCCTACAACCTTTAGTCTGCACCATTACCATGAGGCCGGGCGGGTCCTGAAACAGGCCATAGAGCTTGAGCAGGCTGCAGATGCCATTAATGAACGGATCCCGGAACCGCATAAGGATGCGTACTATCAGCTTGTCTATTATCCTGCTGCAGCATCGGCTAACGTGGTGAAGATGAACATTTATGCGGGACTGAACAGTCTTTACCTGGAGCGGGGCAGTGTACTTTCAGGCACCTATGCGAAGCTGGTTCATGAAGCGATTGAGCGCGATAAGGAGCTGGAACGGGCCTATAACAGCCGTATTGCAAGCGGAAAATGGTTAGGGATGATGAGCTCGGCTCATGTGGGTTATGTCAACTGGGATGCGGAAGGGTGGAAGTACCCGGATGTGAGCACCATCGTTCCTGCTGCCGGACCTAAGATGATCGTTGATGTGGAGGGTACAGAGCGGGCCTATGTATCGGGGATGGCCAGTCTTCCGGTATTTACAAATCTGCTGCAAGAGAGCTATGACATTACTATCAGTAATGGCGGAGCAGAAGGCTTTGCCTTTGAAGCAAAGAGCAGCGCGGACTGGATCAGGCTGGAGAAGACCGAAGGATGGATTGTTACCGGGGAGACACTTAGAATTTCTGTGGACTGGGACAGGGTAAACGGGGTAGCCTCCGGTGAAATTACCCTTTCAGGTGCCGGAGAAACCGTGAAGGTGAAGGCATCCACAGAGTGGACCGACATTCAGGATGTGCCGCCAATGACTTTTATTGAAGCCCATCATGTCGTGTCGATAGAAGCGGAGCATGCGATAAGCCGCGTGTCGAAGTCCGGGGCCGAGTGGAAGATTATAGGGAACTACGGACGCACTTTATCTTCGCTAAAAATGTATCCGGACGGTATATCTTTTGCCCAGCCGGAGCAGGCACCTTATCTGGAGTACCGGATTCTGCTCTGTCAGGACGGGGAGTACACTCTGACCGCCTATACCGCGCCGACGAATAACCTGTCCATGACCAGCGGACTGAGATATGCGGCAGGCTTTGATGGGGAAAAGCCGGTGATTGCAGATACCCTGCCGGTGGGCTATGAGGGCGGCAATCATGACAATGAGCCGTGGTGCCGCACCGTGATGGATAACATTCATACCACAGCCACCCGTCATACCTTGTCAAAAGGTATGCATACCCTCCGTTTCTACGGACTGGATGCCGGTCTGGTGCTACAAAAGCTGGTGTTGTCCGCTTCCCAGCTGCCCTATTCGTACCTTGGGCCAGAAGAGAGCTTTTATACAGGACAGCGCAGGCATTAGTCTTGCAGGGCTGACCGGGGCCATGGGAGGATACCCTGCCCGCCCGGGGTCCTCCGTTATTTCAAGGCGGATGACGGAGGATAGCCCTTGATGTTCTTGAATACATTGCTGAAATAAGCGACATCATGATACCCGCAATGCTCCGCGACTTCCGACACATTAAAACCGCCTGCCGACAAAATCATCTCCGCGTTATTCACCCGCACCTTGTTCATAAATTCTTTGCAGGTTAAGCCCGTGTTCTGCTTGAACAGCTTGCCCAGGTAGACAGGATTCAGGCCGACCCCCTGGGCCAAATCTGCAATCGTCACATCCTCGGCATAGTGATCCATGATATAGGCCATTATTTTATGTACTCTCGGATCAAGAATTGGCGTCTGATGATGGTGGGCTATGCTGAGCAGCCGGTATATGATCAGCTGGAAGATGGCCCGGCTTTTCATCCGGTACAAAGGCTGCTTGCCCATCCACACATGCGAGAATTCTCTGATATCCTCCAGGATCTCTTTGGTCCTCCAGTTCCTGGTTACTGTCTCAAAAGGAAGCTGGATTTGATTATCCGGGCCTTCCCAGAAAAAATTAAAGGCATAGGAATGCATCGGATATTCCTTACAGGTTCGGGCTTCCCGGATGCTGCCGGGAGGTGCATAGAGCATGTCGCCCGCTTTTACAGTGAATTTCTCTCCGTTGATATAATAATCTGCCTGGCCTTCCAGAATGAATGTAAGATCATGAAAATCAATTAGGCTGCGGCCAATCTCCCAGTCCGGGAAGCATTTGCGGTCAACGAACAGAAAGACCTTCGGAACAAGGTTCTCATATTTGCTAATGTCCATTAGTGCTATTCCTCCTCCGTACATCATAGCATCATGGTTTGGAATGATAAATGCCTGTCCGCCTAATGAAATTGAAAAGGTGTGGGTAGCCTAAAGACGGTATGCGTCTCAAAATTCCAAACAGGTGAGGACTGAATTCATTTGGACAAAGCTTCCGGCAATGCAAAAGACGACAAAAAACTGAAATGGTGGCAGCTGAGCCTGCTCGGCGTTGCGGGTACCATTGGTACCGGTTACTTCCTGGGTTCCGGTCTGGCAATCTCCATAGGAGGGCCCGCGGTTTTACTGGCTTACATTCTTGCTGCTGCCGGAACTTATGTAGTCTTTGATGCGTTATCACGCATGACGGCAGATCATCCGGAGCAAGGATCATTCCGTTCCTATGCCAAAAAAGCCTTTGGAAGCTGGGCGGGTTTTGCCAGCGGCTGGGTATACTGGTTCTCGGAGCTGCTGATCATGGGGAGTCAACTTACGGCCTTGTCGATCTTTGCCCGGTTCTGGTTTCCGGACGTGCCGATGTGGATCTTTGCTGCAGGTTTTGGTTTAACGGGTCTGCTGATTGTTTTCTTTGGAAATAAGGGCTTTGACCGTGTTGAAAATGTGCTGGCTGTCATCAAGGTGGCCGCCATTCTGATGTTTATGGTGCTGGCAGCAGCTTTACTGGCGGGATGGATCGGGGGCGGTAAATATACACCTAAACTTCCGCTTACGTATACAGCATTGTTTCCGGCCGGGGGCATTGGCCTGTGGTCTGCTTTTATCTTTGCTTTCTATGCTTATGGCGGTATTGAGGTGCTGGGAATCATGTCCTATCGGCTGAACAAGCCCGAAGAGGCGCCAAAAGCAGGGAAAGTGATGCTGCTGCTGTTAACTGCGGTATATGTTGTATCGATTGGCCTCGCAGTGACCATGGTGCCTTTGAGTGCCTTTAATCCAAAGGAAAGTCCGTTTGTGCTTGCCTTGGCCAGTGATCATCTGGCTTTTATACCGCATCTGTTCAATGGTGTGTTGATTATCGCCGGGTTCTCGACCATGACCGCTTCGCTCTATGCGGTGACATCAATGATGCTTACCCTTGCGCAGGAAGGGGATGCGCCACAGCTTTTTTCGCGGAAGTTAAAGGGTAAATATCCTTTGCTGGCCATGTGTCTGATCTCCGTAGGACTAATCGCAGCGATAGTGATGTCCCTGCTGCTGCCGGGGAAGGTATATGAATACATCACTACAGCTGCCGGATTAATGCTTTTGTACAACTGGGCTTTTATTCTGCTGTCATCAGGGAAGCTGCTCCAAGCTGCGAAGTTAAGCGGATTTAAGCGCTGGACAGGTCTGGTGCTTATTGGTGCAGCTGTGACCGGTACACTTTTCCATAAGCTTAGCCGGCCCGGCTTCTACATCAGTCTGCTGCTGGTGGCCCTGATCGCGGCAAGTGATCTTATCGTGCATAAGGTACGCAAGAAGAGAGAGGCCCCTTCCTCCGGACACCGTCCTCCGGAGAAACTGGAAGACGAGTTTCAGAGACTGGATGGAGGCCTGCAGTTCAAGATTAAAGGGATCCGCATGCGTATGCGCAAAAGCAAGCTTTAATGAAAAAACAGCAGCCGCATGGCTTGTACCCCAAAATAAAAACCAAAGCCGACCAGCGAAAGTCCCGACAGCACTGAGATCGCCTTAAGCACGCGGGCAGTCAGCAATTTACGGAAAACACTGGACGCTGCCGCCATGGATACATCCCAGAGCAGAATTCCCAGTACAATGGCACTGCTGTACATCAGCAGCTGATGCATCGGATACTCGCTGGCGGCTTTTGCCAGGATAGAGCCGTAAATGCCCAGCCAGAACAGGATGGAGAGCGGATTGAATAAAGACATCAGGAATCCGGCCAGAAAAGATTTGGAAAGGGAGGCCTCGCTGCTTCTCATTTCGGAGGCTTCGATGATGCCTGCATTTTTGATGCTCTCCACACCTGTGTATACCAGCACAAAAAATCCAAACAACCATAAAAACGCTTTGACAAATGGAGCATCGAGCAGATGGATAATACCGAAATAGACCAGAAGCATGTAAATGATATCTGCACTTATGGCCCCAAGCCCGACAAACCAGGAATGCATAAAGCCTCCCCGGATACCCTTGTCCAGTTGTGCAGCATTAATCGGTCCAATCGGTGCTGAAAGCGACAGCCCCAAAAAGATATAACCTATGAATACATTAATAGTGCCCGCCCTCCTTATACTATTCTGTAGCTAGCATATTCTGTAAGGAGTGGTTATAGGACAACAAATGAAGGCCCGCCGAAAAAACCGGGGGCCTTTTTGAGGCTGCTGCTGTTACAAGGACAAGGCCTTGTTTGCCGTAGCCACATCATTGGAAAGCAGTTTGGGGAGATCATAGGAGGGATACAGGCCGCGTTCCAGCATAAAGTAGAAGACCTTGCCATGCAGTGCGATACATGCATTCAGTTGCTTTTGCAGAGTGGCTCTTAGCTGTGGCGTGGCTGTTTCGGTAATTCCGATCGCATAACTGCGTACGGCGGTCTTGGCAAATCCCAGCAGCTGTCCTGCATAGAATGCAGTCAAATCCATATCCTTGGGACTGTTCCGGGTTCCTTGGGGAGCAAGCGGATAGTATTGCAGCAGCTCTCTTAAATTCTGCTCTACACCCTGGATGGCCTCAAGATAAAGAGTATGCAGCCCCGGGTCTTGCACATCGCCTATCATCATTTTAAAGTGCATCAGCTGGTTGCTCTGGAAAGCTGTTAATTCGTGCAGCTCCATGGTTTCATGCCATGCCAAATGCTGGTGTTGCTGGTTATGTGTCTCGTAAGTATACAATCCCAATCCCTCCTAAGCGGTATGCGTTAGCCTATTCAGGACTGGGTAGAGTGTGACTCTAAACTTGGTGATAATCTATACTAACGATTTAAATCATGTAGTCCGGGACTGTGCTCATTCGCCAATTCCGGCATCATCGGCACTGGAAATCCAACAGGAGGAGGCACCACTTCAAGCGTCCCTTTGTTGCGGCTTGGAGAGCTTCCCTGAAAGATCTCACCCATCCGGTTAGGTTCCATACTGAAATTAAATTGCGCGTTATGATATCCGAGGTCCACAAATTTTCGGCACTCCGGGTATTTGTTGATGTCGTAGTTCGGAATAGGGAAGAGAGATCCCCAGTTGACACCCAGCGTTTCCAGCGCTTTGGCGAACGCATTTTGGTGGGCATTATCCCGGACAATCAGGAAAGCGAGGGTTTCACGGAAGGTTTTGTTCGAGCTCATCTCATATATCCGTGTTTTCTGCAGCACACCTGTGGATTCCAGTACGACATTATTCAGCAGATCAGCAATCAGGTTCCCGTGGCTGTATACGTAATTGCCAAGCCATGGATTACCCGCTGCGTCAACAGGCAGGGAAGCTTGGGCACCTACAATATAATGATGCGGATTGGCATGTTTTACGGCTTCGTTCAGAGGAGCACTATCTGTACCGCCGTTACCGGCCTCATTGGCTCCTGAGCCGTTCAGTAATTGATTAATGGTGTGCTGCACCAGCTCAACATGGGCAATTTCCTCCAGGAACACGCCCCGGAGCAAGTCCCGGAACTGAAGTTCTGCACCGCGGAAATTACTGCTCTGAAAAAAATACTGCATCATAGTGCGCATTTCTCCGTAATGACCGCCCAGAATTTCTTGGAGTACCTTGGCTGCAGCCGGATCGGGCTTATCTACCTCAATATTATTGATCAGACCTTCTTTGTAAAAATACAAATGGAAACCCCCTTAAAAGTAATTTTCTTGTGAGGTATCTTCCCCTGAGACCGCATGTTTATTCTGCATCTTGCCACAGAGTTATAAATTTCCGTAGGAAACAAAGTGTATGAATTCCTCTGCAAGAAACCACAATATCAACATGTGAATAACTACAAAGGTGGTTCTACCATGAAGGGAAAGAAAGGGGCTCTGGTTGCACTCGCTTCCATCCCGCTGATCATGACATTAGGCAACTCCATGCTGCTGCCTATTCTGCCGCAAATTTCTGGCGAGCTGGGGGTCAGCGCTTTTCAGGTCAGTATGATTATCACCGTTTACGGACTAATAGCTATCCTGATGATCCCGATTGCGGGGTACTTATCCGACCGATTTGGGCGTAAAAAGGTTATTCTGCCAAGCTTAATCATTGCTGCTCTGGGCGGGGCTGGCTGTGTTGCTGCCGCATGGTTTTTGGAGGGGGCCACTGCATACTGGGTTATTCTGGGCGGGCGCTTTATCCAGGGGATCGGAGCTGCCGGAGCCTTCCCGATCGTTATTCCTTTTGTCGGGGATTTGTTCAAGGATGAGAAAGAAGTCAGCAGAGGCTTGGGTGTCGTGGAGACCTCGAATACCTTCGGCAAAGTGCTTAGTCCCATTCTGGGCGCTTATCTGGGAACGGTACTTTGGTACGCTCCATTTATTGCGATCCCGATTCTATGTCTGGTAGCCTTTGTCCTAATGATATTGCTCGTGAAGGAGCCGAAATCTGAAGGGCAGGCGGAGAAAAAAGCGCTGGGACAGTTCTTAAAAGGAATCAAGGAGATCCTGCATGAAAAAGGTCGCTGGTTATATTCGATTTTTGCCATCGGCGGGATTTGCATGTTCGTAACGTTTGGAGTGTTGTTCTACTTATCGGAAACCCTGGAGGCCAAGTACAACCTTCACGGCTCCGCCAAGGGCTTCGTTCTGGCGATTCCACTGGCCCTGCTCTGTCTGGCTTCTTACGGAAGTGGTAAGATTATCGGCCAGAACAAGCTGCGGATGAAATGGCTGGGATTCGGAGGCATGGTCCTGCTGACAGCAGCCATGGTCATCACAGGGTTCAACAGCAATATTTATTTCATGGTCGGATTCCTGAGTCTCAGCGGTATCGGCATTGGCGTGGCTTTGCCCTGCATGGACGCTTTGATTACGGAGAGTATCGAAAAGGAGAACCGGGGGACCATTACGTCTCTGTACAGCAGTATGCGCTTCATCGGGGTCGCTCTGGGTCCACCCGTTGTTTCCCTTCTAATGACCAGAGGACACTGGGTACTGTTCGGAACGATGGCAGCTGTCGGGGCCGTGGGGGGGCTGCTGACATTATTCGCAGTGAAGCCCAGTGAAGGCGGAAACCCTAAGGACAATAATCCTTTCAAATCCGGGAGAGGCATGAAGAATCCATGGCAACGCCAGCGAGCACGGTAACTGATCAGGAAGGAGAGGAGAGACGAATCAATTGGGAAAGTTCTCTATCCGGAAAGCAACTTTACTGGGGACAGTATTTCTTGTAAGTGTTGTACTTATTCTATGGCATTCCTACAAGAGGGTCCAGTCTGAATCCGGTCTGGAGCAGCTTGCTGCCATGCGGAGTGCAGACGGCCCCAGAGCCTATTTTGGAGCGGGAAAAGGACATAATCTCATTATCATTCAGCTGGAGTCCTTCCAGAACTTCTTGCTGAATCAATCTGTTCAAGACCAGCCTCTGACTCCTGTACTGAATGAACTGGCGTCTGAAAGCTTATATTTTCCCTATCTGTTTCAGCAAATTGGCCGTGGAAATACGTCGGATGCAGAGTTTGCCGCCAATACCTCCATCTATCCGGTGGGGGGAACACCCATGTCATCGAAATATGGGAACCGGAAGTTTCCCAGTCTGGCCAGATTGCTGCATAAGCGGGGATATACCGCGAATACGTTTCATGTGAACGATGTGAGCTTTTGGGACCGGAACCAGTTGTACCCGGCACTGGGCTTCGACACCTATTATGACCAGCCCTATTTTCACAAAGAGAAGTTTAACCGTTTCGGGGCCTCGGACGAGGAGCTCTACCGCGTAGCCTTCAACAAGCTGAACGCTTTGGCGCTGAAGCATCAAACGTTCTATGCCCAGTTGGTTACCGTCTCCAGCCACTCTCCTTACAGGATCCCGGAAGACAGGAAACGTCTGAAGCTGAATGCGGCATTAGACGGCAAGACGCTAGGGGATTATCTTACGGCCATCCATTATGCTGACTATGCCCTTGGGACCTTCATCCATAAGCTTAAACAAACCGGATTGTGGAATAACAGCGTAGTTGTTGTATACGGGGACCATTTCGGACTCAATAAGAAAAAGTATAATCCTCAAAAGATCAGCGATGCCCTGAACATTCCCTACCATAAGCACATTAGCACCTTTAATGTGCCGCTGTTGATTCACCTGCCGGGACAGCTCAGCGGGAGAATCATAGACCAGACCGGAGGCCAGACCGACATTCTTCCGACAGTAGCCAATATCATGGGCATTGATCTGAAGGCGGAAGGGTTTACGGCTTTTGGGCAGGATCTGGTCAATACAGACCATAATATTATCGGCATGCGCTATTATTTGCCCACAGGCTCGTTTTTTAATGATGAGGTGCTCTTTGTTCCTGGTAAGGAAGGCTTCAAGGATGGGAAAGCGACTTCCATCAGAACGCTTAAGCGTATCGAAGATATCACTCCCTACAAGGCAGACTATGACCATATTATGGAGCGGATGAAACAGTCGGACAGCTATGTGAGGCAGCTGCCTGTCCGGGCAGGAGTCGAGGAAACCGGAACTAATGGAACCCAAAAATGAAATTACAACTGGAGGAGTGACGGCGAATGAATGATTTAACCCTTATGCAATCCATACGGAAGCTCGCACAGCCTTTGGGCAGCGATGAATCGTATGACAGTCTGATCGCTGAGGCCAAAAGCGCAAGTTATGTTCTGCTCGGAGAAGCATCGCATGGCACCTCAGAGTTCTACAGCGTTCGTGCCGGGCTGACCAAACGTCTTATCGCAGAAGAAGGCTTCCGGTTCATCGCGGTAGAAGGGGACTGGCCATCCTGCTACACGCTTAACCGCTATATCAAAGGGTATCCGGATGCGGCAGACCATGCAAGGGCGGCTCTCAGCGATTATACCCGCTGGCCCTCCTGGATGTGGGCAAACCGCGAAATTCTGGAATTGGCGGAATGGCTGCGCAGCTATAATCAAGAGCGGCCGGATTCAGAGAAGGTTGGCTTTTACGGCATAGATATGTATAGTCTTTGGGAATCGATGGATGAAATCCTGAAATACCTCGCTTCCAAAGGCAGCCCGGACCTGGAAGCGGCTATACATGCTTTTGAATGCTTTGAACCTTATGGCAGGGAGGGGCAGTCGTATGGGATATCAGCGTCTTTATATGGAGAGGGCTGCGAGGAGGAGGTTGTTTCGCTGTTAAGCAAACTTCAGGATGAGTGGAAGCAGGCCCATCCGGCTGACCGCGAGAATGCATTAAGCGCGGAGCTCAATGCGATGACTGTACAGGGGGCGGAATCCTATTACCGGACGATGATACGTCATGACTCCGATTCCTGGAACATCCGGGACCGCCACATGGTGGCAGCCCTGGAGAAGCTGATGGAGTTCCATGGTGAGGGCGCCCGGGTAGTGGTGTGGGAGCATAACACTCATATTGGTGATGCCCGGGCAACGGATATGGCTGAAGACCAAATGGTCAATGTGGGCCAACTGCTGCGTGAAAAATATGGAAGCACCGTATATGCCGTAGGCTTCGGGACGTACCGGGGGACGGTAATTGCCGGGAGAGCCTGGGGAGCTCCAGCGGAGGAAATGCAGGTTCCGCCAGCGCTGAAGAACAGCTGGGAGGAGCTGCTGCACCGGGATGGGGCAGAAGACAAGCTGCTCCTGTTCAGCCAGGGAGAGACCGTACTAGATCAGAAGGTTATCGGACACCGGGCTATTGGTGTGGTCTACCATCCGGAACGAGAGCGGGGCAATTACGTACCTTCCATTCTTTCGAAGCGCTACAACGCTTTTATTTATCTCGATCATACCCACGCGCTGTCTCCGGTTCAGACGGGGGCTGCTTTTACCTCTTGATCAGAACTTGGTAACTGAACGGATCAAGATGGAGCTGCAAGCTGCCCCCTGTTGAAATCACCGGTTCCTCATTTGTTACATCCTGAAAGTGTCCTTCCAGCGGAAGGGACAGGGAAACAAGCTGGTCCGAAGGGTTCAGTGAAATCACGAAATGTGCATGCTCATCCATACGTTCATATACAAAAGCACGTTCCCCCGGATCTGCCTTCAGGACATGGAAACGGCCTGTCTGCAAAGCCGGGAACGTTCCGCGCAGCCGGATCAGAAACCGGTAGCACTCGAACAGCTCCCGGTTCTGGAACTCTTTTTCCCAGATCATGCATTTGCGGCAATCCGGATCACCAGTCCCCTCAAGACCGATTTCATCGCCATACAAGATGCAGGGAGTGCCGGTAAAAGTGAACAGGAGGGCTGCAGCAAGCTTAAGCTTTCTTGCATCCCCGCCCAGCTGCGTGAGAATCCGCGGAGTATCGTGACTCGCGAGCAGGTTGAACAATACCTCATTGGCTTGCTGCGGGTAACGCATCAGGAGGTTGCTAATCTGGGCTCCGAAGCGTTGAGCGTCAATGTCACCGTTATTCAGATATTCAATCAAACGCCTTGCAAGCGGATAGTTCATGACCGAATCGAATTGATCTCCGTGCAGCCAGCGCATAGAATCACTCCATACCTCTCCAATGATAAAAGCGTCGGGATTGATGGTTTTAACAAGCCTGCGGAAGTTCCTCCAGAAGGTATGGTCAACTTCGTTGGCCACATCCAGTCTCCAGCCGTCAATAGCTACTTCGTTCATCCAATACGCAGCAGTATCCAGCAGATATTTCCGGGCCTCAGGATTTGCCGTATTCAGCTTGGGCATCTCAGCAAAAAAACCAAACGCCTCATAGTTGGGCTTCCCATGGGTTACCTTCACAGGAAACTCATGAATGTGGAACCAGCCGGCATAGGGGGAGTGTGGTCCATGTTCGATCACATCCTGAAACTGGGGCGACTGTGCACTGATATGATTAAACACGGCGTCAAGCACAACACGGATATGCCGGGCATGAGCGCTTTGGACCAGATTCTTCAGTACCGCAAGGTCACCAAAATTCGGGTCCACCTTCCTGTAATCGGTTGTATTATATTTATGGTTACTCGGAGCTTCAAAGATTGGGGTCAGATATATAGCAGTGATCCCCAGCTCAGCCAAATGATCCAGATGGTCTATGATTCCTTGAAGATCTCCTCCGAAGAAGCTTTCAACAGTAGGCGCATCTCCCCATGCCGAAATACTCACGGGATCATTTCCGGGGTCGCCATTGGCGAACCGGTCGGGCATGATCTGATAGAATACGGCAGACTTGGCCCATTCCGGAGCCTTAAACAGATCCACTTCATGGATATAAGGTCTTTCGAAGTATCCTTCCGGCGGTTCAGGCTGCCTGGTGAAGATTCCTGCTTCCGTCATCCAGACGGTCTCCTCTCCGGCTTGAAAGCGAAAGGCATAAGAGAAGCGCTTGTTTTCGGGTTTTACAGCCGTTTCCCAATAATCAAAAAGCTGGTCGGCTGCTATCTTTTGCATCCTGTGCTCATGATGATAGTTCTTCCAATCATATTTGTCGCCCGTAAGGGCAAAGACCTGCTCTACATTCTCCTTCTGGGTCCGGACGCGCAAATGGAAGGTGTCATTGTTATAGAGGTATGCCCAGTTGCTATGAGGGACATGATGCAGGCCTTCCAGATGAATAGGTTTATGCTCTGCCGCAGAATTCACAATACAATCCTTGTTCTTCACAAAAGACCTCCCAATCATTTGAATATGTATATTGTAGCCGCCAGATTGGAAATTAAGCCTTTCTTTTGCGGAGAATTTACAAGTGTGAAATTAAAAAGCCCTCTCTATCCGGTTCGGATAAAAAGGGCTACTGCTGTTAGGCGTTTACGGTTTCATGTCTTTTCACTTGTAGCGGCGGAGGAATAAGCCAGCCTTTTTCTTTAGACATCTTCAGAATTTTAACACCAAGGGCTGCCTTGGTCATGTGATACTTGGCGAATAAAGCCCCAATATCCTCACGAATACTTTGTCCCATTACTTGGCTGCAGGCTACCAATGAAGTGGCGACGTCCGCTGCAATTTTGGCTGAAATTTCGGGGTCTGTAAACCTTGCTCCCACAGGAATGTCTTCGAGCTTGACCTGTGGTCTGTCAGGCAGTGCCGGAGCAGTGCCAATACCGTTGTCTGTCAATAGTTTATCGCATTCGCTTATTTCCAGTTCAGCCTGATCAATCAGTGCGCCAAGGACTTTCTTCAGATCATGGTCGCCTGCGTGATTCAGGTATGCACGGTAACAGGAGATAGATCCCTTTGCAACTATTGAAGCTTGCCATACACCATAGATTTCTCCGTAATGCATAGGTTCATCTTTTGAATTTCCGCCTAATATCCCTGACATACACATACTCCTTTATACCTTTTATTTTTCTTTCAAAAGACGGTAGTTCCGTCTCTGCTTACTGGCATAGTATGTCCTGGATCCCACAAATTAACGCGCAAATTCGTGTGAAGTTCTCAATTTCCATAAATGATATCCTGCTTGCCCAATCTCGAATCGTTCCAGACCGCAGCCAGTGTATCAGGGAATTTGGTAGCTGCAGTGATATAGTCGCCAATCAGAGGAACAGGCGTGGGAGAATTACCGTTTGGATTGGTGGAAACATCGGATATCCGCCGATTGGCGAAGGAGACGCCGGCATTGAAAGATTCGGCGACAAAAACATCCAATAGAAATCCGTTCACCCGGTTGGTGTAATAAATCACCCGTATGGTTCCGTTCGAGGGGGAGACGGTAATGGAAGGGGAGAAGTTCTGTGAGCCTGCCGGTGCTCCTGTGATGTTGACGGGCGTGGACCACAACAACCCGTCCGGTGAACGGGAAAAGAAGATATCCGCATAGCCCAGACGGAAATCATTCCAGACCGCATACACAAACCCCCCGAACTGTCCGGCGGAAATGTCGGTCCCCAAACTCAGGTTGGTCTGTACACGAAAAGCATAATTCGGCACAGGCAAGGGGCTGGGTACAGGCACCGTATTGGCTATGAATGTGGCTCCCCGGGTAACCGGAGGGTTGAAGGTGAGCCCGCCGTCCAGGGACACCCGAATCAGCGCATAAGTGGGAAGGTTGGACCGGGTCTGAATGTACCCTACATATAGTTCTCCGGCGAGTCCAACGGCTAGAGCGGCACGGTCAAGTTCCCCCCGGGGATCCGATATACGCTGGGGGCTCTCCCAGCTGAGTCCCTGATCCAGAGAACGCTGAAAAAAAATGGCCGAGTTCTGGGAAAGATCATAAATGGGTGTATACCCTACATAAGCATTTCCCCGGTATGGGCTGGAGGGAGAGCGGTCAACAGCGATGAAAGGTTCATCGTTATGTACGTATAAGCCATATCCTTGCTGCACAAGGACAGGAGGATTAAAGGTAAGCCCGTTGTCAAAAGAGGTGTAGGTCGCAATGGTTCCATCCCGGAATTCATTAAAAAAGTGAACCGCTACGATAAAGGTGTTGGGGAACGTATAATCGATCGTAGGCGCTTCTGCACTCATGTACCCCGGAGCTTGCGGCAATACAGAGCTTGACCAGGTTAATCCCCCGTCGATCGATCGGTAAAAACCGGTTAATGCAGTACCCGTACTGTCTTCCACCGCTACCACACACAGAATATTGGGGTCCAGCGTATTTACGGCTATGGAGGGTTCAATATGGTTGCCCGGTAAGGCAGCAGTAATGTTCACGTTAGCCAATGGATCACCTCATTTTAGGGGGTAATAATCGATAAACGGTCAAAGTATGTAAGCTCAGACTGCAGGATCCGATCCAGCACGTTTCCGTTAACATCGAGTGCAAAGATATTAATAACCGTGTTTACCGCACTAAAGAAATTAATCTGAACCTCATAATAATTGGCTAGACTTACGGAGAAGGTTTGGATCACAAGCTGCTGGGGGTCCAGCTGGAAAAGTGCCTCTCCTACAGCCACACGTGTGGAATTGGCTCCCCGAAAATGGAATACCTGCAGCGTGAGATTAATGGGGGAAATAGTGGAATCGTTTAAGCAGGAGATTTGAATCCGGTCCAAATGGGTGGAGCCTGTTGGGGGATTATATACCGCTCCCGTTGTGAAGGGCATCGCATGAACTCCTTCCGGCCTGATTAACGACTGTTAAGAAAATATGCTGCTTTGTATTTGTCCTATGCAAATCATCCCGAAATATGTATAGGTACAGAGGAGAAGAATTCTCTCTCTGCTGTACCCCGCCTAGATTATGGATAAGCCTGCAAATACAATAGGTCCGATGACGTTGGGGATATTTCCGCCCGATACAGAAGACGCGGTTATTGCATAAGCGTAGTAACCCGAAGTCAGCCCGGAGTCCACATAAGATAATTTCACTGCATCAAAGGCATTCACAGCTGTACCGCTGGACCGGAAGGTGCTGATCTGCACCGCATTGCGTACGATAGTGAAGATAACATCCGGGGAATTAATGCCGGTGCTCTGCAGACCGATAGTGGCTTCAAGCTGAACCGATCCTCCTGTGGCAACATTCAACCCGAATTGTCCAAGAATGAGGCTGCTTGGCAAAGCTAATATAGATAAAGAGGTGGACTGAGAGAAGCTGGACGGGATGCTTTTACCCAGATCAATAATTTGTGTCATGGCAGTCACACCAGGGAAAGGCCCGAAAATAACACGGGACCTACCAGATTTGCACTGTTCAGAACAGCGGAATTCATCTGCGAAACGGTAAGGGTATAGGCGAAATAGCCAGCGGTCAAGTTACTGTCCACAAAAGAGAAGCTGATCGGATCATATTGATTGATATTCAGCGCACTCGCCGTAATCGTAAACACCGCCGTGCTTCCCCGTGAAATTGTGAACAGCAAATCCGGACTTCCCATCGTATTCTGGACACCGACTGACGCGCTCAGCCACACATTGCCTCCCTGCCCTGTTGCCAAACCGAATTGAGCGAGCGTATTGCTTGAAGGCGTTCCAAGAATGGGGATCGAGATCGACTGGCTGAAGCTGGCGGCAACACTTTTACTGAAATCGAGAATCTGGGCCACGGTACTCAGCTCCTTGTAATAGATTTGGTCTATTTATAAAATATGTATGTTGGTGTGTGAATGATTGGACGTGATACAGGCGTTATTTGACAAGGGGCAGGGGTTAACGTATCTTGGTACTATAAAAACTATTTAAGTACCGAAATAGTAAAATCGAAAGGAGCTTTTATTATGGATAACATTACAATTATGAATGGCAACCCCAAATCGGCGTCCGGAGGCAGACTGATGGGTATGGCACTGGATTATATGGCTTATCCGCTGGTCGGAACGATAGATCAAACATTAATTGAGAGCACATTACAACAATTATGGGGTCTCGGAAAAAACCGTTTCAGCCATCAATATGCTTTTGAGGCAAGACTGGATGACAGAACCATGGGGATGATTACCTGCTACCCGGTATCGGTGATGGATAAGCTGGTGTGGCCCACGGTCCGGGAGCTAATCAAAATGCGGAAATGGAAGCTCATCAAGCATTCGCTGCTGCATTTGCAGGATTTGTGGTCTATGGTGAGCCTGAATGAGGGAAGAGCGGATGAATATCACATCGGAGCATTGGCTACCTTGCCGGAAGGCCGGGGATACGGAATCGGTTCGAAATTAATTCATTTTGCAGAGGGAAAAGCCAGATTGAGCAACTACGGGAAATGCTCCCTGACCGTCAAGCAAGAGAATTTCCGGGCCATCAAGCTATATGAGCGGCTGGGATACCAGATCGCGGATACGATAGAGAAAAAACCGTATTATTTATATCGTATGGTAAAACCCCTTCCGCGTATCCTTACCTAAGTGTTAAGGTAGTAACGGGAAGCTAGAGGAAGGGTGGACGGGCAAGGGCATGGACAATAACGTATATTTAAAAATTTTAAAATGTTTTGGCGCCAAAGGCACGAGGTTTACGACAGAGGACCTGGCCAGAGAGCTGGGTACGAGTAAACGTACCGTATATGCCTATTTTTCAAGTAAGGATGAAATGATAGAGAAAACCATAGATTTTGTGTTTACGGAAATTACCCAATCAGATACGGACATCCTGGAAAATGCAGAGCTTTCTGTTCAGGAGAAAATCAGGCTCTATTTTCAGAACATACCTGATGCTTATTCGATTGGTACTATTATCCGGCATATGGATGACCTTCAGCGTTATTATCCCCGGCTCTACGAGAAGGTGAACCATCACCTGGATACGATTTGGGATGGTGTCATTGAGCTGGTGCAGGAAGGAATGAATCATCAGGAGCTGCGGAAGGTGGACACGGTCATTCTCAAGCTCATGCTGAATGAAACCCTGAGAAAGCTGCTCGATTATGAGTTTATTGCCAATCATCCGGTTAGCTTCGAGTCCGGCATCAAGGCGATGAGTGATATTGTTCTATATGGCTTGATGAGAGAGGGATTGGTGAAAGAATAGAAGAACCTAAGCCCCCAGGGAGCTAAGAGAAATAAATACTTTTCTTGGGGGCTAGAAAAATATAGGGCCAGCAGGTATAGTTAGTTAATAAAATTAACTAACTATATCAAAAAGGATGAACAATGAAAAACCAATCTGCAGGTACGCCGCGAACCATGCGCAATCTGAATGAATTGCTGATTCTGGATGAGATTATAGGCGGGGGACCGCAATCACGGGCCGATCTCAGCCGTCAGACCGGGTTAAGCAAACCAACCGTATCCTCAGCCATAACTCATCTCATCGGGCGTGGACTGGTCAGGGAGACGGGCAGGGCCGACAACTCCCAGGGGAGAAAAGCAACCTGGCTTGAATTCAATACCCATTGCTTTTATGTGGCTGGCGTTGATCTGGGGGCTACACGGATCAGGATGGCGCTGGCTGATATGGGAGGGCAGATTGTCCAGTACCAACAGCTGGCAATGCCTGAAGGAAGCCTGACGGCTACAGAGTTCCAGACCTTTTTAGTTCAAAGCCTGGAAGGGCTGCTTAAGGAATACGGTGTCGCATGGGACAAGATTATGGCTGCCGCGATCGGAATTCCCGGGGTCGTGGACCCTGCTGGCGGTGAAGTGTCTAGGCTGGTTTCACCGCTGAAGGGCCTCGAAACTACATTGGAGCTTGCCAACTTAACCCGGCTTCTTCCCGTCCCCGTTATCACTGAAAATGATGTGAATCTGGCGGCACTCGCGGAGTATTCCTTAACCGGCGATGCCGGAGGAGGGGGCTCACTCTTATACTTCTCGTTAGGCGAGGGAACCGGGGGAGGCATCATTATTGATGGTGCAATCTACCGCGGCCTGGGCGGAGGAGCAGGGGAATTAGCCAATATGAGGCTCAGTGCCGGGAGGCTGGAGGATGTTCTTTCTGCCCAGGGACTTCAAAAGCTTACCTCCGCTATAACAGGGGAGCAGGACAAGAAGCCGGATTACTTCAGTTCTGAACCCGGAATCTCTGCCGAGAGATTGTTCGAAGAGGTCAGAAAGGGTGACCCTGTGGCACAGTCCGTAATGGACGCGTATAGTGGAATCCTGGCAGAGGCATTAACCAATATTTGCGCTGTAATCGCTCCGGATTCAATTGTTTTAGGTGGAGGACTTGGCAGCAACGGAGACGTATTGCTACACCGGCTGGAAGCCCGGTTAACAGGGCTGGATCGCAACCCGCACCTGGCAGTCTCATGCCACCGGGAGAGGGATGTCGTTACCGGAGCCATTCAAATTGCGGTACAAGCTGCCTTTCGCCGCCTCCGTGAAGAATGGACGCTTTAGACATAATCAATAGAATCTGGAGGTATGCTGGAATGAACATTCATAGTGCCGGAATCGATGTGGGCGGAACCAAAACGCTGTTATGCCTGGTTGACGAAGAAGGGAATATCCTGGCGCAGCGTAAGCTTGAGACACAACTTACGCGTGATCCCCGGTTGTTCTTCGCCTGGTTGTTTGATGAATTGGAGCAGTTTTGTGTGCAGAACGGGGGCGGGCTTTCTTCGCTGAGCGGAATTGGTATCGGGTTTCCCGGGGTGATGAATGAATCCACGGGGATTCTATCCAGTGCCCCTGCACTGAATTGGCCTGCCATAGATATCCGTCCGGTCATCGCAGACCATTATCCGGGGACTATTGTGCTTGATAACGATGTGAATATGGCGGCGCTTGGAGAGCATGCTGCCGGAGCCGCCGCCGGCTCTGAACATTTTATGATGATTACAGTAGGAACGGGAATTGGCGGAGCTATGTTTTTGAACGGGCAGCTGTACCGGGGGGCCGGATTTTCGGCCGGTGAGATTGGTTACTTAATTCTTGAACCGGAAGCTGACCTTGTTTCTGCCGATTCGGAGAACAGTGAATTCGGGCCTTTTGAAATGGCTGTGTCCGGTACAGGGATTGGCCAGAAGGCCGCCGATTATCTGCTTGAGGACAGCCGGTTCTCCCTGATCCGGCAAATCGCGGGAAGCGGACCGGTCCGGGCGGAGCATGTATTTGCAGCAGCGGAACAGGAGGATGCAGCCGCTGTGCAGATTTTGAACAAGTCTTATGAGCAGATGGCGGTTGTCATTAAGAATATAACGATCACTCTTGACCTTCATCTAATCATTCTCGGCGGCGGGGTAGTGGAGAAGAATGCTGGTTATGTCCAGGAGATTACAGACCGTGTCAGCCGTTATGCTCCGCATCAACCTGTAATCATCAGGCAGGCGGTCTTAGGCAATCAAGCTGGAGCCATCGGAGCTGCGGCAGCGGTCAGGAGCAGACTGGCAGGTAAATAGGAGGAATTCTTCCTGCAAATAGGTAGCCCCTAATAAAAGAAACAGCGGCAGTCAGGGACGACAAATGAAGTCCCTGACTGCCGCTGTTTTATTGAAGATACGTTTCTTCTAAGATCCACGATGGTGATCATGTTGTAATTCCCAGTTAATCATTCCGTTCTCCATTCCGGTTCTTGTCATCTTCAATTTCTCCAGAACTTTAATAGAAGGAATGTTATCTAAATGACACTCTGCCACGATTTTTTTTGCTTTTTTTGATAATAATGCCCATTCAATAATTGCTCTAACCGACTCTGTAGCGATCCCCTTGTTATGCATTTCCGGAATAAAACCATACCCAACTTCTACAATGCCTTGATCATCAGGCTTTCCTTTAAATCCAATGTCGCCAATAACTTGGTTATGATCAGCTAAAGTTACAAACCACACGCCCCAGCCCAACAATTCAGGGTCTTCCTTAAGGTTATCCAAATAATTGACGATATGCTTTCTTATAGAATACGTTTCAGATACCTTCTTGTAATTTTCCTGGTTAAAAGCAGTGATGATTAGTCGTTCAGTTATGATTTGCAAAATGTATTCCTCCTCGTTTCAATGAGAACTATCGTTCCCCGTTAGACGAATATGCCGCCCTGAGTAGAGTAATTCATACTTCATCTTCATATATATTTTTTAAAATCAAATCTGCGCATTCTTCGGAAGTATTTAAATGTGTGTTGACCGTACAATTATACTGGATATCTTTTGCCATGATTTTGTGTTGCCAGTCCGATTGGTCTTCGGTTCTATTTCCCCGTGAAATATTTCTCTGACGACAAATGTCTAAAGGGCAAAACACTTCAACTATGTATAATGGGTACCCAGAATATATATTCTTCACTTTTTCATAATGGGGTTTCAACTCAGGTCTTTCTACCAGAATACCATCAATAAGTACATTTTTACCATGGTCAGAAAATAATTTGGCTGTATGATACATCATAATAATTACTTCACTTAAATACTTCCAGTAATCTTCACGAAGATAACGTTCGCCTATCATTTCTTCAAAAAGGTCATTGGCAACAACATAAAAAAATTCGTTCGATTTTAACTGCAAAGCATCTACTATTGATGTTTTTCCAGAACTCGTAACGCCATTTAAAAATACGATTCTACCTTTGTTCATCCTTTAAAACTCCTTATCAGTTCAATTAATTCCATATTAACATTTAAAAAAGTTTCGCTGGAAATATAAAACAACTATAATTGAACTATCCTCCCGTTGTTGAATCGGAACGTAATAAACAAAAAGCAGAGATTATCCAATGAATGGATGATCTCTGCTTTTTGGCGTTGGAAATATAGGTTATGCAGCCGCATGAGCCGGCACCGGGAAAATCCGCATGAACAGGAACCGGGTGAGCGGACCGACTACAATGAGCTGAAGGGGCAGCGCGCAGATGAAATTGAGTCCCACCGTTGAAAAGTAATGGGCGAAGAAGTTGCCGCTAAGTCCGTAGTGTGCCAGGGTGCCGTATAAGGACATGCACAGCACCATGCCGCAGACCATGAAGAAGGAGATGGTAAGTACCTTTTTGATGGTTGGATCTGTCGGTTTGACGAGCTTGAACGCGATTCCTTTGGCTATTCTGCTGACTACCACCACATCCATGAACAGGCCGACAATTAATGCGGGTACAAAGCCGATGGCTACCTCCGCAATGACGCTGCTGGTCCAGCCAGTAGAGAGAACTACATTATAAATGCTCATGAAGAGCACCATTAACGTACACATGATTGCCGTAAAGATCAAAGCCTCTTTTTTATTCTTTCCCATTGCCCAAACTCCCTTGAAATATAATTTTGTGACTGCGATCATAGTAACAGACCCCAAATTAATCGTCAACCAGGTTGACAAAGAACATCCTGAAAGTGATACACTTAAATCACCTGTATATTTGGAGGCCCGACAGATGAAGGATTATATACAAAACCTGAATTTAATTGACTTAATCAGCGAAAAGCATAAGGCTTTGCGGGAAGAGGTGAACGGGCGGAGCAGCTACCCGCTTAATAAGACCGAAACTCATATATTGGCCATGCTTGAATTGCATAGCTTGTTGTCTATTTCAGAAATTAGCAGGTTAATCCATATTTCCCGGCAGGGTGCACAGAAATGCATCAACGGCCTGCTTGCCGAAGAATATGTCAAGATCGCCCAGGTCGTTGGCAACGCCCGGGACAAGCATATCACTCTAACTGGAAAAGGGTCTGAGGCATGCCGGAGTATGCTGGAGATTAAGGTAGAGATGGAGCGGCAGATCATAGATCGATTAGGGCAGGAGCAGGTTGAACTGCTAAAGAAGCTTTTGACGGAGGAATGGCTGTAGGATGTTCCACTCTTGACCTTAGGTCTGACCTAAGGTGTATCTTTACAGATATCCAGAACGGTAGGAGTGAAGTTAATGAAGAGTGAGATCACCATCAGTGAACTAGCCAAGCTTATGAATGTGTCGGTGCATCAGATCCGCTATTTTGAAGAAAAGGGTGTACTTCTGCCTTCTTATACTGACGACAACCAGTACCGGAGGTATAGCATCGACCAGATTTATCAGCTGGCCCATATTATGCTGCTGCGGAAGCTGGGGCTGCCGGTCCAGGCGGTCAAGGCATGTATGACAGACTTTGGGCCGGAGGAGGTCCGGCAGTTGCTTCAGAACTCTTTGGAAGACACGCAATCCGAGATTCTCCGGCTTCAGCAGCTTCAGCAGTTTATTGGCAAGGTACTGCATGAGCACGATGACTTCAGCCAGGACACCACGGCTTACCGGGTAGTGCGGCGGGAATCCGTAAATTTGAGGCGGTGGTTCGAGCTTAACGCACAGTCTGCCCTACAGGCAAGACAGCTTGCGGAGTATGCCAAGCCTGCCCTTAACCTGTTTGAAGCAGACATTCATTATGTGTATGAAGGCACCGGTTCCGCTGTACTTTGCACAGAAGTCACGGAAGCCACGGAAACGGTAGACCTGGTGTTGGCTGCAGGAGAGTATCTGTGCTCCCCGTTTCTGGTGTCCCGGGAGGAGGAACTGGCTCAACAGATCGTCCGGTTTGGCGAATATGCGGCAGAGCATGCCTATATTTCCGCGGGACCTCTGATCCTCATTGAGAAATCGTATCTCTCCCTGTTCAGTCAGGATAAGCTTCATTACGAGCTGCTGCAGCGGATGGTATCCGCATGATTAAATCCTCCTTCACTATTGAACCGATGCAGGCCAAGTACAACCGGCAGGTCAGCCAACTTCTTGTGCACGCGTTCAGCGGCAAGTTTTCTCCCTTAACCCGGATGGGGGAGGGCGATCTGGCTCTCTTGTTCGAAGAGCTGCTGGATGCCTTTCCGGGAGAACAGTCAAGTCAACGTGTGGTAGCCATTCATGAAGAAACGGTGATTGGAACGCTGTGCCTCAAGTGGAAACCGGGTGCAGGCGTTGATATTGCGGCAGCGCATCCCCCTGCAAGATTTTCAGAGATGCGGGAACTGGCCCGGTTCGGGAGATGGAAGGTGTTCAAGCTGTTGACCGCGTTACACGTTTTGAGCCATGAGCCGCAAGACGGAGAATGCTATATTGCCGATCTGTCTGTCCATCCGCTGCATCGCGGGAAGGGGACAGGCAAGCTGCTGCTGCAATGGGCGCAGGCTCATGCGGTTTGTCAGCCGCAATGGACCTTCTTGAGCCTCCATGTCTCCGGGAGCAATGCAGGTGCCAAGCGGCTGTATGAACAATTTTCCTTCTGTACGCAAGAAGAGCAGCACCGTCTGCTGCTGTATGTTCTTGTTCGTGAATGGGAATGGGACTATATGATTTTGCCGCTCGATCCCACAGAGAATAGAGCCGGGGAGGAGTCCTAATGAAAAGAAAAATAGGAATATCACTCCTGGTTGGTGTGCTGCTCTGTGCGGGTGCGGTGTTGTATGTATTCCAGCAAAACAGCTTCGACATGAGGGAGCAGTCCATCGAGATCGCTTCTCCCCAAGGCAAGTTAACCGGTACGCTTGTCCTGCCGAAGAACGCTTCCGGTAAGCTGGGATTTGTGTTGTTCATTCACGGTGACGGGCCGATTAATGCTTCCCACGAGGATGGATATAAGCCGTTATGGGAGCGGCTTGCTGCACAGGGCTATGCTTCGCTGTCGCTGAACAAGAGAGGCATTGACGGATCAGCAGGGAATTGGCTCGGTCAGAGCATGGATGACCGCGTGGAAGAAGCACGCCAGGCGCTGGCCTGGGCGAGAACACAGCCGATGATTGATCCTTCACGGATAGGTGTGTGGGGAGCCAGCCAGGCTGGATGGGTGATTCCGAAGCTTGCGGGGAAGGAGCCGCTTGCCTTCAGTATTCTGGTATCTCCAGCGATCAACTGGTTAACCCAGGGGGAGTACAATACGCGGATGCAAATGGCGAAGGATGGATATTCCGGGGAAGAAATTTCAGCTCAGGTAGCGTATGAACAGCAAATCAAGGAGCTTTTGGCAAAGAACGCAACGTATGAAGAATATGTAAAAGCAGCGAATAAGGAGGATGTGATGTCCCGGGACCGCTGGACCTTCGTGAGCAAGAACTTCAGTGCGGATGCGACTGACGATCTGCAGCACTTCAACTCTCCTGTACTCCTCCTGCTGGGAGAAGAGGATGTGAATATAGACTGGAAGGAAACGGAGGAGGTATACCGCAGAGAGGTGAGCCCATCCTTGCTCACGGTCAAGGTCTTTCCCGGCACAGAGCACTCCATGCTGACTACCCGAACGGCGGATTCCAGGCTGCGGGCCGTGATGATCAGCCTGTTCGCGCCAAGACAAATCACGGTCAAAGGCTATATGGAGCAAATTGTAGATTTTTTGCAGAAGCTTTCTTGATCAGAACTCCTGAAAAAGCCTCTCCTATGTCCAAGATATGTAATTCAGTATTGAATATAAATACTATTACATCTGACTAAACCATTCGAGAGAGGCGAGACATGATGAAAAAGAAGGCTTCACCGGTCCCCGCAAGAATTCTTCCCTCCAGAACTGCGGTTAAGCGGACAGCCGGTCCCTCGGCCAAAGCCCAGGTTATCCGCTTTGCGGTGATCGGGGACAGTCATGTGGGATATGGGAACAGCTCCGCCATATTTAAGAACCTTTTGCCGAAAGCGGTGAGCGGTGTAAAACCGGGGTTTGTGATATTCGGCGGCGACAATGCCCAGGCGGGGGCAGATCATGGGAATCATGCAGATGAGTATTACAAGGACTTCAAGAACACTGTATTAAGCACGCTTGGAAGTATTCCTTACAAAGCATCCATAGGCAATTGGGAGGCGAGTACCCGGCCGTTATTCACTAAATATTTGGGTGCTGTGTCTGGACAAATGAACTTTCCGGGAACGCAAGGCAAAGTGAAGTACGTGTGGCTCGATTGTGCGTTAGGCCAGTTCAGTCCGGCGAGCCTGGCGCTGCTGAAGAAGCTGGATGACAAGCACTTTTATGTGATTGATTTTCATTGGCCTTTGAAGATTGCCGGGATTACTGTGGAGCCGAGCCATGTGCTGAGCCAGTCGGAAACCAGCAAGTTTTTCATGGCCATCCCTCCAAAAGCAAGAGACAGGGTACTTGCCATTTTTACGCATCATGGACATTTATTTTACCGGAAGCTTGACCATATCTACCCTGGATTTGCCACAACCAAGTTTTTTGTCTGCGGATGCTCGGGGGATTATAAATGCAAGCCGAACGGGGACCGGGGATATTACGATGCAGCCTTGACGATGAACGGGAATCAAGTCAGTGTTGAAGCCTTTCGGGTAAAAGTGATGTAGACTAATATAATATTTAAGTTGCAGACGTTCCTGGGTTAGGCGAGGCTACTGAAAAGGTACGAAATAGTGGAATGAAGTCCTTCAAACGATTCTGAAGGGCTTTTTTTTTTGGACACATAGCGAACAAACCAATTAGGTATAATAGATAAATAGAGTTGAAGTACAAGGAGAATTTATGAAAAATAAGAGTATTACGTTCAAACTCTTTATGATAACTGTTTTGTTTTTTGCCTTTTTTTATATGATGATCATTCTCTCGCAACTGCTGCTCTTTAATGACTTTTACGAGAATCACAAATTAAATAAGGTGGAACAGCATCTGGCGAAGTTTGCCTCTGATTATACCCGTAAGGATTGGAGCTCCAATCAGCTCACCCGTGAAATACTCAAATTCATGACCCGGAACAGAAGCCAACTGGCAATCATAGATATGGATGGAAAAGTGGTTGTTGATGATCCTTACCATATGCGTATCACGCAGGATGACGGTCAGAAAATGACAGTCTCATTATCTCTGTTTATGACTCTGTATGGAGACCAGTTCAGAGCTGCGAATATTCAGAAAGGGGATCGGATCACGCTCTTGGGTGAGGTAGAGAAACGGGGGAAAGAGAATACCAGCGTGCTCTATCCCGAAAAAATATACATATCGGATTCTAAAGTGATCGGTGAGTATGAGGGAGAGGTTTCCTCTCAGGTGTCAGGGACGGTAAGCAATATTGAACTGCCTTACTTTAAAATCTGGAATCAGCGGCAAGGTCTGCTCATGCAGGCGTTGTCCGAGACATTTCCGTTATCCGGTGAATTAAAAAAGCGGCTGAACCATATGGAGATACAACAGTTCCCATGGTTTGAATCCTGGAGTGGAACAAACAATGTTATCATTTTGCAGCCTCTCTTAAAAAATAATGGAGAGCTGGAAATCCTGTTCTCGGTTACCTCCATCCAGGAAATTAGCGATACCAATGATGCACTTCGTGAATTCTATATCTATTTGGGAATTGGGGGCTTCTTACTGATCCTTATCTTATCCCTGTTCTTCTCAAAAATAGTAACCAAACCGCTGATCGCCCTGAATCAGATGGCGAAGCGGATGCTTAACTTCGACTTTACGGCTGTATCCCCGATTCGCCAAAAGGACGAGTTAGGCAGCCTGTCGAACAGTATGCTGCTGATGTCGCAGAAACTGGACAGTGCGCTAAGTGATCTGAAAGACGCCAACGTCAAATTGCTAGAGGATATTGAGCAGAAACAGAGACTCGAAGTGCTCCAGCAGAGTTTTTTTGCCAACGCTTCACATGAATTAAAGACCCCGCTGAGTATTGTCAAAAGCTTCGCGGAAGGCTTGCAGGATGGAGTGAATGTAAATAAACGCGAGCACTACATGTCAGTCATTATCGAAGAAGCGGGTAAGATGGAGATGCTGATTAAGGATATGCTGGATTTGGCGAGGTTGGAGTCAGGAACCATAGTGCTGAGGAAACGGATGTTTTTGCTCAGCGAACTGGTGGAGAAAGTTGCTGACAAGCTGGTGTACTTACTCAAGGAGAAGGAACTGGAGATTATAGTTGTGCCTGTGAATGAACTGCATGTACTGGCTGATCAGGAATGGATGGAACAAGTCATTATCAACCTGATTATGAACGCCATTCGTCATGCCGAAGAAGGAAGTGTGATCTCCATTGAGATTCATAGCGACACCAGTACTAATCTCTATGTTGATAATATTGGCGAGAACATACCAGACGATCAGCTCAATCTGATTTGGGAACGGTTTTACCGGGGAGAGCCTTCACGCAGCCGCAAGACCGGCGGTACAGGGCTGGGCCTTTCGATTGCCGGGCAGATTTTGGGCATGCACGGTTTCGACTATGAAGTGGAAAATTTGCAGAATGGGGTCCGTTTTATCATCCATTTCAGCAATTAAACGATAGTCACAAGATTGAAAGTAGGGAATGCGATGAGCAAGAAAGTTCTTATTGTTGAAGATGAGACCCGAATCAGGGAAATTATCTCAGACTATTTCATTCAGGATGGCTGGGAGGTTATTGAAGCTGAGAACGGAAAGGATGCGTTAGATGATTTCGATTTGTTCTACCCGGATTTAATAATTCTCGATGTAATGATGCCTAAGATGAATGGGTTTGAAGTATGCCGGAAAGTTCGCAGCCGCTCAGGAGTGCCCATCATCATACTCACAGCTAAATCAGCAGATCATGATAAGGTACACGGCTTTGAGCTTGGAGCGGATGATTATGTGACCAAACCGTTTAGTCCCAAGGTGCTTATTGCCAGAGCGAACTCGCTTATGAAACGTGCAAATGAAAATTATAAGCCACAAGGGCATTTGATGAAATTTGGGTCCGCAATGTTAAATACGTTAGCCCACAAACTGGAGGTGGATGGCAGAGAGGTTGAGCTGGCACCGAAAGAATATGAGCTGTTATTGCTGCTTATGAATAATGAAAATGTAGTGATTTCCAGAGAGGCGATCATTAATCGGGTGTGGGGTATAGATTTTGATGGGGATTATAGGGTTGTGGATTCACATATTAAGAAACTGAGAGCGAAGCTTGGGTATGAATCGAGTTATATTCGTACGGTCATCGGTGCAGGATATAAGTTTCATCAAGAGACTGGAGATAAGTAAGGTTCTTAGAAGGAGTAGATCATCATGATATGGAAATGGATACCCTCGATATGCACTGTATTTAATTTAGGAGCTGGAGCAGCTTCGTTGATATTTACGATTGAAGCCTATTATAGGATTGCATTTTTTCTGATTCTGCTGGCAGCCTTTTTTGATGTGCTTGACGGTCTGTTAGCCAGATTAATGAACTGTCCGAGTGAATTCGGTAAACAGCTCGATTCATTGGCAGATCTGATTTCATTTGGGGCTGCGCCTGTTTTTCTGATTCTACTGCACCAGTCAGGCGATTTGCATGGGGGAGGCGGAGCTGCGGCCATTGTATTTATCATTTGTGGTGCTCTCCGATTAGCCCGATTTAATGTATCTGCATCCAGTACGGAATTTACAGGGTTGCCGATTACAGCGGCCGGAGTGATTCTATCGTTCTTTTCTGTTCCCAATCATCATATGGAGCCAGCAGTGATTATAGCATTAATTGGCGCCCTTTCTTTGTTAATGATTAGCCGGATCCGGTTTCCATCATTAAAAAAGATAACGGTTAGGAAGTGAAATCATGGAGATGGTCACGGAATTCATCTCACAATTCGGTTATGCGGCAATCGTAGTTTTGCTCGCACTCGGAATAGTAGGTCTTCCCGTACCCGATGAGACACTAATGGTGTTTGTTGGTTACTTAGCTTCTGTACATGTGTTGAATTACTTGCTTGTGATACTGTTTAGTTTTATCGGGTCCGTAGCAGGGATGACCCTCAGCTATACCATTGGAAGAAAGCTGGGTTACAGTATTATTCACAAATGCGGTAAATGGGTTGGATTGACTCCCAAACGATATCGGAAGGTAAAAAGATGGTTCGCAAAATATGGGGTCTGGACAATCTTTTTTTCTTATTTCATTCCAGGAGTAAGACATGCAGCCGGATACATATCAGGAATTACGGCGATGCCGTTTAAAAAGTATTTTTTATTATGCTGTATTGGAGCCGCTGTCTGGACGGTTTTGTTTGTATCCATTGGCTTTTTTGTTGGACAGAAGTTTTCATTCTAGCGCGCGCCAATAGAAATATGTACTGCAGACGTTCCCGGGCCTGACGCCGGGAGCGTCTTTTTTTTGCTTCTCAAGACTTGAACTGTGTAAACTAATGGGAGGGGGTGGGCAAATACCTAACATCAGTGGCATAAGTATGCCAGAGCGGGCACACAATAGGGGGAAGTGCAGGCAGGACGTGCATCCTTTTGGTGTGCGGAATGCAGTTTACTTTAACGATTATTGTTTACTTGTTATGTTTCCCTACATATATAGCGCCATAATCTCTATATTTATCAACAGAAAATGGTTTATTGTGCGCACTTGTATTCGTATGTAATACTAGGTGACATCGAAGGCGACATACACCAGTGGATAGACATTCGATGACATGTTAAATAACATCAAAAGGGGAAAGGTGATGAGAGAATGACAACAAGATGGTCTAAGAAATGGGCAGGTCCTACAGTGGCGGTCGTATTAATCTCCTCTATGCTATTATCCGCATGTTCTTCCAAGGAGGATGCAGCCAGCGGGAATGCGGCGTCAGAATCATCCAAGCCTACTACATTAAAAGTAGAGTTGTTCGACCGGGGGAACTCACCCGCCGGCTACACCATCACCGACAGTTATTTGACAAGGCTGGTGCAGGAACGTTTTGGCAAGCCGAACAATATTGATGTCCAGTTCGTGCCGGTGCCGCGTTCGGAAGAAATTCAGAAGCTGAATGTACTGATGGCCAGCCAAAGTGAAGTGCCGGACATTGTGTTCACCTACGATTCTGGAACCTTCAACCGGTATGCTGAGCAGGGCGGTTTGACAGATCTTACGGACTTGCTGGATAAGAATGCTCCGAACCTTAAGAAATTTCTGGGCGAGGACACGTTAGCCTACGGACAATATAAAGGACAGCAATTCGCGCTTCCGGGCAGAAGACTTGTACTGGGCAAATACGCCGGTTACATCCGCCAGGATTGGCTGGACAAGCTTGGCTTGCCGGTGCCGCAGACAACAGATGAGCTCTACACTACACTCAAAGCATTTAAGGATAAAGACCCGGGCAATACCGGAGGTAAGGTGATTCCATTTGGTGTGAGTCTGGCATCCGCTCAATATGAGCCGCTTCTCTGGTCCTTCATCCAGCCGCTCACCGATGAGCAGAAGTATACCTTGACCCAGCAGCTTGGCTCCAATGATTATCCAACACTGCTTCCGGGCTTCAAGGATGGTCTGAAATTCATGAACAAGTTGTATAACGAAGGCCTTATAAGCAAAGACTTCGGTCTTGATAAAGACAAGAAGCAGTTATGGCAGAATTTGCAGAACGGTCTGCTTGGCTTCTATACAGAGGATGCAGGTGAATTGTACTTCTCAGCAAATGGCGGGTACGAAAATCTGCAGGCCAATGTGCCTGGCGCAGTGATCACACCTGTTGATGCATTTACTAACTCGGAGGGCAAACATGCCAAGCCGGCTTATGCGCCAAATGCCATGTACGTCATGATCCCGAAATCCAGCAAAAATGCTGAAGCCGCATTGAAATATCTCGATTGGATGGCTTCGGGTACGAACCTCTTCGACATGCAGTTCGGTGTAGAGAACGAGAACTATACGCTTGTAGACGGAGTGCCTGTAGTGAAACCGGATGCGACTCAGGAAGCTATGGACCGGATCTACAACTTCGGTGACCTTGCCATCATTGTTAATGGTAAATATGCCGGAGACGATGCCAAGAATGAAGCAGCGTACATTGCACAGACACCAGAGAAGTATCAGGCAGATATGAAGAAGTCGGTGGAAATCTCGAATACAGACAATATTCAGCCTGTGAAATTCGATCACCCGATTGAAGCGGAAGCGAAATACGGCACGGCACTGGCTGACAAGTTCCAGGAAATTATCGTGAAATTGACTATGATCAAACCGGATCAGTTCGACAGCAATTACGATTCTATGATCAAAGATTACATGGCTAGCGGCGGCCAGGCTATTCTGGATGAACGTACTGCAGCTTACAAAGAAATGAGCTCCAAATAAAATAAGCTGAATGACGGCGAAGTACCGGTAGAGGGAGCCACTTCCGGCTTCCCTGCCATCCGCTGCCGCAGGATGGAAGAGGGAGAGTGAAGGCTGTGAGGAATTCAGTTTATTTACGCAGACATTGGCAGTTGTATGGTTTGCTATTGCTGCCGGTCATTTACTTTATCATCTTTAAATATGGACCCATGTATGGGGTACAGATCGCTTTTAAGGACTTTAACTTCTTTCAGGGGATTGGCGGCAGTGAATGGGTAGGCCTGGATGTATTCCGGGAAGTGTTCCAGAACAACAACTTCTTCAAGGCGCTGCGCAATACGCTGATGCTCAATCTGCTGGATCTGATCGTTTCGTTTCCCGCACCTCTGATCCTGGCTATCATGCTCTATGAGCTTAGAATAACCTGGTTCAAGAAGCTAGCCCAGACGATCCTGTATGTGCCCCACTTTATTTCCTGGGTTATTATCGGAGGCATTGTACTGCAGGTGTTCGGGACCCAATCGGGGTTCATTAACAATCTGCTGACCGGTATGGGCCTGGATGCCATTCCTTTTCTATCAGACAAAAACTATTGGCTCGTCACCTACCTTCTAATCGGCGTATGGCAGAGCGCGGGTTGGGGAACCATCCTGTATCTGGCGGCACTGACCGGTATCAACAAAGAGCTGTTCGAGGCTGCAGAGGTAGACGGAGCCAGCCGGTTCAAGAAGATCCTGCATATTTCCTTACCGGGCATTAAAACCACCATCGCTACGCTGCTCATCATCAATCTGGGCAACATGATCTCCATCGGCTTCGACCGTCCGTTCATTATCGGTAATGTCGCTGTCCGGGATTATTCCGAGGTGCTCAGTACCTTTGTATACCGTGTGGGTATCGAGTCTGGCCAAATATCACTGGCAACAGCGGTAGGCCTGTTCCAAGCACTGGTAGGGCTGATCTTCCTGCTCGCATCGAACTATGCATCCAAGAAACTGGCGGATGAGAGCATACTCTAGTCCAGAGCCGCAAGTAGAAACGCCTACACCGTCCATAAAAGGACGGTATTCGTTTCAGCGAGAAATAGAAGGATAAAGTATAGTGTGAAACTTATACTTTCTTATATTTGAATAAACAGAGAATGAGGGGGAGAAAAAAATGAGTGAACGCGCAGCTAACCGGATATTTGATGTCTTTAATATCCTGCTAATAACGTTCGTTGTGATCCTATGCCTAATGCCTTTTATTCATATTATTGCGATATCCTTAAGCTCCAGCCGTCCGATTATGGCGGGACTGGTCAGCTTTTTCCCCAGGGAAATCAGCTTTGAAGCGTACACCCAGGTGTTCTCCGATATGTCCATGATCCGTTCTCTTGGTTTCACGATCTTTCTGACCATTCTGGCTACAGCACTGTCTATGGCCATGACGATAGCCGTTGCGTACTCGCTCTCCAAAAGGGATCTGCGGGGACGAAAATGGTTCATGCTGATTATTGTCGTTACGATGTTCTTCAGCGGCGGTCTTATTCCCGACTACATTCTGGTCCGTAATCTCCATTTGCTGGATACCGTCTGGGCGCTGGTGCTGCCGGGTCTGATCAGTCCCTTCTATATGATCATTCTGATCTCGTTCCTGAACGGCATTCCTAAAAGCTTGGAAGAAGCGGCGGAGATTGACGGGACTACCCATCTGGGGACCTTGTTCCGTATTATTCTTCCCTTGTCGCTTCCAGCGCTGGCTACATTGAGTCTGTTCTATGCCGTAGGCCGCTGGAATGGATTCCAGGATGCCTTGATGTACATCAACAATACGGATCTTTATCCGCTGCAGCTCAAGCTGTACCAAATGATTCAGAATAATCAGGTCAGCGATTTGATGCAGCAGGAAGGTCTTGGCATGAACAAGCTGATGCCGGAGAGCCTTAAGGCAGCAAGCGTTATTTTCACAACCCTTCCGATTCTAATCGTCTATCCGTTCCTGCAGCGCTACTTCATCAGCGGAATGATGGTCGGTGCAGTCAAAGGCTAAAGCGAAGGAGGAGCACAACATGACTGAGGTCATGATCGAACGGCTTAGCGATCAGCAGCGGTTCCTGCTGGTTCAATCTCTTGAAATGATGGACCCGCTCTATGACGGAGCAATGGAGCTGCTCAGGGACGAAGAAGAGCCGGACAAACACAATACCCGCAGCAGCGGACATTATGCACTGGCTTTGCTGATGCGAAATGCGTCTGGTGATGCAGAGCGGGCATATGGCGTACTGGAACGGGTGATGGATCTGCAGTTCGACTGTCCGGATGAAATTTACCACGGTACCTTCCGTACTTCACCCCAGGCGGGATTACCCCCTGCAGGCAACTATGACTGGAAAAAGTTCGCGCCAGGCTTCGCCTTTTTTCTGAGTGAGACGGTGGAGAAGGTTGGCAAGAAACTAACCGGCCAATTGGCCGGTCAAGGGAATTTGGCGGCGTCCGGTCTGGAGGATAAGGCAATCCGACAAGCCTTGCGGAACGCGGTAGATGAGGTGCTGCCGCCGGTATGGAAAAGCTATGATCCGAACTGGCGTGAATTCATTGCCTGCACCTTTGCGGTGATTCTAGATGAATTCGAGGCCCTGATGCCTACGGCCCTGGTTCGCCGTATGGATGACTCAATGCGGAAAGCCGTGGGTGCTTCGATTGACCGCCGGTTCTCGGATGCCATTCCCATGAACTCCAATATCCTGCTTATGCATATCTTCATCACCCACTACTACGGATACCGCTTTGCGGATGCTGCCTGGATGGGGCATGCGGACCGGGAAGCGGCAGATATGCTGGCTGCTTACGGGGAATTCAGCTCGCTGGCGGAGTTTAATACGACTACCTATTACGGTGTCGATCTGACCGTGCTGGGGATGTGGAGGGTGTACGGCAAGACTGCTGTCATCCGCGAGACCGGAGGCAAGCTTGAGCATGGACTCTGGGCGAATATCGCACAGTTCTATAATCCGAATCTGGAGAATCTGTCCGGCCCCTTCGGGCGGGCCTATGAGATGGAACTGGTCGGCCACAGCTCTATCGGTGTTTTCCTGTATCTGGCGCTAGGCAAGGGCTATGAATATATGACTGCGGTGAACTGCGAGACCAGCCATGACCCGCTGATTGCACTGGTGGGTGTGGACCTTCCGGAAGAATTGCTGCCGCAGTTCAAGATGCATGCCGGAGACTGCCGGACCGAAAGACAGTTCCGGGAGCTCTGTGAACGGGATAAACCCGGGGAGAACCGCAATTTGTGCACTGCAGCTGCCTGGATTGAAAGTAAGCGGATGATCGGAGCGATGTCCGGCAGCCGGAACACGAACGGACAGATGCATCCGGCGACCATCCACTGGATGAATGCTGACGGGGAGAAATGCTACCTGCGGCTGCTACGCCGGGAGAAGGGCAAAGGCTGGAACAGCCATTTGCGGGGTATGGTTTTTGAGGCGGCTGTTCAAAAGGATTGGCTTTCGGTAGACGTTCAGCTGAGTACAGACCTGGAGATCGAGGTTTATTTCGAAATCAGCGGACCTGGACTTTCCCCTGCATTGACGGAGATTACCCCTGATATATGGGCGTTGCCTAATCTGAGCTGCAAGGTGTCTGCCACCGCACCAGACCCTGTGATTTACTGGGATCAGGAAGCAAAGCTGCTGGAGATTATCTATTTGTACCGTCCACAAGACGGGGACTCGCATATGAATTTCACACTGCAGCTGGACCCGCTCACTCCATAAAACCATCCGGATAGACCTCAAGCCAGGCGGGAGGTCTATCTTTTGCGAATACTAACAATAAAGGAAGAATGCAACATGGAGAACGCGGCGATAATATCTTTGGAAGCTAGAATGGAGCTGATTAAGCTCCGTATGGTGTATTTGTTGTCAGGCCTCGCGGGTGGATTATTCAATCCGTATTTGACCACCCTGTTTGTTCATCAGGGGGTAGGGGCAGAGGTTGTAGGCGCACTAATGTCGATAGGAACGCTGTTATCTATTTTGGTGCAGCCTGTATGGGGCATGCTGGTGGATCGCTACCGGCAGACGAAGCTTGTGCTTATTCTCAGCATATCTGTACCGGCCTGCCTTTCTTTTTTTTATAGCTTTAAGTATTTTTTAGTGATCGTGATGGTGTATATCCTGTCCATAATCTTTCAGGCTACGCAAAGCCCGATTGCTGATTCCTATGCCGTTTCGGCAGCGCGCAAGGCGAGGACCTCCTATGGTTCGATCCGCATGATGGGCAGCTTGGGTACAGCGCTGGGCGGATATGCCGCGGGATTTTATCTGTCAAAGTTCGGGATTACACAGCTGTGGATGCCATTTCTGGTGCTCAGCCTCGCAGGCGCCGTCACTGTATTGAGCTTACCCCGCACCACGGAGAACAATGCGACTACGATTTCGTTGTCCCAGGGACTTAAGGAACTGCTGGGGAACCGTCTGTTCGTGATGTTTCTGGTGGCCTGCTTTTTTGTCAATCAGACGCTTACCGCCTATAACTCCTTTTTCGTTCTGGCCTTTCAGGATGCCGGAGGCAGCTATTCGATGGTCGGCACCGCGCTCTTGCTGGCTTCCTTGACCAATATCCCCTCCATGCTGCTTGCCGCCAAAATCCTCCGAAGAATCGGGTATGAACGTACGTTGCTTTTGGCTGCTTTTTTCTACGCACTGCGGTGGGCGATTCAATGGCTGTTCCCGATTCCTGTGGTTATGATTGGCATTCAAGTGCTGCACGGCTTGTCCTTCGGCTTGTTCTATGTCGCTGCAGTTGAATATGTGGCGAACGCTGCAGGTAAGAAAATGCAGGCTACCGGGCAAAGCGTATTTAATATGGTCTTTTCAGGTCTTGGGGGAATTGTGGGCAACCTGCTGAACGGATATTTGTATAGTGCAGGCGGACCCCAGGTGATGTACCTGGCCTGCACAGTCAGTGCACTAATCGGGGCGGGCATGTTATATTGGATTAACAGAATTGCGAGAGTGTCACCGAACTTGTAAATGGCCAAGCTCCTGATGCATCTCTCGGGTATTCAAGTGAAGAGGGGCGGGGGGGTTCATATGAAGCGAAATTGGTCCAGCAGGATGATGTTCTCTTACTTCCCAATATTTCTGCTGACCGTATCGATTCTCATCTTTCTCTCCTTTCTCATTGTAGGTGAGCTTTCACGCAGTGAGACCGAAAAGGCCAACCGTATCTCTACCGGCTACGTTGTCGATTCCGTACAAAATGCCTTAAGCGAAGTGGAACTGGCTGTGCTGCAAGAGATGGAGACGAATCATGATTACGGCTACTTTCTGAGCGGGGAGAGTGATCAGGGAGACCGGACCCGGCTGTATAATACCGTGAAGGATATGCGGGGCATGATTTACCGTAATCAGCTGATTGACTCCATCTATATTTACAGGGAGCTCGACCGGAAGGTGCTTACCCTGAACGGGCTGGTGGACAGCGATGTTTTTGCAGACCGGGATTACCTGAACCAGGCACTGACCAAGGCGGGCACCGGCGAGTGGAGTGATGTGCGCAGCCTGCGGCTGTTCAGCTCCGATCCAACCTCACAAGTCATCAGTATGTACAAGAAGCTGCCGCTTCCTTTCGGCTCCGAGGGTGTCATTGTCGTCAATCTCAGCATGTACCGGATCGAACGGATGATTGATGATATGACGAACAGCAAGGTGTCTTTCATGCGTGTGGTCAATGATCAAGGCCAACTTGTCTATACGGCTCATGGGGAAAAAGAAATCCTGAGCAGCAGTGTTCTCACCCGGATACCTGCCGGCAATGTGGGCTGGACCTTCGAGAGCGGCATCCTTGCCGGTGAGCTGTTCGCCTGGATGTCGGTAGTTTCATATATTTGGATCATCATCGGCGTTCTGACTGTGTTGCTGGGGACCTTATACATCCTGTATATTACCCGCAAAAATTATCGCCCGATCCAGGCGATGATGAACCGGATTCAGGCACTTCAGTTCCGGGAAGAGGGCATGGATGTCACCTCAAGGAACGAACTGGTGATGATTGACCAGGCGCTCGAAACTCTGATCCATCAGACCATGGATTATCAAAAACAGCATGATGAGAATCTGCTGGTCCAGCGCCGCCAGCTGTTTCTGGATCTGCTGGAGGGGGAACAGATTGTCTCCCTGGAGGATAGGCTGGAACGCTTCAGCCCGTTCAGCGGGGCAACCATGCAATTTGCCTACATTGCGGCAGAAATCAATCAATACGATGATTTCCGCCATAAATATCCTGCCAAGGATCAGAATCTGCTCAAGCTGACACTCATGAATCTGTTCCAGGAGCTTGCGGGAGAAGAAGGCCTCGAAGGCTGGGGCGAATGGGTCAGCAGCAACCGGATTGGGCTGATGGTCAGCGCCGGCGATCATTCTGCAATAGACAAGACCCGTTTGCGGACCCTTGCGGAGCGTTGCTTGCGATGGGTCAGCGACAACCTGGGGCTCTCGCTGGCCATCGGCATCGGTCCTGTGGTAGAGGAACTTTCAGAAATTCCCAAGTCTTCCTCTGCGGCCGATATGGCACTGCAGCACAAGCTGTCGCTTGGCAAGGACAGGGTTGTGCTGAGTGATAACCTGCCGGACCGCTCCACGCTGCAGTCCTATAAATATCTGCAGATGCTGGGTGAGATTGTGCGGGAATTCCGCATCGCGGACGAAAATTGGCGGCAGAAGTTGGATGAACTGTTCGTCTGGTTCAGCGAAGATCAGGTAAAGGACGAAGAGATTCATATGATGCTCCATACCTTGATCCAAATGCTCGACCGTGAGCTGGGACAGCTCTCGGACAGCCTGAAGAGAATCTTCAGCGAGCCGAGCCTGCAGGGATATTACAGCGAAATCGAAGCGGAAACGACTTTGAAACAGGTCCATGCCGTCATGCTGAACTGGCTCGCGGAGATTTACCGCATCTATGTTTCGGTCAATGAGTCCAAAAGCTACCGTGCGATGATCAGCGAGATGAAGGTATATATTGAAGAGAATTTTGACAATCCTGACTTATCGCTCAAGCATTTGAGCGACCGGTTCCAGATTTCAGGCAAATATGCAAGCCACCTGTTCAAAGAGGAATTTGACATGAAATTTGTGGATTTTCTGACCCAGCTACGGATGCAGCGGGCAGAATATTTGCTGGCCACTACCAGCGACAATCTGCAGGATATCGGACAGAAGCTGGGCTACGCCAACTCCATCACCTTTGGACGGGTATTCAAACGGGTTGTAGGGGTGACTCCGGGTGATTACCGCAAGCTGAAGATGAAGCCGGGCGGGCAGGAGGAGCATAGATAGTTCTACTTCTTACGGAATATGCAAAAGATCAGCAAAGCAGCGGTTCTTCCTTCACTGGAGAACCGCTGCTTTGTGTTATACCCCCATTGCGGCTTATCCTGCAACTTTCCTGTTTAAAAAAGGCTCGTTAAATTTTAATTAAATGCTAGAATAGGTATAATTACTTACTTTGTTTTGATTGCGGGAGCGACGTATGGACTACTTGGGGGAATGACAGAATGCCAATCGAAGAAGGGTTCAAGCTGGCGGAAATAATAGAAGGTACCATTATGGAAATATCCTCCTTTCTATACAGTGCTGAAGCATTAACGAAGATGGTCCGGACGATTCATCATCAGAGTAGAATGATTGGCCGCCTAAATCCGTCCTCGGTCCGTTTGGCCCTGGACTTAAGAGAGGCTTTTCTAATCGAGAATGGAGACGCGGATTACGCCTATCTGGCCCCCGAACAGTTGGGCAGAATGGAGTATAAGCCGGATGAACGCAGTGATCTGTATGCGCTTGGTGTGATCTTCTACGAGATGCTTGCCGGTCGCCTGCCCTTTCAGGCGGAGCACCGGGAGGATTGGGTTCATTTGCATATGGCTGCCATCCCCGGACCGCTGCATGAGTACCGGCCTGAGCTGGCGGGTCCTTTGGAGGACATCATCGCGAGGCTTATGAGCAAGTCACCGGAAATGCGGTACCAGAGCGCTTATGGATTGCTTGCCGATTTGCGGCAGTGTGTTGCCGCGTACGAAGAGACAGGTCAACTCCTTCCTTTTGAGATTGGGCTGGCCGACCGTGCAAGCCGGTTCCGGCTGCCAAAGCTGCTGTATGGGCGGGAGCTGGAGGCGAAGCAGCTGCATGCTTCTTATGAGCAGGCTTGCGGCGGAAGCTCGGCTTTTGTACTGGTGACTGGCCGCTCAGGGAGCGGGAAGACGGCGCTGATCGAGGAGTTATATATTTCAGTACTCCGTGAAGGGGGCCGCTTTGTCACAGGCAAATGCGATCCAATGAACCGGGAGATGCCTTTTGCCCCGATTTTACAGGCTCTTGGCGGACTCCTGCAACAAGTATGGAGTGAAACACCGGATATGGCAGCGGAGCTGGGTATTCATTTGAGAGAGACCATGGGCCAGGGAGCGGGTGTTATCACGGAATTCCTTCCTGAAGCTGCCGGGCTGTTTGGAGGGGCATCTCAGGCAGAAGCGCTGCCGCCAGTGGAGGCTGCTGTCCGTTTCCGCCGTCTGCTCCCCATGTTTATCGGCGCTTTTGCCAGTAAGGAACGGCCGCTCGTATTATTCCTGGATGATCTGCAGTGGGCTGATCCGGATACACTCGATTTCCTGTATATCCTTGCTGAAGATTTGGCAATGTACGGGTTAATGGTCATTGGAACCTTTCGCTCAGAAACGATTGAGGAACGGTTGGATAGTGTAGATGGATATCCCGCCTCTGCTATGTGGTTGGATGAGGTATTATCTCCGAAGCAGCAGGGCAGGCCGCTGCATATCCGGCATATTCAATTGGAAGCCCTGATATACGAAGATGTAAGACAGTTTCTCTCCCAGCTATTGAAGGAAAATACCTCACGCATCCGGCAGCTCGCAGAGCTCGTGTATCACCGGACCGCAGGTGATCCGCTGTACCTTCACAGGCTGATGGACAATCTGTACCGTGAGCACAAGCTGTACTATGACGAGGAGCAGGCCCTTTGGGTCTGGGATACCGGAGCCATTGCAGAGCTGCCGGAAGCGCCGGGACTCCTACATTTCCTGGAGGCGCGCATCCGGCAGCTTCCCGGGGACACCATCGGCCTTTTGGGGATAGCCGCAGCCCTGGGTCACCGCTTCCGCGTGTCGGCGATTTCTGCAATGAGCGGATATACCGTGGAAGATACGCTGGCTCTGCTGCGCATTGCGGAGGCAGAAGGTTTGATCAACCTGGAGAAGGATGCTGACCCGGGGGACGCGGATGATTCTGTATATACTTTTCTACATGACCGGGTGCAGGAAGTCGTATATAGCATCATACCGGTCACGGAGCAGGCAGGCCTGCATTTGGCAATTGGACGCAGCATGAGCAAGGATATGGGCGGGATCGCGTATTCTGTTTTTGAGCGGGTACACCACTTGAATTTGGGCGCTGTGAAAATGGAAGACGAGACCGAAAGAAACGGGCTTGCCGCTTTGAACCTGCATGCCGGACTGAAGTCGAAGGCGACTACGGCGTTTGCATCAGCGCTGTATTTTCTGGAGACGGGACTACATCTGCTCGGGGAGGAGGAAGCCGTTCCCGGGTCGCTTGCTTACAGGCTGCTGCTGGAACTGCCTGAATGTGAATATATGTGCGGCTACACCGAGCGTGCAGCCGTGCGGCTCGAACGGCTGCTGGCCGCTACAACAGATCTGCTTGAGCGATCCCGAATCTACCGCATCCGGATCGCCATGTGTGCCTACTTGAAGAAAGATGAACAGGCAGTGCAGGTTGGACGGGAGGCGCTGGCGGAGTGGGGCTGGAAGCTGCCGGTGAAACCCTCCTCCGCTGCTGTGATAACGGAGGTGGCATTGGCGCAAAAAGTCTTATATCAGCACCGGAATGTGCTGCAGCGTCTTCCTGTCAACCGGGACCCTCATTATATAGCATTGTCTGAGCTGGTCATGTCGATTGCGAGCTCCGCCTTTACCTTAAGCCTGTCTTTGGCGGCGGTACTCTTTTCCCGGTTTGTACGGTTTGGGCTAAGCCGGGGGAACAATGAAGCATTTGCCTATATTCTGGCCGGTTACGGTTTAGTGCTCATGCGGAATAAATTATCTTTTGCACAAACCGGCGCTTTTTATATCGAAGAGGCTGTACAGCTTGCCTCTTCTTTTGAAAGCGTGGACTTAAGATGCAGACTGGACTATATCAGAGGGCTGGCCCTATTAAAGCATCAGCCGAAGGCGGGGCTGCAGCATTTCCGGCAGTCGGTGAAGCATGGAATGGAAGCGGCCAATTTACCGTTTGTCAGTATTGCCATGCTAACCTCGGTGACGAACCATACCGGAGGCCCGGCTGCATTATCTGCGTTGATTACAGAATATGAGGGCCTTGCAGGCAAGCTGGTGGATACGGTCACCCTGAATATCTTCCGGATCTCCAAAGCATACGTGGCCCGTTTGCAGGGACTGGCTGCTGAAGGCGAAGAATCCCCGGTTCCCGTCCAGGGCAGCCGCTCCAGTAAAGTGCTGAATAACGAAGTGTTCTACATCTGCACGTGTCAAATGGAAATCGCCTATCTCGAAGGCCGTTTCCGGGATGCGCTGGACTGGGCACAAGAGGGGAGCTTCAATACCTTCCGGCAGACCCGGATGCAGGTGCGCAAGCAGCATGTTTACCAGTCCTTGGCGCTTGCCGCGCTGTATGCAGAGTCTCCTCCGGCAGAACGGAGGCATATCCGCAGCAAGCTCAGAAAGCAATGGCATGTGATGAGATCATGGACAGGCTACTTCGGTCAGGGATATTCCGCTAATTTGCTGATCAAGGCGGAAATGCAGCATTTGAACGGGAATCACACCGAAGCAGCAAAGGGCTATGAACAGGCTATTGCAGCTGCACGTCAAGAAAAGAACGGGCTATTGGAGGGCATATCCTGCGAAAGGGCGTCAGCATTTTACCGGGCGGCCGGAACGGTCACGGGAGCTGACGGATTGTTAAAGGATGCCTGCATGGCCTATCTGCACTGGGGGGCTGCCGCCAAGGTGACTCAGCTTGGAAAGGCATATCCGGATTTGAAGTTACCGGCAGCCGGGAGGACCATGGAGCAGCTGGTGGTGGGCGCGGCCATAGGACACGCTAAAACTGCGGTGTATTCAGACAACGGAAAAGAGCTGCTCCGGCAAATGTCCAGCTCTGCTGAAAGAGCAGGCCGCTCGGACTGGAGAGACAGACTCAACAGCTTACTGGAGTCGGCGCTCCGCTATTCGGGAGCGGTGAAAGGATATATTTTTGGCAGCCGTGAGGAAGAATATATAATTGTCGCCCGAAGCGGCTCAGCGGAGAATACGCAAGACAGATATGCAGAGTCGGTGGTCCGCTACGTAATGAGGACGGGAGAGCCGGTATTGCTTACTAATGCTTCAGTCAGTTCCTATGCAGCTGATCCATACATCATGGGCAACCAGTCATTATCAGTGTTATGTCTGCCTGTTTTCTTCCCTGGGGGAGCGGAGAGGTCTGTTGTTTATTTGGAGAATCATCTGATCGCCGGAGCCTTTACGGATGAGTTGCAAACCTTGCTTGACTTTATGATCACCCGGATGGTGTATCAGCAGGCCCTTGAAGATTCCCGTCCGGCGGGTCCTTCCACAGCAGGTACAACTGGGTCTGAGCCGCAAGCGGATCGTTTAATCCCCGGTTTGTCTGGTGAGCATCCGGTGGATCTGTTAGCTGCAGCGCAGGCTGAACCGTTGATGGAACCGCTGACGCTCCGGGAACATGAGATCCTGTGCTCGCTATCCGACGGACTCTCCAATAAGGAAATTGCCACCCGCTTTGGGATCACTGAAGGAACGGTAAAAAGCCATGTGTTCCGGTTATACGGCAAACTTGGCGCGAAGCGCCGTGCGCAGGCTGTTGCCAGGGCACGGGAGCTTAACCTGCTGAATTAGCATGGAGCCTGCCGCTGTTCGATAAAATCAATAAAAGGTTTGACCGCTGCCGGGAGGTAGCGGTCTTTTCTCCATTTGAGGCCAATTTCCCATTCCCAGCCTTCCTCGGTTATGGGAACCCATACGAGCCCTTCCAGCATCAGCCCCGGCGTTTGCGGAAGCACGGATACGCCGAGTCCTGCTTTGATGAAGCCGGCGACTGTAACCAGATCCTCGGCATCGTAGGTAGAGGTCAACTGAAAGCCGGTATTTTCGAAGCGTGCGTGGAGCGTGGCTTTTAAGCCGCAGTTTTTTTTGAGACCTACAAAAGGTTCACCGGACAACTCGGTCAAACTGAGGGAAGTCCGCTGAGCAAAAGGGTGTTGGGTGGAAACGACGATAAACAGCGGCACCTTCTGAATCGTTAGCCATTCGTGCTTCATTATTGTGGATTCCTTGGAGGTAATCATCAGGTCCGAACTGCCCTTGTCAAAATGCTCATTCAGATCACCCAGGTTGCCCTGAAATAGTTCAAAACGGACCTTCGGATGGTGCTGTTTATATTCCTTCACCAGGTTCGGAACCAAATCAACGCCCAGAATGTTCAGATAGGAAATGGAGATTAGGCCGGTATCCGGGTCAGACCACTCTCTGATCTCCTGAATCCCCCCTTCAATACTCCGCAGAGCTTCTTCTACCCGCTTGGCGAACTGTATCCCGTAACGGTTGAGCCGGATATTCCGGCCACTTCGGTCAAACAGCGGCATCCCGAGCTCATCCTCCAGCTTCGAAATGGCGTGGCTTAAGGCAGGCTGGGTCAGGTTAAGGGCCTTGGAGGCCATGGTCATGTGCTCAAATTTGGAGACGGTAATGAAGTATTCCAATTGTGTGAGTTCCAGGGGAATCCCTCCTTTTTATATGAATAATAATAATCAATTATATGAATAAGATAAATTATACTTATATAAAGGAGCGGTGTAAACTATTCTTGTAGCAGATCAGCAGGCACTTCAATACAGGAATGGAGGAGAACTATGAGTGCATTTGTCATCTTTATTCGCGAGCAAAGCCAAAATCCGGAAGAGCTCGGAATCTATTCACAAAAAGCGCCTGGCGGTCTGGCGGGCCACCCCGTAACTCTGCTTGCCATGTATGGGACCCATGAAGTGATAGAGGGACCCGCTATGGAAGGAGCAGCTATTCTTGAGTTCCCCAGCTTTGAGGAGGCCAAGGCCTGGTATTATAGTCCAGCGTATCAAGATGCGGTACAGCATCGGCTTCGGGGCGGAACCTACCGCGGGTTTATCATTGAAGGTGTCTCCACAGCAGTAACTCATTCAGAGGAGGATAAGAAATGAATATAGCTTATAAGGATACCGCACATGAATTTGAAGGGAAAAGAGTACTGGTGACCGGAGGTACCCGGGGTATGGGGGAGGCCATCGCCAAAAGGCTGGCGGGCAGCGGTGCAACTGTAATGACGACTGCCCGTACACGGCCTGCCGATCTGCCGGAGCCAGAGATGTTCGTGCAAGCGGATATTGCTACTACTGAAGGAGTGGAGAAGGTCATCCGAGGGGTGAAGGAAGTGCTTGGCGGCATCGATATTCTGGTGAACAATGTAGGAGGTTCCAGCACACCTCCGGGCGGAGCACTTGTTCTGACCGATGAAGACTGGCTTCAGGCTTTGAACTGGAATCTGCTTGCCGCCGTCCGCTTGGACCGCGGGCTCCTGCCGCTGATGCTGGAGCAGAGCTACGGTGTCATCATACATATTTCCTCGATTCAGAGACGTTTGCCGCTGTATGAAACTACACTGGCTTATGCTGCTGCCAAAGCTGCGCTGTCCAACTACAGCAAAGGCTTGTCCAATGAATTTGCACCGCGTGGCATCCGCATTAACACCGTAGCACCGGGCTTTATCCAGACTGAGGCGGCGGAAGCAATGATAGAACGGATTGCCCAGGCGGCAGGAAGCCGGGAAGCTGCACTGAAGCAGATGATGGATTCACTGGGCGGTATCCCTCTTGGCCGTCCGGGACTGCCTGAGGAGGTTGGCGAGTTGGTGGCTTTCTTAGTATCTGACCGGGCTGCTTCGATTACAGGCAGTGAATATGTGATTGACGGAGGGACGATTCCGACGGTGTAACTGGGGGAAGATTTGCTGCTAGGATATAAAGTAGAAACCCGGTCGTAGAATAGGAGGCATACGACTACAGACCAGCCGGTGACGGCTGGTTTTGTTTTGTTATAAGCAGGAGCTATTCATTCATTCCAGAATTTAGCCGATGATAATATTGGCAATTACTGGATTTAAGGATGATTGTATGTGTGGGCTTTTTATTGTTCTGTAAAGGGATTCCGTATGTTTTTATTATAGTTGTTATACATCTGGGTTTCCCGGATGTATTTGAGCTAAGAGAATATGGCTAGTGAAGATCATAGTTTTCATCTTTTTCCAGGCTAGCAGCCCGAAATGCTGCTGCTTTTTCCTACGGCGTGTTTTTTTATACAATTGTTGTTCATATTGTTTGTTCTGAAGGTTGAGCAAAGGAATGAAAAGGACAGGTATTGAGAAGAGAAACTGAAAGTGAGGATGGAGCATGGCACGATTACCGAATATTATTCTTGTCTTTGTTCTTGCGGTTTTATCCGCATGCAGTTATAAGACCGGACGCAGTGTTTTTGAGGAATTTGATGGGCGGGTATTTAGCCACGAGAGCGTGCCTATAGAGACTTCAACTTCGTTTCTTGTTCTGCTGGCGGGTATTGGAGTCACTCTGGGATTTTTAATTAAGGATTCCAACAAGATTAGTACAATCTTGGTCCTGTGGCCCTGGGTGCATGTTTTGGGTCTGATTGGATTATTGGTAATAGGAGGAATGATATCGGAATATATTCTGTCATTGGCTCTTATGTCTATAGTACTGTTACCCATGAATTTAATAGGGGAAGGAATCTCACTGGGGTTTCTATTCACGCGATTATTCACCCGTAAAAATTGGAGATTCCAGACTATTGGTTTGATAATCATTAACCTGTTCATTATCGGAGTTGTTTTATTGGAAATGTCTAAGGAATCTCACGCAGAGTTCTTCATGTAGCCTTATCCTTCCACAACAACTACCCCGCCGGAGCAACCCTCGGCTGCTCATCATACATCCTCTCATGCCCCGTAGCGCTTGCCGCTCTAAGCAATACGTACATCAGCCCTTCCTTGGCAACAGGTTTCAGCAGAGCATCCATGCCACCTTTGCAAAAGGCATCCAGGACAAATTCGTGGCTGCTGGTCACAACAATCTTGCCATGAGGCTGATTTCCATTCACACGTTCTATCGCACTGGCTTCGCTGATCAGCAGCTTGGCATCCGTCACAATAAGATCCGGTTCATGCTGTTCGATCAGCCGGATGGCCCGCGAATCACAGGCCGCTTCCAGAATCGCTTCATATTCAAAAGGCAGTTGCTCCAGCATCAGCTTAAGCTCACTGCGCACATGAGGGTTGTCGTCAACAAGTATAATTTTCATCGCAGATTCCTCCTGTTATGTGATGCTGGTAGAGCGGGTTCCCTCTTCTGCCGCCAAACGTTGAGGTAGTGCAAGCAAAGCCAGAGAGAGCAGGCCCAGCAGCAGACATACCCAATAGGCATTCCGGTATCCGAACCACTGTGCTGCTGCCCCCCCGGCCAGACTTCCCAGCAGTCTGCCGATCGTCGTTGAATTCGTATACAGTGTTGAAGCATATCCTGGCAAATCGGGAAGCAAGTCCTGAATATAGCTGATGCCGATAGCGGAGATAACAGCTACGAAGAAGGCCAGCAGTACCTGTCCGGCGAGAATCTGCCACAATGAAGTTGAGAACAGCACGACTATGTAATAAGCTGCACCCAGCGCAATTCCCCAGACCATGAGCAGCCGGGCGGAATATTTAGCGGACAATAGCCCCAGTACAAGCATCAGAGGGATCTCAAGCAGTGCACAAATACTGGATACCGATGCGACATTCTGCATATCTCCGCCAAGTGTATCCGTAATGAACAGGGAAATGTTCAGGTTGTTGATCCAATGCCCGGAATATAGCAGCGTCAGCACCAGAAAAGGAACCAGGACTCGGGGATTCTGATGCAATCTTACGGGCTTGGGCTTCTGTCTGACGGTTTTTGGCGGAACGGCAGGAGCTTTTATGAAGAAAAGAGCTAACATAGCATTCAAGATAAAAATCAGCGTGGTGCTCGTGAAGATGCCCCGGAATCCAAAATAATGGATAAGAACCGAGCCCACCAGCGGACCGACGATAAAACCAAGTGAAAACATCGAACGAAGCGTTGAATTGGCTAAGGCATGATCATCGGATTTGCTGGCATTGACAGCCTCCCGCGCACTGGCGAAGAGCTGGGGCATGGCCGGGGCACCGAGTGCCGTAAATACGGTCATAAACAGCAGCAGTCCATAAAACTCATGGATGATGAGGTAGCCGGAAAAAGCTAGCGCATTGAAAAACATGGCGGTGACCATCAGCTTTTTGCGGTTCAGCCCGCTGTCCGAGCGTTTGGCAATCGACATGCTGAGCCATACGCCGCTAATGATGGTTACGGCCGTGAACACACCGAAGGTGGCTGCCGATACACCCAGCTTTGTTGTGAAATAGACAGCCAAAAATGGGGAGCTAATGGATATAGCCATCCCCTGCAGCATCATGCAGATCAGAAATACAGGATAGCCTGAAATCAGGAACAGATTACGGGTTCGGTTCAACATAGGGGCGGGAGCGTCTCCTTCAGAATCAGCTTGCAGCTTTATCTTTCATTTGGTTATAGTATAGATAATTGTTGATGATTAAAGAATGTTTTATCTGCTTGAAAACCTCTACTATTTGGCTGGGACGGTGAGACTATGGATTTGAAGCTGCATGCCTGCGCGTACTCTTTTCATACCCTTCCCTTCAAAACATCCTTTACGCCGCCGCCCTTTTTTCTGTTTCGGCTGCAGGTGATGGGCAGCTGCAGAGCGCTGGTCAAGGGGAAAATGGAAGTCATTGAGCCCGGCGATCTGCTGATCTACCCCCCTGGTGAGCTTTATCATTTAGAGGTGGAGGCCATGGACGGGAATATTGAAAGCGGGGATTATTATCTGCTCTGCGAAGGTTTGTGGATTGAACAGTGGTGGAAGACCCGGCCCCGCCCGATCCAGCAGCGGATCCATCTGGATGCCGGAATGCTCTCCTTGTGGCAGCAGTTGAGCATCGAACAGCACCGGATTGTGCAGGGTAACCCCGAGCTGATCCGGCATTTGCTGTGCGCCTTATGTTTGTCACTCGACCGCCTCTCGGAGGAGGCCGTTTCCCGTCAGGACCCGCTGGTGCGTTCCAATGAAATGGTACTGCTGATGCAGCGGTATATCAACGAGCATGCCTTGCGCCCGCTGCGGGTGGAGGAGGTTGCAGCAGCGGCCGGGCTTAGTGTTTCCCGTGCTGTGCATCTTTTCAAAAAGCTTACAGGGTATACGATTATTCACTACACCCAGGAGATTAGGCTGTCCAACGCTCTGGAGCGCATCCGCTATACCGACTGGGGGCTGGAAAATATCGCTGGAAGCTGCGGGTTCGGCACGTATTCTTATTTTCACAAGGTGTTCAAGGCCAGATACGGCGTCACGCCTAAGGAGGTGCGGGGCCGTCCGCCTGAGACGATTCTGGAAGGTACCTATGTTATCACCAGCGGAGACCAGAACCTCTCCGGTGTCTCGCCGGATGCACGGAAGTTTCTGACGAATTGAGCGGGGTATGGCTGGTGCGTAGATGGAAGAATCGGCAGGCACTGTATTGGAGTGTTCCAAGTATAGGCTGTATATAATTTACAGGGGAATATCAAACCCCTATACTACTTTTTAATAAGGACGAAGCACGTCCCGTACTCATGGATTCATGGGTGCGGGATTTTTTTGTGCTAAGGGAAGGGGAAAGCATGTTATGGGATTTCAAGAAGCTTACAGCTTATGGCTCAAGTATCATACTGATCGCAGGAAAGGAGAAAGAAGGAATCGGCTGGAACGGGGACATGGTCACGGAGAGCGTATGTTTTTGGAGCAGGTGTGGTGGCCGATGATGGGTTCTTTGCAGGACCTGCATCCAGAATATGAGGTTGCGGATTGGCGGGGTCGGCCTTATTTTATGGATCTGGTCTGGAAGCCGGGGCAGGTAAAGTTCGCGTTCGAAGTGAAGGGCTATGGTCCGCATGTTCAGAATATGGACCGGACACGGTATCGGCAGGAGCTCAACCGGGAAACATTTCTGCAAATTGCAGGCTATAGAGTAATATCGATTCCGTATGATGACCTCGAAGCAAGCCCGCAGCTTACGATTTCGTTGATACGGTCCCTGTTGGCTCCATTTATAAGTGGGAATAACATTGCAGAGCAATTTAACCGTCTGGAGCGTGAGATCATCCGGTTTGCAGTTTCACGGGAAGGAATGATCCGTCCGGTTGACCTGGTCAAGGAGCTTGGAATCAACCTGCGGACCGTTCGAAATACGCTGCAGATACTTTGTACAAAGGGGCGGCTCAGACCTGTGCCAACGAGCAGTGGCAGAAGAGTTTGTCGTTATGAGATTATCCATTCTTTTTCGGACGACCAGCTGTGGTGAACGGGGAACTGTTGGCTGGAGGTTGCACGAACAACGGCAGAAATGCCGTTGTTGGAGCGTCGTCGGCGGGTTTGAGGAGGAACAACGGCAGAAATGCCGTTGTTGGAGCGCGGGCGGCGGGTTTGAGGAGGAACAACGGCAGAAATGCCGTTGTTGGGTCTCCGAGGGTCCGTTTGTTGTTTCGTCCCACGTAGCTTCATCTCCAGACGCAGCTTCACACCCGAATCTCTAATTATGAACTGATTTTTATGTCAATTATTCAGGTGTTGCTCTCTGCGGGAATCTTTTATGATGGGGAGGATAGTTGAAACCGTTATCATAAAGATTAAAAGGAGTGTCATCTCAATGGAATCCGCAACATTACCCTTTCAACAAATTGAATTGCAGCTGAATGAACGTGTACAGGACCTGCTCTCCAGACTAACGCTGGATGAGAAGGTGAGCCTGATGCCCCAATATCAAGCAGCTATTGAACGTTTAGGAGTAGGCGGTTATAAGCACGGTACGGAAGGGGCACATGGTATTTCCTGGCTGGGCAAAGCAACCTCTTTTCCGCAGCCGAGCGGACTGGCCTGCACCTGGAACCCGGAGCTGCTGCAGAGAATCGGTGAAGCGATCGGCGACGAAGCCAGAGCTTTTTACCGGAAAAATCCGACAGTCAACGGCCTGACTTTATGGGCGCCTACAGTGGATATGGAGCGTGATCCGCGCTGGGGCAGAACGGAAGAAGCCTATGGTGAAGATCCGGAACTGACCGGCCGTCTAAGCACCTCGCTCGTGAAGGGGATTCAAGGCGATCATCCCAAGTATTTGAAAGCGGTAGCAACGCTGAAGCATTTTCTCGGTAATAACAATGAGATTGACCGTGGAGTGGCTTCCTCCAGCATAGATCCGCGCAATATGCGTGAGTATTATCTGGAAGCCTTCAAGCCTGCCTTCAAGGAAGGCGGCGCGCAGTCGATGATGACGGCGTACAACTCGGTGAATGGCGTACCGGTAATCCTGCATCCGGCAGTCATGGAGATTGTGAAGGGCGAATGGGAAATGGACGGCTTCATTGTAAGCGATGCCGGAGATTTGTTCGGGATTGTGAAGGATCATAAGTATTATGAATCGTTCGCCCAGTCCATGGCAGAATCGATTAAGAACGGCATCGACAGTGTGACCGAAGAAACGGAAGAGACAATTAAGGTCATTCACCAGGCGTTGAATGAAGGACTGCTGACCGAGGCGGATCTGGACCGCGCGCTTTTCAATACGTTCCGCGTCCGTTTCCGTCTAGGCGAATTCGATCCCGAGGAAGGCAATCCGTATGCGGCCATCGATGATTCTGTGATTCTCAGCAAGAAACACAGTGAGCTGTCCCTGGAAGCTGCGAAGCAATCCATCGTATTGCTGAAAAATGACAATAACACCCTTCCGCTCAGCAAGACTGAGCTATCCAAGGTCGCACTTATCGGACCGCTGGCGGATGAAGCTTTCAGAGACTGGTACTCCGGTACGTTAGCTTACGGTGTGACTCCGCTGCAGGGTGTGACGAAGAAGCTGGCCGGGAAGCAGGTTGCTTTTGAGAGCGGGGATGACCGCATTATTCTGACCTCGGCAGCTAGCGGCAAGGCAGTAGGAATGACCGGCGAAGACGGAAGATTGGCTGTCTTGCATGATGTACCGGAGCGTGGGGAATTGTTCCGTCATACAGCCTGGGGCTGGACCGCCAATACATTGGAAGCAACAAGCCGGGGACAGTATGTTACACTGAACGACTCGGATACCTTGACGGCTTCTGCTGATGAAATCTATGGCTGGTACGTGAAGGAATCGCTGAATCTGGTGCCGGAAGACGGGGGAGCCGTGAGCCTGCGCACCTGGAATGACAAGCTGATCTCTATCAATCCAGAGGATGGCACACTCCAGGTTGGTGATCAGAATACCGTTGCCCAGGCATGTGAATTTAACAAGACCATCATTGTGAATGGCGTGGATGCGGCAGTCCAAGCTGCCAAGGCCGCAGAGGTCGCCGTCGTGTTCGTCGGAAACCATCCGCTTTTGAACGGCAAAGAAGAAATCGACAGACCGGATATTGTGCTGCCTGAAGAGCAGGAACGTCTAGTCAAGGCAGTATACGAGGCAAATCCCAATACTGTAGTAGTAATTGTGGGAAGCTACCCGATCTCTTCGACATGGATAGATGAGAACATTCCGGGGGTCTTATATACCTCCCACAGCGGGCAGGAGCTCGGCAATGCGGTGGCAGATGTCCTGTTCGGTGACTACAGCCCGTCAGGGAAGCTCAATATGACCTGGTACCGTTCCGTGGATCAACTTCCTGACCTGATGGATTACGATATTATCAAAGGCAAAAGAACCTACATGTACTTTGACGGCGAGCCGCTGTATCCGTTCGGTCATGGCTTAAGCTATGCACAGGTGGCATACCGCAAGCTGTCGCTGGCGGAGGAGCTTTTGAAGCAGGATGGAACCATTAAACTGACAGTAGACGTTGAGAATACAGGGTCTGTAGCAAGTGACGAGGTAGTTCAGTTCTACATTCACGCCTTGTCCTCCCGGGTGAAGCGTCCTCTGAAGCAGCTTAAGGGTTTCGAGAAGATTCATCTTGCAGCCAGACAAACACAGACATTGGCATTTACTTTACCGGTGGCCGAGTTGGCTTTCTGGGATGTGACGCGGGAGCAATATTGTGTGGAAACCGGCGAGTACGAGATCTTAATTGGCCGTTCCTCGGGCGACATTCAGCTGACCGGACGTGTACAAATACAGGGCGAAACGGTTCCTCCGCGTGACCTGTATCATACAATCAAAGCCGAGAACTATGATGACTATGAAAAAGTGTTTCTGGATGAATGCAAGGCGGGCGGCGCATCCATTCACCCTACAGCGGACGGCGCATGGATTGCCTTCAAGGATGCAGCGTTCGCACAGGGAGCAGCAGAGTTCCAGGGGCTCGTATCCTCCGCCAAGGGCGGCAGTGTGGAGATCAGAACCGGAGGCCCGGCGGGGAAATTGGCAGGTACGCTGGTAATTCCGGCAGGCGGCACCCTCCAGGAGTGGAAAAGCCTATCCGTTCCTGTCAGTATGGAAGCAGGAAACACGGATGTGTATATGATCTTTAGCGGCGAGGTTCTGCTGAGCCGCTTCCATTTTAGCGCATAGAAGGAACACAGCAATGGCCCCGTATGTTCTGATGATTCAGAGGATGCGGGGTCTTTGGCATGTTCAAATAGCAGAAATCCAGACGTAAAAAGAACCCGCGGGCTGCATCGCTGCACCAGCGGGTTCTTAAGATGTACCTGGATTCAGTCTCCGCCACCGCCACCACCGCCATCCCCGCCGCCACCGCCGGAATCACCACCGCCGCCGCCGCTGTCATGTCCGCCGCTATGACCGCCGCCATCCCAGCCACCGTGGCTGCCATGGCCGCTGTCCCAACTGCTCCCGCCGTGGTTATGGTTGTTGTAGCCGCTATTTCCGTTGTCCCCGTTATGATGATGGCCGGAATGATGTTTGTGGCTGTCGTCACCAGGGGTTAGGTCGGCTCCCGTTCCCGTGAAGAAGAAACTGTCGGCCGAGTTGTTCCTGTCCCTCCCGCTAATACCGCGTTTATTGTTGTTATCTTTCATAATGGCTTTAGCGACGATAAAGACGAACACTACAATAACAATAATACCAATACCCAAACCTATCCCTCCTGATTATTCTATTCTGATAACTTTATATTTCCATCATCAACCTTTTGAAAGTGCCTGTCTATCCAAATTGTACCATAATAATATAACGTTGCCTGTCTTTTGTTAAGTAATTATTATATATAGATTTGGAGCCGGGCAGATGCTTATTCACACAAAGTTATCGTCTTCTTGGTAACTCCTTCCAATACCAAAAAGAGCGGTTTCTTTAGTTATTCCACACTCTGTTGCCCCGTAGCGACGTTATCATTGCAGCCTTCCCCCGGCAGGGACTCTTACAACTACCATCCCAAAACAGTCAATATCTAAGCGTATACGCAGATCAGCGATTCTCCCGTTACTGGAGAATCGCTGATCTGCTCACATATGATGGTTGTAAGAATGAAGAGACCTATCACCGGTCATAGAAAATCCACTTTTTAGGAAAACCCCGTTCTATGGCTTACATAGACTTCATCATAAAGGGAGCAAGCAAGTACATATTAATGAATTCCTTTGTGACGTAGGTGATTCCGCCCATGCTCATGGGAGCGTGGGCCAGCATTTTTTTATCCATTCCAATCATAATATCCTTCGAATTTAACATCACCTTAACCATGTAACTGTCATTCATCGTTTCGTTGGTTTTGTCAGTCATACTCATATCCATATCCATACTCTGCTTCATTCCCATATAGGTCATCGTAATCGACTGGTCGGCACCGTTCCAAGTGAGTGTGTAGCCCAGCGTTTCAGCAAGCAGCCGAAGGGGGACATAAGCCATATCGTTCATCATCATCATACCGTTCATCATCATACCGTTCTGCTTGCTGTTATCCATCATCTTCGAGTCCATCATTATGCTGGACTCCTTGTTGGAGTTCATCCCGGAGTCCATGGGCTTGGTGTTGTCCGCTTGAGCGATGCCCGGGAGAATAAGGGCGAGGGAGAGCGTGGATATTGCAGCTGCCTTTTTCAGTGGATTCATTAGTGTTGCCTCCTTAAGTTTGTTTGTTCTTCGGACTTAACAATACCGAAGGGCTCTTAAGAAAGGCTAACGCAATTCTTACAGAAAGATTAACAAACTCATAACATTCTAGTTTTCGGCACTGTGAGCCAGAAGCGGCTTCCTTTTCCCTCCTGGCTGACCACCCCAACCTCACCGCCGTGGCGCTGTACGATGGATTTAACAATCGCCAGTCCAAGTCCTGCGGTTCCACCGCCTTCCCGGGTCCGTGACGGATCATCCCGGTAAAACCGCTCAAATATCCGGTTCCGGGAGACTTCCGCTATCCCCGGCCCTTGATCAGCGATGGATAACTCTACGTAAGCATTCGCATATTCTTTGGCTTCAACTACAATTGTCGAAGCATCCGGGGAGAAACGAATGGCATTCTGCAGTAAATTGCCAAGCGCTCTTTTGATCTCAAAGGAATCCACCCAAACGGCCCCAAGCTCTTCCGGTACCCGGACGTCGACTTCAATATGCTTTTCGCTAAGGTGCAAATAATGGCTCTGCAGCACCTCTAAAATTAGGCTGTCCACTGCGGCTGACTGCTGCTTAAGCTCAACAACTTCAGCGTCCAGGCGGGATAAACTGAATAATTCATCAATTAAGGCACTTAGTCTCCGGGTTTCGAGCCGTATCGTTTGCAGGTAACGGTCATAGGTCACAGGATCCTGAATCACGTCATCCTGCAGCGCCTCTACAAACGACTGGATGGAAGCCATTGGTGTCCGCAGATCATGCGAAATGTTCGCAATCAGCTCTGAACGGGCTTCCTCTGATGCGTGCAGCCGGTCGAACAGACCACGCAGCCTGCTTGACATTTGGTTGAACTGGGCAGCCAGCTGCTGGAATTCTTGTGGTCCTATACGCGGAATGTCGATATTGAAATCCCCGCTCGCCACCCGCTCCGTTTCCCCTGCCAGCACCCTGATCCATCTCGCGAGCGGACGGGTCAGTAGAGCATGGATGATCAAAGACACGCAAGCCGCTCCTACTGTGATGCCAGTAATGAGCATATATTCATTCCAGGTCAGTAGCATATATCGATAAATAATTGACACACTTACAAGAATTACGGCGATACTTACCCCGTTTAGCAGCAATAAATAGGAACGCAACCGCAGTTTCAGCTTCATGTTACTTCCCGTCCTTCAAATTTATATCCAATTCCCCAGACCGTTTTGATGTATTCGGGCTCCGAGGGGTTGGTTTCGATCTTTTCCCGCAGACGCCGAATATGAACAGTGACTGTTGTCGTATCTCCGTAATAGTCGACGTCCCACACTTTATTCAGCAGTTGGCTTCGGGAGAAGACCTGCTCCGGATGTGTGGACAGCAGTGTAAGCAGCTCAAACTCTTTCACGGTTAAATCAATCCGGACGTTATTCACTTCGACGCATCTACTGGGCAGATGGATGAGCAACCCGGCGAACTGAATAGTTTCTTTCGGGGCGGCGACCGGTGGGAGGATCTGCGGCTGTGTGCCTGACAAGCGAAGCCGTCGTAGGATCGCCTTCACCCGCAAGACCAATTCCCTCGGGCTGAACGGCTTGATCATATAATCGTCGGCACCCATGGTCAGCCCGATGATCCGGTCACCTTCCTCCCCGCGTGCGGTCAGCAATATGACCGGAACGTCATGATTATTGCGTATTTCCTCACAGACCTGGAAGCCGCTTTTTTTGGGCATCATTACATCGAGAATGACCAGGTCTGGGACATTTTCATGCCATATTTGCAGGGCTTCTTCCCCATCTACCGCTGTCAGTACTTCGTAACCTTCGCGTTCCAAATACCGTGTACATACATCTCGTATATTTGATTCATCATCTGCGATTAATATCTTAATGGTCATGCCGAATCCTCCAATCCTTCCTGCAATGCTACTGCCTTGTAGCGATTATACCGCAAGACGCCGAATAGAGTTCTTACAAAACTATTAATTCAAACAGGCTGTTCTGATGTTCGTTTTACTATCCCCTTAGCCACCAGTCACACCTGAACTTCATGGGTGTCATGCCTGCGAATTTCCTGAACAATTTGGTGAAATGAAGCCGGGGCTCGATATCCTGTTTCTTTTGACCTGCTGGCTGTGGGAGCCATTCCAGTGGAGTATCCGCAACACGCTTATTCTGGCAATGTTCTGCTGACTTAGAACATTTGATTTCTCCTCTAGAACTTGTTAACATACGTTGTAATCTAATTCTGGATGAATTTTGAAAAAGATATATTATAGTTTTTTTCATAAAATGAACTATTAATGCCTGGTATCTCTCAATTTATACTAAGGGGCAGTTTATGTGATTAAAGCAGTAACGAGCCATTTTCAAAGTCTTAATGATTATGTGTACAGCATTCAAACGCAAATAGGCGCCACAGCCGCAGCAACCTACATTATAAAAGATAACTTGGTTGTCAATGAGTGGTATTCTGGAAAACATGATTCTGTTCTAGGCTCACGTTTGGTTGATGAAAAGTCACAGTTCAATGTTGGCTCAGCCCGTAAAACGTATCTTGGTCTTGCAATAAGCATGTTAGTTGAACAAGGGGAAATCAAAAGTATTGATGAGGAAGTTAGTACTTATCTCAAAGAATATGCCTATGTGGCAAATGGTGTTACTTTACGTCATCTCCTTACCCACACTCATGGTTTATATGAGAAAGACGGAAATTTACTTAGAGAATTTCCCGTTGGCAGTGGATGGTCTTACAGAAACACTGGGATTAATATGCTATATAAATTGTTTAGTCAGGTGACGGGGCAAAAATTCAGTACATTCATGCAAAAAAATGTATTTGATACTTATCAGCTTTTAGAAACAGGGTGGAGAACGGAGTATCGTGAAGATCTGATATATAATTATTATAAAGATAAAGATACGTGGGTTGGACCAAACAATAGTGATATAGGAGACCAAAGTAATCTATTTATTCGCTCGAGATTTTGCTAAGTGGGGTTACATTCATCTTAAAAAAGGATACCTTAACAGCGAGAAATGCTTACCGAGGGCGATTTTTGAACGTGTAACAACACTTCAAACGCCAAGTTCTGTTCCGTTAAAACATCCACGAAACGGCTTTATATGGTGGTTGCAAAGTGATACACTTCTAAATCAATTAGGTGAACAACTACCAAGTTGTGCATATCAAATTCTGGGTATTACTGGATGCTCTTGTTTGATTATTCCTGAGTGCGATGCCGTTGTAATAAGGATGTATAACCAATTAAGTAATCCAATCGGATACGATTATTTAAGTGATGTAAGACAGTTCGGAAATATGGCATATCACTTGTTAAGCGGATATTCGCATTGAACTATGGGGACATGAAAGGAATAAATCTGAAGTAGCATATAAATCTACGAAGCAGGAAGGTACAGGAAACACGTGGAAGTAATATACAACTTCACCGTATTAGGAGGTTGTGAAATGGCGTTTCCGACACATATTGTATCTGCAGGCGGAATTGTAGAAGATGGAAATGGAAATATCCTATTAGTAAAAGCCCATGATGATGGTTGGGTGTTTCCTGGTGGGATAACTGAGGTTGGAGAAAACCTCATTGATGGCGTGATTCGTGAAATCAAAGAGGAAAGTGGAATAGACTCCACTGTTAGCCATTTAATTAGTGTTATTTCGAATACTGCAGTCCATAAGTGGTATGACGGTGTGACTGATGTTCCTACGAAGGTCATGTTTGATTTCGTGTGCAAAGCTGTGGGTGGAGAGTTGACTACTTCTGATGAAACAAGCGAGTGCAGGTGGGTGCCAAAGGATAGTGTTCTGGATTTAATTGCTTTACCCGCAATCCGCTTGCGTTATGAAGCTTATTTGAACTTTAACGGCTCTGTGAATTATATGGAATACGTCACTGCGACAACGACAGAATGTATGGTCAAGCTTCAAAGGCGGATTTAGTTGCACGAGGGCATGATAGTTACTTTATGGCAGGGACCCTTGGCTTCCAATAATTATTATCGGTGCCCTAATACAAAAATGGATGTGTAGAGGATTTTTAATGACGCAATTTTTTCTCATTCGCCACGGTGAACCACAATGGGACATAAATGAACATTACAAATTAAAGGGACATGGTCGGGACCTTGTTCCTCTTACGAATAAAGGAGTTAACCAAGTATATTTAATAGCAAAGGATAAACGTTTAAAAGAAGCTGAAATGGTTGTCTCCTCTCCTTATCCAAGAGCACTTCAAACGGCTGCTATTTTATCAAAGGAAAAATAATGGTTGAATTCGATTTAAGAGAGTGGCAACCCGACTTAACCTTTGAATATGATTCATTGGAGAGGCTTAAAGAACTGGGGGACGATTATGATGCTAATCATGGAATCTATCCACCTGAGGGAACCAAGCTTTGGGAGTCGAAAGAACATCTGAAGAACCGCATGGAGAAGGTAATTGACAAATATCTCGGATTTCAAAAGGTGATCATTACTGGACACGGCATGGCTTTTCGTACCTTGGTAGGTGAGGTAGGCGAAATTCCACATGCTTCAATTCTCGAGTATCACTATCCCGTGGCTCCCTAAAAGGAGCCAGCAATAATTCTTTCATAATCATTTGGAGAATACCCTCCCACGTTCCATCTAAGGGATTAATCAGTATAAATCCAACTGTCCATTAGACGCAAGTTCTGGCAGCCTTTGCTCAAATGTTACATAAAATGGAAATGGAATATTAAAATCATAATGGAGCGATCTTAATGTTGACTCAATCCTTTGAAGACGAAATACTTGAACGAACCTTGTCCATATTTGTTGATGATATCCGAGCCATTCTTGATAGAAAGTTGCGAAGTATTTACCTTTATGGTTCGGCCATCCATAATGATTTATCCCCCGGATACGGGGATTTGGATTTTCTCGTCATCATTGGAGAGGACCTTAGCCCAGACGAAGTCGAACTTTTAAACAAACTACGATACAATTATAGATCATCCCTTCTTAGAAAATCCGCCGATAAACAGATCCTGAGCCTCTACACCGATATGCTTGAGGGTGCCTTTCTTACGATTAATATGCTGAGCGGGGAAAAGGGCAGTGGCTTATGGTGGGGAACAAAGCGCGAATCCGTCTGGACCGAAAATCAATTAGACCTGTTCACCCTGTACACGATCAAGGAGCAGAGTATCTTATTGTATGGTGAGTCCGATCTAGACCATATTCCATCGTTCTCGAGGGAAGAGTTCATTAGCTTTTTTAAGGAGTATGCCATGTGTATGCGGGAGTTTGGCAAGGGAAATAGCCTTCATTCCATTGACTGGCTCCTCTTAGCTTCCAAATTTATAGCTTGGTGGGAGGAAGGGGTCATCCTTTCTAAAAGCCAAGCAGCCGATTGGGGGATTTTACATCTTAGTGGCGGATGGAAAGAGAATTTGAAGAGATGCAAGGAGCTAAGGAAGGATCCATCCATGGCAACACATCTAGAGTATTCCGAATGGCTCAGTAATTTGGAGCCAGCCATTATTGAAGCATCACATGATCTGGATAGAGCTCTCGAACGGGAAGCCTCAAGATGAACAAATGGTTGTTGGTGAGAAAATAATCAGATTTCAAAGTCGTTAGTCTAGTAATCCCATTTTGGATGCGTAGAGGTGATTTCAACATGAATGAAATAGAATATAAAGATTTTTATGATAAAGTCGGCAAAATGAATGGTTGGGATTTTAGTAAATTGCAGGTCACGTCAGAAGGGATAGAGTGGGATTTTTATGAGGAAGTGATAAGAAGGTCTAAAGGCACGGATGTTCTTTTGGACGTAGGAACAGGGGGAGGAGAAAACGTACTATCCATCGCTTCTTCATTTCATTCTGTATTTGGAATTGATTTATCGAGTGGAATGATGGAAACTGCAAAATCAAACCTGGATAAAGCGAATATTTCTAACGTTGAATTTAAACTAATGTCTTCTGATGATTTGGAATTCCCCTTTGATTCGATTGACGTTGTTTCGTGTTGTCACGCACCATTCTTCTCCAATGAAGTGGCTAAGGTGTTAAAGAATGGTGGAACTTTTCTGACGCAGCAAGTAAGTGAAGGGGATAAGCTGAATTTAAAAAATGCCTTTGGTCGCGGGCAGGCGTTTGGAGTTGCCGATGGAACATTAAAAGAGACATATATAAGGGAACTTAAGGAGGCGGGTTTTCAATCCGTAGAATCCTTCGATTACAATTCCGTAGATTACTATCACAGACCCGAAGATCTGTTGTTCTTGCTTAAACACACACCCATTATTCCCCACTTCGGTTATGAGGACAAGGACTTTCAAATTCTAAATGATTTCATTGAAAACAATCAAACACCTAAGGGGATTATTACAAATTCTAAAAGGTTCTTAATTATAGCTATAAAATAATTTCATAGAAGAGCGCCTCCTAAATGGTAGGATTACAGAGGCGTTCTTTTTTGTTATTATTACCGAAATTAAAAAAGATGTTTGCCGAAAAGAAGAGGAATCCTAGTCCTTTAATGGTGCTGTTGTCGAGGGGTATGGTGGGGAGGGGGTGTTGGGAGTACCAAAGATCATACTCTCTACTTATATTATAACCTCATTTGGAATTTATTTATAGACTACTTTTTGCCCCCCTGTAGCCTTATACTCTTATACGAAAGTCTAAAACAAAAAGGGGTGTGCCTATATGGATGACAAAAAAAACATCTTAGATCCAGGTCCGTTCTTTCATGGGACTAAAGCAGAATTGAAAATCGGAGACTTGCTTGAACCGTTGTATTTATCCAATTATCAGGATAAAAAATCTAATCATATATATTTTACTGCAACATTAGACGCTGCTAAATGGGGTGCTGAATTAGCAAAATCTAAATCAAAAGAGAGAATTTATATTGTAGAGCCAGTAGGTGATTTCGAAAATGATCCGAACTTAACTGATAAAAGATTTCCTGGAAATCCAACACGTTCATATAGGTCTAAATCGCCTTTGAAAATAATAGCCGAATTAAGTTCATGGGAAAGACATTCCGATGAAGAAATAAATCATATGCTTATATCTTTAAAAAAACTAACTGAAGAAGGAAAGAATATAATATATGATTGAATCTTGCATTATAGCAGCCGCCTCTTTTTAGCCGGCTGCTTTTTTGTTGAATAACGGCCTGCAGCATGATATTTGGCAGAAATTAAACTCCGTGTGCGTCCGAAACAAAAAGTTTTCTTAAACCACCCAACCTTTTTCGTTTTCGATGCAGTATATATTGGAGTGCCACTCGATAACAAGGAGTTTTTAGAACATGAATAAACAACATGCTGATCGTGTCATCAAGGATTACATCAAGCCGCTATATGGTTTTGCTTTGAACAAAACGGGAAAGATCGCCGAAGCCGAGGAGCTGGCGGGAAGAATTACGCTGGAAGTATACCAAGCGCTTCTCAAAAAGACAGAGTTATTGGATCTGAACAGCTATGTCTTTAAGATTGCGCATTATGTGTGGGCGAAATTCGTAGGCGAGAAAGTGAAAGCTTCCAACCAAATGCAGATTGATGACAGTGAGGTGATGTCCAGAGACGAGGGCTATGGCGAGATTATCCGTCAAGAAACGGCTGGCGCATTGCGGCGGGAAATAGCTTTTTTATCTCACCAGCAACGGGGAATCGTTGTCAAGTACTACTACGGTGGAATGAAAATTAGCGAAATCGCGGCTGAGATGGGTCTATCTGGCGGCACGATCAAATGGCACTTATTTGAAGCGAAAAAGGAGCTGAAACACAAGATGAACACAATTCGATCGATGGGTAATCTGGGCATCAATCCGATCCGCATGACAAATTTAGGGCATAGCGGATCCCCAGGAAACAAAGGCGACACCGCCGACTTTTTGGCGACAGCGATCAGACAAAACATCGCTTTCGGAGCGTATCACAAGCCGCTCACGGTTAATGAAATCGCCGAAGAACTGGGCATTTCACCTGTATTTATCGAGGATGAAATCGAACCACTGGAAGAATACGGTTTCATGGATAAACTACCGGGTGGAAAGTATCGTACTAATATGTACATCGAAGATCCGTCCTCTATAAAAAGCGAGGTATTACACTCATTGTACAAAGAATATGCGGAGATTGCCGTCGGGCATTATTTCAAGACGTTTTTCTCGATGGGTGAAGTGTTCCAAGAGACGGGTGTCTACATTCCAGGCGGCGATGTCAATCTGCTGTTGTGGAGCCTCATTCCGTATGCTGGTAATCAATTGAGCTTCAAAGAACACAATAAGGTTAGCCATGAAGAGGTTTCCGTCAGCCGAAAAGATGGCGGCCATTACGTCGCTCATGCAACGATCCACAGAGAGTTTGACGTCAGTTTTGATCCAAAACAATATTATTATTGCGGCGATATGAATCGGGATTCGGATGAACATGCACTAAGGGCATGGCAGGTCGATACGTGGTGGTGCGGCAGACAGGGCGGTTGGCGAGATAATCTGAGTTCTGACTTTGTCAGTCTGATGCATGTGATCAAAGGTGATTTACCACAGAACGATGTGAACATTGACGCCTATCGCCGTCTTTTCAACAAACAATATTTGCTGCGAACGGAATCTGACCTTGAAGTTAACATTGTTTATTGCAAGGATAAGCAAACAGGAGAACGTCTGCGTGCGGCGATTCCGCAACCGTCCGAACGAATCAAAGAAGCTGCGGCGAAATTGGATCAAGCTGTTTATCAAGTGAACCTCGATGGACAACCCGATCATGCACATAAATATGTGCGCTACTGGTCACAGAACTGCATGGCGTCGGGAATAATACGTGCCTTCGTACTCAAACATTTAGTGGACATCGGCATGTTAAAAGTGCCTGATCTGCATCGGAAAAATGGCATTTCCACAATTATGTTCATGAATCAAAGCTAGCTGCTTGACACGAAAGTGATTAGGGGCCATACTATATGTATGAACAACGATAAGAAAATAATAAATGACATTGAAGCTATTCCCTCGCTTGTACAATCCAAGCGTCAGATTGATCGCTATAACCTAGATATAGACGCACAGGCTATACTCGTCGCGTCTAGGCTAATGGCAGCGGGAGCCCAGCTTGGGCATGCCTCGGAGATTCATTTCTCTAGATTCGGCTTATCAACAGGTCGATATCGTTTATTGGCAGATCTTGAAGATTATGAAGGAGAAGAGTTGCCATCGCAATTAGCGGAGCATCTAGGCGTTACACGTGCTACAGTGACAGGTCTGATCGACATTCTTGAACGGGATGGCCTAGTATCTAGGCGATTAAGCTCAGAAGATGGCCGTCAGAGATCGGTCATTTTGACGGAAGAAGGAGCGAAGAAGCTGCGTGAAATGGCTCCTGAGCATTTCGCTTGGCTGGAAGCCATGGTGGGATTACTCAGTATAGATGAGCGCAGCGTATTTCTCGACTTGCTAGGCCGGGTTACACAAGGCATCTCTGCACTTACGGACGAACGAAGCTTGAAACCAAAGGGAAACATCAGTAATGAGTAAAATGGGCTAGTGATGCTAGCCTATTTTTACTCCTATATAGTTAGGTTCCTAATTATATCTCGCTGAAAGCAATTGATTGAATGATTTCAAGAAGAAGGGAGCAACGAAATGAACCAGACGAAATACCCGAATCAGACAGATGATGTTTACGGTATTAAGACTGTTGGTTCCAGGAAAAAGACTTTTGTACTGTGGCGTGAAGTTGTAATGGCCTATGCTGCTCCTGCCATCATGGCAGGTATTGGGGGATTGGTTACTGCTGATAGGGGGCTTCAAATAGGGGCATTAACCACAATCGGCGGTGCATCGGCCTTGATGGCCTTGATGATTGGCCTTTTATTACGCAGCCGAGTAGGCCATATGCGATGGGTCATAGGTGCACCTCACTTGGTTGTGGTAGGGGGAATCGCATTGGCTGGTTCCTTATGTGGCCTATGTGCCGCATGGATAACATCTGATTTATTAGAAATTAGGATTCCGGGCAACCACTTGGCCTGGGCCGATCGCGTCTGGACCGATTTCCCGTTGTCTGGATTCATAGCAAGCACGATAGTGACATGGCGGTGGCGTCTTGCCGTCACAACTAATTTTTCATCCAAAAGGAGAATAAAAAAATGATCGTTATTGTGGGAGCAACAGGTACGATAGGCAGTGCGCTTTTTGAACGTTTGGTTGATCTTGGCGTGCCCGTCAGGGCGCTGAGCAGAGAGCCAGAGAAGTTGCGTGATCAGATCGGAGAAAAAGGCCGGTCGACTATTGAGGTCGCATTGGCAGATGCTGCTGACCCCGAATCGCTGCGCCGCGCGTTTACAGGTGCCAGCCAGCTCTTTCTCGCCATGTCCAACAGTCCAAGACAAATCGAATTGGAAACTTCAATCATTCAGATGGCAGCCGAATCTGGAATCAAACACATCGTGAAAATATCCAGCCCTGCCTTTGAGCAGCGCTCTCCAGTGGCAGTGGCGGGCTGGCATCAAGAAATCGAGAAAGCGCTGAGGGAATCAGGTCTCACCCACACCGTGTTGCGCCCTTATGCGTTCATGCAAAACTTAGTGCGCCATGCACCAACGATTACAACCCAAAATGTTTTCTTCGGCTCCATGGGCGATTCACCGTGTAACTTCATTGACTGTCGCGATATCGCAGATGTTGCCGCAGAAGCTTTAACCAACCCTGAGGTATCGGGCCAAATATATACGCTTACGGGTTCAGAAATTTTCAGCTATCCTCAGATCGCGGCTCGACTATCCGCCCTGCTCAATCGGCCGATAACTTACATCAACATGGAACCCCAAGAACTACTCCATAATCTTATCGAATACGGGCATATGCCTCCTTGGCTTGCGAACCACGTTGTGGAAATTCAAACGATGTCTACGGTGGTTCCAGAACGTCCAAATGACACTGTAAAGCGCTTGCTTGGCAGAGAGCCGCGCACGCTAGACGCTTTTCTGCATGAGTGTGTAGAAAATTTCCGGTAGAGGCTGACCCCGCCTGTTTTGAAATTGGTGTCATTAGCAGCATCTAACGGGTTACATTAGGAACATGACAATAGGCAGCCGGGATCATCGGCTGCCTATTCAGCTAACGTGCAGAGTGGCGTAGTTGCGGGAACGGGGATTTTTGACCAGAAGTCATGATAACAGGTAAGATAGTTCAAGGTACATTCTGGTAAACCGTCTTAGGGGAACGGGCGAGATTGCTTGGGGTGCATATAACCCAAATATCTGAGGAGTGGTGTATATGGCGCGTGTTTTATTTATTAATGGCGGATCAGAGGGACACATCAATCCAACGATTGGAATTGTGCAAGAGCTTATTCTTCGTGGGGAAGAGGTGGTGTACTTTTGTATAGAGGCTTTCCGGGAGCGTATGGAGAAGACGGGGGCTTCGGTACGGACATTTGACGATCATAAGTTTATAAAAGCCTTTATCTCAGGCGGGAGAGACTATGTACTCGAGAGAGTTAACGGTCTTTTACTTACGGCAGATATCGTCATACCAAGCGTTCTTGAACAGACCGAAGGAGAGCATTTCGATTACATCATCCATGATTCCATGTTTGGTTGCGGACATATACTTGCTCAAATTCTTAAGCTTCCTGCAGTCAACTCATGTACTTCTTTTGCACAGACAAAAGATTCATTCGATAAAATGCTGGAACCGTTTTTCACGGATGTCTCAACAGAAATAGCTAATCCTATATACAATAAATTTCAAAGCCTGACGGCAATGATGAGGGAAAAATACGATGTGGAGATCCATTCTCCTTACGAAGTGTTTTGTAATCCTGCACCGCTTACAATTGTTTATACAACCAGAGAGTTTCAACCGGGTGAAGAAGCATTCGACCAAACTTATAAATTTGTGGGTCCATCCATCTCTTCGAGATTTACGCAAGAAAACCTCGACTTTCCTGCAATCAAGGAGAAGAACCTCATTTACATATCACTGGGTACGGTATTTAACCAAGCCATCGATTTTTATAAGCTTTGTTTTGAGGCATTTAAGAACACAGATCATTCTATTGTCATGGCCATTGGAAATAAAGTTCAAATTTCAGATTTAGGAGAAGTTCCTAGAAACTTCATTGTGAAAAACTACGTTCCACAAACGGAGGTCTTGCAATACGCGAAATTATTCATTACCCATGGCGGAATGAACAGTACCCTGGAAAGTCTCTATTATGGGGTTCCACTAATTGTAATCCCGCAAAGCGCGGATCAGCCGGTCATTGCCAGGCAAGTCGCCAACATCGGAGCAGGCATTCAATTACAAATGCAAAATTTGACCGTAAATAAACTGCTTGAAGCTGTAGACCATGTGATAGGCCTCTCATCTTTTAAGAAAGCTGCCGCAAGACTTAAGGAATCCTTTCGAAAGGCAGGCGGGTATTATCAAGCCGTTGACGAGATATTAGACTTTAAAAAAGTCAATATCACATCTAAAGGCCAGGATTCGGTAAAAAGGGCTGACCCAAGCAGCCATCTCATGGCCTTTGGGTCAGCTCCTCTGTATTTGCCAGTTACTTATGCGAATTTAACTTTGGCCTTTCCAATCTATTATTTTCACGCATGGCTCTCATCTGCCTTGCATGTCTTACATCACGGCGGCGTTCTCTCACTTTGAGTTGGCTAAGCATAATGATCAGGCCCAAAGTTCCGAGCACATAAGAAACCATATGATTCACTTCATTCCACATGTTTGTAGCAGTCAGAAGGGATACCGCTCCAATGATGGTTGCAATAATTCGCCCTGTATTCCTATTTTGCGTATCGATCAATTTTTTCTCAAAGGAACTTGATAGCTTTACCCGTAAATTTCCGCTATCCATTTTATCTACTGCCGAAATGAACTTCTTGGTCGTAGGAAGGATTCCTTTGAGAAGATTCTTGCCTTCATCTACAACGTTGGAGAAGACACTTCCCCGCAGATCGCTGCGCACAACCTCTTCAACATAAGGCTTAACGGTCCCAATCAGATCAAGCTCAGGGTCCAGTCCCGTACAAAGCCCATACACCGTGCCTATGGCTTTTCCCAAAAATGTTGTATTTGCAGGTAATTGAAAGGGCTGAGAGTAGAGGAAATCCCGTAATTCTTCAGCATTGTCACCTGACGTCACAAAACTGAGGTCAAACGTGTCCCCGTTGATTTGTTCAAATAATGAGGTGAGATTTCTTGAAAAGACCTCTAAATCTCCATTCCGTCTTAAAAATCTCAAACGGGTCAGGGCATCGATGGCGCCGTGAGCATCTTTTAAATACACGGCCATTAGAAGGGCTACCATCTGCGCCTTCATATCATCGGCAATTCGTCCAACCATTCCAAAATCGATTAATGCGATGGTGCCGTCAGGCTGTACGAGAACATTGCCCGGGTGCGGATCTGCGTGAAAGAACCCTTCTAATAGAATCTGTTCTACGAAAATTTCGATCAGTGACTTCGCTAATTTTGTCCGGTCCACACCCCAAGCATCAAGCTGGGCAAAATTGTTTATTTTTACGCCTTCCAAAAACTCCATGGTTAAAACCTTTGAAGTTGTATAGGACCAATGAATGGCCGGAACGACGACATCATCCCGATGGATAAACTGCAGCTGAAATTCCTCTGCATTTTGTCCCTCTTTTTGATAATCGAGCTCTTCCATCACGGTGTCGTGAAACTCATCATACACCGCATCAAGGTCCATGAAGTCTGCCATCTTTGTCCAGCGTTTCAGTAATCGAATAGCAACTTGTATGGATTTCCAATCAATGGCGATAATGTCCTCGACCCCGGGACGCATAACTTTCACTGCAACGTCTTCACCTGTCCGTAATGTCGCCCGATGTACCTGTCCTAAGGAAGCCGCTGCGATAGGAGTTGTACTAAACTCAGCAAAAATCTCGCTTATGGATACTCCGAGTTCACTCTCTACCTTATGCTGTATCTCGGAAAAATCTACGGAATCTACGGAATCCTGCAGCTTTGACAATTCATCAATCATTTCCTTCGGCAAAATATCCACTTGCGCACTCACATGCTGCCCAAGCTTGATAATTAAACCACCCATATCCATTGCGGTCTTCGTAAAATACGTGGCCTGTTTTCGATATAAGGCTTTTGTTTTCGCTTCAAAGCGCCGTCCCGAAATAAAATGCTTTTGCCTGCCCAGCCACCAGAAATCCCAAGCGAACTTAAAAATCATCCGCATGGTTCTTCTGAACCGGAGATCCTTCATCAATTTAAAGAATTCGCTCATCCTTTTTCGTCGGCCTCAGGTTCTTTTTCATCGACCTCAGGTTCATGATCCTCATCTTCAGGAATAGTGGTATTTTTATCGAAGATCGCTTGGGCCATACTTTCAAATTTTTTCGAAGCGCTCATGAAGAAATCCGCAAATTTGTTGAACATTTCTGCTTTGACTAGAATGACGGCTCCCTTGCGCTTGTTCCCGAAAACGATGAATTTCTCACCTGGCTTGAGTTCAAGTTCTTCCCTTGCTTCTCTAGGGATAACAATTTGTCCTCTCTCACCCATTGAGGTTGTTCCCAGCACTTTGCCATGCCCGATTCCGTGACTATTTTCTTTTTTTTGATGCATCATCAATCTCTCCTTTAATAGATCATCTACATAATAGTATGATATTTCATACTAATCATATTTACAATGATTGTGTTGAGTATTGAACTGGAAAATACAATAAGCGTTATTTTTGTTACAATGAGACTACTGAACAATTAGGGGCGGTGATCAACATGGGAAGAAAGCAGGCTTTTACCAAATCGGAGTTGCTTGACCAGACCAAGCAGTTGCTCCTGCAACACGGATATGAGGGGTTTCAGCTTAAATTGTTATCGCAAAACCTGGTTGGGGCAAGAAGTACAATATACCAGTATTATGCCAATAAAGACGAGATCGTTGCTGCATGTATGAAGCGCGTAATGGAAAATGTACTACAAAAAACGTCAGCGATTGATGAGACGGATTGTATGACCGCTCTTCAGAATCTGCTTACAGTGTATCTGGAAGAGGCTAATTTCCATCAATTGCTTGGTGATGCCCATAAAATAAATATAGCCAATTCTGTTGCGGCAGCGAGTGATCTTGAATTTATTGAACAGGCACATATCACTTTAAAGAATCAACTTGAACTATTGTTTGGTCGTGCGCAGGAAGAGGGACACTTACATACAAGCATTCCACTTCCTGTCATCATAGGCGTCTATTTTAACCTTATTGAAACTCCTAATATGCTGAACATGCCTACACCTGAGTGGAGTAAGCTATTGTACAAAATGTGGCTGGGGGGTGCTGGAAGGGACTGAGGTCCATTTCCATTTATTATATTTGACACTCGTGTCGAAAAAGGTTCATACTAGATTACAACGAGATAGGATAATTATAACGAGATACCAAATGTTTAATTTGACACTCGTGTCATTTATTTAAGAGGAGGAGAGGGATACACTATGTTCTTGGCATGGAAGGAATTGAAACACAACAAGACAAGGTTTGTGATGATTGCAGTCATTTTTGTGCTTATTTCTTGGTTGGTATTTGTTTTATCGGGTTTGGGGAATGGATTATCTACACTGGCGGCTTCGACGTTTAAAACCATGAAGGCCGATTATGTGGTTTTCGAACAAGGGTCGAAAGCGTCAATGAGTAAATCTTTATTGTCTAATGAGTTGACAGCGAAATTAACAGAAATGCCGAATGTTAGTGCTGTTTCTCCAATGGGTACCATCATGGCATCGGCAATCAAAGGAAATGGTGCAGCCAATGAGGATAAAGTAGATATAGCTATTATTGGTATTGATCCGGGAAGCTTTTTAGAGCCGGCGATTATTGAAGGTGTGGGACTGACAGCCGAGAATATGACGAAAGTTATCGTCAATAAGACCATGAAAGATGAGGGATTTAGTCTTGGGGACACCTTCAAGCTGGATGGTTCAACGGAATCATTAACTATTGCGGGTTTTGTCCAGAATCAGACTTACAACCATGTATCTGCAGTTTTCATACCTATTACAGAGTGGCGAAAACTTGCATTTGCAGCACCAGGCTCAGACAAAGGGGTCACGGAACCAGTCAATGCGATCATGCTTCAAGGTAAGGATATTGACCCTAAGGCCATCAATGAAGAATTGGCGGGGACCGAAACGGTTACTCGTGCAGCAGCGGTGCAGGGAATGCCTGGTTACAAAGAAGAGAATGGCACGATCATGATGATGCTTGCGTTCCTGCTTACGATCTCGGCATTCGTACTTGGTGTGTTCTTCTATGTATTTACAATGCAGAAGACGAACCAGTTCGGAATTATGAAGGCTATCGGAGCTAAGAATGGGTTCTTAGGCAAAGCCGTCGTCTCACAGGTATTTGTTTTATCGCTCTCTAGCATTATTGTTGGCGTAATCCTAACTTATGGGACAGCGGCAATCATGCCAAAAGGCATGCCGTTTATGCTTGAAACAAAGCTGGTATTGACGTATTCCATCATTTTACTAGTGATTTCTTTGCTTAGTTCCTTGGTGTCTGTACGCATGATTTCGAAAATTGATCCGCTTAAAGCGCTTGGGAGGGTTGAATAATGACTAAGGGATTGCAAATTACAGGGGCTTCAAAATATTACAATGAAGGAATGAGTCATATTCCAGCACTAGATAACGTATCCATAAATGTGCAAACAGGAGAGTTTGTTGCGGTAGTGGGACCTTCCGGTTCGGGTAAAAGTACCTTCTTATCCGTTGCGGGTGCATTGCTTAAAGCCACTGAAGGAGAAGTTATATTAAGTGGGCAGGATATATCGAAGCTATCAGGCAACCAACTTTCCGACATCCGGTTGCGTGAGATTGGCTTCATCATGCAGGCTTCAAATTTGGTTCCATACCTGAATGTTCTTGATCAGTTGCTTGTAGTGAAGCGGATGTCGGGAAAAGTTACCGCAGCTGATAAAGCTTTTGCCATAAAATTACTTGAAGAATTAGGTCTAGGCGCCAAGCTGAAGAGCTACCCGGAGGAGCTGTCTGGGGGCGAGAAACAGCGTACCGCCATTGCCCGGGCGTTAATTAACGATCCCCATGTCATATTGGCCGACGAGCCTACAGCAAGCCTGGATACCAAACGCGCCCATGAGGTTGTCTCCTTGATTGCCCATGAGGTGAGAACACGCCATAAAGCGGCGATTATGGTGACTCATGATGATCGGATGCTCACCTACTGCGACAAGGTATACCGGATGGAAGACGGTAAATTATCGTTAGCGCCAGCAGGAAGGTTTGTATAGGGACGCAGGAAAATCAAAACATCCGTAGCAGGTGCGACAGGCTCCTGCTACGGATGTTTTATTTTTTAGAGCGCTTCGCCTACTTGGTGAACCCGCAGCAGGTTGGTAGTTCCGGTGCGGCCAGCAGGGACGCCGGCGGTGATTACCACCAGGTCGCCATCTTGCACGTAGCCGGCCGACTTGGCCAGTTCAACGGCGGCTGCTACCGCTGCATCAGTGCTGGAAGAGGACTCGTTGCGGAGCAGCGGCGTTACACCCCAAGTTAAGGACAGGGCATACAGTACGCTCTCCTTGGTGGATACAGCGATGACCGGTGCAGCCGGCTTGTGCTTGGCGATTGTGCGGGCGGTAAAGCCGCTTTCGGTCAAGGCGAGAATGGCCTTGGCAGAGAGCACGAGGGCCGTATGGGCAACGGCTTCGCCGATGGCGCCGGTTACGTCGGTGGAAGCCCCTTCGCCCTCACAGCTGCAGCGGCCGTAGCGTCCCATGGCGGACTCGGCGCGGGCGGCGATGCGGGCCATGGTCTCGACAGACTCCAGCGGGTACTTGCCTGCAGCAGATTCGCCGGACAGCATAACGGAGTCAGTGCCGTCGAAGATGGCGTTGGCGACGTCGCCCGCTTCCGCACGGGTCGGACGCGGGTTCATCTGCATGGACTCCAGCATGTGGGTGGCGGTGATGACGGGTTTACCGGCCAGGTTACACTTCTTGATCATCTCTTTCTGAACCAGCGGCACATCCTCCACCGGCAGGTCTACACCCAGGTCGCCGCGGGCTACCATCAGGCCGTCAGCTACGCTCAGGATGGCGTCAAGGTTCTCCACGCCCTCGTCATTTTCGATCTTGGCGATGACTTGGATATGTCCGGCCTTGTGCTCGCTGAGGATATGTTTGATTTCGAGAATGTCTTCGGCTTTGCGGACGAAGGATTGGGCGATGATGTCGATGTTCTGCTCAATGCCGAACTTGATGTGCCGGACGTCTTTCTCGGTTACACCGGGAAGGCTGGTTTGGACGCCGGGAACGTTAACGCCCTTGCGCTGCTTCAGCTTGCCGCCGTTCTTGATGAGGCAGGTGATCTCGGTGCCTTCGGCATGTACCACCTCCAGACGGACCAGACCGTCATCGATCAGGATGATGCTGCCGGGCTTCACATCTTGGGGCAGCTGCTTGTAGGTGACTTGAATGCGGTCCTTGGTGCCAAGCACTTCCTCGGTGGTCAGAACCACGGTTTCACCCGGTACCAGCTCGGCGTAGTCCGAGGCCATTTTTCCGATGCGGATTTCCGGACCTTTGATGTCGAGCAGGACGGCAACGTATTGGTTCAGCTCTTTGGCTGCTTCCCGGATGCGGCGGATACGCTCCGCGTGCTCGTCCAGCTCTCCGTGGGCGAAGTTCAGGCGGGCAACGTTCATACCGGCTTGGATCAGCTTCCGGAGCATTTCGGGGCTTTCGCTGGAGGGACCGATGGTGCAGACGATTTTAGTTTTGCGCATGACTTTTCTCTCCTTTATATTTAACGTTGAACTCTTGTGAAAACTTTCTCTAACTCATACAATAAAGCATAATGATTTATCAGAAAAATATATATATTTTCGTTATTCATCAATTTTGATGTAGAAGGCAGGTTATCTTATGAATCTTCACGCCCTTAAAATATTCCACACCATCGCTGAAAAAGGCGGAGTCACCCGCGCCGCGGAGGAACTACGGATCAGCCAGCCTGCGGTTACTGCACAAGTACGCAACCTGGAGAAGGAGCTGGGTATCCAATTGTTGGTCTCCAAGGGGCGCGGCATTCTATTGACCGATGCGGGTCAGATGCTGGCCAGCCACGCCAAACGGCTGTTTGCGCTGGAGCGTGAGCTGGATGAAGTGGTCCGGGAATACAAGGCCGGGTTCAGCGGTATCCTGCGGATCGTCGCCACCTATCTGCCAGCCAATCTGCTGCTGCCGGAATGGCTGGCTCTCTTCAAGCAGGAGCATCCTTCCGTGGAGGTGGTCCTGACCACGGCCAACTCCCGGGAAGCGGTGGAGGGACTACTGCAATACGATGCGGAGGTAGCCGTCTACGGAGGCGGCTGGGAGGAGCAACCGGGCATCGAATGGGAGGAGCTTCTGGAAGATGAGCTCTGGTTTATCGTACCTAAAAACCATCCATACGCCGGGAAGGAAATTACATTAGCGGAAATGATGAAGGTTCCTTTCATTCTGCGTGAAGAGGGAAGCTCTACCCGGGAGCGTCTTTTCTCCTTGTGCCGGGCTTTGAACGTAAATCCTCCTAAGGTCGGTCTGCAATTTAACGGGGTGAACGAGATGGTTCGGGCCGTCATGGCGGGCTACGGAGCCATCTTTATCTCCTCCCTGGCTGTAAGGGACAATGTCGAGCGCGGAGAAGTAGACCGTGTGAGGGTCAACGGCGCTTCACTGCTGAATCCGATTGCCGTCTGTACCCGGAAGCAGGAGACGTTGTCGCCGGCAGCGGAAGCATTCCTCTCACTGGTCCGGGAGCAGTCGAAAGGTCGGGCAGGAAATTAACTGTTCCGACGTGTATTTTTGAACGAACTAACACGTTTCTTCAAAAGCTTATTCGATTGTCTATTTTCCGCAAGTAGAATCAAGTAATGCAATTTCTATTACTCTACAATGACTATAGAGTGGTTGAAGCGAGGTGAACAGTCGAATGTACGAGTGGCACAAGCAAATCCAAATCATCGTTAATGAAATTGACGAGTGTATTAAGAATCGTAACAGTGAAGCCATAACGCTACGATTTCTTTCTCGCAAGTTAGGTTATTCCGAATTTCATACTACGAGAAAATTCAAGGAAATATCGGGGATGCAATTTAGGGATTATCTGCGGCATAGAAAATTAGCCTTTGCACTAAAAGAGGTTCGGGATAGTGAAAGAAGCATTTTGGATATTGCATTTGATTATGGTTTTTCATCACATGAAGCATTTACCAGGGCTTTCAAGGGAACATATGGTGTAACTCCAAGTGAATACCGAAAAAAGCCTATGCCTGTCGCCCTTCGTACAAAAATAAACTCTTTCGACCGCTACTTTTTCGGATATGGAGAGATTGGTATGATCAAATCTGCAGATGAGGTTAATATTTATTTTGTAACCATTCCCGCACACCAATTTTTGCACATTAAAAACTATGAGAGTAACGGGTATTGGGATTTTTGGCAAAAGCAAAGTCTTATTCCGGGACAGGACTGCGAAACCATTTGCGGCTTACTCGATAGTATCAAGGGCAAATTGGATGACGATGGTGGCAGTGAATCTAACGGCGGCAGCGGTCAGATTATGGCTTACATTAATGACCCGGCTGGCAGACTCTGCGATTGGGGTATTCCACGTATAGAGTGTTTTGGTGTACGTCTTCCTTTGGATTATAAAGGTGAAGTACCACCTCAAATGCTTTTGACTGATATTCCCGAAGCCGAGTATATTGTTTTTGAACATGGGCCATTCAATTATGAGCAGGAAAATCGTATTGTAGAGGAAAAGATGGAAAAGGCAATGGCAACTTTTGATTTTGCAGACACTGGTTACTGCTTTGATACTTCCCCTGGGAGAATCATTTACGTGTATCACGATCCGGAGCGGTTTTTGAAGTATATCCGACCCGTACGGAAGTCATAATCAATAAAAACCAACTTCCCCATGCGATAGGTGCTTTACTGCATTATGGGCATTCGCCCAAGCGCCCTTTCCGCGAATGCATATGATGATTATGCATACTCATTGAAAGGAGCGATCACATATGGGATTTTTTCCAACACCGGGAACCGGGGGAGGGTTTCCGGGCGGACCTGGTGTGCCGGGAGGTGGATTTCCCGGGACTCCGGGATTTCCAGGAGGTGCACCGGGAGGCGTTCAAGCGCCAACGGCTCCTCCACCGCAATTTGTGCCGCAAATGTCGGCCACCACATTTGCCGTCGATCCCGGCGGGATCAGACGCTGCCTGTTCCGCAACACATACATTTGGCTGAACAACGGCGAGCAATTCTGGTTCTACCCGGTATTCGTCGGGCGAAATTCTATTGCAGGGTTCAGATGGTTCGGTTTCTTCTGGGGATACTTCGGCATCGATTTGAAGCGGATTAGCTCGTTCACGTGCTTCTAAGACAGACAGCGAAAGAGAACAGCCTGCGGACTGTTCTCTTTGTTGTGCAGCGTGCCCAGAGGCACGCATTATCTGGTTGGTGAAAGTCCAACCAAGGGAGGGGCCAAGCTACGCCTTACCTTTAATTTCCAAAAGATGAGGTTTCAGCGTATTTTCATGATGTACTTCATCTTAATTCTTCCACAAAATAACAAAGTTTCCTATTGGGAAAATATATCACAACTAATCTATCAGATTCATAATTGAACTCTTGCCACAAGTAAACTTGATAAAAATTTGGCATTTTATCTTTAGGAACATCTAAGCGCTGCAATATATTCTCAACATATTTTTTTATCTCTCTTTCATTATCATGAAGAGTATCCCCGGAATATTTATTAATAGTCTTTTTTCCGCTTGTTGACTCTAATATTGAGGAAAGGTGTTTTTCTTTAGATTTAAAAATAGTATAGCGTAACCCTTCCCCGTGAAATCCACCTTGATTTGTATATTGATCAAGTTCCTTGAATTCGGAAGGTAATTTTAATTGCCAATTTCTCTCATATTGTTTTTTGTGCGAGAAATAGTTTTTTGCTTCGTTCAATAGATATGCCGGAAATAAAATGGAAACGATAACAACAATAACCACCAAAACATTTATGACTCTCATTTCCATCCTCCAGAGGCCTTTTCTAAATTCGTCTATCATCTTCTATTATTTTCTATTAATTGAAAAATATTAACACACGAAAAATAATAAAACAACATTGTTTCGTCGCTATATTTGACTGTTGAAGATCAAGTGATTGTATTGTTATCTAAAGTGGCGTTACAGGTGGACACTGCTCTCCTACAATCCTCTTGATACCTGCCTCATAGAAAGGGTACATATCATCAAGCTCCATAATATGGGTTTGAATGGGCACACCATACATTAAAGCGAACAATTGACATACAAATTCATTATATTGAGAAGGATGAATCGTTTTAATCTCCGAAAGATGGTACATAAAAACCTGCTGCAGGCTCAGCGGCGCTACCTTTTGGTCAAAGGCCTCCTTATTAAACAGATAATACTCGTAAGGTGAAGGTTCGATAGCGGGTGGTTTTTCTGAAAGCTTACTATAATATTGAATGAGCGATATCATGATTTTTTTGCCGGGAACCGTGTCATCACAAATCGATTGAAATACTTTATACAGTCCTGTTTCACCCTGATACCTTTTGCGGTGGATATCAAAACTTCTATCATAAAGCCACTTACATATAAAGTAATCTAAAACCTGTTCCTTGTAGCTAAAGTTTTTAAAAAAAGTTACTTTAGTCGTATTTATGTTAGAACACAGTTCTTCAAGGGTTAAATCATTAATACTTTTCGTTTGCAGCAGACGAAGCATCTCTTCCAGGATAGATACCCTCAAAAGAGCTGCTTTTTTTTCCCTAATCCCGAAATTCTCCATCTATTTGCTCCTTCCTGGTTCTGCTTCTAATCCAGGCTACACCGTTTACTAGTAAGATCGCGAGAATCACAATATAAAATATTGAAGTTGACATGCTTTTGATGATTGTAAAGGTACTTGCAGTATATACGAGGTTTACTGGAACTGCCGCTTTGTACGAAAGCATCATGAATATCACGAGGTTTTCCAGGTAATCAAATAACATAGCGGCCAAGGGAAGAGATAATGCGGCTTTTGAAAAAGAAGAATATACAGGTAATGCTGAGGTAGGCTTCACCTTACGATGTAGACGTAACAGCAAAATGAAAGTAGATAATCCGGTTAGGCAATTTAGGACAGGAAACAAAATATCGAGGGGTAACTGCACATGAAGATACAGTTTGTAGCCTTTTTCCGATAACTGAGATAGAAACTTATGCGCATATTCATAAGTATACCCCAAAGGATTCATATCAAAGATCAAGAGACCACCAGCCTCATGGCTTATGCGTGGAATAGAATAACTCTGCATGATGATAAAAATAGATTGAGACATAAATAGAAACAGCAGCCACAGCTTAATCGTTACAGTTTCAAGACTTTTAGCCAGCTTGTGTATCATGAAAGACCTCCCCGAAATTAAATTTACCGTAGTAAATAAATTAACTGAAGTCAATTATAATATATGGGGGTTTCGACTCTAAGTCAACAGTGTTTTTTGTTATTTGCTTCATCAATGCCCATCGTTGCAGGAATAACTTTGCTTTGTATTTTGGGACTTTCGAAGCTTCTTAATAAGATTAGTAAATACGGGAGACGTTAGCTGAGATATAAGCCAATTGGTGGATACATATCTCGGGGATATGCGGAAAACGTAACGAAACTCCAGCAGACTCCCAGCTTTGACTTTACTTTCTGCAATGGATTTTTTTGATCACTACAAATCTCAGGTTATCCCCCGGTCATGGCGGAACTGCTTGGGTGTCATCCCGGTATATTTCTTGAACACTTTGGTGAAATAGCTCTGGTCGTTGAAATGAAGCCGGGTTGCGATATCCGAGAGGGTGATGCCCGGCAGCTCCATCAGACGTTTGGCTTCCCCGATCCGTTCCTGCTGAATGTAATCACTGACGGCCAGGCCTGTTTCCTTCTTGAACAGCTGGGACAGGTAGCTGGCATTCAGCCCGGTCACCCCGGCAAGCTTGCTCAAGCTGAGTTCCTCGTATAAATGGTTGAAAATATAATTCTGGCACAGCGCAGAGGTGCGGGACAGCTTGGACCTGTGGTTGTCTTTCACATGATCGGCGAAGTCGCACAGGGCGGCTAGCAAGGCCCGGTCCACCGCCGGAATATCCTTCAGTTCTTCAATGTGTTGAATATGAAAATCGCTCAGCGTGTAGGCAATCTCCCAGAACAGTCCTCCGTCCATGGCCGCGCGTGTCGCCAGGGTAATAGAGGTGATGGCGAGATTCTTTTTGCTGCGCAGCTGGCTTTTCTTGGAGAGCAATCCATACTGATCCTCGTTAAAACCCGCATGCGTCTGCAGCAGCCCTTCCTTGTCTCCATTCCGGATGTGTCTGAACAGCTCACGCTCTTGGCTAGGGTCATGGTGCAGCCAGGTATTCTCCCGGCGGTAGGACAGATCCAGATCAGGTGCCCCGCCCTCTAGCTGCGCAGGTTGGAGCTTCAGTGAATCCAGCAGCAGTTCGTTGATGGTTAGGGCTTGGCCGGTTACCAGTGTATACAGCAGGATGGCCGCATGATACAACCGCATCCGGTCCAGTACGGGAAGCAAGTCGTAATATTGCAACCAGACCTCCAGCTGTCCCGACGAAATATTATGGTCTCGCAGGAGGCTTGCCGCGGTTTCTTCGTTCATGGACGTATACAGTGAAGGGCCGATCACGAGGGTTCCAGCCAGCTTAAGTTCACCAGATAATGGGAGTACAACGAAATTCTCCAGGTATGCCGTTGTGCAGATTTGCGGCAAAGCAGCATTCCTTGCATCACTCCCGCTGTTCGCTGCATCTAGCACATGCTCCCGAACTTCTGCCAGCAGCCCCTGGCTGTCTTGAGCGGGAGGCCGGGCTTGGTAAAACTGGGGTAGTGCCTGCTCCGTTTCGCCCTCTGTATTCAGCCAAATGACCGGTATCCGGTAAGCCTCGTACAGCAACCTGCAGATATAAGGAATACGTTCACCGTCCTCTAGATGATCAAGCATATTCTCTCACCTCACACCTAATGAAAATACCAATAATACAATGATTTTGCCATAAATCTGCCGGGAAGTATATTAGAATGGAGACAAGAAAGCACTTTCAAGGAGGTATATGATGACTACTGACATAAAGCACCTCATTTCGCAAATGACGCTTGAAGAGAAGGCTGGACTCTGCTCGGGGCTGGATTTCTGGCATACCAAAGGCATTGAGCGGCTGGGTATCCCTTCTGTAATGGTGACCGATGGACCGCATGGACTACGTAAGCAGGCAGAAAGCGCCGACCATCTGGGTCTTCATAACAGTGTGCCTGCTACCTGTTTTCCTTCAGCGGCTGGACTCGCTTCTTCCTGGAACCGTGAGCTGATCCGCCGGGTGGGTGAAGCACTGGGCAGAGAATGCCAGGCTGAGGATGTGGCCGTTCTGCTGGGACCGGGAGCAAATATCAAGCGTTCACCGCTGAATGGACGGAATTTCGAGTATTTCTCGGAAGACCCCTACTTATCATCGGAGATGGCTGCCAATCATATTCAGGGTGTGCAGAGCCAGGGTGTGGGTACATCGCTGAAGCATTTTGCCGCCAATAACCAGGAGCACCGCCGAATGTCTACCGATGCTGTCATTGATGAGCGGACGCTGCGGGAGATTTATCTGGCGAGCTTCGAAGGGGCCGTGAAGCAAAGCCAGCCCTGGAGCGTCATGTGCTCCTACAACCGGGTGAATGGTGAATACGCTTCGGAGAGCGAAACGCTGCTGACCCGGATTCTGCGGGACGAATGGGGCTTCGAAGGCTTCGTAGTGTCCGACTGGGGAGCGGTGAACGAACGGGTGAAGGCGCTGCAGGCGGGACTTGAGCTGGAAATGCCTTCAAGCGGCGGAATCGGCGACGCCAAGATCGTTGCCGCCGTGAACAGCGGAGAGCTGTCCATGGAGACGCTGGACCTTGCGGTGGAGCGGCTGCTGAGCTTTATTTTCAGACGGACAGAGTGCCGTATTGAAAACGCTTCGTTCAATCCGGAGGAGCACCACCAGCTTGCCCGTGAAGTGGCCAGGGAGAGCATGGTGCTGCTGAAGAATGAAGACAGCCTGCTCCCGCTTGCCCAAGAAGGCAAGATTGCCATCATTGGTGAATTCGCCAAGAAGCCGCGTTATCAGGGCGGCGGAAGCTCGCATGTGAATCCGACGAAGCTGGATGATGCTTTTGCGGAACTGCAGGCGGTAGCGGGAGCCTCCACAAGCTTCCTGTACGCACAGGGCTATGAGCTGGGCAGTGATGAGATTAATGAGGAGCTTTTGCGTGAGGCGTGTGAGGCGGCACTTCAGTCGGAAGTCGCTGTGTTGTTCCTTGGACTCCCGGACAGATATGAGTCGGAGGGCTATGACCGCAGCCATCTGTCACTGCCCGCAAGCCATATTGCGCTGATTGAAGCGGTGGCTGAGGTGCAGAAGAATTTGATTGTCGTTCTTAGTAACGGATCTCCGGTAGAAATGCCGTGGCTAGGCAAGACAAAGGCGGTTCTGGAAGGCTACCTGGGCGGACAGGCCTTTGGGGGTGCGGTTGCTGATCTGCTCTTCGGCGCTGTAAGTCCAAGCGGTAAGCTGGCGGAGACATTCCCGGTGAAGCTGAGCGATAACCCGTCATTCCTGAATTTTCCCGGTGAAGGGGACAAGGTGGAGTATAAGGAAGGCTTGTTCGTCGGCTACCGCTATTATGATAAAAAAGAGCTGGAGCCGCTGTTCCCGTTTGGTTTCGGCCTGAGCTACACCGAATTCGAATACAGTGATCTGGTGCTGGATAAAACCGGCATTAGCGATACGGAAACCGTGCAGGTCAGCGTAACCATAAAGAATACCGGCAGCCGGGCCGGACAGGAGATTGTGCAGCTCTATGTAAGTGACATAGAGAGCAACTTCATCCGGCCGCTGCAGGAGCTGAAGGGCTTCCAGAAGGTGGCGCTACAGCCCGGGGAAGCGCGCGAGGTTTCTTTTACACTGAATAAACGCGCCTTTGCCTATTACAATGTAGGGCTTAGTGATTGGCATGTGGAGAGCGGAACCTTCCGGATTGGGGTCGGAGCCTCTTCCCGCGATATCCGCCTAAACGCTACGCTTGAAGTGGCTTCCACGACTGAAATCGCAGTAAGCTTCCACCGGAATACTACAGTCGGTGATCTCCTGGACAATCCGCTTACAGCAGAGACCGCGAAGAAATTCAGCAGTATTTTCGGGCTCGAAAGTGCGATGGAGGATAATCCGGAAATGTTCCTGGCGATGATGAAATATATGCCGCTGAGGGCCATGATCGGCTTCGGTCAGGGGAAATATACCGAAGCGGATCTGGCTCAGGATCTAAGTGAGCTGAATGCTCTAGTGGCAGCGAAATAACAGCCGCAGAAGCTTGTTATCCCTTTCAGGTTTTTCGTGTGGATTGAAAAAGGCAGCAGCCCTTTACCGGGGTTTTGCTGCCTTTTGAGTTAGTTGTGGACAGAAACTTCAGATTGCGGCCGTTTCACAATAAACGGATTTAAAATAGTCCAATCCCGGATCACCAGATTGTCCATTTCTTCCGTAGCGAAGACAAGTTATAATGAAAGCGCAATCATAAATGTCTGAATTCATATGTTCAAATGGGGTATAGACGATGACGAATATACAGCTAAAATGGTTCTCCAGCACAGAAAATGCGCCCTGGACCGAACGCGGGGCAGCCGAGGCTGAAGTCTCTGGAACGGAGGAGGCTGCACCGGCAAATCTAACCGTTACCGATGACACCTATCAAACGCTGGAAGGCTTCGGCGGCTGCTTCAATGAACTCGGTTATGCTGTACTGTGCCATCTGCCGGATGACGAGAGAGCCAGAGTGATGCGTAACTTGTTCCATCCTGAGGGAGAGCAGCGCTTCAGTATCTGCAGGCTGCCTATCGGAGCCAGCGATTATGCGCTGGATTGGTACAGCTTGAATGAAACGGATGGCGATTACGCCATGGAGCATTTCTCGATTGAACGTGACAGACAACTGCTGATTCCCTATATCAAGGAAGCCCTCGCGCTGAACCCGGAGCTGAAGTTATTCGCTTCCCCCTGGAGTCCGCCGACCTGGATGAAATTTCCTAAAGCCTACAATTACGGCACGCTCCGCTGGGAGCCGGAGATCCTTGCCGCTTACGCCCTCTACTTCGTGAAGTTTGTGGAAGCCTACAGACAAGAGGGGATTACCATACATCAGGTGCATGTGCAGAATGAAGTGGTTGCCGACCAGAAGTTCCCGTCCTGTGTATGGACCGGCGAGCAGCTCAAAATTTTTATCCGCGATTATCTCGGACCGGCTTTCGAGGAGCATGGGCTAGATACGGAAATATGGCTCGGCACGATCAATGCCCCGGAGCCGTGGGATGAATGGCTGAAGAAGAAATCCAGTGATTTTGATGCTTTTGCAGGTGTGGTGCTTGGTGATCCGGAAGCTTATAAATACGTCAAGGGTGTTGGTTATCAATGGGCAGGCAAGCATGCGATTCAGCGTACGGTGCAGAGCTACCCGGAGCTTCGCTATATGCAGACGGAAAATGAATGCGGCGATGGCGAGAACACCTGGTTTTACGCCAAATATATATTTGGCCTGTACCAGCACTATTTTATGAACGGCGTAAACGCCTATATCTATTGGAATATGGCGCTTGCTCCGAAAGGGCGCAGCACCTGGGGCTGGGAGCAGAACTCCATGCTGACCATTGATCCTGCCTCAAGGCAGACCATCCACAATCCGGAGTACTATGTGATGAAGCATTTCTCCCGCTTTGCCGCGCCGGGTTCGGTAAGGGCTGGGCTGAAGGGGCCGTGGAGCGGACATGCCGTCGCATTCCGCACGCCCGAGGGCAAACTGACGCTGGTTATTGCCAACCCCTATATGGAGGCGCGGATGCTGCATCTGCAAAGTGGGTCATCGCTGATTTCCTTCAAGCTGGAGGCGGAATCTTTTCATACCCTTGTGATGGGTTGATTAGATCATAGCTATATTCTAAGGAACTAACGTCCGGAACATGCGGGGCGTTAGTTTTTTGCTACAAGGACGGCGAGCCGTTTCCATCTTGGTAGAATTCCATTCTTGGGATAAACTACAGCAAGTAAGGCAAGGAGGCTGGAGGACGTTATGTTTGCCAAATGGATGATGAAGTTATCGGAGCCATTCCGGCGGAGTATCCGCAACAAGCTTATTCTGACGATGATTCTGCTGGCCGTGGTGCCCATCGTCGCCATCACGGCTCTGGCTGCAGAGAACAGCCGCCGCTCGATGGAAGCTGAAGTGATCAGTACGAATCTCTCCAATATGAAATGGACCGGAGTCTATCTCGGCGATCAGTTCGCCCAGCTGAATAATCTGATCTATACGGTGCTGATCAGTCCGCATTTGAGCGATTATCTGGCGAATGCCGAGGAAGCGAGCCTCTCCAGCCAGTTCACAGCGCAGCGGAATATTACCGATACTTTGACCAATCTGTTCTACTCCGCAGGGAATCACGTGGTCGGCGTAGAGCTATATTTGAAGGAATACAACAAGCTGTACACGATCAATGCCTCACAGAGTGACATTGAATCCCCTGCTGCCATTCCGGCACCATATAAGCTGCTGTTTGATCAGGACAAGGATTTCATGATCACCACGGACAGCACAGACGGGGCCAAGTTTCAGCTGATCCGCAGCATTAACCGCTTTGAGAATCAAGAGAAGCTGGGCGGGATTTCTCTGCAGATCCGCTGGGGAGTGCTTGATCAGACGCTGAATCTGCTGGGGCGCGGTAACGACCATACGGTTTTTATTGCCGGAGTGGACGGCAAGGTACTCTACCAGCCCTGGGGCAACGCTCCGGCAGCAGCAACCCTGGACCGGATCGCTCGAACGGGTGAGAGCCAGGGGTATTTTCGCGGCGACGATGAGTATGTGTTCTACAACACCATCGACCCGGTGGGTCTTAAGCTGGTCACTGTGATCCCTAACAGCTTCATTAACCAGAGCGCGCTGGCGACCATGAACTTTGGTCTGATCATTGGTGCCGTGTCTGTTGTGGTGGCCATTCTGCTCGCAGTCAGTCTGGCCTGGCGGCTGGCTACCCCGATTGTCAGCCTGGCCCGCTCGATTCAGGGCTTTGGCATGATGAAGGAACGCGAGATGCGGCACACCACCCGTGTGGATGAGATCGGCCTGCTGGAGACGAAGCTGGATCAAATGTCGCTCCGCATCCGGGAGCATATCCGCACAGAGTACATGATCAGCCTGGAGAAAAAAAGTGCCGAGCTCAAAGCGCTGCAGGCGCAGATCAACCCGCACTTTCTGCAGAACACCCTGCAGATGATCGGCAGCATGCTGTTCAAGAACAGTCCGGCTGAAAGCTACGGAGTGATCAAATCACTAAGCGATATGTTCCGTTATATCATCCGCGAGCCGGACGATCTGGCCCCGCTGCGGGCGGAGCTGAATCATCTGAACAACTACATGCAGATCCAGCAGCAGCGGTTCGCCGCCCGGCTGAGCTATAGTCTTGAGGTGGATGAAGGGGCACTGGGGAGCTTCATTCCGAAGCTGAGCCTGCAGCCGATTGTGGAAAATGCCTTTTTCCATGGCCTGGAGCGGCAGGAGGGTCCTTGGGAGCTGGAGGTCAAGGTGGTCAGTGCGGGACTGGATACGGTCATTATGATCCGTGACAATGGCGTAGGAATCGGGCCGGATCGGCTTGCTGAACTGCAGAGCAGGCTTACCCGGCGCAGCGGGGATTTATGGACACATGGAGAGCGGATTGGGCTGCGCAATGTTGCTTCGCGGATTCAGATGCATTTTGGCGACAGCTACGGTATCTCCGTTGAGAGCAGGGAAGGCCAGGGGACCACCGTGACCGTGAGAATTCCCCTATAAAAAATAAACTATAAAAATTGAGTTTGTGAATTCCCAATAATTCGGGAAGAAGTGGCGGAAGAGAAGTTTGGAACTGTAGGAGCGGTAGCGACCGCCTAAAAGCTTTCCGCAGGAAAGCTCGCTTCGGAAGCCTAGGCTATGTTTGGATTTCTACCGCAGCCAAGCGGTTCAAATCAGGAAATCCAAACATAACAGCGGCCGGAAGTCCAAACATTCTCTGGAGCCACGGTCGAGCCCGAAATTTTGATTTCCCGTGCTCAATTTATAACCGAAAGGAATGAACCGACGATGTATAAAGTGCTGCTGGTGGATGATGAGAGCTGGAACCGGGACATCGTGCGGACGTTCGGCTCCTGGGTGGAGCTTGACATGGAAATTGCCGGAGAAGCGGAGGACGGACGGGAAGCACTGCGCCTGATCGGAGAGCTGGCGCCGCATATTGTCATTACTGATATGCGCATGCCAGGTGCCGATGGTGTGATGTTGATGAATGCTGTAAATGAGCGGTTTCCTGAGGTCAAGATGATTGTGGTCAGCGGCTATGATGATTTCAAATATGCGCAGAATGCCATCCGGTACGGGGCGGTGGATTATTTACTGAAGCCGATTGATCCGAAGGAGCTGAACGCTGTGCTGGGCAAGTGCCGGAAGGAGCTGGAGGCGGCTTCACAAGGGCAAAGTGCATACGCGCTGGACATTGATGTGTCCATATGGCTTGCTTCCTGCAAGCAGCTTATGCGGGTGCATTTCAATGAATTGAATGCTGAAGGCGTAAGTTCCGTTCTGGAAGGGATGGGAAAAGAACTGGAGCTTGGCGGCACTCATATGCCCGGTACGCTCCGCCAGGCTGGGAGTGAAATGCTGCTGCTCTTGAAGGAGCTCATGAGGGGCAACGGGCTTGCAGACGATGCTCTGAAAGCGGAGATTCCACATGCGGCTCTGACTTCGGCAGGGAGCATCACAGCTTATCTGAAGGAGCACTATGAGGCAAGTCTCGAGCAGCTGATCGGTCAACGCAAGTTCAAAAACAAGCTGAACCTCGAAGAGGTGAGGCAGTATATTGACGGGCATTTTGCCGAGGCGGTAACGCTGGAGGGGCTGGCGAGAGCTTTTTTTGTCAGCAAGGAATATTTGAGCAAGGTGTTCAAGCTGGAATATGGCTGCAACGTCACGGATTACATACTCGGGCTGCGGATGGACAAAGCCAGGGAGTGGCTGGCCGATGAGAATATTCCAATCAAGACCGTAGCCGAGCTGGCGGGATATGAGGATGTGGGGTATTTCTACAGGGTGTTTAAGAAGCATTTTGGCGTGGCACCGGGAGAAATGCGCAAACAGAAGGCCGGTTTAAAAATGTCCAATCCAGAAGGGTAATTCCGTCCAATTAAACGCTTTCATAAACAGGATACAATGAAAGCGTAAACAAAACACAGACATTGGGAGGTCTTACAGCATGACAAAGACGAGCAAAGGGTTACTCTGCACGATCCTCGCCGCTACACTTCTTGCAGGCTGCGGTAATAACAACAGCGGTAATTCAGGCACTGCATCTGGAGATACAACAAGCACCGGCAGTGTTGCCAAAAGCGTCACCCTAAAGATGTTCATCGCCCAGCCGCGCTTCAAGGAGCAATACGATAACTATATCGCCGAGTTTGTGAAGAAAGAAAAAGCGGACAAAAACATCGACGTCTCCGTACAGCTGGAAATGCCTACGGCTGACAACGCTTCCCAGATTCTTAAAACACGGCTCGCTTCGAATGATGCGCCGGATATTTTCGCCATTCATGCTGTCAACGAAATCCCGTCCTATTATAAAGCTGGATATTTGGAGGATCTGAGCAGCCAACCGTTTGTCGGCAAGCTGCTGGATAGTGTGAAGCCTTCGGTCACCACTACGGACGGCAAGGTTGTAGCATTGCCTTTGGAAACCTTGTCCTGGGGCTATCTGTACAATAAAAAAATCTTCAGTGAGCAGGGACTGACTCCACCAACGACGCTGACAGAGATGAAGACGGTCGTCGAGAAGCTGAAGGCTCAAAAAATAACACCATTTGTACTCTCGTACAAAGAGTCCTGGATTCCGCAGCTGGTGCTGCCGCTGGCTGTAGGCGGGATGATGAAAACCGAAGATCCTGAATTTGTGAACAAGATGAACAAGGATGAAGGTTCCTTCACTGAAATGAAATCGGCGATCTTCGATGTGTTCGATCTGATCAATGCAAACGGCACGGAAAAAGCCACTGAGGTTGGTGGCGATGACGGCGCAGCCGCCTTCGCTGCAGGCAAGGGAGCGATGTGGCTGATGGGTCCATGGTATGCGGAAACGATTCTCAAATCCAATCCGGATCTGGACTTTGGGGTAGCGCCGCTGCCAATCAACGATGATGCTAATGCGACTCTAATCAATCTGAGCGCCTCGACATCACTGGCCGTATCGCCAACCAGCAAGAACAAAGATGTAGCACTCGATTTCCTGAACTATGTGCTGGACGATCAAGCATCCAACGCCTTCTTCCAATCGCTTAAGTTCAATCCGGTATCCACGGTTCACACCTATGAGAGCTATCCTTGGATCACTGAAGCTACTACCTATGTCAAAGCAGGCAAGTCTGTTCAAGACCCGGCTATTCCGCAATCGGTCAAAGATGAGGTAGGCAAAGGGCTGCAGGCGTACTACGCCGGACAAATGTCGCAGGATGATGTCCTGAAGGCACTTGATAAAGCATGGAAATCCTTCAACAAAGTCAATAAATAAGCTGCGGCGGATATTCAGGGATGGAAGAGCGGGAGAACCCATTTTTCTCCATCCCTGTTTGCTGCTGCCCACATAGAGGGAGAGGGGCGGTTACTGTGCCGATTAAGAAATACAAGAATGTTCTTTCACTGCTAGCTTTCGTCGCACCAGCATTGATAATCTACTCATTATTTCTGCTGATTCCCACGGTTGGCGGAATGTACTACAGCTTCACGGACTGGAATGGGCTTAATCCCAACTATTCTTTTATCGGACTCGGCAATTTTATTGAGGCGCTGCGTGAAGATCCTGATTTCGTGAATGCTCTGCTGTTTACGATGAAATATGTGCTGTTCATGATCGTTCTGCAAAATGTATTCGCACTTGTGCTGGCGGTGTTCATTGAGACGAAAACCCGTACTAAAGGCTTTTTCCGCACCATTTTCTTCATGCCCAATATGATCAGTACGATTATCAGCGCCTTCATGTGGACCTTTGTGTTCTCCCAGGTGCTGCCGCAAATTGCCGAAAAAACGGCCATGTCCTTCCTGGACCAGCTGTGGATCGGCGATCCCAAGGTATCCTTTTATTCGATCATAATCGTATCGCTGTGGAATGGTGTCGGCTATATGATGATTATATATCTGGCCGCCCTGCAGGGTGTGCCCCAAAGCCTTAAGGAAGCGGCTGTAATTGACGGCGCTAGCCCATTCCAGACCTTCCGAAAAGTGACACTCCCCATGATTACGCATGCGGTGACCATTTGCTTCTTCCTGACACTGAACGGGGCGTTCAAGGTTTACGAAGTGGTCTATGGATTGACCGGCGGGGGACCGGGACGCAGTACGCAGGTCATCACGATGAATATTTTTGAAGAGGCGTTCTCCAACAACTTCCGCTACGGCTATGCCAGCGCCAAATCAGTCATTCTGTTCGTAATTATCCTGATTTTCACCTTCATCCAGATTGGTGTCATGAAACGAAAAGAGGTGGAAGCATGAGACTCAGAAAAGGAGCTTCCCTGCTCATTACTCTGTTTCTTTCGATCGGAGCGCTCATTTCCTTTTTCCCGATCTATCTGGCCATTATCAATTCCGTAAAAACACAGGGCGAGATGTTCTCTTCCTTCCTGGCCTTGCCGACCAAGCTGCATTTCGAGAATTACAGCCAGGCCTTTGATAAAATCAACCTCCTGCACAGCACGCTGAACTCGGTCATTGTATCCGTAATCGGTATTGGCGGCATTATCTTCTGTGCAGCCCTGGCCGGCTACAAGCTGTCACGGACCTCCGGAAGGCTTAGCGCAGCCATCTTCTCCCTGTTCATAGCTTCGATGCTGGTGCCGTTTCATTCGATCATGATTCCGTTGACCCGGATGGCGAAAGCCCTTCATGTCAGCGGCAGCACCTACGGATTGGCCCTGATCTATATTGGCCTCGGGGTAAACATGGCGATTTTCCTGTATCATGGTTTTGTGAAGTCCATTCCCCGGGAGCTGGAGGAAGCGGCACGCATTGACGGCTGCGGTGAATTTCAGACCTTTTTCCGGATTATCTTCCCGCTGCTGCTGCCGATTACGGTGACCATCGCGATTCTCGACTTCCTGTGGATCTGGAATGACTTCCTGCTGCCACTGCTTATGCTTACGGATTCCAACAAATACACATTGATTCTGTCGACGAATACGTTGTTTGGGGAATACAACAAGGAGTGGTCACTCATTCTGGCTGCGCTGGTGCTGACCGCCCTTCCGGTGATTGTCATCTACGGCTTCTTCCAGAAGTTCATTATGCAGGGCATTGCTGAGGGCGCAATTAAGGGTTGAGGATATAAGGTGAACATTAAAAGTTCATAATAGGGTCTGGTCGTACTGCGGGGACTGTTTGGACTTTCGGCCGCTGTTATGTTTCGATTTCCTGAGTGTAACCGCGGATTGCGGTAGAAATCGAAACATAAAGGCGGACGCTACGCTCCTACAGTTCCAAACGTCCCCTCCGTACTTTTACCCTTTTTATGTCTATAAAGTTCAACTTATAATGGGAGTGAGAAGTACAAGGACAAGGATAAAGACAAAGACAAAAGATTCCACAAGGGAGGTAAAAGCAACGATGAATCAACTTCGTTATGGCGTTGCCTACTACGATGAATATATGCCTCACGAGAGGCTGGATGAGGATATCGCCATGATGAAGGCGGCGGGCATCAATACGGTCCGCATTGCCGAATCCACCTGGAGTACGCATGAGCCGCAGAATGGCGTATTCGACTTTACCTCCGTTGACCGGGTGCTGGATGCGATGCATGCTGCGGGGATTGCCGTCATCGTTGGAACTCCGACGTATGCCGTTCCCACCTGGCTGGTCAAGGAGCATCCGGATGTCCTGGCTGAAACGCCAAAAGGACCCGGAAAGTACGGCGCGCGGCAGATTATGGACATTACCAATCCCACCTACCTGTTCCATGCTGAGCGGATCATCCGCAAGCTGATCAGCCGGGTCTGCAAGCATCCGGCGGTGATCGGCTACCAGACGGACAACGAGACAAAGCATTACGATACGGCCGGAGAGAATGTGCAGCTTCTGTTCGTCAAATATATGCGGGAGCGCTTCGGAACACTGGAGGAGATTAACCACCGCTTCGGGCTGGATTACTGGAGCAACCGGATCAACAGCTGGGAGGACTTCCCCTCGGTAGTGGGCACCATTAACGGCAGCCTGGGGGCGGAGTTCGCCCGCTTCCAGCGCGGACTGGTGACGGAGTTTCTCGCTTGGCAGGTGGCACTGGTGAACGAGTATAAGCAGCCAGGGCAGTTTGTCACACAGAATTTTGATTTTGAATGGCGGGGTTATTCCTATGGTGTTCAGTCTTCAGTAGACCACTTTGCTGCAGCAGAAGCCTTCGATATTGCCGGAGTAGATATTTACCATCCTTCGCAGCACGAGCTGACCGGAACGGAAATCGCCTTCGGCGGCGATATGACCCGTTCGCTGAAGCGCAGCAACTACCTGGTGCTGGAGACGCAGGCGCAGGCTTTTCCCCACTGGACACCTTATCCGGGTCAACTGCGGCTGCAGGCCTTCAGCCATCTGGCATCAGGTGCGAATATGGTCGCTTACTGGCATTGGCATTCCATTCATAACTCGTTCGAGACGTATTGGAAGGGGCTGCTGAGTCATGATTTCAAGCCGAACCCGGTATATAACGAGGCGATCACGATTGGACGGGATTTTGCACGTTTGAGCGGATCGCTATATGGTCTGCATAAGCAGAACAAGGTGGCGGTAATGGTCAGCAACGAAGCCCTGACAGCAATGGAGTGGTTCAAGCTGCCGGACGGCAAGACTTACAATGATGTCGTGCGCTGGCTGTATGACGGGCTCTACCGGATGAATATCGAATGTGACTTCATTCAGCCGGATTATCCGGGGCTGTCCGAGTACAGTCTGATCATCGTTCCGGCATTGTATGCTGTCCCGGATGAGGCTCTTGAACGCCTGAATGAATACGTGCGCGGCGGTGGTCATGTCGTATATTCTTTCAAAAGCGGGTTCGCAGACGAAGTCATCCAGGTGCGTACAACCGTTCAGCCGGGAATCATTAGCGAGGCCTGCGGCATCAGCTACAGCATGTTCGTCACACCACATGAGGTACGGCTGAAGAGTGAAGATGCGGTGATTCGTAGCGAGGACAACCTTGTGGAAACGTGGATGGAGCTGATCACACCGACGACAGCGGAGGTGCTGCTGCGGTACGATCATCCGCACTACGGCGAATATGCCGCAGTTACCCGGAACCGTTATGGACAGGGAAGTGCAATGTATATCGGCTGCATGACAAGCAGAGAGATGGCAGACAGCCTTTTGAAGGCTGCAGTGCAAGAGGCTGGGTTATGGGGAGCTGACCAGGAGCTTGCTTTTCCTCTGATCGTCAGAACAGGCATCAATCCGCAAAACCAGACGGTGCGTTATTACTTTAATTATTCTGACTCTCCGCAGTCTCTGGTATATCCGCATGGCCCTGCTGAAGAACTGCTGTCGGGCCGGAAAGTTGCGCCTAAGGAGGAACTGGAACTCTCTCCTTGGGGATTTCTGATTCTGCTGACTTAGAATATTTGATTTCTCCTCCGGAATTTGCTAACATACGCTGTAATATAATAATTCTTTTAGTTTTCTAGGGTTCCGCAGCGCATCTCGGCTGGCTGGTCCGAGGGAAGACGCACGGACCTATGATCCGTGTCAACACGGAGGGATAAAAGCCCGGGAGGTATCGTCCAGTTGGATGATGGCCTTCCGGGCTTATTTATTTTTACACAGGAGGAGATTCACTTATGAAGAGTAATAGGGCATGGTTGAGTATTGCAGGTGCGGCCTGTCTGGAGGTAGTGTGGGTCATCGGCCTGAAGCATGCTTCCGCTCCCTGGGAGTGGCTGGTTACGGGAATGGCGCTTTTGGTCAGCTTCTTTACTCTTATCGCGGCCAGCAGCAAGCTGCCTGCAGGAACGGTATATGCTGTATTTGTCGGACTTGGCACGGCGGGAACGGTCCTTATGGATATGATCTGGTTCGGGGAACCCTTCAAGCTGCTCAAGCTGGTGCTTATACTGGTGCTGTTGGCAGGGGTTATTGGCCTGAAGCTTGTTACCGGGGACTCCCGTACGAAGGAGGTGTCATAACATGGATTGGCTGATGCTTATTGCTGCAGGCTGCTGCGAGATGCTTGGGGTGGCTATGCTGGGCAAGCTGCAAAGGGACCGTGACTTCCTGACGTTGTTCTTGTTTGTACTGGGCTTTGGCGGCAGTCTGCTGCTGCTGTCTCAGGCGATGAACACCCTGCCGATGGGCACGGCTTATGCGGTATGGACAGGGATTGGTGCTTCCGGGGGAGCGGTACTGGGGATGGTGTTCTACGGGGAAGGGCGCGGGTTACGGCGGATTATTTGTATTGTAATGATTCTTGGAGCGGCCGCCGGTCTCAAACTCATCGGGTGATTGGGAGAAAGTAATGAAATGGACACCTGTGCGATGTTTCGATTGGGATAACATGGTAAGTATATATAGTAGGTATATTTACGTAATCCAATCAAACGGTTAAGGGAGACTTTCATGATGAAAACCGGTATATCCGGCACCACCACACTTAAAGACGGAACAGTACTGTCAAAGATGGGTCAGGGAACCTGGAATATGGGAGAGAATAAAGCTGCGCGTAACGAGGAAATTGCCGCTCTGAGGCTGGGGGTGGAGCTGGGCTTGAACCTGATTGATACCGCTGAAATGTATGGGGAAGGCCGCTCGGAGGAACTGGTCGGGGAAGCCATCCGGGGGATTCGTGACCAGGTGTTTTTGGTCTCCAAGGTATACCCGCATAATGCTGGCCTGGACCGAATCATCCGCAGCTGTGAAGAGAGTCTGAAACGTCTGGGAACAGATCATCTGGATCTCTATCTTCTGCACTGGAGAGGGAAGGTTCCGCTACAGGAGACAGTAGAGGGAATGGAGCAGCTGGTAGCCTCCGGCAAAATCGCCCGTTGGGGCGTTTCCAACCTGGATACGGAGGATATGAAGGAGTTGCTGCGCATTCCTGGCGGAGACCGCTGCGCTGTCAATCAGGTGCTCTATCATCTGGGCTCAAGAGGCATTGAACATGAGCTAGCGCCCTGGCAGCGCACCCACAGGATTCCTGTAATGGCTTATTCTCCACTGGCCCAGGCGGGTAAGCTGCGCAAAGGACTGGCCGAGAATGAGACGGTTCGTGAAATTGCGCAGAATCACGGAGCGACACCGCTGCAGATTATGCTGGCCTGGAGCATCCGGGAAGGCGATGTGATCGCCATTCCCAAAGCCTCGACCCGGGAGCATGTCACCGAAAACGCGGCAGCCGCAAAGATCCGGCTAAGCGACGAGGAGTACTGGAAGCTCGACGATGCTTTTCCGCAGCCGGCCTGGAAGGTGCCGCTGGATATGATTTGATGATTGAGGGCTGTCCCGGGAGCGGGACGGCCTTTTCTTTTGCCCTGCCGCGGCAGGGTTGTATACCGTTCTCAGCCGTATTCATGAATTGTACGGAGATATTCCGATTTATCTTACGGAGAATGGTGCATGCTATAATGACGACCCGGCAGACGGCGTCGTGGCGGACCAGAAGCGGATTGATTTTAACCATAAGCATCTGATTCAGCTGGAGCGCTGCATGGATAATTTTGAATGGGCATATGGTTACACCATGCGGTTCGGTCTGATAAAGAATGAATCAAACGGCGGAGGTCTTGCGGTAAAATGCAAGCTTCCGTTTTCACATGGTAGGCCGTTCGCAGGAACTCTTAAATGATGTCAACAATGATCATGACGAAACCGTGTTTTCAATTTGCTGACAAAGAAAGCGCTTTGATTTACGATGTGGTCATAGCGGATAACCTTTCAGAGTATTTGGTAAAGGGCATCCCATTCAATAACATAAGGGGGCATTTCAAATGGCCACAACGGCAACAACACAAACTTCGTCCGGTGGTTTAAGGGTGAAGGTTCAACAATTCGGCCGCATGCTCAGCGGTATGGTTATGCCGAATATCGGCGCTTTTATCGCTTGGGGCTTAATTACGGCTTTATTCATTCCAACGGGCTGGTTCCCGAATAAAGATCTGGCTACGCTGGTTGGTCCAATGATCAAGTTCCTGCTGCCGCTGCTGATTGGTTTCACAGGTGGACAGATGATCAATGGCAAACGCGGTGGTGTAATCGGCGCAATTGCGACCATGGGGGTTATCGTAGGGTCAGATATTCCAATGTTCCTTGGAGCGATGATAGTCGGTCCACTGGCAGGCTGGATATTAAGACTCTTCGACCGCGCGGTAGAAGGCAAAATCAAAGCAGGCTTCGAAATGCTCGTCAACAACTTTTCACTCGGGATTATTGGCGGCGCTTTAACACTCGGGGCTTACAAAGGGATCGGGCCGCTGGTTCAGGGACTGACCAATATTTTGTCCGACGGTGTTGAGGTTCTTGTCAATCACAACCTGCTCCCGCTGGTTAACATCATTATTGAGCCGGCAAAAGTATTGTTCCTGAATAATGCGATCAACCACGGCATTCTGAGTCCAATCGCTGCGGAAGAATCGGCGCGGATCGGGAAATCCATACTGTTCATGCTTGAATCGAACCCGGGCCCAGGTCTTGGTATCCTGCTTGCTTACTGGCTGGTAGGTAAAGGTTCGGCCAAATCATCCGCTCCGGGTGCCATTATCATCCATTTCCTTGGCGGTATTCATGAAATTTACTTCCCGTATATCTTGATGAATCCCCGTCTGATTCTGGCAGTTATCGGCGGCGGCGTGAGTGGTACCTTCACCTTCCAGCTTCTGGGCGCAGGACTTACCTCTTCACCATCTCCGGGCAGTATCTTCGCTTACATTGCCATGACGCCTAAGGGTGGTTACGGTCCAATGTTCGCCGGTGTTGTTGTAGCAACAGTAGTTTCCTTCCTGATCGCTTCGGTTCTGCTTAAGACCAGCAACAAAAACAACGAGGAAGAAGTAGATCTGGAAGAAGCAGCAGCGAAAATGCGTGATATGAAAGCTGCCGGTACTGCGGCTAGCCCTGCAGCAGCAACTACAGCCAATATAATCACTCCTAATGTAACAGCCAACGTTCGAAACAAAGCGGATGTGAACAAAATCGTCTTTGCTTGTGATGCCGGTATGGGTTCCAGTGCCATGGGTGCTTCCGTATTGCGGAAGAAGCTGCAGAATGCAGGGGTCAACATTACTGTTGTGAACTCTGCGGTAAGCGAAATTCCTGCTGATGCTGACATTGTTGTTACCCAGAAAACACTGACCGACCGTGCGATTGCCAGCAATCCGAAGGCAGAGCATATCTCGATTGACAACTTCCTGAAGAGCCCGAAATATGACGAGCTGGTGGAACGGTTAAAGTAAGAATTCGGTGTGTAGAACTATCATATAAGCTAAATTTGCCACTCAGATAAAAAATAATCGGGCCGCTGATTCATTATGAAGGTCCAATCTGTATAAAGCTAAATTAGGAGACAAACGCTGGCCTTCAAAAGCCAGCGTTTGTCTCCAGTTAGGGCGAGGGTACACAGGCTATGAAGAAAATAACCGCAAGGCAGCGCCAGATCCTATGGATCCTCTTGGGTGTAAACGAGGAGATCACCGCCGCTGAAATCGCCGAGTCTATCGGAGTGAGCGTGAGAACCGTTCACCGGGAGATGGAGGATATTGAGCAGTTGCTTGGGGAGTTTGGGCTTGATCTGATCCGGAAATCAGGAAAAGGCATCGCTTTGAGTGGCCCGGAGCAAGCTCTTGCGGAGCTGCGCCTGTTTTTGCGGGAAGAAAAGCCTGCGGAGTATTCCGGGGAAGACCGCAAAATATTTGAGCTCTGCTTGCTGCTGGAGGCTGAAGAGCCGGTGAAGCTGTTCACACTGGCCCATTCGCTTAAGGTTACGGTTGCTACAATCAGCTATGATCTGGACGAACTGGAACCGTGGGTCCGCAAATTCGGCCTGGAGCTGGTCCGAAGGAGAGGGTATGGCGTAGAGATTACAGGTCTTGAGGTTGACAAGCGCCGGGCGATCTGCCGGCTGGCTGCTGAGCACCTGGACCTGTCCGATCTGGTGGGCCATACTCCGCAGGCCGAGAGCAATCCGGTCTTCCGCCTTCTTCTCACTACAGTCGGCAAATCCAATCTGATGAGCGTCGAGAGTATGCTGTGGGACATGGAATGGAAGTGGACCGCAGAGCTTCCCGAAATTGTCTACATGGAGATGCTGCTGGGGCTGGCCGTGAGCACCCGGCGGATCGAGATCGGCCGGGGAATGGTTAGTGGCGAAGAAGCCGGATACTCCCGGTTATCTGATCACCGCAACATTGCCGGGACCGAGCAGTTCGTAAGCCGCCTGGAGACAGTCCTCGGACAGGAATTCCCCCGGGCAGAAATTCTCTATTTTGCCGGATTGTTTGACCGTGTACAGGACTCATTTTCCTCAAGCGGTTTTGCCTACGGCGATATTGAGCTGATGGAGATTGTATACAGGCTGACAGAAAGTGTTGCCAAACGCACGGGCCTGCCTTTTCAGAGAGACCGTTCGCTGCGTGAAGGGTTGCTGGAGCATATGGACCCGGCGCTGAAGCGCATCCGGGAAGGCACGCGTATCCGGAATCCGCTGCTTGGACCTATCCGCAAAGATTATGAATATTTATTTGCGGTTGTCCGGGCAGCAGCCCAGGATATGAAGCTGGAGTTAACCATTCCCGATGAAGAGATCGGTTTTCTGGTGATGCACTTTGGCGCATCCGTGGAGAGGCTGAACCAGCTCAGGCGCAGTGTCCGGGCGATTCTGGTCTGCGCCAGCGGACTGAGCTCTTCCCGGCTGCTTGCCACGAGGCTGGCTAAGGAAATGCCGCAGATTGAGGTTCTCGGCAACATCTCCTGGTATGAGGCCGCGCGTCTGCCGGATATGGACTATGACCTGATTATTTCAACGATTGATCTGCCGATCGACAAGGAACGCTATATCAAGATCAGCCCCTTGCTTACAGGGGAAGAGATAGAGAAGCTGCTGAATTATATTCACAATATCACACTGAGCGAGCAGGACACGGCCGCGCCTCAGGAATCCGGCAATACCAGCCGGGAAGAAGCTGCGCTAAGCCGGTTGAAGAGCTACAAAGGGATACTAGATGAAATGGTCAGTCTGCTTGAGCGCTTCCGCTTCCATCCGCTCGACAACAGCGGCCTGTCTTTATCCGGGACGCTGTCCGGGATGCTGAATCTGTTGAACGGCAGCGGTGTAATCGATGATGCCGACATCCTGCTGGAGCGGTTGCTTGAACGGGAGCGCATGGCCAGCCAGGTGATCCCGGATACAGGACTTGCGCTGTTTCATACCCGCAGCAGTCATGTGCATATGTCTTCTTTGACGCTGTACCGGCTGCGCCAGCCGGTGCTTTTGGAAGGCGGAACTGAGGTCCGTGTCATTCTGCTGATGCTTGCCCCGCGCAAGCTGTCCAAGGAAAGCCTGGAGGTGCTTAGCGAGATCAGCGCCCTTCTGCTGAATTCGGAGCTGGTCAAACTGCTGGAGGAACGGACGGAGCCTGAAATCAGGCGGTATTTGTCGTCTGAGCTGCTTCATTTCTTCGAAAATAAAATCTGAAAGTGAGAGAAACCATATGAGTATACTGTCTGAAAACAAAGTGATTATGAACGGTGCCGCCAAAGATAAATATGAAGCGATCACTATGGCCGGAAAGCTGCTAGTCGATGCCGGACATGTAACGGAGGAATACGTGCCGAAGATGCTGGAACGCGAAGAGGTGGTATCCACCTATATGGGCGGAGGCCTAGCGATTCCACACGGCACTAAGGAAGCCAGACCTTTTATCAAATCCACTGGATTGTCAGTCATCCGCTTCCCGGACGGCGTGGATTTTGGCGGAGATGAGCCTGCGTTTGTGGTCATTGGCATTGCAGCCGCAGGTGACGGCCATATGGAAGTGTTGACGAATGTGGCGATGATCTTCACGGAAGATGATGCGATTGAACGGGTGATGAATGCACCTACTCCAGCTGATGTCATTGCTATTTTTGAAGGGGGACTGGAGTAATGAAGGCTGTCCATTTCGGTGCGGGCAATATCGGCAGAGGCTTTATCGGTTTGCTGCTGTCGCAAGCGGGATATGAAGTATGCTTCGTGGATGTCAATGAGGCATTTGTATCCCAGCTCCAGGAGCGCAAAGAGTATCCGGTGACCTTGGCCAGTGAGGGCCAGGAAACGGTCATTGTCAAGAATGTGACTGCGCTAAGTAGTGTAACCCATGCGGAGAAAGTGGCAGCGGCTGTTGCGGAGGCCGACCTGGTAACGACGGCAGTCGGGGTCACGATCCTTAAGCATATTGCCGGTGCAGTAGCGGAAGGCATCCGCAGACGGGTGGCTAACTCCGCTGCTCCGCTGCATGTCATTGCTTGCGAGAACGCTATTGGAGGCAGCGCCCAGCTCAAAGAGCTGGTATACGCCAAGCTGGACGAGGAGTCCCGCGCCAAAGCGGACGTCTCTGTAGCATTTCCGAATGCGGCGGTGGACCGGATTGTGCCGCTGCAGCAGCATGAGGATATTCTGAAGGTAGTGGTAGAGCCTTTTTACGAGTGGGTGATCGACTCCTCGCAGATGATTCCGGGCTATGTTCCAGTTGAAGGCGTTCATTATGTGGATAATCTGGAGCCATACATTGAGCGTAAACTGTTCACGGTGAACACGGGACACTGCTCGGCTGCTTATCTCGGTTATCTGCGCGGGTATGAGACGATCCAGCAGGCTATGGCCGATGAGGCTTTGACTACACGGGTGCGAGAAGTGCTGGAGGAGACCGGTGCGGTGCTGATTCAAAAGCATGGCTTCGATGAAGCGCAGCATAGCAAGTATATCGATAAAATCCTTGAGCGTTTCCGCAATCCGGCGCTGACGGATGAAGTGTCCCGTGTAGGCCGCTCACCGCTGCGCAAGCTGTCACCGAATGACCGTCTGGTCTCACCGGCTCTGCAGGCTTATGACAGAGGACTGGGTTATACAGCCCTGACCCGTTCCATGGCCGGAGCCTTGCTGTTTGATGTGAAGGATGATCCCGAAGCCGTAGAGCTTCAAGCTGCAATTGCAGAGCTTGGCACCGAAGCTGCGTTAACGAAATACACAGGCATTGCTGCTGACCATTCGGTACATCAGTCGGTAATGGCAGAGTATGCGAAATTAAAGTAAAAGCTATATAAACAGGGGGTTTGCGCTTCCATCAGCTCATGTAACGGCTGAGGCGCAAACCCCCTTTGTTGTTAGGCGAGGTTAAGGACTCCATCGATTGACGGGAAAACCTCTGGTTAGGCGGGGAGGAGTAACTTACCGTTTAAGCAGATGGACCCAAGCTGCATCCGGAGAAGTCGGCTTAAGACTCCCGCCGGTCGGCTCTACGGTCAGAGCGATATTGTCCGCTTCGCCCAGCTGGCTGCCCTTAACGTACAGATGGCCCTTTCTATCTTCAATCTGAACCAGTCCCAGCGTGTTCCGTCTGCCGTTCTTCACAGCCCAGGCCTGAATGGACAGATTGTCGCTGAGTGCAACATCCTCGATCAGCACGAACAACTCCCCGGAGCTGCCGTTGTACCAGACATTGCCGGAGAATTGGTCCTTCCGGCTCCAGTCCAGCGGATACGCTACGGTCTCCGGCCTGTTCAGCACCTCCATCGCTTGAGGCTCGTAGCTGCTCACATAGCGGTTACGCTCCGAGCGCCCGTCCTGCTCGGTTCCGAACAGTCCCAGGAGCATGATACCTACGGCGCAGCACAGGGTGAGTGCCGCCGCTCCGCGCCGGTAAGCCGGACGCAGGTTTGCCAGTCTGCGCCGCCATCCTATCCACCGGACGCGGCGTCTGATCTTACGCCGCACTGAACCTGATGGATAGAGGGGGGCCTGCTGTTCTGCAGAGACAGAGAAAGCTTCAGATTCTGCGGAGTAGGTTCCTTCCCAGGCTGACATTGCTTCGGCAGGCCCTCCCTCTGCATCCGGAGACGGCTCTGCAAGCAGCGGCAACCAGGTGTTATATCGTTCACGGCAGACCGGACACTCTTCCAAATGGAAGCCCATCTCCGCCCGCTTGTTTCCCTGTATGTCATTCCCGATCCAATCGATCCATTCCTCTTCGCTGTAATGGCGGAAGGAGACACGGAAGCCGCTGCCGCTATGGAGGGATTCAGAATTTTCGTTTCTGTAACGGTTCATGGGACGTGTCTCCTTCCGGCTGCTCAATCCAGCCTTGCTTGATGAATTGCCTGCGCATATTGGCAACGCCGTATTTAATCCACGATTTCACCGTACCTAGCGGAACGCTCCAGGAATCCGCAAGCTCCTGATGCGTGTGCGAGGCGTAATAGGTGCCAAGGATCGCCTTTCTCTGGTTGACCGGAAGAGACTGAAGCGCATGACCCAGCGCTTCGCATTGGAGCTTGCGCACTGCGGCATCCTCCTGGAGCGGCCCGTCCGGTTCACGGTGCACTGTCTCGGGATCGGCAATCGGCTCCGTCCGGGCCTTCCGGCGCTGCCTGTCGATACAACGGCTGCGCGTCATCACCGCCAGCCACGCCTTGATCGTGCCGCGTGAAGCATCATAGGCTCCGCCTTTCCGCAATACCTCCAGAAAAATATCCTGGCAGATATCTTCTGCCTCCATCCAATCCTGAGTCTGCCCATAGGCGATCTTCATGATGAAAGGCGCATAGCAACCATAAAATTCGTCAAACGCGGCTGTGGAGCCTTCGCGCATCTGCGCCAGTGCTTCGGCCATCGCCTCGTTGTGGGGATCCATCGCTCTTTTTCCTCCCTTAGCAACATTCATCGGTCCAAATCTGACAGGTTGAAACTCCCGCTCGTTTTTTTTAGCTGCCTTTCCTTCTTTGTACCACTAAAATTATTTTTTTAAAAGACCTCCAAAAATATATTTTTCACAGTAAATCCAAAGCCGGTTTTCGTTCGTATCTTTATCGGATGAACTACCGAAGGAGGAATTATTGATGTTAAAACGATGCGGAAAACCACTCGCTGCACTGCTGATTCTGCTGCTTACAGGATTGGTCTGGAGTTCAAATGCGGGACTGCCTAAAGCGGCGGCTGCAAGCGCAGTAGAACTGTACACACCCTATGTTGAGTTGTCTGCGGCACCGGGCGAGTCGGTCACTTATCCGGTAGATGTAATCAATCATGGAGCCACTACGCAGAAGGTCGGATTATCATTTGACGCAGGCGGGAACTTCTGGAAGTATGAGCTGACAGCAGGAGGACGCCAGGTTCAGCAGCTCGCTGTCAAGGGCGGGGAAACACAGAGCGTCAACCTGCAGCTGGAGGTGCCGCTGGAGATTAACAAGGGAAGCTATATATTCGCGGTTAACGCTCCTGGACAGGATTCACTGAAGCTTAAAGTCAATGTATCCAAGCAGGGGACCTTCAAAACTGAGCTGGCGGTAGACCAGTCCAATATGGAAGGCCATTCCGATACCACTTTTACGTATAGTGCAGTGCTGCGGAACCACACGGCGCAGAAGCAGTCATACGCGCTTGCGGCACAGGCAGGTGACGGATGGGATGTGCGGATTAAGGCAGACGGCAACAGTGTAACCTCGGTCGGGCTGGAAGCCGGAGCGGAGAAGAATATCAGTATTGAAGCCAAACCGCCGGAACAGGTCAAGGCGGGCACCTACAAAATACCGGTAACCGCAACAAGCGGCTCCACCCAAACCAAGGCTGAGCTGGAGGCTGTGGTTACGGGAACCTACGGCATTCAGCTGAGCACATCAGACAATCTGCTGAGTACAGATGTGAAAGCAGGCGGTGAGCGGCGGATTAATCTGGTGATTACGAATACAGGCAGCGCACCGCTTGAGGATGTCTCGCTGACTTCACAAGGTACGCCAACAGGCTGGGAGGTTTCCTTCGATCCTTCCACCATCCGTACGATTGCACCGGGAGCAACCGCAACGACCCAGGCCGTTATCAAATCCAGCAGCAATTCGCTGCCGGGGGATTATGTGGTTAGTCTCAGCGCCGCTTCTGCAGCCAAATCAGCGACGGCTGATCTGCGGGTTACAGTGAAGACCTCCGTATTCTGGGGCTGGATTGGTGTGCTGATCATTGCCGCTGTCATTGGCGGAATCTATTATCTGTTCCGCAAATTCGGAAGACGGTGATCCTATGGATACTAATATCGAGCAGCGGCTGTTAACGGGAACAGCAGATATGGCGAGTGCATCTGTTAACAACGGAAATATACCATCTGTTATTGAATTGAAAGGTCTGACGAAGCGGTATGGTACCTTCACTGCCGTAGACGGCCTAAGTCTGGCAATCCGCAAAGGAGAGGTTTTTGGGCTGCTGGGTCCGAACGGTGCCGGCAAAACAACAACCATTCTAATGATGCTCGGCCTGACGGAGCGCACCTCCGGCAGTGCGCTAATCTGCGGATATGATCCTGCACGCTATGCGCTGCAGGTCAAACGCCGGGTGGGATACATGCCGGATGATATCGGCTTCTACGAAGACCGTACCGGTCTGGATAATCTGATCTATACAGCAAGGCTTAACGGGATTGAGGCGGAGGAAGCGGCACGGAGTGCGAAACAGCTGCTGGAAAAGGTAGGGCTGGCCGGAAGCGCGCGTGCCAAGGTAGGCACCTATTCCCGCGGGATGCGGCAGCGTCTAGGCCTGGCTGATGTGCTGATTAAGAATCCTGAGGTCATTATTCTGGATGAGCCGACGCTGGGCATCGACCCGGAAGGGGTAAGAGAGCTGCTGGTGCTTATTTCCGATCTGAGCCGGAATGAAGGCATTACCGTACTGCTGTCCTCCCATCAATTACAGCAGGTGCAGCAGATCTGTGACCGGGTAGGGCTGTTTGTCCAAGGCCGCCTCATCGCCTGCGGCGATATTGCAACGCTGTCCAGGGAGCTTAATCAGGAACTGCGGTTCGAGGTGGAACTGGCGGTTCAGCCCTGGAGCGGAGAGCTGGCTGGACGTCTTGAAGCCATCGAAGGTGTGCTGAGACTTGAAACAGAGGAGTGGAAAGGGGAGAATGCGCCGCCGGGCAGTGTGCTGGTGACGCTGATCTGTGACCGGAACCTAACCTCGGCAATTGCCGCCCAAGTAATACACAGCGGAGCAGAGCTGTATTTCATTACCCGCAAGGAATTTGGACTGGATGAGATTTATCACCGTTACTTTGAAAGGAGGGAGGAAGGATGATGACCGTAAAAGCGCAAAACGCTGCAGCGCCGCTGCGCGTGGGCTGGTCCAGGCTGCGTGCTGTACTGCAGGGCGGAAAATCCCCTGAAGACATAAACAACAGACAGGGAGAACGGGAAGGCGGCAGCGGCTCGGCCTTCTGGGTTATGGTACAGAAGGAGATGGGGGATCATGTCCGCAGCTGGCGGTTCACCATCCTGATCGGTATTATCGTACTGGCTTGTATCGGCTCTATTTATTCCTCCATCAGCTCCATCAAGAGCGGGGGGCAGGAGGATCAGGGTACAGCGACCTTTCTCTTTCTAAAAATGTTCACCCTTTCGAGCAGCACCTTGTCCATTCCGACTTTTACCACCTTTCTATCCTGGCTGGGTCCGCTGATTGGCATCTCGCTGGGCTTCGACGCAGTAAACTCGGAGCGGAACAAAGGTACGCTTGGACGTCTGCTCTCGCAGCCTGTTTACCGGGATGATTTTTTGAAGGCCAAATTCACCGCTTCATTGCTGCTCATTGCCGTCGTGGTATTTTCCTTGGGGCTGCTGGTTACAGGGCTAGGTCTCCTGACGATCGGCTATCCGCCGACTCCGGAGGAATTCTGGCGCATCCTGTTCTTTCTGATCATCGCCACGGTCTACATCGGCTTCTGGCTGAATCTGTCTATCCTGTTCTCCATCCGCTTCCGCCAAGCAGCCACCTCGGCATTGTCAGGCATCGCCGCCTGGCTGTTCCTGACCTTGTTCTACAGCATGATAATCAGCCTGATCGACAGTGCCACCGCTGTGTCCCAGATGGCCTCTGTCAGTGAGCAGCTCCGCCATGTCCACTTCATTCTCGCTCTGAACCGGCTCTCGCCAACGGAGCTGTTCTCGGAAACGATTACCACACTGCTCTCTCCGGGTGTCCGTTCCCTGGGGCCTCTGACCATGGATCAGCTGGTGGGTGCGATCTCAAGTCCGTTATCTCTAGGGCAAAGCCTGCTGCTGGTCTGGCCGCAGCTGACCGGCCTGCTTGCGGCAACCGTGCTTTGTTTCGGGCTATCTTATTACGTGTTCATGCGCCAGGAGGTGCGTTCGCGGAACTAATAGAAAGGCATTTATGATCTATACAAAACGGGCTGACCGGGAAAGGTATTCCTGGTCAGCCCGTTTTTCAATTTGGAACATCGAATAACACTCTACCGGAGAGCAGTAAAGTATGTTCTCCTGTCCTTAATGACATACCTAACAAGTTAGCTGTTTTCTAGAATGGTCTGCAGTGTTGTGCGGTCCAGCCCTTCCACCAGCTTGATCAGCAGCTCTTTGGCGGCAGCGTAATCATCGCTGTGGATGATGGAAGAGGCGGTATGGATGTAGCGCGAACAGATGCCGATGACAGCAGAAGGCACACCGATACCGCTGACATGCACCTGACCGGCATCCGTTCCGCCCTGCGAGACGAAGTACTGATATTTGATCTTGTGGGTGTCTGCCATATCCTGCACATATTCAATCAGTCCCCGGTGCGTGATCATGGTCGGATCATAGAGACGCAGCAAGGCTCCCTGGCCGAGATGTCCAAAAGCCTGGCGGTCGCCGGTCATGTCGGCAGCGGCGCTGGCATCCAGGCCGAAGTAAATATCAGGTTGCAGCAGATTTGCTGCGGTCCGTGCTCCGCGCAGGCCGGCTTCTTCCTGTACAGTAGCCCCGGCGAAGACGGTGTTTGGAAGTTTCTTTCCGTGCAGGGCCTGAACCAGCTCTATCGCGAGCCCCACGCCATAGCGGTTGTCCCAGGCTTTGGCCATAATCTTCTTAGGATTGGCCAGTGGAGTGAACGGACAGATCGGAAGAACCTGTTGTCCCGGAGCTACGCCAAAGCTCTGTGCTTCTTCGAGGCTGTCCGCACCGATATCAATGTACATTTTACGGATATCGCCTGGCTGCTTGCGTTCATCATCACTCAACAAATGGATCGGAGTGCTGCCGACAACACCCGTCAGTATACCTTTGGAGGTGACGATCTGCAGCCGCTGTGAAGCCACTGCCGAAGCTAGCCAGCCGCCGAGGGGCTGAAAGCGGATCATACCCTTGTCGGTAATACCTGTAACCATAAAGCCGACTTCATCGAAATGTCCGGCAACCATGATTTTCGGGCCATTTTCTTCACCGCGGAGCACGCCGAACAGGCTGCCGAGGCGGTCCTGTACGAACTCATCGGTATAAGGTGCCAGTGCATCCTTGACATAAGCGCGCAGTTCGCGCTCAAAGCCCGGTGCGGCGCGGAATTCAGTCAGTGTTTTGAACAGTTCAAGTGTTTCTGGATTCATTGTATATATCGCTCCTTTACTATCATCTAGTATGAACATTGCGGCTCTAATTGTCCATGACTGGAGGGCAAAATGAACACCGGGCACTAGGGATGCGAATACTATGAAAGCAGCGGCTCCCCTGGGAGGAGCCGGGAAAGGAAGCGAAGCGGATGAGGAAGGCAGGAAGCATGCCCCGGGCCCGGGCGATGGGCTTCTCCGGCAGAGTGAGCAGCCGGGGAATGCGGCGGAGAGGCGGCCTGCGATATATTGCAGAGCGCGAAGCCGTGCTTATTTTGATTCTGTTTTTGCTGCTGATTGTTGTTCTGCTGTATTTTACCTGAACTGGCGGGACATAACGAAACCGGAAATGGTGAAGAATAAGGAAAAACTTCTAACGAAGAATATTCCGGGAGGGAGAGCCTGGAGCTGTAACACTGGCCATCCCTTTCGCATCCTTTTCAGGAGGTGTCCCTTTTTGCCAGCGAAAACTAGAAAATCCGGTGTCAAGCTGCGGCTTGACACCTTGACCCCGGAGGATTATGAACAATTGGCCAAGCCTTATGTTCCCAGCCGTCCGGTGTTCAAAAACTGTGTGCGTGCGTTTCTCTCCGGAGGATTGATCTGTGTGATTGGACAAGGCATTCAGGAGGCTTTTATGGCTATCTTTGATATGACCGCACGGGAAGCCGCAAGCCCAATGGCTGGAACACTGATCCTGATTTCCGTCATTCTGACCAGCTTCGGTGTATATGACAAGCTTGCCCAATGGTGCGGGGCAGGAACTGCGGTTCCAATCACTGGATTTGCCAACAGTATGTGTTCAGCAGCACTTGAACACCGCGCGGAAGGTCTTGTGCTTGGGGTAGGCGCTAACATGTTTAAGCTGGCCGGTTCTGTTATTGTGTTCGGGGTAGTTGCCGCATTTATTGTGGGCGTAGTCTATGCCATCCTGGGCTTTGGAGGTGGACACTTGTGAAGCAGCTTGGCAGCCAGACCTGGGAGTATACTACCCGACCTGTTATTCTCGGCTCCGCTGCGGTAGTGGGCCCGGAGGAAGGGGAGGGTCCGCTGACTTCCGATTTTGATTATATCTACGATTCGTTGAAGATGGACGAGAAGACGTGGGAGAAGGCAGAACGCGCCCTTTTCGAAAAAGCCGCCAAGCTGGCATTAATGAATGCAGCGCTGGATCAGGAGAAATTGGAGTTTTTCGTCGGCGGTGATCTGATGAACCAGATTATCAGCAGCTCCTTTGCCGCACGGAAGCTAGGTGTGCCTTATCTTGGGGTATTCGGAGCCTGCTCCACTTCCATGGAGAGCCTTGCCATTGCTTCGATGATCATAGATTCCGGCGGCGGCAAATACGCCCTGGCGGGAACCTCCAGCCATAACTGTACTGTGGAGAAGCAGTTTCGTTATCCAACAGAATATGGCTCGCAAAAGCCCCCAACCGCCCAGTACACCGTAACCGGCTCCGGCTGTGCAGTTATCGGGCGTAATGACGGAACAGCAGAAGGACCGCATGTAGTGATGGCAACGATGGGACGTATTATGGACCTGGGTCTCAAGGACCCCTTCAATATGGGGGCGGCCATGGCTCCGGCTGCTGCGGATACGATAACCGCACATTTTCGGGATACAGCGCTCTCCCCCGGCCATTATGATCTGATTGTGACAGGTGACCTGGCTACAGTCGGGCTGCCTATTGCGAAGGATCTTCTGGCCAAGGAAGGCATTCCTATGGAGCAGACGACTTTTAACGATTGTGGCCTGATGATCTACAACCTCGACAAGCAGAAATATGTGATTGCCGGAGGAAGTGGCTGTGGTTGCTCTGCAACGGTAACTTATGGTCATATTCTTAACCGGATGAAAAAAGGCGAGTTAAAGCGTGTGCTGGTTGTGGCAACGGGAGCCTTGCTCTCACCGCTCTCTTACCAGCAGGGAGAAAGCATTCCTTGTGTGGCCCACGCCGTGGCTCTAGAGATGGGGGGTGATGGGGCATGATTTATTTGTGGGCCTTTCTGATCGGAGGTGCAATCTGTGTCATCGGCCAGCTGCTGATGGATGTGCTGGCGCTGACCCCCGCCCATACCATGAGTACACTTGTGGTCGCCGGAGCGGCTGCTGATGCGTTCGGATTATACGATCCGCTCGTGAAATTCGCCGGTGCTGGCGCTGGTGTACCAATTACCAGCTTCGGAAATTCTCTGGTACACGGGGCTCTGACCGAGCTGGAACGGGATGGCTGGATTGGAGTAGTTACAGGCATATTCGATGTAACCAGTGCAGGAATCTCAGCGGCTATAGTGTTCTCGTTCCTGGCTGCACTTGTTGTGCGCCCGAAGGGCTAGGACGGTGCAGATATGAAAGTTGTTTTAAGGCCGCCGGATGGCGGTCTTTTTTTTGCGCAAAGAGGAATGAAAGGGTCGAATTGATTAAAATTGCAGTTAAAAATCTGTCGAACAATGACGATATAGAACTTAAGAATAGGTTCAATATATGAAGACGGGGGAAGTGTAACTTGCAGAATCAAAGATTTACAGAAATTATTTGGATGAGAAACAAGATTATTCTCACTGCCTTATGGGTGGTTACACTGATCGGTTTGATTCTGGCATTTCAGGTTCCAGACTTGTGGATTACAAGCGCTGTTTCGGTTCCCTTAAGTGTGGTGTCAACTATACTTCATCTGAAGAAAAAGGGAACTCTTGTGCTGCCTTGGGTGTTTACCGTTATTCTGGGAGCCCTCTCCGTGTATATGAATCAGGGTACGGATGACATTGGGACACCGCTGCTGCTGTGCTCGATGTTGCTGTTTTATCCAAGCTATCATTATTTCACAATTATTGCTGGGATTAATGCTGTGAATATTTTCATTCAAATCACATCGGGCCACTCAGAGGGCGGTACGAATCCGGATTTTCTGGCTTATGTAGACAGCTTTGGGATGTTTGTTCTAATCTGCGGTGCCATGCTCGGTGTATCGATCGTGAACCGCAAGCTGTTTATTCAAAGTGAGCAGCACAGGCAGGGGGTAGAGGCTTCAGACACCCAGGTGAAGTATCTGCTGGACCGCGTCAAATCAGCTGTAGACGGCTTGTATGCTTTTACCGGGACTTTCAAAGAGGAAGTGGAGATGGTTGATGCCATCACCAATGAAGTCGTGATCGGGTTTCAGGAGGTATCCAAAGGTATTGAATATCAGGCGAGCAGTATCGCTGAAATCACGGAGTCCATCTCTGTGTCAGATCAGCATATCCGCGATGTCGCCGGTTACTCTCAGGAGATGAAGCAGCTGTCTGCAGACACGGCTGAGGTGAGCGAACAAGGCAGCAGCAATATCTCCTTGCTAACGGGACAATTCACCGAGCTGCGTGAAGTGATGAATCATACCTCGGAACAGATGCAGGAATTCTCTCAGCGGAGTCTGGACATGCACACGATGCTGGACGGCATTCTGCAAATTTCACGGCAGACTAACCTGCTTGCACTGAACGCTTCTATAGAGGCAGCACGCGCCGGAGAGCATGGCCGGGGGTTTGCCGTAGTGGCCGGGGAAGTGCGCAAGCTTGCCGAAAGCTCCGGACAGACTGCCGATTCCATCAGCGAGGTGCTCGCCAGTCTCCAGCAGCAGACCGAAGGGCTGATCTCGCAGTTTGAACAGAGCCTTGAGATTCTGCACACGGGCAGTGAATCTGCACAGAATACGGAGAAGGTGTTCCAGTCCATCCAGACGAACGCCCACAAGGTGCTGACACAGGCCGGGGATGTAGAGCAAAGCTCAGCGGGCATGAAGCATTTTTCAGAAAAGGTTGTTGGCGAAATTACCGAATTCTCCAGTGTCACCGAGCAGTCCAGCGCCGCGACGGAAGAAATTCTGGCCGGTGTGGAGGAGCAGCGCAATATTACGCATCATATGGTGGAGAGCTTCAACAAGCTGGAGAGTCTGATTGTGGGATTAAACGATCTGGTCTCCGGTTCAGGCGAAGATTTCAAGCAAGAATAGAATACGAAAATCTCAGAAGCTAGGCGGGGGATACCTTGTCTGGCTTCTTTGACGTATCTGAAAGATAGCAATCTCCAATAATGTACTTTGGGGTCCCTAATCATGTAAAATATAATTATTACTGCTTATTCTGACATTGGAGGTTTACCCTATATGCCCGTACGTCAAGAATCCATGCAAATTATGAACGCTGTACGCAATAATCTGGAATCCTGCATCCTTGGTAAATCATTTGAGATAGAGCTGCTGCTTACTGCTCTTCTTGCCGGCGGACATGTCCTGATTGAGGACGTGCCGGGAACGGGCAAAACCCAACTGATACGGGCCCTGTCCAGATCCATGTCCGGTGAATACCGCCGGATTCAGTGTAACCCGGATATTCTTCCAAGTGACATTACCGGTGTCTCGGTCTATCATCCGCGCGATGAAATGTTCCATTTCCGTCCGGGCCCGGTCATGACCAATATTCTGCTCGCCGATGAGATCAACCGTGCCACCACTAAAACGCAGTCCGCACTGCTTGAAGTGATGGAGGAACGGAACGTTACTGTAGATGGAGAGACGTACCCGCTTCCGCATCCTTTCATGTTATGTGCAACACAGAATCCGATTGATTTTGAAGGTACCTATACGCTGCCGGAAGCCCAGCTGGACCGCTTTATGCTGCGGATTAGCCTCGGTTATCCGGATGCAGACACCGAGAAGAACCTGCTGCTCAGCCATCAGGAGGGCCAGCCGGTGGACAGGCTGACTCCAGTGACGGGGATGGATGAGATTGCTTCCATTCAGGAAGAGATCCGTTCCGTCTATATCAGTGATCCTGTGCTGAACTATCTGCTGGATGTGGTCCGGCAGACCCGGGAGCATCCCCTGGTATTGCTTGGAGCAAGCCCCCGGGCGTCCCTGTCGTTCATGATGGCCTGCAAGGCTTATGCCTTCCTGCAGGAGCGTGATTATGTGCTGCCCGATGATGTGAAGAATCTGACACCTTATGCCCTGGGACACCGTATCCTGCTGCGGCCGGAGTCGCGTCTGGATAACGTCAGTGTGGATTCGCTGCTGCAGAAGCTGCTGCAGAGCATTCACGTGCCCGTCACGATGAGGCAGTGATATGAAAAGCTATCTGTCTGGGGCGGCCGCGCTTCTTCAGCCCCGCAAAATGGCCGGCGTTCTCGCCATTTGGGGCATCACACTGCTTTATGTACTTTTCCAGGGCGGCAAAACTTCCTTTATGCTATTTATTATGGTCACTGTGCTGCTTCTTTATTTAATTATCGGAGGCCTCGGCGGTGTCCGCCGCGCTAAAGGCACCCGGAGCCTGTATTCCGAGCAGGACAAGCCTGATTTATTATATGCGGGCGGGTTCCTGCGGGTGAAGCTGAGCATCACGATTCCGGGCTTTTTGCCCTTGCCGTATGTAGTGGTAAGAGAAATACTGAAGCGCCACAACGGGGAGTCATGGGTGTTTGAGGAAAGTCTCATCCCGAGCCTGAAGGGCCGGGGAGAACTGCACTTTCAGACACCGGCGCTTGAGCGGGGCCATTATTCTTTTGAAGGTACGGATATTCTTGCCGAGGACATCTTCGGGCTTGTGGAGCACAAAGGGACCTTTCATGCGGAGGGCCAGTTCCGTGTGCTGCCGCGCTCAGTATTTGTGACGCGCTGGCAACTGTATGAGCGGAGAGCCCGGCTGGCCGGTCCACAGGCATCTCTGGTCCCCTCTCGCCGGGAGACTACGCAGATCAACGGTGTCCGCGACTATGTCTACGGTGACCGGCTGACCCGTATCCACTGGAATGCAACGGCGAAGACCGGCGACTGGAAATCGAAGGAATTCGAGCATGAATCCATTCCTAAAACTGTACTGGTGCTGGACGGAAGTGCAGCGTCCTATGGCAGCTCCAACCATTTTGAGCTTGCTGTTTCGATCACAGCCTCGCTACTGGGGTATGGAATTCGTGAACGGATCGGTATCGGTCTGTGCTGTCTGGACAAGCATACCAAGGTGTTCACACCTGCCGAAGGCAGTGCAGAACGGCAGAAAATGATACAATATTTGATCGATATCAATGCTGAGGGCCGAGGACCGCTAATTACCAGACTGGAGAAGGCGTCCCGCATGTTTCCCAAGGGCTCATATTTTGTGCTGATCAGTCCACAGTCAGGCCAGCCTGTCCTGGATGTGCTGCGCTGGGCAGAAAGCCGGGGGATGACGCCTTCGCAAATTCATGTACGTAATCCGGCGGCCATGAAGCGTACTCAGGAGTGGATAGACGTACTGGGATCACGCGGCATTACTGGCTACAGCGTCAGTTCGCTGCAGGAGCTTCCCGCTGTGCTCGGAGGTGATAAAGTCATATGATACGCTGGTGGAACGGAATTAAATCCTCCTGGCATCACTCCTTCAGCCTGCTGTGGCTGATAGTGATTGCACTACAATGGGTTTCTTACACAGAAACCTTCTGGCTTGAAGTGACCACCGCGTCGGTGCTTCTGACACTGTTAGCAGTGGCGGTTATTGAAATCCTTGTACCCGTCAAAGCGATCTACCGGCTGCTGCTTGAAGCTGCGGCTGCGGTATATCTTACCTACCGGATGATACTTCATTACGGGGCTTATGTTCCCGATCCCTGGATGCCAGGGCTGCGTGACCGGCTGCCGGATATCCTCTCGCATATGGCGCCATATATCTGGTTTGCTTTTGGGGCGCTGGGCTTGCTTCTTTTATCCTCTTGGTGGGTATCCTCGAAAGCGCGGATTCTGATGTTTACCGGAATGAATATTGCGGCATTTGCTGCGCTGGACTCTTTTACTTCTTCTATATTATGGCAAGAGGTGGCCTGGACAGTTTCTGCCGGGATGGGCTGGCTGGTCACCCAGCATCTAAGAAGCTTTCAGCTGCATTACCCGCGCGGTTGGACTCACTTGCTGAAATATCCTTTTAAAATCGCCATCAATGTAGCCATTATCTTTTCTCTAGTGATTATTACCGGTGTGAATATGCCCGATGTGCGTCCGACGCTGACTGATCCGTATACGGCATGGCAGGAATGGAGCGGAAATGGCGGTACCTCAGGCTCCGGAAGCTCCGGCTCGTCCGATAACGGAACGGGTACGGCTTCCAATGGGAGCACAACCTCTGGTTACAGTACAGATGACAACAATCTCGGCGGAGGCTTCAACTTCGATTACTCACCGGTGATGACGGTGGCCTCGGACCTGCGCACGTACATGCGGGGAGAGACACGCAGTGTATATTCCGGTAAAGGCTGGAGTGATGACGACCCTGTAGCCAGAGGAGCGGTGGCAGGGGCCGAAGTCGGACAGAAGCTGGACCGTAATACAGCTTCCAAGGTGGATACTAAAGAGTTGAAACAGACTGTAAAAGTGCTGGGAGGCAATTCCTACCCTGTACTCTTCGGAGGCTACTCCATCTCGAAAGTGAATTCGGTGAATGGACAGGATACAAGCAGCGGCCTGTCCTGGAGAAAAGAAGGCAGCGAACTGCTATGGGAATCGGAGGGGAACAGTAAGGCTTTCCCCCGCGAATATGTGCTGACCTCACAAGTGCCGGTTGTTCCAATACAGGAGTTGAACAGACAGACTTACGAACAGCTGTACGGCGGGACAAAGATCGATCAACAGTACCTGCAGCTGCCGGACAAATTCCCGGAACGGGTTAAAGAGCTGGCGGCGAAGGTCACAGCCCAGGGGAAGACACCTTATGAGAAAACAGCTCTTCTGCAGCAGTACCTGCAGCAGAGCTTTCCGTATACCAACCAGCCCGATCTCTCACGCCGCAAAAGCAAGGATATGGTGGACAGCTTCCTGTTCGAAATTATGGAAGGTTATTGCGACTACTACTCTACTGCGCTGGTCACCATGGCCCGTTCACTGGAGATTCCCGCCCGCTGGGTCAAGGGCTATGCGCCGGGCGAACAGGCGCAGCTTCCGGACAACCTTGCTATTCAGCAAGGGAGCGATCTCATTAATAACAACTATACGATAACGAATGCAGATGCCCATTCCTGGGCCGAGGTCTATTTTGGGGATTATGGATGGGTTCCCATCGAGGCTACTCCAGGCTTCACGGCACCACTACTGACACAAAGCCAGGAAGCAGTGCCTGAAGAAACCGCGGCACCAGAAGATGAAGAAACCCAGCCTAAGCCGGCGAAGGTGAGCAACGCTGCGCAAGATCAGGGTTTTCATATGGGAACATGGATGGTAGTAGCGGCAGCAGTTGTGCTTTTGTCCTGGGCAGGCTTCCTGCTCTGGCAGCGCCGCTTCAGCCTGCGCTTCTTCATCCAGCGGTTGCGCAACGGCCAGCCGTTGTCTCCGGTTCAGAAAGTTGAAGCGGAAACGGCACGCTGGGTAAGGTATGCGCGCAGAAAGGGCATGCTTAAGGAAGAACACGAAACGCTTCGCGAATCCGTCGACCGCTGGAGACAGGAACGCCCTGCGGCTTCCGGTCCTCTTACAGCTCTGCTGGGGATGTTCGAACGTGCGAAGTACAGTCCCGAGGTTATTGAAGACAAAGACTGGCGCAGCGTGTATACTGAAGCTTTGCGGCTGCGCAAAAGCATGAAGTCCGGCAAGTAGCGGCGGAGGCGAAAAATGGCCGTCCCGGATTCATTTGCGAAGCGTAAAGAGTATGATATAGTTTTTCGTATGAAATCGAGGTGAACGTATTGTTTGAAAGGTTAATCCCCAAACTCCGGGTGAATACGGTATTCGACATTGCTCTTGAAGAGCTGTACGCTCTTGGATACCGCGGTATCATTACGGATCTGGATAATACGCTGGTCGGCGCCAAAGCGCCTCTGGCCACTCCGGAGCTATTGTTATGGTTCACAAAGGTGAAGGAGCTGGGATTCAAGCTCATCATCGTGTCGAACAATAACATGGACCGGGTGTCACGCTTTGCAACGCCGCTTAATATTGAGTTTGTGCACCAGGCACGCAAGCCCAGCAATACTCCATTTCTAAAAGCGATGAAACAGATGGGGCTGAAGCCGGAGCAGACGATTGTTGTCGGCGATCAGATGCTCACCGATGTATACGGCGGCAACCGCCTGGGGCTGTATACGGTGCTCGTGCTCCCTATCTCTGTGAAGGATGAAGGGATCGGCACCAGATTCAACCGCCGGGTTGAGCGAATAGCGACTACACGGCTCCGCAAGCAAGGATTGTGGCACGAGGAGGATAAACCTTAATGAATTCAACAAATGAAACAAAGCACCCTGAGAAATGCAGCGGCTGCGGCATCAGGCTGCAGACCACAGACAAGGACATCCCGGGTTATATTCCGGAGGTGGCATTTGAACGGGAACCCGTGATTTGCCAGCGCTGTTTCCGTATTAAGAACTACAATGAAGCGTCTTCTGTTTCGGTGGATCAGGATGAATTTTTGCATCTGCTGAGCGGTGTTGGTGAGAAGAATGCGCTTGTCATTCATATTGTCGATCTTTTCGACTTTGAAGGCAGCTTGATCTCCGGCCTGCAGCGTTTTGTAGGCAACAACCCTGTCATTCTGGCAGTCAACAAAAGCGATTTGCTCCCCAAGGTAACTAACTGGAACAAGCTTCGCAATTGGATGCAGCAGCGCTGCAAGGAGCATGGCCTGCGGACTGCGGAGATTGTTCTCTGCAGCGCTAAGCGCAATCAGGGTTTCGACCGTCTGCTGGAGGCAGTCACAGAGCTGCGCGGACAGCGCGACGTGTATGTAGTCGGAGCTACCAATGTAGGTAAGTCTACGCTGATTAACCGTCTGATCTCCGATTACAGCGATCTGGAGCAGGAACTGACTACCTCCCGTTATCCGGGAACAACACTCGATACGGTGAAGATTCCTCTGGATGACGGACACTACATCATTGATACTCCGGGGATTGTATACCCATGGCGGTATAGTGAGCTGGTGGAACGCAAAGATCTGGGAGCCGTAATGCCCGAAAACCCCCTGAAACCGGCGGCATATCAGCTGAATGAGGGACAATCGCTGTTCTTCGGAGGCCTGGGCCGTTTTGACTTCGTGAAAGGTGAGCGGCAATCCTTCACCTGCTACATCAGCGGAACGCTGAAGATTCACCGTACGAAGCTGGAACGTGCGGATTCCCTTTATCAGGAGCACCGCGGCGAGCTGCTGTCTCCGCCGGGGACCGCTGACATGGACAAGCTGCCGCAGTGGCAGCGCCACGAGTTCCGCATCGGCCGGAACAGCCAGACGGATCTCTTCATTTCCGGCCTGGGCTGGATCAAGGTGAACGGTACAGGCGGGGCAGTTGTAGCCATCCATGTTCCGCGGGGAATCAAGGTTCTGACCCGTCCATCGCTGATCTGATCTATAGGAGGGCGAATAAGCTGTGACAAGCGCAAACAGCGATTACAGGAATAAGGATATATTGCTTGGGGTAATGGGTGATCCCATCGTCCAGTCCAAATCCCCGGTTATGCACGCAGCGGCGCTGAAGGCGCTCGGTATTTCCGGGGCATACGTGCCGCTGCATATTGTACCCGGCCAGCTGGGGGAAGCCATTCAGGCCATCCGTACCCTTGGTTTCCGTGGAGTGAACGTGACAATTCCGCATAAGGTTACGGTAATGGAGTATATGGACAGGCTAGATGATAGCGCGCTGGCTGTCGGCGCGGTCAATACGGTGGTCAACGACGATGGTGTACTGACCGGCTATAATACGGACGGCATCGGATATGTCCGCTCGCTGAAGGCGGAGGCAGCGCCGGAATTGTCAGGCACCCGCATCCTGGTCATAGGTGCCGGAGGAGCGGCAAGAGGTATCATTGCTGCGCTGCTGAAGGATCATCCGCTCGAAGTGATTATTGCCAACCGGACAGAGGATAAGGCGAAGCAGCTTGCTGCGGCATTTCAGTCAAAAGGTACGGTCTCTGGTATTGGAATGCATGAAATTCCGGCCCATATTACCGGGATGGATATTGTGATCAATACCACCTCTGTCGGCATGTATCCCCACATGGATGCCACGCCGCTTGATCCTGCTTTGCTTCGGGAAGGGATGATCGTTAGTGATTTGATCTATAATCCGTTGCATACCAGGCTCCTCACGGAAGGACAGAAGCGGGGCTGCAGGATTCATGGCGGCCTTGGCATGTTCGTCTATCAGGGAGCCTATGCACTGGAGTACTGGACCGGACGAAGTGCACCGATAGATATCATGCGTCAGACGATTATGGATTGTCTCAGGCTCTCCTGATATGCAACCTACATGACTTCGCCTGCTGGTACACTCTTTTCTCGCGCTTCGGCTTATTAGTTCGTTATAGTTAGGGTAATAATATTTGTTAATTAAGGAGCTTGTTCATTTATGTTAACTGGAAAACAAAAACGCTATCTCCGTTCGCTGGCGCATCATCTGGATGCGGTATTTCAAGTCGGCAAGGGCGGTGTCAACGATCATCTGATCCGCCATATCGAAGAGGCTATTGAGAAGCGCGAACTGATGAAGATCAGCGTGCTGAACAACAACGCGGATGATCCGAAGGAAATTGGTGCTGCACTTGCTGAACAGTCGGGTTCCGAACTGGTGCAGGTTATCGGCAAGACCATCATTCTGTACAAGGAATCCCGCGACAACAAAACCATCGAACTGCCCCGTTAATACGGCTTCCGCAGCTTGCGGGGGAGTGCAGTTTACCCTGATAATAAGAGGAGGTAGACCTCTTGAGAGTTGGAATTATGGGAGGGACCTTTGATCCTCTTCATATCGGCCATATGATGGCAGCGGAGACGGCGAGGGAGTCCTATGCGCTGGAAGAGGTATGGTTCATGCCGTCGCATATCCCGCCGCATAAGCATGAGGCAGGAGCATCCGGTGAGGAACGGCTGGCCATGGTTGAAGACGCAGTCAGGGATCATTCCGCGTTTGGCATTCTGGACCTGGAAATCGCCAGAGGCGGCGTCTCCTATACCTTCGAAACCATCACGATTTTGCAGGAGAAATACCCGCAGCATGAATTTTTTTTCATTGTCGGAGCTGATATGGTCCAGTATTTGCCGAAATGGCACGGGATTGAAGAGCTGGTTCGGCGTCTGACCTTTATCGGAGTAGGACGGCCGGGCACTCCACTGGATCTTGCAGCGCTGCCCGGCTTCATTGCCGAGAAGGTACTGCTGGCGGACATGCCGCTAGTAGATATCTCTTCCACGATGCTAAGAGCCAGAGCCGCCGAAGGCAAGTCTATTCGTTATATGGTGCCTGATGCTGTATACGATTATGTTCAAAGGAGTGGATTGTATGGCATTCAGCCGAGAAGCGCTGATTGAAGCGGTCTCCGCCCAGATGCCCGACAAACGCTGGAAGCACACCCTGGGCGTGATGGAGACGTCCGTGAAGCTGGCAGAGCGCTATGGCGGGGATCCGGTGCGGGCGGAAACAGCGGCGATCCTGCATGATGTGGCCAAGTATTGGCCGGTGGAACGAATGAAAGTGATCATTGAGCAGAACGGGCTGTCCGCCGAGCTGTTGAGCTATGACAAGCAGCTGTGGCATGCCGAAGTTGGAGCTTTTGTTGCCGAGCATGAGTATGAAATCACCGATCCCGAGGTGCTGGATGCGATCCGTTTCCACACTTCCGGACGTGAGAACATGGGCCTGTTGGAGAAAATCGTCTGTCTGGCTGATTACATCGAGCCGGGAAGGGATTTTCCGGGAGTGGAAGACATCCGCAAGCTGTCCAAGGTAAGCCTGGAGGAAGGACTGATAGCAGGGTTCGACTCTACAATCAGTTTGCTGCTTCAGAAACGCCGCATTGTGTTCCCGCTAACCATGCTGGCCCGCAATGACTTAGTTAGAATAATGGAGGATAAAATATGAGTGTAGAATCAAGCAAGCTTTTGCAATTGGCCCTAAAGGCCGCCGAGGATAAAAAAGCAATGAACGTGGTCGCGCTTGACTTGCGCAGTGTATCACCTATCAGTGATTATTTCGTCATCTGTCACGGGAATTCCGATACACAGGTTCAAGCCATTGCCACTGAGGTGCGCAAGGTTGTTCATGAAGCCGGTGGGGTCATCCGCGGCATTGAGGGCATGGATTCAGCCCGTTGGGTGCTGATGGATCTGGGTGATGTAATCGTGCATGTATTCCATCGCGACGAGCGCGAATATTACAACATCGAGCGTCTGTGGTCTGACGCCAAGGTTGTGGAGACCGTATGAGTCTGATTGCCGGAACTACGGTTACCCTGGAAGTCTTGCGTGAGGTATCCCCTTACGGTTACTTTCTGGGCGCTGGTGACCAGGATGTGATGCTGCATTATACTGAGCTTGTTGGCAGTAAGCCGAAGAATGGCGACAAGGTTGAGGTGTTCATCTTCTTCGATACAGAGGACCGTCTGGCGGCTACAATGAAGAAGCCGTTCCTGACCTTGGGTGAAATGGCTCTGCTGGAAGTGGCGGATATTCACCCCCGTCTGGGCTGTTTCCTGGAGATGGGACTCGGACGGCAGCTGCTGTTGCCGATCCGCGAGCTGCCAGAGCTGATTGAGCTGCGCCCGCAGGTGGGGGACAAGGTTTTTGTGCTTATGGAGCATGACAAGCAGGGACGTCTGCGCGCCAAACTCGCCGGAGAGCAGGAGCTTGCGCCGCTGTCGCTGCCTGCACCAGAGTCCTGGATGGGGCAGACCGTTAAGGCAAGAGTATACAAGCCGCTCCAGATGGGTACTTTTGTACTTGTTGACGGTGGCGTGTTGGGCTTCGGGATTATCGGCATGGTGCATACCTCAGAGCGTAACCGCTTGCTGCGGCTTGGCGAGGAATTCGAGGCACGGGTCTCCCATATCCGTGAAGACGGCCGTGTGAACCTGTCTATGAGCCAGCGTAAGGAAGTGGGCCGGGATGTCGATTCCGCAGCGCTGCTAGACTTCCTGAACGAACGGCCTGGCGGAGCGATGCCTTATTCAGATGCCACACCTCCCGACATCATCAAGCAGCGGTTTGGCATCAGCAAATCGGCATTCAAGCGTGCGCTTGGCAAGCTGATGAAGGAAGGGCTGGTTACCCAGAAGGAGAACTGGACCTATCTAGCCCGGAGTGAAGAGGCTGGAGCAGACCAGAGTCAAGCCAAGGATAATCAAGAGCCTGAACAATAATAATCCGGAAACGGAACAATAGTTATACAGTTTCATTCACAGAAAGTCGGTGTAAGCCAGTGTCTTCCTATGGGAAATTTGCTTATGTGTACGATGAGCTGATGGCGGATATGCCCTATCCGGATTGGCTGGCCTTTGCGGAGACGGCCTGGAGCAAATACGGCAAGCCGTTGACGGTGGCAGAGCTGGGATGCGGAACCGGAAGCATTACGATCCCGCTTGCCGCTGCAGGTTACCACATGACAGGAATTGATCTGTCTTCGGATATGCTGTCTGTAGCCCAGATGAAGATGGAGCGCCATCCTCAGGGACGCCGCTTCCTGCGTGAGGGCAGTATCCGCTGGGTACGGCAGAATATGAAGGAGTGGGAGCTGCCGGAGCTTGTCGATTCGGTTATTTCCTTTTGCGATTGTCTGAACTATGTGCTGGAGGAACAGGATGTCCGGTCCGTATTTGAACAGACCTTTGCCGGCCTTAAGCCGGGAGGAAGCTTCCTGTTCGATGTGCATCATCCCAATACACTTATCCGCTACGAAGAGGAGCAGCCGTTTGTGCTGGATGAGCCTACGGTATCTTATATCTGGACTTGTGAACTGGATGTGCCGCGCCGTGAAATTGAGCATCATCTGTCTATCTTCGCCCGTGAAGAGGGAGGAAGCGGCCTTTACCGCCGTTTTGAAGAGACTCACATTCAGCGGGCTTATGATCCCGAGTGGATGACCGAGGAGCTGCGGAAGGCCGGCTTCAGTGAAGTGAAGGTCTATGCCGATTTTGAATGGGTGGAGGCCGACGACAGTGCCGGACGGCTCTTTTATGTAGCTGTGAAATAAACACTAAGTCTTATGAGGTCCTTACCTGTATCAGGGAAGGGCCTTTTTGTAGTCCCTGCAGCTGGCTTGTACCGATGGATTGGATGGATTTTTTGAAAATAAAAACCGGCTCTGTATACAATACAGGGCCGGCATCTTTCAATCTTTTTAGCGGTGCTCGAACAGATCAATGGCTCCCAGCACGATGTGGGCTAGGCCAAATCCAAGAATACCTGTAGCGGCCATCCTATACCTGCTGCCAAGAAAAGCTGCGCTTGAAGCGGTGACTACAGTTCCGAGAACGGTGGGAATCATACCTTCACGCATTCGAAACACTCCCTCTTTAGCTGGATTGAAAGACCTGGTTAGTATGGGGTGAGGGAGGGGGGTTTATACTGTGGAGATGCTTGCCATCTCCTTCTCCAATTCCTTACAGCCAGGCAGCCTAGGTCCCGGAAGTTAACGGATTACTCTGCAAATGTTGGGGTGAGCCTGGTAGTTGCATCTTCCACCTCATGTACATTGTAGAGCACACGGGCCATCAGATCCTGGCTATAGTTGCCGAAGTGCTTGCCGTAAATCGTCAATCCGCGTTTGTTGACCGGTTTGTCGGTGACGGCAATACGGAAGGTCAGCTCGCTTTTGTAATCCAGCTTGATATCATCCAGTGTAATATCCGAGATACGGCAACCGTCGATAAAGCTTCCTTCATTGTTGATGCGGATAAGCTTCAGCATTCCGTACTGGTTAAGGTGAGGAGGCCACCAGTCTGGATTGAAGGTACCGCGGGCATCGCCGAAATCGCCGGGACTCGTCCAATAGCCGATTTCAATACCATTTACATAAAAGTATAAATCCGAGGGATAATTATCATTGAACCCAGGTGCCTCCGAACCAATCTCCATGGAGAACTGTATTTCGCGGAAGGTCTGGTTCGCTTTCAGATAATTCGGAATCCGGTATTCAAGAAATCCTTCTGCCATCCAGATAATCTCGGATTCAATCCGCTGGGGATCGGCGAAATAGCGCGGTTCGTCAAAGTCTCCAATGATACTGTCTTTCGTGGCAAGCCCGCAGGTAGGGACCGCCTGATAATTGCTGTAATGCCCAACCTGGATTTCGACCTCGTACAAATTGTCGGTCTCCTTGCTTCGCAAATCTACCATTAGTTTGTCTTTATTCAAATAGCACACCTTTTGGATACCATGCTTGCCGACAGAAGTATTGATCTCAATCAGCCCACTATCCTCAAGCTTCTTGATATGCATCGTGATGGCACCATTGCTGAGATTCAGCTTCTTGGCGATTTCATTGAGGTTAAGGGCTTGATTCGTAGCAAGCAGCTCCAGAATCTGAATCCGGATCTCGGAGCTGAGAGCCTTGAAGATATCAATCCCGCTCATTAGATCTTTAATATAAATCATGATTACTGTACCTTCTTCCGCAGACGTCATTATCAAAACTGTTTTATAAAATTATAAACTAATTGAGCTGAAAAGGGAAGTATTCTCCAGTTATTTGTATATTTATTTAAAAATTAAGTTTGTATCAAACTAATTTGCACCTTGTATTCATATTTAATTAAAGATAAATTCATGAAAACAGGTGTTGAATGCGAATTTATTTCACTAAAAAGCTATATTTTTCATTTTATTTTGAATACATGTGAATAGGTTTAGATAAATTTGTTTACAAGGTACCTCTTGTATGTTATTTTATAACTGTAAGCGAATACATTCAAATGTTTTTTAATTATTTAATGAAGATGTGAAAGAAGAAGCGGTTGCCAGCCACATCCAAAGGGCACAACCTGCGAAGAGGGAAGAGTTAATTGTTTGCAAAAACATTTTTGTAGATGATTCACTAAAATTATTTCATTAGGAGGAGAAAGTGTGAAGAAAAAATGGGGGCTTTCAGTATTAATGCTTGTTCTAATGTTATCAACAGTATTGGCGGGGTGCGGAAAAGATAATTCAAAGACAATTACGTTCTGGACGCCGCTAACTGGTGACGACGGTGCCTATATGGATCAACTTGTAAAGGATTACAATGCCACCAATCCTGAGATTAAAGTGAAACATGTAATCACCTCCGATATGTACACCAAGCTGTCCACTGTACTTAACTCCGGCAAAGGTGTTCCGGACTTAACCATTATTCATGCGGACCGTGTTCCCGGCTATGTCAAGCAGGGTGTACTTGAGCCTATGACAGCCGTAACCGCTGCACAGCCTGAGATCAAACAGGAGAATTATCTGCCGCAAGCATGGTCGACAGGCACAATTGACGGTACTCAATATACAGTTCCTCTTGATATCCACAGTAACGTGATGTACTACAACAAGGATTTGCTTAAGAAATATGGTGCGGAGTCGTTCCTTGATGATAATGTGGTAACCATTGATGAAATGCTCTCCCTGAAAGGAAAGCTGGCTGAAGGCGACTACGTTGTTAACGATGCACTGTTGGGCTGGGTTATTCTGGCACAAATTCAGAACCTGGGTGGAGATATTCAGGAGAACGGCAAACCAGCCGTCAACACACCGGTAATGAAGCAGGCCTTCGAAGATGTGAAAAAAATCAACGATGCGGGACTGATGACACCTTTTGGTGAAGACGGATACCTGATGTTCCAATCAGGCAACGTATTGTTCTCCACAGACGGTACCTGGAGTTCTACTGCACATGCAAAGGTAGAAGGCTTGAATTTTGGAGTAACGAATGTATATTCGCCAACACCAGATAAGTTCACCAACAGATCGTCCTCCCACTTGTTCAGTATGATGAAGAATAAAGACAGATCCGAGGAAAAAGTAGCAGGCATCGGTAAATTCCTGGAGTTCATCCGCGAAAATTCAATCGAGTGGGCTAAAGCAGGACAGATCGTAGCCAGTAAGCAAGTCAATGAAAGTCCTGAATTCAAAAATTATATTCAATCATTCTTCACTTCCAGTGAAAAAGAAATTCAATCCCTGTATATCTACACCTATGAATATTATCCGTACATTGCTGAAGCTGTAGATACGTACTGCGGGGACATTGTACGCGGTAATGTAGACATCGATGAAACCCTACAGACCATGCAGAAATTTGTTGAAGACAAAATCGCCGAAGGAACCAGCGGAGCAGCAAAATAACAGAATAGCGGAAATGATAGCATGAAGCAATGGGCCGTAATCTGGAACATTGCTTCATGTCAAAGGAGAAATGAATGCCTATGAAAAAGAAACTGAATCTCGCGCCTGCCTTCTTTGTCGGTCCACATGTTATCCTATTTGTTGTTTTTATTTTGCTGCCGACATTCTACGGGATTTATGCTTCGTTCACCAAATGGAATTTGATGAACGAGCCGGTCTGGGTGGGGTTGGATAACTATAGAACTATTCTTTTTGACAGCAAATCAACCTTCCATACGCAATTTAACAACGGCCTTAAGAACACGTTTATATTTGTCCTGCTGAGTGTTCCGCTATTAATCATTATTCCGCTGCTCGTTGCGGTGGCGCTTGAACACAAAAAAGTCAAAGGGAAAAGCCTGATCCAATCGATTATTTACGTTCCAGGCTTAATCTCCATATCTGCAGGGGCGCTGATCTGGCTGCTGCTCTTCAACAAGCAACTGGGGATGGCCGGCAATGTCTTTGGTTCGAATGTTTCCTGGCCGGCGCACCAGCCTTATGCCTGGATCCTCGTTATTATCATCACGATCTGGGGTGGGGTCGGCGGCAACATGATTATATACCGTGCCTCTATCAGCGGTGTGTCGCAGGATTTGTATGAATCGGCAGAGATGGACGGAGCCGGAACGATAAGACGATTTACGAGTATTACGCTACCTTCTATCCGTTTCCCGCTGATTTACACCTTTGTTATGACAACTGCCGGGGCTTTCAACGTATTCGGGCAGCCTTTGATGATGACTGACGGAGGACCGCGCCAAAGTACACATGTACTCATGATGTACATCCGCCAACTGGCATTCGGCAATGGGGAGTCCATTGCGGGTATGGCTTCAGCTATGGCTGTATTGCTTGGATTGGTTATCCTGGCCATCTCGGCTCTGCAATATTATGTAATGAACCGGAATGCGGCTTAATTTACGATATGGCAAGGAACCCAAAGTGGAATTTAAAAAGGCAGGTGTACCCGTATGTCCAATCAGATGACGCAGCAATACGATAAACGTCCCCGCGTCAAAGAACAGGCAGTGAAAGGAAAAGCCTCGGGGATCAGCATCTCGAAATATGTATCTTACTTGTTTTTGATCGTGCTTTGTATTATTTGGATCATTCCGGTTATTTTTGGTATCACGACTTCCTTCCGGTCACAGTCTGAGGTAGTTTCTTCCGGATTCAGATTGTTCCCTAAAAAATGGATTCTTGAAAACTATACCGCAATTCTGGAGAATACCTCAACCGCTCCTATACTGCGTTGGCTGATGAACTCGTTATTCATTGCAACGATGCATACTCTTTTTGTGGTTGTAGTTATTTCCATTACCGGTTATGGCTACTCGCGGATGAAATTTAAAGGCAGAGATACACTCTTTTTCACCTTGCTAGGTATCTCGTTTTTCCCTGGTGTGGTCAATCTGATCCCTTCCTACAAAATTATTGACGCGTTAGGCTGGGTCAACACCTCGTGGGCGATGATTATCCCGGGACTGGCAGGCATGGGTAATATCTTTCTGGTCAGACAGTTTATGAACGGAATTCCGAAAGACCTTGATGAATCCGCTCACGTGGACGGGGCAGGCCATTTCCGGATCTATTTCTCGATTATTATGCCTCTTGTCAAACCCGTATTGATCGTATGTGCCTTGTTCTCCTTCACCGGATCATGGAATGACTTTTTGTGGCCTGTAATCGTGTTTACGGATGTGGATAAAATGCCGGTTACTGCAGGGCTGTTATTGCTTCAGGACATTTATGGGAATTACCGGATGATCGGGCAGCTGATGGGTTCAGCGGTCTTGGCGATTATTCCAACCTTGCTGTTGTTCATGTTCGCACAAAAATACTTTGTCCAATCGATCAATCTGAATTCAGGTATCAAGGGTTAATTAAATAGAGACCGGGTAAGGAGAGAGAAACAATGACTGTGAAGATGAGAATTCTATCAGATCTGCCCAAAAGTACAATCAATAAAAATATCTATGGGCATTTTGCCGAACATCTCGGCAGATGTATCTATGAAGGGATTTGGGTGGGTGAAGATTCTCCCATTCCCAATACGGATGGTATCCGCAATGATGTCATAGCTGCGCTGCGCAAGCTGGATATTCCCGTGCTTCGCTGGCCGGGCGGCTGCTTCGCCGATGAATATCACTGGAAGGACGGCATCGGCCTTCCCGAAACGCGCAAGCGGATGATCAACACCCACTGGGGCGGCGTAGTCGAGAACAACCATTTTGGCACGCATGAATTCTTCCGGCTCTGCGAGCTGCTGGAATGTGAACCGTATATTTGCGGCAATGTCGGTAGCGGCACTGTTCAGGAGATGTCCGAATGGGTGGAGTATATGACCTTTGACGGCGAATCTCCCATGGCAGGACTGCGGGCCGAGAATGGGCGGGAACAACCATGGGCACTGAAATATTTTGGCGTCGGGAATGAGAACTGGGGCTGCGGAGGCAATATGCGTCCGGAATATTATGCCGACCTGTATCGCCAATACCAGACATATGCACGTAATTATGGTGACAACAAGCTCTACAAAATCGCCGGAGGCGCTAACGTGGACGACTATAACTGGACGGAAGTGCTGATGCGCGAAGCCGGACGGTTTATGGATGGTCTGAGCCTGCATTCTTACACGATTCCGGGAAGCTGGGAAGAGAAGCGTTATGCACTCGGCTTCGATCAAGGCGAATGGTTCGAAACGATGAAGAAATCCCTCCATATGGACGAGCTGATTACCCGGCATTCAGCGATCATGGACAAATATGATCCGGAGCAGCGGGTAGGATTGATTATAGATGAATGGGGAACCTGGTTCCTCAGTGAACCGGGAACGAATCCGGGGTTCTTGTATCAGCAGAATACACTGCGTGACGGACTTGTGGCCGGGATTCACCTGAATATTTTCCAGAATCACAGCAAACGGGTGCAAATGGCGAATATTGCACAAATGGTCAACGTATTGCAGGCGCTTATCTTAACCGAAGGCGATAAAATGCTGCTTACGCCTACTTATCACGTCTTTGAGATGTATAAGGTGCATCAGGATAACGAACTGCTTGAGGTGGCTTTTGAGAGTCCGGTGTACAGCATGGGCGGAGAGTCTCTGCCTCAGGTAAGCGTGTCTGCTTCCCGGGATGCTGCCGGCAAGATTTACATTTCTCTCTGCAACATCAGCCATGCGGACAGTGCCAGCCTAAGCATTGAGATGATCGGCACTTCGGCAGGAAGCGTATCGGGTCAGATTCTGACCCATTCTGACCTGAATGCCCACAATACCTTCGAAGCACCGGAAACTGTGGGTACAGCTCCTTTCACGGGGGCTGCGCTGAAGGACAGAGTGCTGGACTGCCAGCTGCCTCCGGCCTCGGTTGTTGTCCTTACCCTGGAGTAAAAGAACTATATAAAGGAGAAACATTATGAGCAGGAATAGAGAATACAGCAATCCGCTTGTGGAGCAGCGTGCGGATCCCTGGGTCTATAAGCATACGGATGGTTATTATTACTTCACGGCTTCGGTGCCGGAATACGACCGGATTGAAGTACGGCGGGCCAAAACCATTGAAGGGCTCCGAGATGCCGTACCTGCTGTTGCCTGGCGCAAATATGAGACCGGGCCGCTCAGTGCCAACATCTGGGCTCCCGAAATCCATTATATTCAAGGCAAGTGGTACATTTACTTCGCGGCTGCCCGGACAACGGAGACCAAGGAAGGGCTGTTCGATCACCGTATGTACGCGCTGGAGAACGAATCCGCGAATCCGCTGGAGGGACACTGGGTGGAGAAGGGCCAGGTGAAGACAGCCTGGGAGTCGTTCGCTCTGGACGCAACAACCTTCCAGCACAAGGGAGTGCTCTACTATGTATGGGCACAGAAGGATCCGGACATTCCGGGGAATTCCAACCTGTACATTTCAGAGATGGAGAATCCGTGGACACTGAAAGGCCCGCAGACCATGATAGCCAAACCGGAGCATCACTGGGAAATTATCGGATTCAGTGTCAATGAAGGCGCAGCGGTGCTGAAACGGGGCGGCAAAATTTTCATGAGCTTCTCAGCCAGCGCCACGGACCATAATTATTGTATGGGATTGCTGACAGCTGACGAGGATAGTGATCTGCTGGATGCCGCTTCCTGGAACAAACACCCTGAGCCTGTATTCCAAACCAGTGAAGAGAACGGACAGTATGGTCCGGGTCACAACAGCTTTACGGTTAACGAAAATGGGGAAGATGTGCTGATCTACCATGCGCGCAATTACAAGAAGATCACCGGAGACCCGCTCTATGATCCGAACCGTCATACCCGCGCCCAGGTGCTGGAGTGGAATGAAGACGGCACGCCGAATTTCGGAGTGCCGGTGAAGGATGGCGGGAAGTAAGGAAGCAGATGTAGGTATCATAACATTGGTATATAAATAGCCATTAGGCAAGTAACAAAAGTGTCCTGACAGCCCTAATTAGGGTTGAGGGGCACTTTTTGCTGTTAAAAGAAAATAAGGGCATTAAGCTAACTGACAGTTTATTTGAAAGTACATTCCGGTGAACCGTATCCTAAGTAGGGGCAAGGTTTATAGAGGGAATCTGGCTGGCAGAAGACGTATTTACATCATGCCTAACATGACTTGGGATTCTCAGGAAATTTCAAAATATGTTCTATGCCAAACTAACATATTTTTATAAATGCTTAAATTCAAGATAATCAAGACTATTGATTTTAAAATTCAGACACGTGGTTGTAATATTCGGAAAAACTTTTATTTTAACCTATATATCTTTAATAATACAGATTGTTGGAAAATCTATTAATAATTATAATAGTAGCAAATATAGTTATAGCCAGGAAGGGAAGCTTATTATGATTCCATTAGACGACGTAGACAAATGCTACCCATTAATAAATGAGCGAGCACAACGTTTTTTGAGCGAGCAAGAACTGAAGCAATATCGCTCCCTCCCACAAAACGAGGTTGAACACCAGCTTAAACTGTTGCTGGAAAGTCCGATTGCCCACTTTACCGTTGTAAATGAAGTCTACTTCAGAGCGCGTTGGGCAGAGGTTTTTGAAGCGCTGCAGTTGGGAGATGACCTGACATTATTGGAGGTGGCTTCCGGCGATGCAGATATGGTTCCCCAGGTCATGGCACGAACCCATCCAAACAGTACATACATAACGGCCAATATGAATAAAAGCCTCACCACCAGTTTGCTGCAGAAAACGCTGGGCCTTCCCCTGCACATGAAAGTCATAGAGGAAGATGCAGCTTATCTCGAAAAACATCTGCCTTCCGGGTCAGTGGATCTTATCGTTTTTCAGCATGCGGTCAATGATATCATCCAGGCGATTTTGTGCGGACAGGCTGGAATCGACACCATCCATACGGATTGGATGGAAACTTTGCCGGCCATGATCAAACTTCTTCAGCAGGAGGTTGCCTCAGGTACACTCGAAGTTCATGCCATGCAGCCTTTTATCACCTTGATCCACACTTTATTGAAATCTCTGCGGACAGATGGCATTATCGCTATGAATCATTATATGTTCCAATTGGACCTTGACTGGGGCTACCCGGTAGATTTGTTTGAGAATATCATCCCCCTGACCAGACGCTGGTTGAACGGGATTCAGGGCTGCGAAGAGATTTTTATTCCCGGTTTTGACCGGCAATGGTGGATCTTTTTGCAAAAAAGATAAGGATGCTCCACAATTGCGGTGAACCGTATCATAAGTAGGGGCAAGTTCATATTTTTTCTTATTAAAATATCTTGTACTGAATGCTTTCCAAGCAGAATTGCATTGGAAAGCATCTTTGTGTTTTCTGGAACATGCATCTGTACTCTACGGAACGTTTATTGTGAAATTCACGCGAAAACAATACGCTAGTAGTGAGGTGAATAGAATGGATAGTACAAAGGTGGGGGGCTTGATTCAAAGCCTTCGTAAAGAAAAGAATATGACCCAAAACGATCTGGCCCTTCTCTTGAATATTAGTGATAAAACGATTTCTAAATGGGAACGTGGATTAGGATGTCCGGATGTTTCGCTTTTAAGCGACTTATCCAGAATATTGGGTGTCAACATTGAAAAGATTTTATCTGGGGAACTGCAATCGAATAAACGGGACAGTGGGAGTATGAAGCAAGTCAAATTTTATTCATGCAAGAACTGCGGCAATGTCATAACAAGTACAGGGGCAATCAATATTTCCTGTTGCGGCAGAATTTTAGAAACGCTCCAAATAATGAAGGGAAGTGAAGATCATGCAATAACTGTTAACGATATAGAGGACGATTTTTTCGTTATGCTGGAACATGAGATGAGTAGAGAGCACTACATTTCTTTTGTAGCGTACGTTTCATACGACAAGTTTATGTTAATCAAAATGTACCCGGAACAAAATGCGGAACTGCGTTTCCCTAAGATGTACGGTGGATCACTCTATGTAAATTGCACTCAACATGGATTATTTAAGCACGACAAGATTGGACAAAGGGGGGGGCGTCAAAAGTGAAAAAAGCATTACTGGTCATTGATATGCAAGCAATGCCTTTTGTATGGAAAAGTTACGGGGGGAAGCCTCTCTATCAGGAAGAAAGACTGATTGCAAATACAAGGCTTCTGATTGAAAAAGCTAGAGAAACTGGGTCCCCGATATTCCATATTATGTACACGGAGGCGACAGGGCTACGATCGGTCGGCCAACCGTTATGGCAAATTATCGACCCCATTGCTCCTGGTCTACATGATTCTCTTGTTATCAAGTATCATGCAGACTCCTTTCATGAAACCAATCTTAACACGTTGCTAAGAATTTATGCGATCGAAGGCTTGGTGATATGCGGTATTCAAACTGAGTATTGCGTGGATGCGACTGTGAAAAGTGCATATTTGCACGGCTATAAAATAGAACTGGCAAGTGATTGTCATAGTACCTACGATTCCGATGAATTGACTGCCAAACAGATTGTGCTTCATCATAATAACACACTGAAAGAGTTCGCTTCGCTCGTTCTATCGAATCAGATTCAGTATTTAGAGAGTGGGCCTTAAAACTTGTCGTTACAGACAGCGCGTTTACAGCATGCTGATTATGGGAGCGAGGTAGGTCACATTCTGGTCGAAATGGTGCGTAAACGGGGCTTCGAGACACCAAAGTGAATTTGCCTGATGACGTTCTGGAAGAGGGGCTTTTGGGTCTCCGGGGGAGAAGGGTGCAGCAGGGAGTGAAATTGATCAAGCAATTGCTGCACCAGCTTCACCGGAATTGGGTCGGAGGTGCACTCCATGAGCCGCTGCTCTACGTCGGTTTTACGCTCAAGGAGGCGCTCGTTTTGTTCCTTGAACTCGCTTAACCGCTCGATTTACAGACCCTCGTCCATACCGTTTCTTTCGTACAACTTGAAGTATTTCTTGCGCTGCTCGTCAATGGCGGCAAGCTCCTTTTCGATTGTCTCCGTTCCTTTTGCAGTGGAACTACGTTGACAGTCGATCCTTGTTCAGCTTCCGGATAACATCCTCTACAATTTTTGGTCATAGGTACATGAAGCTAGGTAACTAGCGGGTTCATTAGGATAACTAGAGTAATTTAGGATGGATTGTATTATCTTGCGTGCTAAACACTAATGAAATTGTCGTACCGGTCCCCAATTGGCTCTCTATTTCGATCTGTCCCCGGTGTTGGATCACAAGCTGCTTGGAAATTGCCATACCCAGTCCAGTACCTTGGATTAATTCATCCGTATTGATGCCGCGATAGTAGCGCTCGAATAGCAGTTCCTTCGTTTTTATATCTATGCCTACCCCGTTATCTTGTATCTGGATTACAAATTGCGAAACGTTATTCTTAACTATAGAAACGTTGATCCACGTACCTTCAGGATTGTGGAGGGCAGCATTTGCAAGCAAATTCTCCAGAGCGCGTCTGAAGTATCTGGCATCTATCGGATAGGTAATCGGTGCTTCCGAAGCCTTATAATGAATCGGAACATTGGCGAATTGAGGATGCTGTTTCCACTTTTGTATGGTTTGATCGATGAATTCATTCATGTCTGTCGGGACGAATTCAAACGTAAAGGCTTCGTTTTTCAACCGGTAGGTTAAGGTTAAATCGTTGATCATTTCATCCATATAAGTGGATTTCTCGCGCATAATGGCTGCAAATTCACGAATTTCTGCTTGTGACCATTCATACGTTCTCGATTCCATTAAATGTGCGTACCCCATTATGGAAGACAGCGGTGTCTTCAAATCATGCGACACACCTGCAATCCAGTCTTCTCTTGTGATCTCCAGCTGCTTACGAATATGCTCGTTTTTCTGTAATGTCTCTGTTAAGTGAGCTAAGGATTCTATCAATTCGGCATGTACGCGGAATCTTTCTTTTAAATGTCCAGATTGCTTACGGCTAAGAGGCATCCCATTGGAGTTAGGACTGGTCGGTTCACGTAATTCACCCTTGGCCAAAGAGTGAAGCCAATCAATCATATGCAGAATGGGTGTCCCAAACCGGTGACCATACCAAAGAGCAAGAAGCAGGAAGAGAATAAGAATCATCACAAGCAAAGCAGCAGATCTCCAGAAGAATACAGTAATATCTTCCTTATACGTATCGCCATTGACCCATGAAGCCACCGTGGTAGACAGAGGAGCATGAATGACCCAGGTGCTGCCTGTCGCAGAATCATAAACCGTAAATGATTGCATGCCATAACGTTCCGGATATTGGTTACGCAGCATCAAATCCTGAAGGCTATAATGATCTGGCGCTTCGCCCCTTTGTCCGTAACCTCCTAGTACCTTCCCATTCCCATCGAGCAGCTCGATCGAGCCATGAATATCATTAAGCTGCTGCTTGAAGCTCCCGTTCACTTCAATCTTGCCCGCTCTCCATGTCACTTGCTGCAGCAAGTTTTTTTTGAGCATGGCAATATCATTCTTCACTCCGTATAAGAGGGTATAGGTTTGTCCATCCAGCTCTTGAATCCATGCATATAGTCCGTAAGGGAAATCCTTCTCCGCTTTCCAATAGCTCATCAGCTCACCAGGAGTGTAACGTTCTGGTACATCAGCTGGAGTATTGTAAGCGGCAATAGTCTCTCCAGCCTTATCTAGAACCTGTAGCCAGCCCCCCTGCTCGCGTACCTCGGCAAGAAGTTTCGGATCAAATTGTATTTTACCGTCATGATGGGTAATTGAGTCTGTGAGCACAGGCAAACTGGTTTGAATCAAGTCCAGTTGTTGATCAAGCCGCTCCAGCTTTACAATGCTTAAAGTAAATGTACTAAAAAACAGAACAAATAGAAGGACACCGATAAACAGCAATTGCCTAATATATTGAAGGATAAACCTTTTCTTGATGTTCATCGCATTAATTCTCAGATTCACGAACAAGTTTGTAACCTAAGCCACGTGCCGTAATCAAATATACTGGCTCACTGGGATTGGGTTCAATGCGCTCGCGAATACGATGGATATGAACCATGACTGTATTGTCGTCACTAAGACTCTGCTCGCCCCAAACTTGCTCGTACAGTTGTTTTTTACTGAATACCCGGTTGGGGTTTTGGCAAAAAAACAAGAGGAGCTGAAAGACCTGAGCCGGACAATCGACCGTGACATCATTCACGCGAAGCTCTCCAGCATATTCGTCAACTTGAAATGTTCTGTAAGTGTATATCCGGTTCATATTGGGAACATCGGCAGTTTTGAGATACCGGCGCAGCTGTGCCCGGACACGCGCAATCACTTCTAGCGGATTGAACGGCTTCGTAATATAATCATCGCCCCCAACGGCAAACCCGGTCAATTTATCAAAATCGCCTACCCGAGCTGTTAAGAACAGGATAGGGGCATCTGTCGTTTGCCGAATCCATGGACAGATCTCGAAGCCGTTTTGCTTCGGCAGCATAACATCAAGCAGGATGAGGTCATACTTGGTGGTTTGGCAGGCTAGTAAGGCCTGTTCGCCTGTTGTGGCCGTATCGACGAGTGGAAATCCCTCTTTATTTAATACCGTTTTCAATAGTTTTAGAATGGACGATTCATCATCCACAATTAGAATCTTTGATTGATTCATCGCTTCCTTATCTCCCTATCACATAACTTGGTATCCATTTAAATATATCATTCATTTTGTTTCAGCAGCACAATATAAATCTTAACGGAACCTTAATTCTCCAAGCTCCTGATTAATACAATCATAAGGTTTCGTTTCGCAGGTGTTAAACTTCATCGCATACACTTATCCGTGAAACCCATATAAAGGAGAGAAAATGGATGAACAATATCATTAGCAAAAGAAACCTGATGCTGATTAGCCTCGCTGGCATACTGACTGTGGGCTCACTCGCAGCCTCGGCGTCGGCTGAGTCCGCCAAGCCTGAGGTTGTATCAGCAAATTCTGTTTCGAAAGGAGCAGTAGCCACTGCTTCTTTCCGGCCGGACGAACTTTTAAAACTGCTGCAGCAAGAGAAATATGAACGTATTTATGGACAACTCGGAGCCGAATTCAAGAAGCAATTCTCGTTAAAGGATTTCAAGAAACAAGTCAGCCTCAACCACAAGAACGTCACATCCTATAAACTGGTTAGTCATTTTCTCATAAACAATACCAGCTACTATGCTTGGAAGGACCCCAAAGGAAAAAAAACGATACAAGCTCTGTTTGACAGAAAGAACAAGATAGAGGCTCTGATATTTAATACGATGCAGCAGTATCCTGAGACGGATGCGAAGCGTACTCAAACGACTTTTGAACTTCCTTTTCAAGGGAAATGGTTTGTCTATTGGGGGGGCACGAACGAGCTAATTAATTATCATTACGGGGCTGAGCAGCAGCGGTATGCGTATGATCTCATCGTGGTGAACAATGGGTTCAGCTATAAAGGCGACGCCGCCAAAAATGAAAGCTACTTTGCTTTCGGAAAACCTATTCTGGCTGCCGCAGCGGGCAAAGTTGTGAAAATCGTCAATGACGTCCAAGACAATAAGCCTGTTGGTACGGAGAATACGGAACAGATTGCCGGGAACTATGTCATTATCGATCATGGCAATGGCGAGTTCAGCTACTACGCTCATCTGCAAAAAGGATCGGTCAGCGTCAAAACCGGCGACGTAGTGAAAGCCGGAGATATGCTGGGTAAATGCGGCAACTCGGGTAATTCCAGCGAACCACATCTTCATTTCGAGGTTGCCAATAGCGCGGAACTGTACACTACGAAGTCACTGCGCGTTCACTGGAAGGACGCCGATGATTATGAGCAAGGTTCATATATGATTCAATAATTTCAAATGCCATACTTAAAGGACGGCAGAGATGCCGTCTTTTTGTGCGCCAAGCATGAGGCAGTAGTAGTCATTAGCTTAAGGCAAGGGTGTCCACCGCGAGGTGGAATCTGAAGGAAGCCGGCGGCAAATCTCCGGTCTGACGAACACGAACTTTATATAAGGCTAGTGTGCCTCGTATGAATCTTATATTTGTTTATTTAGCATGATCTTTAAATTCTCTATTTCTCCTTTATAAAAATCAACTGTCTTACCCTCTGCGATTCCCCAATTTATTTCTAATTGCTTAATGATTTCTTCGAGCTTTTCAATAGCTTTATCATATTTCCCTTGAATTTCATGTATATGAGAAATGGCTATCAATGAATCTAAATATTTGGGATTTGGTTGTAGTTCGTATCCTTTGGTGTAATATTCGATTGCTTCGTCGTATTTGCACAGTTTCGCCATGCAGTCTCCCCTGGAGGACCATGCAAGCCATTCATCAGGGTACAGATCCGTCATCTGCTCCCAAAGAGTTAATGCCTGAGCAAGAGCACCTTCTTCTTTACATATCAGACCTCCATATAATAGGTATAAATAACCTGGATGGATTTTGTTCAATCTTTCTAGAATTTCTTTAGCTTCAGCGCATCTGCCATCTGCAAGTAAGTAGTTCATAAGCCATACATAAGCTTGCCAGTAATCTGGATGATTTGGCACAAAATTTTTATAATACTCGATGAGTTTATGGTGGTTGGAGAAGTTCCAGTCAAAAATGACTCCATTCTCTGCATCCCGCAAAGCATTATGATTCCGTTTGCTATTTGGAGCAAATTTCAGTACATCCTTGGCGTAATGTGAAGCTAATTCACGATGCTCCTCTGAACGGTGAATGTGCAGTTCGGCCAGCAATGTGAGGGATTGAGTTTTTTTATGGTCATTATTCAATTTTTCTGTAAGAAATTGTTCAGCATAGGTGAAATCATCTGTTGATATAAAATGCTCAGTACTAATCATATTTTCAATCCGTTCTAAATGGGCATCATCGGTTAATGCAAATAACTCATCAATGGTGACACCTAAAATCACAGATAACCTGGGAAGCAACTGTATATCAGGCATGGTTACGTTGTTTTCCCACTTGGATATTGCTTGGGATGACATATTCAGTTTTGCCGCAAGTGCTTCTTGAGTCATTCCTTTTTGTAATCGCAGTGCTTTGATTTTTTTTCCTATCTCAATATTCATTTGGATAACCTCCAGTTTTTAATGATTCGGCTAGTCAATCACATGTTAACATTTTGTTGAAAATACCCTCAATGACCGCTTAGTTAAACGAACGAGCTTATCCGTTACATGGGTAGTTTTATAGATTAAAGCTTGTATTGGTGAACCGTATCATAAGTAGATTTTTTAGCGTCTTCACATACCATATCCAGTCTGTTCTCTAATAGTTATATTTATCATGTGGAATGTGAATTTATGTCGAATTATGTTGAAAAAAGTGCCGGTAATTATCTCGTAATCGCTATAAGAGCGCTTGGTTTCCTGTATAATTTACGAATATGCAGATAGTTGAAGCTGCTGATTCCTGATCGCAACCAATCCCTCACGAAAGAGAGTAGTGACATGAAATCCATCGCTTGGGTAACCGACAGCACCAGCACAATTGATTCTGAATTCGCCATAAAAAACCATGTATATATTGTTCCTCTCCGACTAATTGTCAATAATGAATGTTATAAAGAAAATATCGAAATCACCGCCGATCAGTTCTATGATAAAATGCGCCAGAATGACAAGGTTGGCAGCTCCCAGCCGCCGATCGGTGAGTTCGTAGAGTTATACGAGCGTCTGAAGGAAGAGTATGACGAAATTATTGCGATCCATTGTTCCTCCGAGCTTAGTGGTACTTTCCATACCTCTATACAGGCAGCGGATATCGCTGGAGTTACCGTAATTGGCATTGATTCCAAGGTAGGCGCTTACCCGATCCGTGAGATGATTCTGCGCGGCGTTCACTGGCAGCAGGCAGGTTGCTCAGCGCTGGAGATCAAGAGCAGAATCGAAAATATCATTGAAGAGATGTCTTTCTATCTGATCCCTGCCAGTCTCAGCCAGCTGCACCGCAGCGGGCGACTCTCTGGCTCCCAGCTTGTACTGGGCCAGCTGATGCGGATTCATCTGCTGCTGAAGTTCGAAGAAGGCAAAGTTGTTGTTGTGGACAAAATCCGCACCTTCAAGAAGACGAAGCAAAGGTTGCTGGAGACACTCCACAAGGATATCCGGCGGATCCGGGATATTTGCATTATGCATGCCAACAATATGGAAGAGGCACTGAGCCTGGAGTCGGCCATCAAGGAAATGTCGCCTTCAGTACGTACAGAAATCATGACTTTTGTTCCGGTAGTAGGTGTTCATATGGGCGAGGGAACGCTCGCGCTTTCATGGATTAATAATACAGCCCTTAACAGTATCACTGTTCAGGATAAAGTGCTGGAGCCTGTGCTTCGGGATTGAGTCCTGCTCGGCCAAATTGCTTGCATACAACAAACCAGCAGGTCCCGGAGTGGGTCTGCTGGTTTTTTACGAGCCACGGGAGTCCAAATTAATCTCTTCGCCAGGTCATAAAAAATGCTGTTCTGGAATCAGAGGAAAAAATAGTCTATCATAAATGCTGATGAACATAGGATTGAAAGCTGATTACAGATAGTACAAGGAGATTAGATGAATAATTCGATCAATATTCTCGTGGCCGAGGACGACAGTGACATCAGCCGGCTGCTGTGCAGCATTATAAGAAAAAGCGGTTACGTGCCACAGCCTGCCTTCTCCGGAACAGAGGCACTGCTCTATCTGGAGCAACGGCAATGGAGCATGGTACTGCTCGATCTGATGCTGCCGGGAATGACGGGCGAGGAGCTGCTTAAATGGATCCGCGTGCGGGGCGGTGTGCCAGTTATCATCATTTCGGCCAAGGGTGAACAGCGGACCAAGGTGTCAGCTCTGCGCGGAGGGGCGGATGACTTCATTACGAAGCCTTTTGATATCGAGGAAGTATCGGCGCGCATCGATTCCCATCTGCGCCGGTATGCGCAGATCGCTCCTCCTGCTGTGCCGAGCGTATTGCAGCATAAGGGATTGGTGCTCGACCACGATTCCAAAACGGTCACGGCAGAGGGGGCGGAGGTTGTGCTGACCGCCCGGGAGTACGAGATTGTCGCATTGTTTTTATCGGCACCGAAAAAGGTATTCACGAAAGCCAATCTATACGAAAGCGTATGGGATGAGCCATACCACGGAGACGATAATACGGTCAATGTCCATATGAGCAATTTGCGGAGCAAGCTGGCGAAGGCTGCGCCTGGCAGCGAATTTATTGAGACGGTATGGGGCATGGGCTATCGGCTGAAGCCTTAAGACATTCTTAAGAATTGGCTTTAGCCCCTCTTAAGTTTTCGTTTCTATACTTGGTCTATCACATAAGGGAGGCCAAGACGACAATGAGCGAATATGTATTGCAAACGAATCAATTGTCTAAGAAGTTCAAAGGCAGCGTAGCGCTGGATAAAGTGAATTTGTCTATCCGCAAAGGCTCCATATATGGCTTTATTGGGCAGAACGGAGCCGGAAAATCGACGCTGATGCGCATCGTTACCGGACTTGCTTTTCCGTCCGACGGAAGTATCGAGCTGTTCGGAGCCAGCGATGAGCGGGCGTTGACCCAGGCCCGCAAGCGGATGGGGCTGATTATCGAGAGCCCCTCGTTGTTCCCCCACATGACTGCCGCCGAGAATCTGGAGGTGAACCGTCTCCTCCGGGGCATCCCCGGCAAATACTGTGTCGCCAGGATGCTGGAATTGGTCGGTTTGCAGGGAACAGGCAGGAAAAAAGTGAGGAATTTCTCACTTGGTATGAAGCAGCGTCTGGGTCTGGCGATCGCCTTGCTGGGCGACCCCGAATTTCTAATTCTGGACGAGCCGACCAACGGACTCGATCCGATGAGCGTCATCGAGATACGCGAGCTGCTCAAACAGCTCAACCACGAACGAGGGATAACGATTCTGATCTCCAGCCACATTCTGAGTGAGCTGCATTTGCTGGCAAGCCATTACGGCATTATTCATCACGGCAAGCTGCTGGAACAGCTCACTGCACAGGAATTGAACGATAAATGCCAGCAGTACGTGTATATCAAAGCGGATAATCCGGACAAGGCAGCAACCGTTATTCAGAATGAGCTCGGCACAGCCGATTTCGAGGTGATGCCGGATGGGGCCATCAAGCTGTATGGCCACACGGAGCAGCCAGGCAAAGTATCATCGACGCTTTTCTCCGCAGGCCTGGAAATCGAGCAGTTTATGCCGATGGGCGAAGACCTGGAGAGCTATTTCATGAAGCGGATCGGAGGTGCCGGGCATGTATAATCTGATCAGGTCAGAACTGTTCAAGCTGCGTAAGGACAGATCATTCCGGGTGCTGCTGCTCATAACCGCCGCTCTTTCACTGGTGTATCCACTGCTCTACTATTTTGACAATAAGTCGAGTGGAGATCCGCAATTTACAGGAGCCGAATTTCTGATTAAATTTATGACAAGCAATGGCTATGTGATCAAATTCGGCGTAGCAGCGTTGGCCGGATTCTTCATCGCGAGTGAATATGCGACGGGTGTCATGAAGACGATCGCATCGTCGGGCAACGATAGAGGACGGCTGTTCACCGCCAAGCTGATCGGATTCTCGGTCGGAGCCATGGCTGTCTCTCTGGTATTCCCGATCGTAAGCACGACCGAAGTTTCACTGCTTTCAGGTTTTGGCCATTTGCCGGAGGGGGTTGACGCGTTCTTCATACCACGGGCCCTCGGACTAACACTGCTGTACACTGCAGGCTACGCGGCGATCGGGGCGCTGTTCACTGCCGTGTTCACCGAAAGCGGCAAGACGATCGGCTTCTCGATGATTTTCTTCCTAATGATTGATACGATTTTGGGGGGCTTGGGTGAGTACATCCCTTTCTTTACTACAGTGTATGATTATTCTATCTTCAAGCTGATGAATGATATCGGCAAGCCCAGCATCGACAGCGGCGATCTGCCAACGCTCCTGCTTGTACCATTGCTGACGATTGTCGCAGCCGGGCTGCTCGGTATACTCGTGTTCCGTAGAAAGGAAATAAAATAAAAGTAAGAGGGGCGGGAGAGAGTTGCTTATCATAACGCTCATATCGGTTACGGTGGCGGCTCTTCTGCTTGCTCATCTGCTGCTGATGAGGCGGGAGCTGGGGCGGATGACGGCGCAGCTGCGCCGCTATAATGAACAGACAACCGGTAAAAAAATAGACGTAACTCTATTCGATCGGCGGCTCGAAGCACTTGCGGGTCAAATTAACAGCCAGTCCGACCTCGTAGTCGATGCAGAGGCCCGCAGAAGACGAACTGAAAATGAGCTGCGGCAGGCGATTGCGAACATTTCCCATGATATCCGTACTCCGCTGACCTCTATCTTTGGATATATTCAACTGCTGGAAGCAGAGCCTATTACGCCTGAGGAGAAGCACGAATACCTCACAATCGTTAAAAATCGCACGAAACGGCTGCAAGCGCTATTGAACGATTTCTTCGAGCTGTCCTTAATTGAATCTTCGGATTATCAGCTTAAGCCCGAGCGGATCGAAATGACTGTCCTCCTGTCAGACATTCTGGTTGGTTTCTACGACCGGTTCAACGAACGGAACATTACGCCGGATATCCGGCTGCCGAAGGAAGCTGTGGCTGTATATGCCGACGAATCAGCCGTGCGGAGGGTCGTTGAGAATTTGCTTATTAATACTGTCAAACATGCGGCCGGTCATGTGGAAATCTGCTTCGAGCAACGGGAGAAGACAGCCATGTTCAGGATCGTGAACGAAGCGAAGGAGTTATCCGACATCGATGTGAGGCTGCTATTCGACCGCTTCTATACGGTCGACCGCACCCGGTCCGCCCAAGGATCGGGACTTGGTCTTTCCATCGCGAAAAGTCTAATGGACAAGATGAACGGCTCACTGACAGCGGAGCTGCATGGGGGCAATTTAACGATGACCTGCCGTTGGAAGCTGTGAGGCGCAATGCCAGCATGAGCCTCTCTTCTGCATCATCCGGTTCATCCACTTGTGATGCATTTAATTTCCTGATTTATCCATTGTATATACTCTTGGATAAAGTACTTCTATTTCCGGAGGTTTTGTGAATATGGAGCGAATCCGTGTAATTGAGATCCCACCTCTAACGGTCGTTAATTCGGGAAACATATCATCTATGGAGGATTTCGAAGCGTTTGACCAATGGTGGTCTTCTGTCGATGTCAAGCATTACATTACGCCCCGCGACTTTATGTGGTATAACGTCAAGAAAGGTTACTTGGAATGGTTTTTTGCGCTGCCGGAAGGATACAAAGATACAGGTGGATATGAGGTTGCCGATTTCCCTGGGGGCTTATATGCAGTTGCAACTTCAAAAGATGCAGAGGAAGTGGCCATCCATGAAACTAAAGCATCCATTCGCGCGTGGGTTGAGACAAGTGGGTGCTTCGAAATATCAACAAGCGAGAATGATTCAGCTGAACGTTACGAAATGACCCATGTTACTACACCCAAGGTATTCAAAGAGAAAATGGGCTATCATCTATCAGATATATTTGTGCCGATTGTCGCGAAATGACAACACAGCCCACGTATTGTTTTCACTAATCAGCAAGTTTTTGAAAAAAGCTCGCAGGAGCCTGTTTACATCACAGGCTTCTGCGAGTTTATTTGTGTTACAGAATGATGTAGTAGGCAAAGAAAATTAATATAATACAAGACATAATCATCCGGAATATTGGAAAAGGAAGAGGATATAACGATGTAAGTAGAGAATTTTCCTACTGTCCGGTTAAAAAATTCGAAGAGACCATTGTTCAATTGGAGGCCAAGCCCGCTTTTGGATGCTAACTCACTAATTTATTGAGGAGATTAAGATGTATTATACTAAACCGACTGCCTTACGTTCAGTTTTAGATCCAAACTATTTAGCATACGGTCTGAGCAATCTTTATGATATTGGAGACTGGAAGGATTGCTTGTTCTGGTTACGCGGATTAAATGATACGTATAGAATTCGTACCTCCAGAGGTTTTTATATTCTTCGCATATACCGTCAATCAATAGGTGAAAGTGATGTTGCTTATGAATTATCTCTACTCACACAATTGAATGACGAATTAAGCGCAGTAAGTACAAAGGTTTCGGTCCCCATTTCCAAAAAAGACGATAGCTTATTCACTGTTATAAATGCGCCAGAAGGCCCAAGAGTTGCCGTGATTTTTAGCTATCTGACTGGCACTGAGAATGTGCTTCATGATGAGGAATCGTGTTTCTCTTTTGGAAGATCGGCTGCCGAATTACATGCGGCTATGGACAAGATTTCCTTAGACCTTCCTAGATCCAATTTGGATACAAATGCTCTCATCAGCCAGCCGTTAGATCGTATTGTGAACTATATTGGAGAGGAACATAGCGCAACTCCGTTTCTGCGTGAGTTCTCGAACGCGTTAATGGAGCGTATCAACAACGTTTCTAGTCAAGGCTTGGATTGGGGGATTTGTCATGGGGATTTGCATGGCAATAACAATGCCTTCCAGGAAGGCGATACCTTCACCCATTATGACTTTGAATGGTCGGCAAAAGGGTGGCGTGCCTACGACTTGGCACAAGTCCGAAATAGAAAACGCCTACCAGAGGAGAAGAAAGCCTCACTGTGGGATGCTTTAATCTCAGGCTATCGATCCGTCCGGGGTTTTTCCGAAAAAGATGAATCGGCAATTGATTTATTTATCATAGCTCGCCGATTTTGGGTAATGGGTCTTGATGTTGAATTCATCCATGAATCGGGTGCTCTGGATTTTTCAGAAGACTGGCTGGAGGAATTTATCCATGAATTTCGTTCGTACAATATTGTCTGATGACAAGCCGTAAAGTACTTGATCATTCACCTTGCAGGAGAAATAGTTAAAATAAAGGTGAGTTAGGGCCATTCCGCAAAGGATGGCCCTTAAACTAAAGCCAAAAGGGCAAGTTAGAAGCATCAAATGATTATCGGAATATTGAACTTGATGGCAGCTTTTGGATTGACGGATATCAGAAACGGTAGTAATATTAAGCCAAAGTAAAAACCTTTAAACTTTAGAGAAGATTATAATGGTTTGAATCAAGACAAATATGACAATGAATGTTCGATTTACAGTTAGATCAAGGATAAATAAAGGGTTGGTAATTTTTTATTTATCTAGAAAGTTTAATCGATTAAACTTTCTAGACGACGGAGGCATAGTATCTTAGATGAACATTCATGATGTAGCCAAAAAATCGGGACTCTCGGTTGTGACCGTATCCAGAGTGCTTAACAATTCACCGTCTGTGCGTGAGTCCAATAGACGGAAAGTGCTCAAAGCGATGGAGGAATTGAATTATCAGCCCAATTCCGCTGCGCGGAGTCTAGTGCGCGGCAAGACGGGAGTCATCGGGATGTCGATTACCAACTTTAACGACTCTTTCTATGACCGGGTGATTCGTGTGGTGAACCGGAAGCTGACGGAGCAAGGTTATTTTTTGGCCTTATCCATTGCCGAGAATGAGGATGAAGGCGATAATTTTCTGTTTCAGAAGGACCGTGTGGACGGGATTATCCTGTTGTCCCCGCTTGAAGAGAGGAAATATGTAGAGGAACTGAAAAGAAAAAACATTCCGTTTGTGCTCCTGGATAACCAGTTCCAGCATGAGGATGTTCCCAGTGTCGTGGTCGATAATTATCAGGGTGGCTATGAAGCGATAAAGCACTTGATTGAGCTTGGACATACTCAGATTGCCTATATTGGCGGTCCTTCGGTATTCCTGAGTGTTGCGGAGCGCAAGCGAGGCTATGGCCGAGCGCTGGAGGAAGCAGGGTTAACGTCATTCGGCACAGATTCCTGCGGGTTTACGGTAAGCGGCGGCTATGAAGTAGCCAAGAGATGGATCCGTGAAGATAAGCTGCCGACAGCCTTTTTTTGCGGAGATGACTTTATTGCCCTTGGAGTTATCCAGGCGCTGCGCGAAGAGGGAATTCGGGTGCCTCATGATATCTCGGTAGTCGGATTTGATGATCAACAGTTCGCAGGTGAATTCTACCCGCGGTTGACGACAGTCAGGCAGCCTGAGGCGCAAATGGGCAGCATCGGCGTTGATTTGCTAATGAAGTTGATCCATGGGGAGGTGATGCTGCCCGCTGTAACGAAGCTCGCTCCTCAGCTTCTCGTGCGTGAATCGACCGCAGCTGTAAGATTAACCTGAATATTAGGAGTGAAACGATCTGTGAAGTATTACTTGGGAGTGGATGCAGGAGGCAGTAAAACCTACGCGATGATTGCCAATGAACAGGGTCGGGTCATCGGTATAGGCCGGGGAGGGAACGGAAATCACCAAAAGAATCGTGAGCAGGCGGAGGACAGTTTGCAGCAGGCGGTATCGGAAGCGCTTATGGCGTCAGGCCTGACCAAGGACCAACTGGAGTACTCCTGGTTTGGAATGGCAGGAGCAGACAGAGTAGCCGATTTCCGAATTTTACGGCCCATCATCGGCCGCCTCAGTCTTCCGCGGACGGAGATTTCCTGCGATACCTGGAATGCATTGCGGTCAGGGACCGAGGAGGACTTTGGAGTTGTACTGATTTGCGGCTCGGGCGTGAACTGTGCCGGCAAGAATCCGAAGGGTACTACTTACCAATGCGGGGGGTTCGGCTACTGGTTCGGTGATTTTGGCGGCGGCTATGATTTAAGTATGGAGGTATTCCGCAGCGTTCTCCGGGCAGATGATGGAAGAGAGCGCAAGACGGTGCTTACAGAGCGCTTAACTCAATTGCTGGGCTATTCCAGCGTTTCGGAGCTGCGGGAGGATTACCTGGATCATTTCAGAGAATTGCCGGCCCGTATTGCCGAGCTGCTGTTTCAGGCGGCAGAGGACGGGGACCAGGTTGCCACCGGATTGCTGATCAAGCAAGGGGATGAACTGGGGTTGGCTGCGGCGGCGACTATCCGCCAATTGTCTATGGAAGAGGACTCTTTTGACATTGTGCTTGCAGGCAGCCTGCTGACCAAGGGAGACCGCTCAGGTATCATCCGGCACGCCATTGAACAGAGAGTGAAGCCGTCGGCTCCCAATGGCACCTTAAGAATATTAAGCCGGGAGCCGGTTGTAGGCTCGGTCGTTCTGGCGATGGAAAGCAGCGGGATGCATGTCAATCACGAAATTCTTGATCGCCTGTCCCTGGAGAAAGTAACGAATAAATAAGCTAGTTATCATCCAACCCAAATGAAAAGACGAAGGAAGGGTCTGTCATGGAGAAAACATTGAAGCTGGTTGTCATTGGAGCGGGGTCGTCGTATACACCTGAGCTTATTGAAGGCATCCTCATGCACCACAAAGAGCTTCCCATTAGTGAAGTATGGCTGGTGGATATTGAGGAGGGAAGGGAGAAGCTGCATACGATTGCGGAACTGAGCAAGCGCATGATTACTGAGTCCGGACTGCCGATAACAGTGGTGGAGACACTTAATCGAAGGGAGGCCATCACCGGAGCGGACTTTGTCTGCACGCAAATCCGGGTAGGCATGCTGGAAGCGCGGAAATGGGACGAATTAATTCCGCTTAAATACAATGTCATTGGTCAGGAGACGACAGGCCCCGGAGGAATGATGAAAGGCCTGCGGACCATTCCGGTCATTCTGGGTATCTGCAGGGATATGGAGGAGCTTGCTCCAGATGCCTGGCTGCTGAATTTTACGAATCCGGCCGGCATGGTAACTGAGGCAGTTCACAAATATTCCTCGGTAAAGAGCGTAGGTCTGTGCAACTCACCGATCGGTTTTCAAAAGTGGCTCTCCGAGTTCTTCGGACTTCCTATCGAAAAGATCTACTCGGAGTTCGTCGGCATTAATCATCTGCACTGGGTATCCGATGTCGTGATTGACGGAGAGAGCAAGCTGCAGGAGCTCATTGACTACCCCCAGAACTACAAGGCTAGCAATGTACCGTTTGATTCCTGGGATCACCGGTTTCTGAATGCTTTGAAAGCCATCCCCTCTTATTACCTGAGCTATTACTATATGACGGACGCTCTGCTGAATGAACAGAAGGAAGCGGCAGCAACGACCGGCTCACGTGCTGAGGTGGTGAAGCAGGTGGAGGAAGAGCTGTTCGAGCTGTACCGTGACGTTGAGCTGAAGGAGAAACCAAAGCAGCTGGAGCAGCGTGGCGGGGCGTATTACTCGGAAGCGGCGGTACTGCTGATGAGGTCCCTTTATAATGATTCCCGCGATATCCAGACGCTGAATGTACGTAACAACGGAATTATTGGCTTCCTGCCGGACGATGCCTCCATTGAGGTGAACTGTATGGTGACCAAGCAAGGCCCGCTGCCAATTCCGCTGCGGATCATTCCAGAGTCCGTAAAGGGTCTGCTGGCGGCGGTTAAGCAATACGAGAGCCTGACCATCGAAGCAGCCGTGCACGGAGACCGGGATATTGCACTGCAAGCATTGGTTCATCACCCCCTGGTGCCTTCGGTCGCCGTTGCCGAACAGTTGCTGGATGAAATGCTGGAGAAAAACAAACCGTATCTGCCGTTATTTCACTAGAAGGCGCCAGAGGAGGACAAGCGGATGAAAGCGGCCGTTAAACCAAGTTTGTGGGAAAAATTTACGAATCAGTTGGATTTACAGTCCATGGTCTGGCCGGGAATAATTTTTGTTGTAATATTCAGTTACATTCCGATGTATGGCGTGGTGATGGCATTTCAGCAGTACGATATTTTTAACGGTATGATGGGAAGCCCTTGGGTTGGATGGATGAATTTCAAAATGTTCTTTGAGGCCCCCGAGTTCTGGAATGTAATGAGAAACACCATTGTGATTAGCGTGCTGAAACTGATCATTACCTTTCCTGCTCCTATTTTGCTTGCGCTGATGTTAAATGAAATCGGGAATATGGCCTTTAAACGATTGATCCAGACGGTCAGCTACCTGCCGTATTTTATGTCCTGGGTCATTGTATCCGGCCTGGTATTCTCGCTGCTGTCCGTTGACAACGGAACGGTGAACTATTTACTGGAACGGCTGAACCTGTCGCATGAGCCGATCAACTTTCTGGCGATCCCTGAATATTTCTGGTCGATTCTAGTGAGCGTCAATGTGTGGAAGGAGATCGGGTTTGGAAGCATTGTCTATCTGGCCGCAATCGCGGGTGTTGATCCAGCCATGTATGAGGCCGCTTCTATAGATGGTGCAAGCCGGTTTAAGCAAATTTACTCCATTACGCTCCCCAGTATTTCCCCTGTTATTATCATCTTTATGATTCTTGCTATCGGCAATCTGCTCAGTGCAGGTTTTGAAGACATTTTGCTGCTGGCGACCAATCCAATCCTGCGGCCTTACTCCGATGTTATCGACACCTATGTGTACCGTGTTGGGATATTGAATGCCAGATTCTCTTATGCGACAGCGGTAGGGCTATTCAAAGCGGTAATCAGTGTTATTCTGCTGGTGACAGCCAACAAAATCGCCCGCCGGGCAGATGTCAGTCTCTGGTAGACCTGAAATCTATAGGAGGGGTGAACAATGAGGCTAAGCCTGGGCGACAAAGTAATGCAGCGGACGATTTATCTCCTCTTGACACTGATGGCGGTAATCATGCTCTACCCGTTTTGGAACGCGCTTGTCATTTCCTTCAATCAAGGGAGTGATACAGCACTTGGCGGCATAACCCTGTGGCCTAGACAGTATACACTGGAGAATTATTATATTGTGTTTCAGGATCACCGCCTGTTGAACTCTTTTCTGATCACCGTTCTTAGAACCTTGAGCGGTACGGTATTATCCGTCTTCTTCACGGCCCTGTTAGCCTACGGAATGTCCAAGAAGACATTGCTGTTCCGCAAGCAGTATATGGTGTTCTTTATGATCACGATGTTTTTTAGCGGAGGGCTCATTCCTACTTATTTGCTAATCCGCTCACTGGGTATGCTGGACACCTTTTGGGTTCTGATTATCCCTGGAATCATTAGCGTCTACAACATGATTGTCATCCGCACCTTCTTCTCTGCTCTGCCTGACGGGCTGGAGGAATCGGCCAAAATCGATGGTTGCAGCAACTATGTCATTTTCTTTCGAATTGTCATTCCCGTCTCAGGCCCGGTGCTCGCTACGATTGCTTTATTTACAGCGGTGGGTTACTGGAACGACTGGTTCACGGGAGCGATCTATATTACGAAGGATCACCTGCTTCCTATACAGACCCTGCTGCGGCAAATTATGAATTCCAACATTATGACTGAAATTGGCTCATCAAATGCCATCGCACTGGATCATATGAACCGGAATCGGACGGTTACAACGAAGTCATTAACCATGGCTACGATGATGATCGCCACTATCCCGATTATTTTGTCGTACCCCTTTCTCCAAAAATATTTTGTTAAGGGGGTATTGATCGGTTCATTGAAAGAATAGCAGTCTCCATATCGTGTAGAAAGAAGGGAAAAGAATGCGCATTCGGTTGAAATGGGTATCGCTTCTGCTTGTCTCCCTGCTTCTTCTTCTCACTGCTTGCAGCGGAAGCGGGAAATCTGACACTTCACAGGATGAAAGTAAGGGCAATGGGAATACCGGGGCAGTCACAGATGACGGCAGCGGCATAAAGCCTACTACCTTCAGCTTCTATGGAAATTACGACTGGCTTACAACAGCGCCTTGGGGGGAGAATGAGGCAACGAAATGGATTCAGGAGAACCGGAAGGTTACCGTTGAGCCGGTTCAATCTGGAGGGGCAGCCTCGGAAAAGCTCAATACGTTGATCGTCAGCGGTGATTTGCCGGATGTTATCTTCACCGACCGTGGATCCACGGTGGAACGGCTGGTGCAGGCAGGGAGACTCGTGGCGCTGGATGATTACTATGAGAAATACCCGAACTTCAAGAAATATGTTAAGGAATCCACTCTGAACCTGCTTCGCTCTGAGGACGGGAAAATCTATCAAATCCCCAACTGGTACACTTCAGGGCAGTTCGGCAACGGTGGTTGGATGGTTAATAAGGATATATATAACGCACTCGGCAGACCGAAGCTGGAAACCTTCGATGATCTGTATCAATATCTGCTCCTGGTGCGAGACAAGTATCCGGATGTAGTGCCTCTGGAGGTCGGTGAGAAGGGGGCAGGCCTTGATATTATGTATGGCGGTTTTAAGGAGAATTCCACCAGCAAATTCATTTCCCTCATGGGATATCCGGAAGGCGACAAGCTGCTTCCCATCTATGACGATCCTGCTTTCGAGGAAATGATGCTGTATATCAATAAGCTGTTCCGTGAACGCCTGATTACCCAGGATGCGCTGCAGCAAATCCAGGATGCGGTCAAGGAGAAGGTGAATACCGGCCGCGTAGCGGTCATGGTCGAGTCCAACATCACTACGTACGGAGCCGAGGGACACCGGGCACTGACTGCAGGCAATCCGGACAGCGGTTATGAGATTATTTGGCCGGTTCATAAAGCCGGATTAGACAAGAACAAGGTGTTTGTAAGCGGTTTCGAGACGCTGGGCTGGAACGTCAATGTCATTACGACCAATGCAAAGGATCCGGAGGCTATCTTTGCTTACTATGACTGGATAACGGGTCCGGAGGGACAGAAGGTTCTGTTCTTCGGTCCGAAAGGCCTGTATTGGAATGAAGAGGATGCGGATGGCGCTCCGATTCCGAACGAGAAATACAAGACGACATCTGCTAACGAGCGTACGGAAATCATGCGGAAATTCGAGGACTTTAACTGGGCGGGAAATACGACCTTTATCGATACGGCAAAAATGAACCTCGAGGCTTCGCTTTCCGCGAACCAGAAATCGTGGGAGACGGTGGCGCAGTCCACGGTGACCTGGAAAACCGCTCTGGACATTACGGAATTTGTGAATACCGACCCGGTTCCCGATACGGAGACCGGCATCATCGCCCAAAATATTCAGAATATTCATACCCTTGCTTTCGCCCAGATGGTTCAGGCGAAGTCGGATGAAGAGGTGCTGTCGGCCCTGGAGACTGCTAAAAAGAATGCCAAAAAAGCTGGGCTGGATAAGCTGCTTGAGTTCAAAACCGAAAGATGGCAGGAGAATGTCCAGAAAATCAACGCGACGAAATAATTTTTGTTTAAAACATAATGAAGACTATTTTTATGGAGGCGAGAATATGACATTTACACTGAGAGCAAGGTCCATGGCGGTGTTAAGCTTCGCGTTGGTTTTCTCCGTATTGGGTTCTTCAGTTCCTGTTATGGCCGAGGAGGAGGGTAATCCCCCTTTTGAAACGGAAGTCATTGTACGAACCGTAAACCAGTTTAGGAACATGGCGGATGTTCAGAACTTTATCAGGCTGTCCGAACGCTATGGAGTGGATGTCATCAGCATGAATGTGAAGCAGGATGAAGATGACGAGGTACCATCCGGGCGGGTGTTTTATCAGAGTGATATCGCTCCGATTGCACAGGGCTACGAGAATTTCGATGCCCTTCAGGAGGTCATTACAGCAGCCCACGCCGCTGGAATTAAAGTCCATGCCTGGATTCCGCAGTTCCATGATCAGGAGGCCTTCCTGAAGCATAAGGAATGGCAGATGCAGTCGCTGGTCAACGGGGTTCAGACTCCGTTTACAGGTTCTAACGGTAACGAATATTTCGTCAATCCGATTCACCATGAAGTGCAGCAGTATGAACGCTCCATCATTCAGGAAGTAATCGAGAATTATGCTGTTGACGGTGTTGTGCTGGACTGGATCCGTTTCGACAATTACAACATGGACGTCAGCGATTACACGGTGGCCAAATATAAGGCGCAATTCGGATATTCCCCGCTCAGCATTAATTTCGGTGCTGATTCCGCTCAGCGGCAGCAGTGGAATGAATGGAGAACAGATCAAATCGGACAGTATGTAGGCGATATCCGTCAGGATATTTCCCAGTCCTCGAATCCGGATGTGCAGCTTGGCGTGTATATTTTGCCGCCGGAATTTACAGAGGTTGGGCAGAATGTAGCCAAATTCAAGGATTCTATCGACTTTGTCGCCCCTATGGCGTACTTTGATGACTGGGAATTCAACAGCGACTGGGTGTACAGCACGGCATACGGTATCCTGAAGGATACGAGCGACCGGATCAGCAGCAGCCAAGTGGAAATTGTAGCAACGCTGGATAATGACTGGACTGATGATCAATATCAGGAGATTTACCAGGGAATCCGCGAGAATTACCCTGGCGTGAAGCGTCTGTCGTTCTTTTCTTATGGGGCCTGGCCTGAAGCCGAGCTGGCCAAAATCGATGAACGTACAACATGGCCGACACCGGACTGGACACCGCCGGGTGAACATGACTATCCGGCTCAACTGCCAACAGGGTGGAAGGCAAGAAATATCGGCTCCATGCCGGGGAATGTTGTATACAATTCTTCCAAAAAGCAATTTACAATGAGCAGCACATCCACGGATATTTGGGGGAAAGCGGATCAGCTGAACTTTGTCTATCAACCTGTGAAGGGTGATGCGGAGATCATTGTTCAGATGCGTTCAACTGAACGTATGGACGGCTGGGCCAAGGCCGGCGTTATGATTCGGGAGTCGCTGGGGCATGATGCAAAGCACGCGGACATGATGATTACCCCTGAGAATGGGGCAACCTTCCAGTATCGTGAAGAGACGACGGGCAGCTCGGCCGACCAGACAACAGATGCTTCTGCTCCAAGCTGGCTTAAGCTGAACCGAAAGGGAAATACCTTCACCGGCGCAGTTTCGTCTGACGGGAAGCGCTGGACGAAGGTCGGAACTGTACAGATCTCGATGAACCGCCAGGTGTATGTCGGTATAGCGCTCAGCAATCCGGGGGATGACGCGAAGAATAAGGCCGTGTTTGGCAATGTGAAGATCACAAATTAAGCCCCTAATACGGCAAACATGAGGCCAACCACAACGGATAGCCTCATGTTTGCCGGTACAGGCATTATCTTTAGTAATCACATTAGAAGGGACTTTTGCTTGTATAAGCCCCAAAAACTCACTGGCATAAGCTATTTATGGAAATTTTGGCTGACCCACAGCAGATTGTCCGAAGTGCCACACGACAGACGGCTGGTGGGGCAAGGCTTCTGCGAGTAAACTCAGTATAATAGGAGGAGTTGCTAGTCCATTCTTCGGTCTGTAGAATCGTCCAGGGTTACTCATAGAACAGCAGGCGCTTCGCATAAGCGTTGCGGAAATCTGTGGGCGTCAGGCCGACGATCTTCTTGAAGGATTTCATGAAATTATGGCAGTCTGTATATCCGAGCTGGATGGAGACTTCGCTGATGTTCTGATTAGTGTCGGCGAGCAGGAATTTGGCCAGCTCCATCTTTTGCTGCAGAATGTACTGCTTCAACGAGATGCCTGAGATGGTGGTAAACAGGTGGGAGAGGTACTTATCGTTATATCCGAAGTAAGCAGCAATTTGCGATACCTTGATATGCTCACTCCGGCTCCATTTTATGTAGTCCACGATATCGTTGTAGAGCTGCTCCTGTTTGGTTTTTTTGGACGGATTGGAATCCGCATGGAACAACTGGTTGTACAGCTCGCATAAAATGACCGTTGCCATGTAGTTGTTCAGCGTTTTATGATTATAGCCCCGCACGGAGTCCTGCAATTGCTTCATCATCACAATAATTTTCTCCAGACTCTTCAGGGTCCCATACTGGGGAAGCAAAATAGTGTTGTCTTGCTCACTACGGCTGGAAGTGGTCACATCGGTGATTGTGATCCCTGACTTGGCCGAGAAATGCAGCCAGTAGAAGCAGCAATCGGATGAGCGGGTTCCGTATTGCCTGGTAAGCGGGGGAAGTAAGAGATATTCACCCTTTGAGACCACAAACTGCTGTTTGTCACCCGCCAAATATAACACGCCCTCAGTCATGACAATAAGCTCGTAATCCTGCAGCACTCTGCTCAGGTGAACCCAATCGGAGGACGGTGCGACAAATTTGCCGGTGATCTCCAGATCAACCGGTGTATCCACTTGCAGCTCAAAAGCAGTCATCGGCATGTCCCCTTTTTTCTGACTTTAATACACTCGTTAACTCTCTAATTATTAATGAAATCCGGCCCAAAGTAAAGCGCTTACCACCTAAAATGTTTAGGGGATATCTAACCTTTTTACACATATTCAAACTTTAAAACGTTTTGGGTTTCACTCTTGGTGTTCGGTTTACAGTAACGATGGATAATCAATCGGATTACGAGCTTACTTCAGTAGAAACGGGGGTGCTGGTAAGTGGGCTTAACGGAGAAATTGTCGGTAACCATTCGATAGACGTATTTATTCTGCACACCAAACGAGCATCGTCTGTACAGACGATGCTCGTTTGGTGTGCAGAATATGAGGTTATGGAGTGTATTGCTGTACGATCGAGATCACCTTGCCATCTTGAACCGTAATGTGGTATGGGGATTGGCTGAGATCGATGATGTCCTTTTTGGCGAATTCCGTCAGGAACTTGTGAAGCGTAATCCCTTCATTCCATTGTATATCCAAATCTCCCGGTTTCCCTGTATGGTCGTAAATCTGAATCGTTACCGCAGCATTGTCAGCGATGGGGTATGAAGTGAGCGAGTCACTGTCATTCACAATATAGTAATCATCCGGTACACCGCCAAGCTCTGCCGCTGCCTCAGGCTCACGTTCAGCAAAGATACGGTTCGCTTCAGCACCTTCATACCATTCGATTTGGTCGGCGGTCATGATCGTATGTCCGTCTTTGGACTTCAGCGCATGTATATAAACCGTCAATTCCTGACTTTTATCGCCGCTTTGAGCATCTGCGCGTGTACCTACCGTACTAGCCGTAGTCACGAGGGAGAGGAACAGGAGGACCAGAGCAGGAAACAGAACAACCGATTTTCTTTTGAACATGTAAAAATTCCCCCTTGATATGATTATGACACGGTATACGTCTATATACCTCATTACCCTTTACTGGTGTTCTCAAACGGGCTTTGTATCTCTATAAACGTAATTCCGGTGAAAATGTTGCAAATATTTTTGAACCTGCGGAGTGGAAAAATCAGGTGGGGTAAGTCGAAACAAATTCATTATTTTCAATAAGCCATTCCTGGGCATATTAAGCTATTCAAATAACATCATGGGGAGGTGCAATTATGGCGGCGATAGGGAGTCCAGACTGATCTCTTGACCTGGGGCCGGGCAGTGGAACGGCTGTGGTCATACCTGTCAACCCATATTTAACGTGCCAATGCACATTGACCTATCTCAGTATAAAACCTAAGATATAGGAATATATGGATTATAGTTCAAATATATGGGTTCCTAGGAAGGTGTTTGTTTGGAATCAACAACTACAACAATACAATCAGAACTGGAAGCTTATTTGAAAAAAGAAGGCATCACCATTAATCAATTCGCTGGGGTATCAGGGGTGAACTCCGGTACGCTCAGCAGTATTATCAATGGGAACCGCCCCATTGCCATGAAGCAGCTGGACCGAATAACAGCGGGAATGGGACTTCCCGAAGGTGAGTTTTATGAATTATACATAGATGAATGTGTTATTCACTCTACTCCGGACTGGCGGCGGCTGGGCCCGTTCCTGCAGCGATGTGCGGAGCTTGACAAGCTTGAATGCATCCGGCAGGTCGTCCGGACCCTTATGGATAATATCTCTTATGCCCAGGCACTGTTTGAAACAGCGGAGGAATTCTTTGCACAGGGCAAGCGGCAAGCGGCAGCGCTGTTATATGAAGGTGTTGCAGAGAGTGAGAAATATCAGCATTCGGAGCGGCTGGCTCTCTGCCAGTACCGGCTGTTTACCATAGCCCTGGGGAAAGATCAGGATGCCAATCTGCGGACGGCGATGCATTTTGAATACTTTGTGGAGCGGCTCGACGAGGTGGATCAGCTGAATGCGCTGAAGGATTTGGCCAATATTTATGCGTCCTTGCACCGCTGGAACAGAGTGGAGGCTTTGGCAGAGGAGATGGGGCACAAAGCGTCTATCCAGTATCAGAATAAGTATCATAAGGTCAGCCGCCGTGCGGTCCTAAAAGAACCCGCAAGGCCCCTTTGTTTCTATATCCTCTACGCCCATCTGCTCCGCTCGGCAGTTTGTGATGAACGCGGGGATTATATCCAGGCCCTTCATTATGTCTCGCTGTATTCCGATTTCAGCTAGGTCCAAGAGACCACGGAGGAGGCCCGGCAGATTATGGAGCAGTTTAAAGAATGGGCTGAAGCCAATTCATATCTGTATCGTCTGATGACAGGAGAGACCCGGGTGCTTGCGGATTATGTTGAATTCATCAGCGCCAGAGAGAACGAAAGGGTCCCGGGTCTAATCAAAATCATGCAAGCGGCCAACCGCCTGGACTTGAACGTGGATGATATCATTGAACGCTTTGAGCCTCGTCTGGGCCTCAAAGATATGAAGACCCGAATGGGGAAACTGAATGCACAGGTGACCGAGGACAAATATACTGTACTGTTGTACGAATTGGCTGTGTATTGCTTAAATGCCCAGAAAATCAGGAATGGTATCGCTTACTTATTCCAATGTCTGGAATCGTCTGTTAGAATGAACAGTGACAGCCGTATTGTTCAGTGCGTAGTGCTATTTGAGCAATACAGACATCTCAGTTCCGGCGAGGATCAGGAAAGATACAAAATTCTAATTGGCGAGGTGCAAAAGATTAATGATAAGAAAAGTGGCTCTGCTGCTGGCAGTAGGTAGCATTTTTTTTGCTGTTGACGCTCCGGCATTAGTTATGCAATCCGCTTCAACGCATTCATTCATTGAACCTTTGACACATGGGGTAGGTGCCGAGTAATACCTGTAAGGCCGATGTGAAATGAAGTTCTTCCTGCAGCTTTCCACCGAATCATCTTCAGAAGCCTCCAAACCTCTCTTTCCTAAGAGAGGTTTTATTATATGTAGATTTAGGAAACGCTTTCCATGAATCACTGAGCGTGCAGAGGAGCATTCCCTTCCGTCGTGTTTATGAGCGTTTTTCTGATATGATGAGAACCAAACGGGCAATTCCGGGGCATTATCACAACTACTAATTCTAGATCAAAGGATGAGTATGATGCCGCTGAAATGAGGATGCGATCTATCTGAAGCCGGATGTGCTAAGTATTCTGATCGGGGTCAATGATATCTGGAGAATGATGAAAGACGAACCTGGCGGTGTAACAGATCGTTACGAGCGGGCTTACCGCCATGTGCTGGAGGAAACCCGGGAGGTGCTCCCGCAGACCAAGCTTGTACTGTGATATAGATGGATGCTCTATTTGATTTCATTCAGCAGAAGGGAAGCAATGGCCGGGCGGGCCAGATTCACCAGCTGCTCTGGAATTCTAGAAGGAAATGATCGAGACCATTGCTGGGGTAGGAAATCAAGGTGAACTTGTTGACATCAACCCGAAATCGGTCGTATGGTACAGGGGATGAAAGCTGGTTGCCGGAGAACTGGCGGAATTTTTGCGGTAGGAAGGAGAGCGGGTATCCATGAGGTTCTTTCGAAAGTGGGGCAGCCTGATCTGGAGCAAGTCGAGTGAACGTTATTATCAGGTGTCCATCAAGCAGCGGGTACTTCTCTCATTTCTCGTATTGATAACGCTATCCATTAGCGCGATGGGAGTTCTAACCTACCGGATAGCCGGAAAGGAAATTCAGAACAATGCGTTTGAGACGAGTAAAGAGACGGTGGATAAGACACTGCAGCTGCTGGACTATCGGCTGAATGATGTGGCGATGTCGGTCCAATCACTGATGCTCAGTGATGCCTACAGGCAGATGATGATTGATGTTCAGGCTCATGATGTGACGAAATATTATGTCCATTTATCGGAGATGCAGTACGTCCTCTCGCAGGCTACCTTCAATGAGCCAATGATTGAGAACGTTCTCATAGCTACACCGATTGGGGATTTTTATTCCACCACCCAGGTCCGTGCACAGGATAATTCATTTTACGGCTCGGAGCTGTACGACAATAGCAAAAAAAGCCCCGGCGGATACTGGGCCAAAGGGCACTACGACCGGCTGTTCACCGGGAGCCAGCGTGTGGTGTCCTTTGTAGTGCGGGGAATTTATGAGCATACGCCGATCACCAACGTGTTCATTGTGGTCAATCTCAGAGAGAACCGGATTGCTTCACTGCTTGGTCAGGGCACTGCCGGTAAGGACCGAAAGTATTTGCTTCTGAACAAGGAAGGGGAGACGGTAGTGCTAACGGGCTGGCCTGCCCAGGGGGGGCCGCCGAAAGAGCCGGAATTTCTGCAGGACAGAACAGCGGACAGCGAGGGCAATTTCTTTTATCCTTTTGACGGTGAGGATTATCTGGTCAACTATAAGCAGTCGGCGGTTGCGCCGGAATGGATCCTGGCCGGGATGCAGTCCAAGGATCAGCTGCTCGGGCAGCTCAAGGGTGTGCAGCGGACGGTTCTGTATGTGATTCTGGTGTTTCTTTTGACGACCTGGTTTTTCTCAAACAAGCTGACGGCGGCGCTTCTCCGTCCCTTGTTCAAGTTGAGCCGGCTGATGCGCAGAGTGGAGGAGAACCAGCTCAGCGTTTCTTTTGAGAGCAAATACAACGATGAAATCGCCCAGGTTGGCTTTCAGTTTAACCGGATGATGACGGAGATCAAAACACTGATCGAAGATGTGCGGCAGAAGGAAAAAGGCAAACGCCATGCGGAGATCCGGGCGCTGACCGCACAGATGGAGCCCCATTTTCTATACAATACGCTCAATACGATCTATTGTAAGTCCGTGATGGGTGAAAATGAGGATGTCAACGAGATGATTCTCGCATTATCGCAAATGTTCCAGCTGGGGCTTGGCGGCGGCAAGGATCTGATTACGCTCGAGGACGAGCTTTCGCATGTGCAGCAGTACTGCGCCATCCAGCAAAAATGCTATGAGAATCTGTTCGAGTACCGTGCTGAAACGGAAGAGGAGGAGCTTTTGTCGGTCCCAATTCCAAAAATACTGCTGCAGCCGATTGTGGAGAACAGTATCCAGCACGGGTTCTCGGACCGGAGGAGCGGCGGCTGGATACATGTGCGGATTTCGCTGGAGCAGGCCATGCTCCATATTGTGGTGGAGGACAATGGCAAAGGCATGGATACCGCCAAAGTGGAGCTGGGTATGACTGAGCGGGAGCTTTCCAAAAAAGGATATGCCCTGGTCAATATCAGGCACCGGCTGCAGCTCTATTACGGTGAAGAGGCGCGGATGGAGCTGTCCGGCCAGGCGGGCGTAGGCTCGCGAACCGATCTATGGATACCGCTCAGTCCGCAGAAGGAAGAGGGAGGAAGCTATGAAATATCCTGAAGTAAAGCCGGTCAAAATTTGCGTGATCGACGATATAAAAAGCGTAGTAGACATGATTGCCCGCAAGCCTCAATGGCAGGAATACGGCATTGAGGTAGCCGGTACGGCGCTCGACGGGGAAGAAGGATTGCAGAAGGTCCGTGAGCTGAAACCCGATATTGTGCTTACCGACATCCGCATGCCGCGAATGGACGGGTTGGAGATGACCCGGGCGATTCTGGAATTTGCTCCGCACTGCAAAATCATTATTCTCAGCGCGTACTCGGAATTTTCCTATGCCCAGCAGGCAATTCGTCTTGGGGCCATGGATTTTGTCAAAAAGCCCTTTTCACTGGAGGAGATCGTGAATGTGGTGCTGAAGGCAAAGGAACTGTGTCTGGAGGATCGCAGAGAGCAGGAGAACCTAAAGGCTATGCAAGCCCGGATCAAAGAAAGTCTGCCGATTCTGCGCCAGGAGTATCTGACTCTCCTAATGCAGCATAGGGCGACTGAACCGGGTGCGAAAGCGCGATGGGAGTATCTTGGCATTCCGCTGGCGCAGGAGAATTTCACAGTGTTTATCGTCGAGATCGATCAGTTTGCCGAAAAGTACTGCCGCCAGCCTGTGCAGGAGATCGAACTGATCCGCTTCAGCCTGCAAAATATATTGGAAGAGACGATCTTGGCCTGGACGCAAGGAATTCTCTTCCGTGAGGCGACGAACCGTTATGTCGGAATCATCAACGGGGACGACCCCCATATGGCGGAGCAGATCACCGAGGCTTGCTGTGCCAATGTCAGCCGCTATTCCCGCTGCACGGTTTCGATTGGAATGGGACTAGGCGTATCTGCGATCCATGAGCTGGCCGATTCCTATGCGCAGGCGCTTGGTGCGCTGGCTTATCATTTCTATACTGGCGGCAACGCTGTATACAACTACGCGAGTATCGTCCATAAGCAGCGGGCTGCGAGCCACTATTCTGTTGCCGCCGAACAGGAATTTCTTTTCGCGCTCCGCTCAGGCAACCGTGAGAAAAGCCAGCTGGTGCTCGTACGTATATTCGATGAGCTGCTTCAGCTCGACCCGCTGCCCGCGCCGCAGTATGTGGAGAACATCGGCTACGAGTTGTCATTCAAAATCTGCCGGGTCATGCTAGAGCTATTCCCTTATGAGAAGGTCCAGCCGCTGGAGCAGGAAGTGAACCGTCTGAAGAACCGCCCGCATCCTTCGCTGCAGGAGATACGCTCCCTTCTGGAGGGACTGTGCGCCGAGGGCTGCCGCTGGATTGAGGAAGAGCGCTCCATCGAATCCACAAGGATTATCCGTCAGGCTAAGGCCTACATATCTGCCAACCTGCACACCAGCCTGACCCTGGAGCAGGTGGCGAAGCAAATCAGCCTCAGCCAGGGCTATTTCTCGAACTTGTTCAAGAAGGTGGCGGGCATCTCCTTTCAGCAGTTCGTCATGCACGAGAAGATGGAGAAGGCGAAGACGATGCTGATTGAAGGGCTGCAGGTGCAGGAAATCGCCATGGAGCTTGGCTATGAGCACCGCCGCTACTTCAGCGAGGTATTCAAGAAACACACCGGCATGACACCGTCGGAGTTCAAGATATCTTATCTCGGCAGGGCAGACTATACACAACTTACGAATCCACGGGGATGAACGATCCGCTGATGCTGCGGGTGTTCATCCCCGTTTGGCATTAGTTCAGCAGATATCTGCCCTTAATGTGGGTTTACCCGCATTATGCAGATGAATGGCCTGCCCTATAATCAGGGTGTAAGGCAAACACAGCTTTGAACATATAAGGGGGCTAACAGAAATGAAGAAACAACTGCTTCTGACTTCGCTGAGCGCGGTGCTGGCATTCGGTCTGGCCGCATGCGGCAACTCCAATACTGCTGAGAATTCCAAGGAGCCATCAAACTCTGGATCAGGATCGGCATCAGGCGAAAAGACCAAAATCAGCTACTGGACAGGTGACCGCCATGACGCCGAATTCGTAAAGGAAAAGGTAGCCGATTTCAACGCAACGAATACCGATGGCATTGAGGTGGAATTGGTCGTCAAGGGCGATGATTTCGATACAGCGCTGGATCTGTCCTTCCAGACTGCCGACTCTCCGGATGTGATCCGGGTGAAAGAAAACACCATCGGCACTTTTTATAAAAAAGAATATCTCGCTCCAATCGACGAGTATCTGTCCGATGACATGAAGGCTAAATTTCCGGAGATGGTTAATCTGAACACCTTTGACGGCAAACGCTACAGCCTTCCGAATTACGGTACGACGATGCGTCTGGTTTACAACAAGGACCTGTTCGCCAAAGCGGGAATTACCAAGCCGCCGGCAACCTTACAGGAGCTGGTGGACACTGCCAAAAAGCTGACCGCAGCGGGAAAAGCAGACGGTGCCTACGGCTTTGCGCAGAACTTCAAAAATCCGACCAGTGCACTTGGACGCTCAGCGCGGGTTATTGCTGAAATGAGCGGCTTCGGCGGCTTTGGCTATGACTTCAAAACGGCGCGTTATGACTTCAGCGGTTTCAAGCCGATTATCGAGGCTTTCAAGCAGATCAAAGATGACGGCAGCATGCTTCCAGGTGTGGAATCGCTGGATATCGATCCACTGCGGGCACAGTTTGCCGAGGGCAAGATCGGGATGTACCTGAGTTTTTCCTCGGAACCAGGGGTCTACAGCACACAGTTCCCGGCCAAAATCGACTGGGCTGCGGCACCTGCGCCTACGATTGACGGCAACGCAAAGGGCGCTTCGGGCTTCCTCGGAGGACAATGGCTGGCTCTGAGTGCCAAGTCCAAGCATAAGGATGCTGCCTGGAAGTTCATGGAGTATATGTACAGTGATCAAATGCTGACAGCCTATCAGGAGAATGGTTATGGCATCTCGATGGTCCCTTCCATCAGCGCCTCCGCCAAAACCCCTGAAGTCAAAGGTATCGAGGGGTTTCTGCCGAATCAGTATGACGGTGTATGGCCGGTGTATCCGGCAGTGGCACCGGAAGGCATGAAATCGGATGACGCCTTCTTCAAATACATGCTGAACGGCGGGGATTTGGATGCCACGATTGCCGATCTGAACAAACGCTACAACGCTGCGCTGGATGATGCGATGAAGAATGACGGCCTGAAAGCCGAACCGGACCCAGGCTTTAATCCGGCAGCGCTTGCAGGGAAGTTCGCAAAATAAGTTAAGAGAAGCTTATCCGAGCATTTCACAGAGACCATTTAAGGAGGGGGATTTCTTCCCCCATCCTTATCTTTTGACAGCAAGACAGGAAAGGAGCCTGGAGGAACCCATGAACAAAACCAAGAATGCCACCTTTGCCTACAGCTTTCTGCTGCCAAGCGCGCTGCTCACGCTTGTGCTGGGAATTTACCCGATTGCCTGGGCATTCCGCTATATGTTCTACAACTACAAGGGCTATGGAACTGCCCGGTTCATCGGCCTCGATAATTTTAGCCGGATTCTGCGTGATGCAGAGTTTTGGGATTCTGTCGTCAATACTTTTGTCTATGCGGGAGGCAAGCTGCTGCTCTCGATCCCGCTGTCCCTGCTCCTGGCGGCGATTCTGAACCGTAAAATCAGAGGGAGACAGCTGCTGCGGGCCGTTTTTTTCATGCCAACAGTAATCAGTACGGCCGTTATGGCTGTGGTCTTTTTTACGATCTTTAATTCATACAACGGAATTCTGAACCAGTTCCTGATCAAATTTAACATTTCATCCTCCGGCATTGACTGGCTGGGTCCGAAACATGCCATGCTTACGGTCATTCTGGTGGCGGTGTGGGGTGCGGTAGGCAACTATATGCTGCTGTTCCTGGCCGGACTTCAGAATATTCCCGAGGATGTTTACGAGAGCTCTTCTTTGGATGGAGCTAATAAAATACAGCAGTTCCGCTTCATCACCCTGCCGATGCTGGGACCCGTGCTGCAGATGGTCATTATGCTGGCGATCATCAATGCGCTGAAGGGCTATGAGAGCATAATGGTGCTTACCGAAGGCGGCCCTGCGGGCAAAACGGAAGTCATGTTCCTTTACCTGTATAAGCTGTTCTTTCCGGTCGGGGGCAGCTCAGCCTCAACCCAGGTGCAGGAGTTTGGATATGGAAGTGCGGTCGCATTTGTTTCTGCGCTTATCGTGGGGATGATTTCCGTGATTTACTTCTATGCCTCCAGACGAATGAATCGGATTGATTGAGGAGAGATGTGATATGAGAACAAAAGAGATAACGGGAAAGACGGTTTTATGGATCTTTTTGCTGGCACTCGCCTTTGTAACCTTGATTCCTGTTGTGATTACCATCCTCGGCTCGTTCAAAACAAACGTTGAGCTGACTACAGGCGCAACCTTCCTGCCAAGCAAATGGCATTTTTCCAACTACGCGGATGCCTGGGACAAAGCCCACTTCTCGACGTATACGGTCAACAGTCTAATCGTGTCGCTCTCCACGGTCGCCGGTACACTGCTGGTAGCCTCTATGGCTGCCTATGTAGTAGACCGAATGGAATTTTTTGGCAAAAAAATCTATATCGGTATGCAGTCATTCACAATGTTTGTCGCCGTAGGGGCGGTGGTACTGCGTCCACAGTTCGACCTGATGGTCAGGTTGCACCTGAACAGCTCGCTGTGGGGGGTCATTCTGATTTTGATCTCCGCGCATGCTTCGATCTTTTTTATCCTGCTCAGCTTCATGAAAGGCATTCCGCGTGAACTGGATGAAGCTGCACGGATTGACGGAAGCTCACTCGGCCGCACTTTTTGGACTATTATCCTTCCTCTGCTCGGTCCTGGACTGGGGGTAGGCGCACTCTTTACCTTCCGCGGCGCGTGGAATGAATATCTGCTGCCGCTCGTGTTCACCATGACGAAGCCGGAGCTGCAGACGCTCACTGTGGGCCTGGCGAATCTGAAGTATGGCATTTCCGCCGCCTCGCAGACTCATTACATGATGGCTGGTGCCTGCCTGTCGATTGTGCCGATTCTCGTAGCGTATGTCTTTGCCAATAAATCTTTTATGCAGATGACGGCTGGTTCCCTGAAGGGATAGGCTGAGCCTTTACGATCTCCTCTCCCTATGGAATATACTGCTTATAACAACGTAGATGAAACTACTACTTTAGGCTGTTTTTAAGACTACAAGCAATAATCAGGAGGTTTACAACATGACCGTTCAGGTTCCCGCAATTCTTACATCCAGTCCGCTGATTCACCGCTATCCCGGCAATCCGGTGCTGGATGCGTCTATGGTTCCCTATAGGACAGCGCTTGTGTTCAATGCAGGCGTCACCAAGTTCAAAGGCAAATATGTGATGGTGTTCCGCAATGATTATGGCTCGCTTACGGAGCAGACGATTGAGCCGCATCACACGACCGACCTGGGGATTGCTTTCAGTGATGACGGCTTCCACTGGGAGGCCAGTCCCAAGAAATGCTTCAAGCTGCATGACGAAGAGATTATCCGCGCTTACGACCCGCGTCTGACGGTGATCGGGGAGCGCTGCTATATGTGCTTTGCGGTCGATACCAAGCATGGCATCCGGGGCGGGATCGCAGTGACGGATGATTTTGAAGAATTTGAGATCCTCAGCCTGTCTTCGCCGGATCTGCGCAACATGGTGCTGTTCCCGGAGAAAATAGGCGGCAATTACGTCCGCCTGGAGCGTCCGTTTACTGTGTACAGCCGTGGCGGCAAGGACCGCTTCGATACCTGGATTTCGGAATCCCCGGATATGAAATATTGGGGCAATTCCGACCTGCTGTTCGCTGTGGAGCATGTTCCTTTCGCCAATGACAAGGTAGGACCTGCCGCACCTCCAGTAAAGACGGACAGGGGCTGGCTGACAACCTTCCATGCGGTGGATATTGACCCGGCACGTGGCAAACACGGTTGGGAGCCTGCCTGGAAGAAACGGTACACCGCAGGCATCATGCTGCTGGATCTGGAGAATCCGAAGAAAATTATCGGCATGTCCAAGCAGCCGCTGCTTGCCCCGGAGACCCGCTATGAGGTTGAAGGCGGCTTCCGGAATAATGTTATTTTTCCGGGAGGGATGATTCTGGAGGATAACGGTGAGGTCAAAATCTACTACGGCTCCGCCGATACGATAGAATGCCTCGCGACTGCACATGTGGATGACCTGATCTCCCTGTGCCTGAAAGGCTGATGAACAACCATGATAAACCGGATGGCGAACGGGGAGATGAACAAATGATGAATTTGCGGGATGACCTGAAGAACCCGCCTAACGCATACCGCTCCGTTCCGCTCTGGTCCTGGAATGACCGGCTGGAGAAGGAGGAGCTGGAGCGGCAGATTGAAGAGATGCACCGGGCGGGGATTGGCGGCTTCTTCATGCATGCCCGGGGCGGGCTGCAGACGCCATACATGGGCGAAGAATGGATGGAGGCCATCCGCATTTCGATTGAGAAAAGCCGCGAGCTCGGGTTGAACGCCTGGTTCTATGATGAAAACGGCTGGCCCAGCGGCTTTGCAGACGGGAAGGTGCCCGCCAAAGGACTGGCCTATCAGCAGAAGCAACTGCTGTGTGAACAGGCTCCATTTCAGGATGCGCCGGAACTGGAACGGACAATTGGCTGGTATGCCGCCGCAGCGGACGGACAGAGCTACCGATTGCTGCTTCCTGGCGAAGAAGCCGGTGCCTCCTTGAGAATCAGCTATAAAGTAAATTCTTACTACACAGATACGCTCAGTCCGATGGCAGTAAAAGAATTTATCGATACCACCTACGAGCGTTACTGGGAGCAATTCGGTGAAGAATTCGGTGCGGAGCTGAGCGGTGTATTCACGGATGAGCCGCAGTTCGGGCGCGGAGGGCTTCCCTGGTCTTTTGAGCTTGGGGAGATGTTCACTTCAAGGCATGGAGGCGATGTGAGGGCGGTTCTGCCAGCGCTCTTCCTGGATACCGAAGGCTGCAGCGAGGCCCGATATGCTTACTGGGAGACCGTAACCTTCATGTTCACGCAGGCATATGCCAAGCAAATCGGAGACTGGTGCGCAGGCAGGGGCTGGTCGGCGACCGGGCATGTCGTCGATGAGCAGGAGCTAATGAATCAAGTGACCTCTGTCGGTGACCCGATGGCCTTCTATGAACACTTGCAGATTCCCGGCTGCGACTGGCTGGGCAGGTTTGTCGGGAGCGATGCGCTGGTGCCGAAGCAGGTTAGCTCGGTGGCCCGCCAGCTCGGCAAGAAGCGGACAATAACCGAGAGCTTTGGCTGCTCCGGCTGGAACGTCAGCTTCGCTGACCTTAAACGAATCGGCGAATGGCAGTTCGTACATGGCATTAATCTGATGTGCCAGCATTTGCAGGGGTACTCATTGAGGGGATTGCGCAAACGGGATTACCCGCCATCCCTGTTTTATCAGCAGCCTTGGTGGAGCGACTATAAAGGCTTCAATGACTATTTCGCCAGGCTGTCCCTGCTGCTCTCCGAAGGCTCGGCCCAGGCGGAGGTTCTGTTGCTGCATCCGGTGCGTACAGCATGGACGCTACAGCGCGGCGGGGATCATTCCGCTGTGGTGCCTTATCATGAAGCTTTTGCCCAGCTCACGAGATGGCTGTGCCAAAGCCTGATCGAGCACGACTATGGCAGCGAGGGCATTATCGCCGGACATGGCAGGGTCAGCGGCGGCCGCTTCATCGTCGGCGAAGCGGCGTACCGTGTAGTTATTGTACCGCCTAGTGTGACCGTCGACAGGCAGACAGCGCAGCTTCTGCGGAAGTTCGTTGCGCAGGGGGGGAAGCTGATTGCTCTTGACCCTTGTCCGGCGCTGGTTGACGGCCGGGAGGATGTTGAATTCGCACGCTTCATGCAGGCTGCTGTTCTGACGGAATGGAGCCGCGAGGCGTTGTGCCGGGCGGTGTCCGCGGCCAGCAAGCCGTTCATCCGAATTAGCGGTGAAGCCGGGGAATCCGTCGCTGCGGATACGATCAATGTACGGACCCTGGAGCTTGCGGGCTCAACGCTGCATTATGTGGTGAATTCCGGCACGGAGTTCTACCCGCTGCTGAATATACAGCTGGCCCGTGAGGGCACGGTTTCGCTGATTGATCTAGAAACCGGAGATGTCCGTCCGCTGGAGCTGGAGCAGATGGAGCATATGGAGCAGGAACTGCTGGGACAGGGCGTACGCCTGCGGCTTCCGCTGCATCCCGGCCAGTCCTATATGCTGAAGCTTGATCCGCTTCCGAATTCAGCATCATTAACAGGGGACGGTAAGGCGACCGAACCTGTGGTGCCAGGGGAGAATGTGGATAACCGGGAGACCATGGCGGTGAGTCTGGCGACAGATTGGGAAATGGTGCACTCCGATCTCAATAGCCTGACGCTGGACAACGCATGCCTTCGTGTGGATGGAGGGGAATGGTCACAGCCGCAGCCGGTGATTTTTATCCAGGAGGAGCTGCTGGCTTACGGCAGGCCGGTTGCGGTGGAACTGGAATTTGAATTTCACATCGATTTCAACACGGCCAGACATCGTGAGCTGTTTCTTGTACTGGAACGGCCGGAGGAGCTGGAGATCGAACTGAACGGGGTTAAGGTAGAGGCGGTCAGCGGCGGCTGGTGGCGGGATATCTCGTTCAAGACCCTAGATATCAGCGGCCTCGCGGTATCCGGCCGGAATACGTTAGTTCTGAAAATGGAGTTCCATGGCTCACAGGAAATCTCGGAACGACTGGCCCGGGCTAAGGCATTCGAAGCGGAAGGCAACAAGCTTACGATCGAGCAGGAGCTGGAGAGTATCTATCTGCTTGGCGATTTTGGAGTACATTCGAGTTCGGGGTACACGGATGGAGAACGCAGAGCGGTATTCACGGATGGCCCCTTCCGTTTGACGGAGCCGCCACAGCAGGTGCAGACAGGGGATTTAACCCGGCAAGGATTTCCTTTCTTCTCCGGCAATATGCGCTTGCGTCAGAGCCTGACCGTCGATGTAGCGCAAGCAACTGCTGTGAAATGCTTCTTTCAGGCCCCACCTGATGCAATAGTAACAAAGCTGTTCATTAACGGGGCCGAGGTACGCACCTTTTTGTGGGAGCCATACCACGCAGAGGTTTCTTCATTTTTGCATAGCGGGAGCAATATCATCGAAGTGGAGCTGACGAGCAGCTGCCGCAACCTGCTGGGACCACATCATCATATCAAAGGTGAAGTCTACAAGGTCGGGCCGGACAGCTATAAGGATAAGCCGGGCTGGACAGACAAGGACCTGGATAAGGATACGCATGTGTATCAGGCGCGGTACGCGTTTGTAAAGTTTGGACTGGCGGCATCTCCGCTTATTCATGTAGAGCAGGCTTAGCACAGACAACCAATTGGTTACATGAACAAGGCATGTTGAATTTCTGAAACCAGCGGCAAACCTAAGAGCAGCACATATTCGCCGGGAAATTGACTCTGCAATTTTGGGGTATTGTGTTTTTTCGCATATTGTCCCCGTTCTCTTAATGAACTATAATCTTCATTCTAGGACAAGCAGCAGGTTATACGACTAGAAAAAGATATGGAGAGGGTGGCCGGGACATGAATGTGGAAGTGTACACTTTAAATGCTTTTGCCAAAGACGGAAGCGGTGGGAACCCCGCCGGGGTAGTGCTGGATGCAGGCTCCCTGAATGCAGCGGAAATGCAGCGTTCGGCGAAGGAGGTTGGCTTATCGGAGACGGCTTTTGTGGAAAAATCGGCGATTGCCGACTTTAAGGTCCGTTATTTCACTCCGGCCAGCGAGGTGGATTTGTGCGGGCATGCGACGGTTGCCGCTTTTTATCTGATGTATTCCTTGAACCTGGTTACGTATGCCACCTATACCCTGGAGACCAAAGCCGGATTATTGGAGGTCTGCATCAGCCATGATGGGGATGTCTATTTGTCGCAGGCGCTGCCACAGTTCTATGAAACCTTGCCAAGAGAAGAAATTGCAGCATCGCTTAGAATCGGCGCAGAGGAATTGGCCGGGGAGCTGCCTATTCAGATTGTGTCCACGGGGCTGCGGGATATTCTGATTCCGGTCAGTACCCGTGGGCTGTTAGCCAGGATACAACCTGATTTTGCCGCAATAACAGCGGTCAGCGAGAAATATAACGTCATCGGCTACCACCTGTTCACACTCGATACCCCGGATGATGCCGCAGCCGAATGCCGGAACTTTGCGCCGCTGTACGACATTCCTGAGGAGAGTGCAACAGGGACCGCAAGCGGCGCGTTACTTAGTTATTTGTACAAATACGGGCAGTTGTCCATTCAGCAGGCTCAGCATGTAGTGTTCAGGCAAGGATATTCGATGAGCTGTCCTTCCGAGATTAAGGCTGGATTAAGCCTGAACCATGGCGGAGAGATTACCCGGGTTCAGGTGGGCGGGATCGCAGCAGGCATACAGCGGAGAAGCATTGTGATCTGAGTGCTGGTCTCGAAGAGAGAACAGTTATGGGATAACGTTAAGCTATTCTGTCCAAGAGGCGGCACAGGTGGCAAGCAGCAGTTCATTTCTTATATCTAAAAAATACAGCCCGTTTGCATGTCGTGATATTTACGGCTCAAACGGGCTTTTCGTTATCTGCGGGAACACGGCTATAGTTTAAATTTGTAATTGAGATAAAGGAGCAAATTGTGGCATAATCTGAGAAATAAGATACCTTAAGGGAGTCGAAACCAGTGGCTATAGATCCGTTTGTTTTTTTGACGTGTATCATCTGTTTTTTGTCCCCAATCCTCTTGCGAAAAATTATGCTTCCGCTTCAAGCGGGAGCTGGAATTCAAGTTAAAATAATATATTTGATTGCATTCATTTGGGTGTTCGGTTCAATTAGTGCGTTGAGCATAAAAAGGAAATAGCAGGGAACGTGACGTTTTATTTACCTTTTCTGTAAAATGTATATGACACATTACGCGAACGGAATTATGGGATGATCAAGGGTATGAGAGGATCAGATCAGACCATTGGAATGTCTGAAACAGCAATAAAATATCATATATCAATTAAAATATATTGTTAAACGATAAATCATGTGTTAAATTTGAATTGACCATGCTGCTGTTCTTCAACAAAAGTGACGCACATTAGAGGAGAAACCATTATTGAAACCAATCATACAACTACTGCATTTTGGCTATCATCAGGCGATGAGCTGTATCTTTCCGGTTGCGATCTTTGGAACCCTGGCTCTTTCCAGCGTAGTAAAGCTGCCCTTCATTTACCGTTATGATGCCGTTCTTCTTATACTACTTGCCGTGCAGTACCTGATGTACCGCAGTGGACTCGAGACGCTCGATGAAATTAAAGTGATCTGTATATTTCATATTATTGGATTATTGCTGGAAATGTATAAGGTAAGGATGGGATCGTGGTCATACCCTGAACCTGGATTTACGAAGCTATTCGGTGTACCGCTCTATAGCGGATTTATGTACGCCAGTGTAGCAAGCTATATGTGTCAGGTATGGCGCAGACTGAAGATGGATATGACCGGCTGGCCGGGGCTTAGCTTTGCGGGGCTATTGGGAGGAGCCATCTACCTGAATTTTTTCACACATCATTTTCTTCCGGATTTTCGCTGGTGGCTGACGGCGCTTGTGCTTGTAGTCTTCTGGAGAACATGGATCATCTATCGGGTACAGAACAGTACTTATCGGATGCCCTTGACATTAGCCTTTTTCATTGTAGGTTTTTTTATCTGGTTAGCAGAAAATATAGCAACATTTTTTAGTGCATGGAAATATCCTAACCAGCATGAGGCCTGGCATCTGGTTGGCTTCAGTAAGATCAGTTCATGGTTCCTTCTGGTCATTATCAGCGTCATTATTGTTGCCCAGCTTAAACATGTTAAAGCCGGCCGGAAAACGTAAGATTCAGGGCAGCGGATATGCTTCGGCTGACGGATACTATAGTTTAATAAAATAGCGGCAGTCCGGGACTTTGTTTTTCAGTCCAGGGCTACCGCTGTTTCTTTGTGTACCCGCCTCAACTGGTAAGCTGATTCAGAATTAAGGCAGCCGCACCGGCCGCAACCGCGTTGTCGCTTAGGCTGCCCTTGGTGAAGCGGACCTTGTACTGCTCGCGGTAGTAGGTTTTTTCGAGGGCGGTCCTTGTGGCCTCCTGATAGAAAACATCGGCAGCCGAGAATAAGGGACCGCCCAGAATGACCTCCTCCGGGTGGAGAATATTGATCAGATTAGCCAGCCCTATGCCGCAATAGGCCGCAGCTTGCCCGAAGATTCTGTTCACCACGGAATCACCGGCCTGCAAGGCTTCAATTAAATGGCTGAATTCCAGATTCTCCGGGCGGTCCGAAAGCTCGCGGAGGATGGTGGCTCTGCCGCGGTTCCACTCCTCACGGGCCTGCATTTCCAGGGTGCGGATCGAAACGTAGGATTCCCATGCCCCGTAATTGCCTCCCGGGACGCTTGAGGCGACACCTGTGCTCTCAATGATCATCTGCCCAACGGCCCCTTCGGTGTCGATGACACCGTACAGAATCCGGCCTTCATTCATAATGGCGGAGCGCAGGCCGATGCCGGCATGCAGGTAGAGCAGCTGATGCTGCCGCCGGTCGCCGCCGGCCCAGTATTCGCCAAGCAGCGCGGTGTTGGCTCCGTTATCCAGGCACACCGGCACCTCCAGCAGCTGTTCCAGCCGCTCTTTGATACGCACCTGCGACCAGCCTGGGGCGGCGAAGCCGGCAGGTGTCAGAATCGTGCCTTCCTTGCGGTCCAAGGGGCCAACGGCCCCAATCCCAAGTCCGATGACCCGGCTGATGTCAATGGAAGCCTGCTCCAGCATGCGCAGCACCTGGGCATACACGGAATCCATCAGATGTTCCGGCGTGGCATACTCATCCATAGCCCATGTATATTCATCCAGCAGGGTTAGATGGAGATCAGCAAGGACCAGCCTCGAATGGGTCCGGGAGATTTCCAGGCCGAACACATAGCCGTAAGCGGGATTGGTCTCATAGAGTGTGGGCCGTCTGCCGCCGGTCGATTCCCCGTAGCCTACCTCCAGCAGCAGGCTTTGGGCAATCAGTTCATCGAGGATACGGGTTAAGGTACTGACGGTCAGGCCGCTCTCCTCCAGTAGCGTTTGTTTGGATACGGTCCCTTTTTTTCTAACGGACAAATACATATCCTTGGTTCTGGAACTGGGAATAAGTTCATGAATAGGCAGCACAAAGGTCTCTCCTTATTAACAAGTATCCCGATCAGGTAAAGAGGGCAATTCCGACTAAACCTGATAACAGAATGACATAAAAAGGGTGGGTCCGCAACTTCCATAACGCAAATAAGGAGGCGCCAAAAATCCCCCAGAGCATAATCTGATCGTAGGTAAAGGCCATGCTGATCATCCCGCTGGTCCTGGAGAACCGGTAGGCTCCATAAAAAATAATAGCGGCGACAACCGGTCGCAATCCGTAAAAACCCGCTTTCACCAGTTTGTGCTGATAAATCCGGTAGAAGAAGCCCGCAATCAGGACGGACAGAAGCAGCGAGGGCAGCAGGATGCCAAGCGTTGCCAGCAGAGCCCCTGGAAGAGCAGCAGTTTTATACCCTACAAAAACAGCGGTGTTGGTAGCAATAGGCCCGGGGGACATCCCGGCGACAGCGGTAACATTCATATATGTATGAAGATCCATCCAGCCGTTTCGCTCCACTTGCTCGCCAATCACCGGAATCATGGCATAGCCCCCGCCAAAGGATAACAGCCCTATCATAAAAAAAGTCCGGAACAGCTCCCAAAGCATATTGTCAGCTCCTTACAGGCCTAAATATAGTAGTCAATATATCCTGCAGCATCGGCGTGCTCCTGTTCCAGCTTGACGGTCAAGCCCAGCATGTCCTTGATTCGGACCTGGACAATTCCGGCAGCCGCCCCGCCAATAATGATGTACAGTGGATTCAGATCGAAGGCGGCTATAATCAGGATGGCTGTCAGGACCGTGCCGAGCGTTGTTTTATCCACCACAGCCGCTCTGGCAATTTTGTATCCGGCAAAGGCTATGAGTGCGACAATCGTCGCTTTGATGGCTTTGAAGGCGGCGGCAATCTTCGGTTGATCCTGAATCTGGAGAAAAGCAATGCCAAGACCGATAACGATGAGGAAGGTGGGAAGAATGATACCGATGATGGCAGCAATTGCACCTGGAATACGGGCTACCTTATACCCAATGATCGTCGCGGCATTGACCGCCACAGAGCCGGGAATGGACTGGCCGAGAGCAAGCACATCCCCGGTCTCCTGCATGTTCATCCATCTGCGGCGCGTAACCACCACTTGTTCAATGACCGGAATTACAGCGTAGCCACCTCCGAAGGTGACAGGCCCGATCTTGAAGAAGGTCCAGAAGATTTGAAGAAGCAAACTCCAATTCACCCTGATATCCTTAAACATATGAATAACTCCTTTCCGTACACTGGACCAAACAAACACCGCATAGCATAGCATACTTAAATTCATTTTGGAATTTAGAACAGCTTTTACTCGTTTAATTTTATTTGTGGGGATATTGGGCGTAATAAAATCTGCAAACGGCAAAAAGGCTCCACTGGCCGGAAAAACGGCTGTGGAGCATCTTTTAATTGTAGAATGCGGGTTAGAGCAGGGTTTTAAAGGTATGACGGATCACATCACCGCGGCTGATAATACCGACAAGCACACGGTTTCGCTCGACCGGGACCTTTTTGATCTGTTTTTTGCCGAGAATGGTGGCGATTCTCTCAATATCTTCATCCCAGGGAACGGTGATCACCTTCTTCTTGGCGATATCCATAACATTCAGGTTCAGCAGTCTGCGGGTCCGCTCCTCAAACTCCTCATTATCCCCGACAAATACATTGATCTGAAAAAAAGAATCGACGATAAGATCCTCATGTTTGCCGATATACCTCATGATGTCCCCATCGCTTAAATAAGCGACAATCTCATTTCTATCATTTACTACCGGCATGCCGCTGATCCGGAACTGAATGCATCGTTCGATAAAGGTGCGAACCGTATCGGTTTCCTTGACTTTGTATACTTGTCTGACCATAAACTCTTGAGCTTTCATAATTTCCCTCCGCAGGCTACGATTCCGCTAAATAACTTGTATAATGAAAGTATATACTTGTATTATACAAGTGGGAATGGTAATGTCAATGATCATACTACGCATTTTCTACAAGAAAGGACACCATTATCATGGATCATTCAATTGATGTGATAGAGCTAGAGATGGCCATTCTGGTCCGGCGCCTCGTCTCCATGACCACCTATAGAAAAATTGGTAATCTGGACCGCTCCGCTTATCTGCTGCTGCATCAAATTGCCTCCCACGGATCGGCTGGGGTTAAGGCTTTGTCTGATGAATTTCATTTGGATATTTCCACAGTCAGCAGACAGGCTGCTGCCCTGGAACAAAAAGGGTATGTGAAACGTATCCCCGACCCTGTAGACGGGCGCGCGTATTCGCTTGAAATGACGGATATGGGTGAGGAGGTGCTGAATGAGAACAAACAGGCACGGCAGGAGAGCATAGGGAAAATGCTGAGTACCTGGAGCGATGGGGAACGTGTGATTTTTGGCGAGCTTTTACGAAAATTTAATGCTGCGATTCATGAGGAAATTCCGGAGTAGGACAAGCGTTCCGAGATGAATTCAAATCTCTGAGATAAGCATAGTACAACTAAATGGTTATTGGATTTTATTGTGTAAAACTCGTGCGTTGTGGAAATGTTGAGCCTTGGGCGGGATTCATCCCCTCAGGGTTTTTTTGTGAGCTAAAGGGAATTTGGCTGTTCTGCCGGGATTTGCCCCCTCTGAACCGGGAGAGCTGTACGCCGAACACCGCAATTGTACCTATTCAAAACGGGCGGCGGCCCCCTATGATCTACTCGTGTAGAAAGCGCTGTCATTTGAAGGCGCATATACATGCGGGCAGGTCCGTCCGAAAAGGAAAGCGCTTTATTAACTGCGAGGGGAGCTGGGATAATTTGAAGTCTTTGGCTAATAAGATCGGGATCAGTCTGCTGCTGTTTATGATGGTGGCTGTACAGGCCGGATGGACAGGAACCACAGGGAATGTGGCGGAGGCGGCGAACAAATCGCTGGCGAAGAAGCCATATATGGGCTGGAGCAGCTACAGCATGCAAGTGTATGAGCCCTCCGGCAACTGGATATCGGCGGAGAGCATCAAGAAGCAGTCCGACGCCATGCACGAGAAGCTGCAAGCTTATGGTTATGAATACATTAATATTGATGCGGGCTGGAATGGCAGCATGGATGAATACGGCCGGCCTTTGCCGAGCACCGAGCGTTATCCTGACGGTTTTCAGGAGGTCATTGATTATGTGCATAACAACGGGCAGAAGATCGGGATCTATCTGATACCAGGCCTGTCGATTGACGCGTATAACAAGGACCTTGAAATCTATGGAACCAACGGGGAGTGCCGGGTACGTGACATTGCGGTGCAGCCGCTGAAAATCATGGATTACTGGGATTCCTACAGCTACAAAATTGATTTTCAAAATCCCTGTGCCCAGAAGTACATCGACTCCATAGCTGATCTTCTCGGGGAATGGGGCATCGACTTTGTAAAGTTCGACAGTGTAACCCCGGGGTCGGGTATCAACAACCTCAGCCGTGATGCACGCGGTGATGTCGAGGCCTGGTCCAAGGCTCTGGACAGACATAATATCTGGTTCGAGCTATCCTGGGCGCTGGACCATAACTATGTGGATTTCTGGAAAAAATATGCCAACGGCTGGCGGATTCAGTGGGATGTGGAGTCCTATGACAGTAATGTCGGCTTGACGCAGTGGGCCAACATTGCCAGACTGTTCCCGGACGCCGCGATCTGGTGGAGAGATGCCGGACCCGGAGGCTGGAATGATTACGATTCCCTGAATGTCGGGAACGGTGCTATGGACGGATTGACGAAGGATGAGCGGCAGACCGCCATGACCTTCTGGGCAGTCTCGGCAGCACAGCTCTATATCGGAAATGATATGACGCGGCTGGACGATTATGGAATGCAGCTGCTGACCAATAACGAGGTTATCGCCGTCAATCAGGCCGGACATCCCGCCCATCCGGTGTCCATGGATACTCAGCAGCAGGTCTGGTATGCCAACAACGGGGATGGAACCTATAATGTTGCTTTGTTCAACCTCGGCAGCCGCAGTGCTGCAGTAGATGTCAAGTGGAGCGACATTGGACTTGAGGGACCGGCCTCTGTCCGCGATCTCTGGAGTCATAGTGAGCTGGGTTCCTTTGACACGGGCTTCAGCGGCGGGGTACTGGAGCCGCATGCATCCCGGATGCTGAAGGTAACCGCCAAGAGCGGAACCTCCACCGTCAACGATGACGATACGAACGTCCGTTATACCGGCTCATGGCAGCGCAACGGAGGCAAAGAGCAGACCCCGGGTTCACAGGATATCACTGTGAAAATCACGGATTCGGCTGCAGCTCCCGGAGAAGGACAGCCGGGCGGTAATCCTTCTCCTAGCCCGGTTACCCGTTCGGTCTATATCAACGACAGCGACAGCAGCATCACTTACAGCGGCGCCTGGTCGTCGCAGTCCGGCAGAACCGCCGGGGATTACGGGGCAGATGTACATTATACCGAGACAGACGGTGATTTCTTCGAGTACACCTTCAAGGGAACAGGCATTGAGCTGCTAACCGAGAAGGATTCCTCGCAAGGGGACGTACAGGTCTATCTGGATGATGCCGTGAGTCCGCAAACGGTAAGCACCTATACCGCTGGAGCCAAGGAAGCACAGCAGACCGTTTACAGTGCCAACGGCCTTACCGACGGTGAGCATACGCTTAAGGTGGTTAAGGATTCAGGCCAGTACATGCTGCTGGATGCGCTGAAGATCAATGTTAATCAGCTCATTGCCCCTGCCACAGGAAGCTTCGACAAGGCGCCTGACAAACAGGCTGATGTAGCTGTCACACTGCCTGCAGGCAGTGACTCCCTTCTGGAGATTAAGAACGGCGGGGCTGTACTTACGGAAGGAAGCGATTATTCCGTCAGCGGAGGCGTTGTGAAGATCAAGAAGGAATATCTTTTCAATCTGCCTTCAGGTGCGGCGGAGCTCTCGTTCATCTTTGACGGAGGCGCAAGCGAAGTGCTGACAGTGACCATTACAGGCTCAGCTACTGTTCGCTATTCGCTGATCAATAATGACGATCCGGGGATCACTTACAATGGCACCTGGTCACGCAGTTCCGGGAGAGGAATGGGCGACTACAAGGATGATGTGCAATATACCGAGAAGGATGGGGATTCCTTCGAATACACCTTCAGAGGCACTGGTATACAGCTCTATACAGAGACGGATACCTCACAGGGTGACATGGATATATATGTGGATGGCATGTTCCAGCAAACAGTCAGCGCTTATCATAACGGACGCCAGGCCCAGCAGAATCTGTACAGCATTGCGGGTCTGCCCGAAGGCTTCCATACCCTCAAGGCTGTGAAGAAATCAGGCAGCTTCATGCTGCTGGATATGCTCAAGGTGGAAATTCCCGACCTGATAAATCCGGTAGAAGCAGCCTTCGACCAAGCAGTCCCGGCAGATATCGAAGTTAAGCTGCTCCGTCAGCCGGAGCTGTTCGGCGGCATCAGCCAGGGCACTTATAAACTGGTGGAAGGTACAGATTATACACTTGCAGGAGACACTGTAACCCTCAAGGCCGCGTACCTCGCCGCGTTGCCCGCGGGCACTCTTCCACTGACATTTGCCTTTGACGGAGATTATCAGAACGATATTCATTTTACAGAGACAGATGGTGATTCTTTTGAGTACACGTTCAGCGGGACTGGAATCTCCTTGTCCGGACCCAAAGGGCCGGATATGGGTGACATGGAAATCTATGTGGACGGTAAGCTGATTCAGACCGCAAGCGCCTACAGCAGCAACCGGCAGATTCTGCAGAATCTCTTCAGCCTTGCAGAGCTGGCCGATAGCGTTCACGTACTGAAGGTGGTGAAGAAATCAGGTGCGCTTATGTTCGCCGATCAGCTGAAATATAGCGTCAGCACTAAGGCTGGTGAACCGGCAACACCTAGCGAACAACCGACACCAACGCCAACGTCAACACCATCACCTTCCGCTACCGCATCACCGGCTCCGGTAACTCCAGGACCCGCTGTTACTACGGGCCCGGTAGTGACTGCGTCTCCATCCGCCACTCCTGTTCCAAGTGCTTCGCCGGAAGCAAGCCAGGGGGCGGTGAAACAGCATGCAGCATATATGAGCGGTTATCCAGACGGTTCCTTCAAACCGGATCAGAAGATTACCCGTGCTGAAATGGCGGCACTGCTATTCAAGGTTTCTGCACGGGAGAAACAAGGAAAGGCTGCAGTCTTCAGCGATGTGCCTTCCGGATATTGGGCGGCCGAAGCAATAGCTGGCGCAGCAGAAATGGGACTGATGACAGGCTACCCGGATGGCACCTTTAAGCCAAATCAACAGGTCACGCGGGCGGAATTGGCCAGTCTTGTTACGCTGTTAAGCAAGAATAATCCTATCCCCAGAGGCGGATATACAGACGTCGCCGCCGGTCACTGGGCACATTCAGCCATTCTTCAGGCCCAGGGAGCAGGCATACTGAATGGCTATGCCGACGGAACCTTCCGTCCCGGAAAGGCACTGACCCGTGCCGAAGCGGTGACTGCGATGAACAGGGTACTCGGCAGAGGCCCGCTCTTCGGTGCCGAAGCCTCCCCGTGGAGCGATGTTCCGGTCACCCACTGGGCATTCAAGGATATCCTCGAGGCTGCCACTGCTCATGAATATAAGGACAGGAACGGTGGCGGAGAACAACTGAGCGATTAAGGAGGAGCAGATAAAAAGCACAGGAGCCGGAAACGGCTCCTTTTCAATCGAGAAGAAATCTGAAGTTATTCGGCTGCAGCCTGCGCATCATTTCCCAGGCAATGAAAATAGTCGGATTATGGCATAGAACCTGTATACGTAGCCGTAGTGCAGCAAATGTTTCTGATGATGCGGATTTAGAAGGCCCTATTCCATTCTTCTTATACAGGACGAGGATGATGACTATAGAGCATTCAGCAGATTCTGTGTCCGCCTGACCAGAAAGATAAGCTTTTTATGGGGAACAAAGGCGCTCTAGCTGCCGGGAATGGTCCTTGTCGGATTGCAATCAAAACCGTCTTTTCTAATGGCGCTGGAGACAAAGGCTTGACTGTGCAGCAATTTGTTTTAAGCTTATGCTGTGAGCGCTACCAACTGAGAGGGGAATCAAACCATGCTCAAATACTCCAAGGTTTTCCGCAGATTTCTGATCTCCTACATCATTATTCTAATTATTCCGGGCATAGGCGGCTACATGTCCTACCGTACATCGATCTCTGTAACAGAGTCCATTTCCATCGAGAACAGTGTGATTCAGCTGCAAAAAAGCCAGGAAATTCTTGAGCGCCGGATGGCGGAAGTCGAAGGGCTGACCCGACAGCTCGCGGTGAATCCCGAACTGAACGTGCTGTTGAATGAACGGGGAGAGGGCACCAATGTCTACGGAATCTGGAGGACGATGCGCAATGTGCTGACCTTCGGCCAGACGAATGATTTCCTGCAGGATTATTATATTTATCTTGCCAATTACGATCTGGTGCTGACCCCCGGCTCTTCTTACCGTCCGGAGCATTACTATGAGATCTATCATTACAACGATCTTCCGCTGGCGGAATGGAAGAAGCAGGTTCTGCAGAAAACCCACCGGAGTGAGATCAAACCGCTGAGTGCTTTTGTCAGCAAGGGGGCACAAACCTCGGTGATTACCTACATGCAGTCACTGCCGCTCGACAGCTTTAATGATTCTTCTCCGGCGGTTGTGGTCGTGATGATCGACGAGAAAATCATCGCCAGCCTGATGTCTGGCCTGACTGAACGCTACGGGGGCTGGGTTCATATCAGCGATGCCGACGGGAAGACCATTGTGCTGCAAGGAAAAGATGAGGCATATGTGAACCGGCTTCACGCGGATTCCTCGTTTGATAACAGCAAGGTCAGCCAGTTTTACCGGGATGATCTGGTGATTTCAACCCGTTCGGATTCGAACGGCTGGGTATACCAGGCAGGCATTCCCCGAAGCATCCTGCTGGAGAATGCCAATACAATCAAATATATGTCCTGGCTGATTACCGGAGGCGCTCTGTTCCTCGGATTACTGGCCGGCCTAGTACTCGCCTACCGGAACAGTGCACCGATCAACCGGATGCTAAGTGTGATGAAAGAGCAGTTCGGCAAGGAGGAGACGGCGGAGCAGAGTGAGTTCGACTTCCTGAGCGGGAATATTGCCAACATGATCACCAAGAATAAGCTGCTCGAAAGCGAGCTTAACCGTCAGCTGCCTCTGGTCAGGGATGCTTTTATTAAGCGGCTGGTTGCCGGAGAATTTGAGTCACGGGAGGAGATTGTCACTGCTGCCGCCCAGGCGGATATCGGGCTGAATCAGGGAACTGGCTATGCCGGACTGATCCAGATTAACGGCTATGCCGGGATGGATAGCGTGGAGATCCTCAATGAGCTGAACGCCGCCCGCCTACTGGTGAAGCAGGCGCTCGCTTCGCTTACCGGACTGCTGCCTATGGCCGATATGGGCTCGGACAAAATGGTCGGCCTGTTCTTCTCCGGTCCTGAGGAATCTGCATCGGACCAGGAGGTCGCGATTACACACATCATGGAGAATTTGGCGCAATATGTGCTGAAGGAATACAAGATTTCGGTGCAGTCCGGGTTCGGAGGCTATTTCGCTTCAGTAACAGAGGTCAGCGGGTCGTTTGAGCAAGCGAAGCAGGCGCTGGAATATGCCGTGTATACGAACAAAAAAGGCATAACATGGAATCATGAGGCCAGAATCGAGAATACGACCTATTATTATCCGCTTGATACGGAGCAGCGGCTGATCAGTACGATCCGTGCCGGGGAGCTGGCTGAGGCCAAACGCATTTTGGATTCGACCTTTGCGCAGAATCTTGGCGGCCGGGAGCTGTCCATTGAGATGAAGCATCAGCTGATCGGGGAGATGAAGGGCACCTTTTTGAAGCTGCTGGATCAAAAAATCTTCATGGAATCTCCCTTGTTCGAAAGCGTCAAGCAGCGGATCATCGACATCAGTTCCTCGGAGCCGGCGGATAACATCCAGGCCGAATTCCATGCCGTCATGGAGGGACTCTGCGGGTACATCGCCAATAAAAAGAAGGACGCGCATACCCAGATCATCAAGCAGATCTATCAGTATACCGAGGACATGTATTCGGACACCGAGCTGACCCTGTACCGGGTGGCAGAGCATGTGGAACGGCCGGAAAAATACATCTCCCAGCTGTTCAAGGAGGTGACTGGTGTGAATTATTCCGATCATCTGGTGAAGGTCCGGATGGATCAGGCGGCGCTCCTGCTGAAGGACAGCAGGTATACGGTGGATGAGATTGCGGCAAGAGTGGGCTACAACAGCTCACATTCCTTCCGTAGAGCCTTCAAGCGGTTAACCGGCATTTCCCCCAGCACCTACAGACAATCGAATGCTGAGTAGAAAAGTGTTGGAAAAAGTAAAACTAATTGGCTCGTGCACCCTGCGCTCGGCAGCTAAGTGGAAAAAGTAAAACTAATTGGCTCGAGCACCCTGCGCTCGGTAGCTAAGTGGAAAAAGTAAAACTAGTTGTCCCGAGCACCCTGCGCTCAGTAGGCTAAAGTGGAAAAAGTAAAACTAATTGGCTCGTGCACCCTGCGCTCGGTAGCTACGTGGAAAAAGTAACACTAATCTAGCTCATTTCCCTCCATAGAGGGGGAAATGGAGTTTTTAAGTTTCCTTTTTCCACCTAAACCTTCACTTTTGCTGTTTTCGGCGGAATTAAGTTCACTTATTCCACTTGGGCTTATCTCATGGTCCGGGAAAGTTGGGAAGGGACAGGGAGAAGCAGGACCCCTCGGTGAGAGGGAGGCAGAGTCTCCAGCAACCCCAAGAATAAAGCGGCTGCATTGTCCCTCCCGGGCGGTGCAGCCGTTTCTGCCCAAGGGGTATGCCAAATAATGTATCCGCTTTCAAGAGTGCGGAAATCAGGCCGTCCCAGGAAGTGATGCCCCCTGTAAAACGGGCAATCTGTACGCAAAATACGGAAGTGTACCTGTTCAAAGCCGCTTATCATGCCCTATGATCAACTCGTGAGAAAGCGCTATCACACAAACTAACAATACAAAGCGAATGCTTCCGAAGCAGTTTTTGCTCGAAGTAATGCAAGGGAGAAGCGGCTGGCCAAACTAAGCATCTGCTTCCGAAGCAAGTTTTTGAAGCGAAGTGAAATCAATGAAGTAACGCTGGCCAAACTTTTAAGGGGGGAGATTCATCTGGAAAAAGAAATGGTTATGAGCACCCAAACGGCGCCCCGAAGCAAACGCCAGGGCTGGCTGCATACCGCCGGAAAAAATATCATGAAACACTGGCAGCTGCATCTGCTCGTCATTCCGCCTTTGCTGTTCTTTCTGATCTTTAAGTATTATCCAATGGCGAATGCTGTACTGGCTTTCAAGGACTATAACGTAATTAAGGGGATATGGGGCAGCCCCTGGGTCGGCTTTAAGCACTTCGAGCTGTTTTTTGAGAATCCGCTGTTCTGGACGCTGGTCAAGAATACCATTCTGCTGAGCGGCTATCTGCTGCTGGCCGGGTTTCCGATTCCGATCCTGCTCGCGCTGATGATAAACGAAATCCGTGGCGGCAGGTTCAAACGGTTCGTCCAGCTTGTATCGTTTGCGCCCTATTTTATCTCCACTGTAGTTATGGTCTCCATTATTATGCTGTTTCTGGCTCCGCGTCTGGGGTTCGCCAACATTGCCATGAATTTCTTCGGCCTGGATTCGGTGAATTTCCTGGGTGAGCCCGGCATGTTCCGCTCCATCTATGTCTGGTCTGACATCTGGCAGACCGCAGGCTACAGCGCTGTGATCTACCTGGCCGCACTGGCTGGCATCGATCCTACACTCTATGAGGCGGCTAAGGTGGATGGGGCTTCACGGTTTCAAAAGATCCGCCACGTCGATCTTCCCGGAATTGTACCTACGATTGTGATTATCCTGATTCTGAATGTGGGTAACGTGATGGCGATTGGCTTTGAAAAGGTCTATCTGCTGCAAAACCCGCTAAATATCGCTAATTCTGAGATTATTGCCACCTATGTCTACCGGATCGGCCTTTTGAATGCCAACTATAGCTTTGCTACCGCGGTCGGCTTGTTCAATTCACTGATCAATCTGGTTCTGCTGGTTACCGTGAACGGACTGGCCAAACGAATCACCAATAACAGCATCTGGTAAGAAAGGAGTTCCTGTATGGCAGCTTCGGCAGCAGTTCCCCAAAAAATTAAAGAATCCGTCGGTGACCGGATATTTCTGACTGTAGTGTACACCGTACTCATCCTTGTAGTTATCGTTGTGCTGTATCCGCTTGTCTTCATAATCAGCAGCTCCATCAGCAGTCCGGCGGCTGTCACCTCGGGCCGGGTCTGGCTGTGGCCGGTCGATATTTCCTTCAAGGGCTTCAAGGTCCTGTTCAGTACGCATGAGATTATCAGCGGGTATGCCAATTCCATCTTTTATACGGCGGCCGGTACGCTGATCAGTGTGACCCTGACGATTATGATCGCCTACCCGTTGTCGCGGAGAGCTTTTTTTGGCCGCAATGTACTGATGATGATCATTACCTTTACAATGATCTTCAGCGGCGGGCTGATTCCCACCTATATGGTGGTCCGGGAGCTGCACCTGATCGATACGCGCTGGGCGCTGCTGATTCCCAATGCGATCTGGGTGTGGCAGGTGATTATTGCCCGGTCCTTTTTCCAGTCCTCAATTCCCGAGGAGTTGCTGGAGGCCAGTGAGATTGACGGCTGCAGCGATATGCGCTTCATCCGCAGTGTAGTGCTGCCGCTCTCCAAGCCGATTATCGCGGTGCTGGTGCTGATGTATGCAGTCGGCCAATGGAATTCCTATTTCGATGCCCTGATCTATCTGAAATCGGCGGACTTGTTCCCGCTGCAGCTGGTGCTGCGCAGTATCATTATCCAGAACAACAGTGCCGGGGCGATGGATGCCATGGCGATGGTAGAGCGCCAGCAGATGGCCGAACTACTGAAATATGCGCTGATAGTCGTCGCCACCTTGCCTGTGCTTGTCATTTATCCTTTTGTGCAGCGGTATTTCGTGCAGGGCATGCTGGTCGGCTCAGTCAAGGGGTAAGGGGAAGCGATGAACCGGCAAGGGGGTGAGGCCTTTCTTAAAAGATAAGCATTTATATGCTTCGCGCAATAAATGATCCTTATCTTTCTCGCTTAAACGGATATTGTCCGTTTAAGGACGGCGCAGCCGTTATCACATGACTACACATATCCAACCTGTCCAACTACAAAGAGGGAGTTGATCAGCTTTGAAGAAAAGTTTGTTAGCCTTGTTAATGCTGGTAACGGTATTTACAGTTGTGATCAGTGGCTGCTCGGGTAAAAACAATACAGAAAGCCCGTCCGGTACAGCATCCGGCACAGCGTCTGGCAGCGGAAACGCAACGGAGGCGTCAAAACCTGTGGAGGTCAGCGTCTTTGCCGTCCAGGAATCAGGCATTGATATCCCGACCAATAAATTCACCACATTCGTTCAAGACAAATTTGGCATCAAATTCAACTGGCAGATTAATCCATCCGACGGCGCCAAGGAAAAACGCCAAATCTCACTCGCCAGCGGCGACTATCCCGATGCTTATTTGCTCACTGCCTACATTGATGAATTCTCCCAGGGGGATGTACTGAAATATGGCCAGCAGGGCGTTCTGGTTCCGTTGAATGACCTGATTGACCAATATGCACCGAATATCAAAGCAGCCATGGAAAAGCACCCTGAAATGAAAACGCTGAATACAGCTCCTGACGGCAATATCTATGGTCTGGGCGCTTACGCCGAGTGCTTCCACTGTTCCTATCCGAACAAAATGTGGATCAACACCGAATGGCTGAAGAAGCTTAACCTGGAAGAGCCGAAGACTACAGAGGAGTTCAAGCAAATGCTGGAAGCCTTCAAGACGAAGGACCCGAACGGCAACGGCAAAGCCGATGAAGTGCCGCTGAGCGGTTCTACTGAAGATTTTGGCGTACGCATTATTCCTTATCTTATGAATAGCTTCGTCTATGATGATGACCGCAACTACTTGAATATGACGGACGGCAAGGTGGAGTCAGCCGCTATTAAGCCGGAATGGAAGGAAGGCCTGACCTATATCAAATCGCTGTATGATGCCGGTCTGATCGATCCGGGGGCTTTTACCCAGAATGCGGAAGCCTTTAAGAAAATCGGTGAAAATGCGGATGCCGAAATCCTCGGCGCAGGTGCAGGCATGCATCCGGCGATTTTTATTAACATCGACCCAGGCAACACCCGTTCCGCACATTACAATGCCCTGCCACCGCTTACCGGACCGAAAGGGATCTCCTACACGACACATGATGCGGGCGGCGTGTCACCAGGCGCCAAGTTCGTCATTACTAACAAAGCCAGTGAAGAGGCAAAAGTGGCTCTGATCAAGATGGTAGATTATATGTTCACACCGGAAGGCCAGACGAATGCGGCAAGCGGCATGAAGGGAATCGACTGGACCGATCCGGTGGCAGGCGATGTCGCACTAGGCAAGGATGTCAAACCGGTGATCAAGCCGATCCCGATGGCGGAAGGCGAAGCGCCGCGTAATGCGGGCTGGAGCGGAATGGGACATTTCTACATGCCGAAGGAATACCGCGACACATTCGTTCAGGCGACTGATATCTATTCCTCGAACGGCTACGAACGCAGATTGTACAATGCTTCGCTGCTGTACCAGGGTCATGAACCTAAGGAGTTGTTCCCACTCTGGTCCATCTGGATTGATCCGACGGAGATTGACGAAGCCAGCATGCTGCAGACGAACCTGAGAAACTACATTGAGCAGAATGAGCTTCAGTTCATTACCGGCAATAAGGATCTGAACAAGGACTGGGATGCTTATGTGAAGGGTCTGAAGGATCTGAAGCTGGACCGCTACCTGGAAATTCTGCAAAAGGCGTATGACGCATCAGTGAAATAAGCCTTGGTGCCGGCAGGAGGAGATTAGGTGCAAAGCGGCAGACGGAGAGTTCACTGAGTGTGCAGGTCTGAACGCTGCCCAAGCAACCGAAATTGTAAAGCGGAAACTGGCATGAACGCTGCACAGCACCCGAAACTGCAAAGCGGAAACAGGCATGAACGCTGCACAAGCACCCGTGCTACGCCCACCCGATGCCGGCCTGCCAAGGCCGGCATCGCTGTTTCTGCTATTGTTTTTTAGGAACGGATGGTTTGAACGGAGGTTTTATTCATATGCCAGATCAGAGGACAGACAGGAGGATGCAAATTGAGCGATTTGAAATTATGGTACTCCAGCCCGGCTGCGGGCTGGGGCCAGGGACTGCCGATCGGAAATGGCAGGATTGGCGCAGTGGTTATGGCGGCTCCGCAGCGTGAAGTGTGGAGTATGACCGAGGTGACCTACTGGTCTGGACGAGAAGAGGCTGTTCCCGGCCCGTTTGGCGGGAAGGAGGCACTACGGCGCATGCAGGGGCTTTTTATGGCTGGTGATTATGCAGAAGGTGACCGGCTTGCCAAGCAATATCTGCAGCCGGTGAAGCGGAATTACGGGACCCACCTGGGATTGTGCGACATTGTGTTGTCTTTTGAAAGTCCGGACAGGCAAGGGGATGCTGAGAAGGAAGTGGAGCGGGCAGGGAATGCGGAAGCCCGGTTCAGACGCGGGCTGGATTTGGACCGTGCAGTTGCGCATGCGGAATCTCAGACCGGTGGTTGCACGGTACTGCGCGAGGTTTTTGCCTCCCATGCAGATGATGTTGTAGCTGCGAGGATCTGGAGTGAATCGCCTGGCGGCGTATCCTTCACGTTAAGTGCTGCTGGCGGCACAGGCCCGTTCATTGTCCGCTCTGTGAACGGGGATACCCTGGAATTTCAAGCAGAGGCGAGGGAGCAGGTGCATAGCGATGGCACCTGTGGGGTAAGGGCTGAAGGCGGAATCAGGGTCGCAGCCTCCGGGGGAACCTTAAGCTGCCGGAATGGCCGGTTGACAGTAGCCGGGGCGGATGAAGCCTGGATTTATTTTACGGTCAGCACCGATTACCAGCATGCAGGAGTGGACCTGCAGGCACAGAGTACAAGAAGTCTGGAACAGGCGGTTGCTAAGGGCTATGACAGCCTGCGCGCGGATCATATCCGGGATTACCGCCAGGAATTCTGCAAGGTCGATGTCCGGCTGGGACGCTCGGAGATTTCGGATCTGCCGACGGACAGACGCATCGCCCTGCTGCAGCAGAATCACTGCGGAGACCCGGAGCTGTTTGCATTGTTCCTGCAGTACGGCCGCTACCTGATGATTGCCGGGTCACGTGCAGACTCGCCGCTGCCGCTGCATCTGCAAGGGATCTGGAATGACGGCGAAGCCTGCCGGATGGGCTGGAGCTGCGATTATCATCTGGATGTCAATACCCAGATGAATTACTATCCTGCAGAGATTGCGAATCTGGGAGAGAGTCATCTGCCGCTAATGCGTTACATTGAGGTTTTGTCCCGTGCGGGTAGAGTAACAGCAAGGGATTTCTACGGCAGTGCAGGCTGGGTCGCTCATGTATTCTCTAATGTCTGGGGATTCACCGCACCCGGCTGGGAAACCTCATGGGGGCTCAATGTCACCGGGGGACTGTGGATCGCCATGCATCTGATCGAGCACTACGAATACAGTCAGGATCGTGAGTTTCTGGAGGGGCAGGCCTACCCTGTACTTAAAGAAGCGGCAGCCTTCTTCCTAGACTACATGACCATACATCCGGTGTACGGCTGGCTGGTGACAGGACCTTCGAATTCGCCGGAGAACAGCTTCTATCCGGAGGGTCATAGCGGTGAGAACCGGCAGCTCTCTATGGGGCCGACTATGGACCAGGTGCTGGTCCGGGAGCTTTTTGAATTCTGTCTGAAAGCGGCAGCGCTGCTGAACAAGGATGAAGAGCTTCAGGTACAGCTTGGAGAGGCGATCCACAAACTGCCACCGCTGCAGATCGGCAGACAGGGGCAGCTTCAGGAATGGCTGGAGGATTACAGGGAGGCACAGCCGGAGCACCGTCATCTCTCCCATTTGTTTGCACTCTATCCCGCCAGCCGGATTACACCCGAGGAGACGCCGGAGCTCAGCGCGGCGGCCCGGGTCACGCTGGAGAACCGCATGATGCAGGATGAGCTGGAGGATGTGGAATTTACCGCTGCGCTGTTTGGTCTGTACTTTGCCCGGCTCCATGACGGGGAGCGGGCCTACAGGCATATCTCGCATCTGATCAGCGGATTGTGCCTGGACAATCTGCTGACCTATTCAAAGGCTGGCATTGCCGGAGCGGAGAGCAATATCTTCGTCATTGACGGCAATTTCGGCGGAACGGCTGCTATTGCAGAGATGCTGCTGCAGAGCAGGGCTGGAGAGATTCATTTGCTGCCCGCGCTTCCAGCAGATTGGAGCACAGGCTCGGTATCAGGGCTTTGCGCCAAAGGGAAGGTTGAGGTAGATATGGATTGGAAGGATGGAGTACTAACCACGGCCACATTGCGCACCTTTTCAGCGGGTACATTAATTGTCCGCTCGGGTGAACACCGGAGTACTCTTCTCACCGAGGCTGGAGGGAATTATACACTGAACAGCCGCTTGGAGCAGATGCAGGTAGGTTAGAAACAATGACCCCAGTTATTTTTCTGAAGTGAAGTATTCCCTGCAAAAGCGCCCTCCAATTTCAATCAGAGATTGGAGGGCGCTTCAATGTGGGGGATCTGAATCCATAACCAGCACCGGCTATTCCCTTCTGTGTTTTACCATGCGGAGGGTTTCCCCGGCAACTGTCCGCAGCGTTCCTGTCCCTCCTGTACAGATCTGCGGCTCAACGGAATCTCCGGTACATTCGGCTCCATGGGCCCAAGGGATATAGAAGGACAAATCGGCTCCTGCTTCACTGAACACCTCAATCCACTGCACTTCACCCGCTTCAAAAGCTGCACTGACCAGGAAGCCGCCCACAGCCCGCAGGCTGCGGAATTCCGCTCTCTGATGCTCCGGCCAGTTCGGGAAGAACCGCAGCACCCCGTTGTAGCTCTGAAGCAGGCACTCATTGATTACGGCGGGCAGCGAGAAATTTTCGAACCAGACACCCATCCGGGACATGAAGTCAAAGTCCGCTGTATCCGGGTACCGTCCCCCGCTCATCAGCACTCTGTCGGTACAGGTGCCGTTAGGCAGCAGACAATAGGCAATTTGCCGCTTGAACCGTTCCAGATCGAGGATGCCGAGCCGTGCTCCGGCCAGGGCTTGGAATACCAGTTCATTCCCGCCTTCATTCCGGTGATTGCGGTAGGACTCCACCGCCGTCTGGTATTCTTCGGGGGAAGAGTGCAGACCATGCTCTTCTCCGGGGAAGACTGTTGCGAGCGGAACCGGGACGTTGTAGACGACCTCGGGATTCTCTCCTGCCACCGACACAAAGACCTGGCCTGCATTGGATTCGGCTGTAGGATATTCTGGAAAGTGATTAAGAATTTCCTGAACCTCTGCAAGCAGGCCGTCTTCCGCTTCCTCCAGTCCAAGCACCGCGCAGGCCCGGATATATGCATGGAAAATAAATTTTGTCAGAGCCAGATCGATCAGACAATCACTGTTCCGGGCAAAGCCCGGTGCAATCTCGTACAGCTCCGGTACGACAGTAGGAAAGATATGATAACAGTCGTCATTCCAGCGCGGACCCCGGGCTTCCGGCCGCTGCATGTAATCCGCCATGAACCGGACGGCTTCCCGGATCGGCTGAAATGCGCGGCTGCGAAGGAAGGCTTCATCCATGGAGTAGAGGTAATGCCACCATAGGCTTTGCACGGTCCACGGCGTTTCACAGACCTCCCAGCCCCAGTGCGGAACCGGATAAGGCATCATCGTCATATCCACCGGGTAGGCGGAATGGGGGAAATAAGCACCGCGCAGCCCGTAATAGTCCCGTGCCCATTGTTGGCTGACCGGCAGCACATGGTCTACCATATCAGCATAAGGCAGATGCTTGTCCAGATGGTTGCTGGAGAATGCTGCCCAGAATGGCTGCTGTGTATTGTAGTTCATGTGATAGTCCCCATGCCATTCCGACCCGATGGAACCATAACTCCAGTTGGCGAACAGCCCGGGACAGGTGACCCCTTCACGGACAGAGCAATTTAAAAAGTACAGATTGCGGTACCAGACCCGCTCCAGAAATTCGTCCTCTAGTGACACACTGGAGCACTCCCAGTATTCCAGCCACTTTTCGTTTGTCCGTTTCCGGGCATCAGTGTACCCGGACAATTCGGGCGGGTGTATCTGAGCTGCTGCTTGCTGGATTACCGTCCTGCGGCCCTCCCATAGCTCCGCGCAGGCGGAGAAGCCGCTGCCGGTATCTGCGATGCTGAGCCGGTCCGCCTCACCGTCAGCTGAAGGAACTGCGCCTGCGATGCGGACCGCCAGCCGGAAAGCCTTATCTTGGTCATGCCCGCTATAGGGAACCTCGGGAGCTTCCACACAGGGCAGGACTTGGGTAAAGGACAGTACTCCCGCCGCGGGATCAACATCGATTACAGCGGGGGGGAACCCGGAAGGCGTGTTGGGGTCGGGAATGAGCCGCGCTTCGTGAAACAGCGATAGAGCTTCTCCGTCAGCAGAATTGCATACAGACATCCACAGCCGGTCCTGAACGGCATCCACAAAAACCTCCAATACAGCCCGCTTCCCCTGGACCAGAAACTCAACCGTGCAGCGTCCGTCCCCGATATGGAGGGTGTGTCCCAGCACCTCGGCTGTACGCCGGTCATACCGGAGCAGCAGTGAACCACAGGGCATCGGGCGCGGGTAGCTTTTGCTGTAGTTGTCCCCGGCCATCTCGCAATATTCCCGGTACCACGGGTTGTCCATGAGCTGCGCCAATTCAGCGGGAAGCGCTTCGAACTGCTTATAGACCTCCTTAAAGGTCATAATCTCCTCGGCATGTCGCTCCGCGATGCGAATATCCCAGACATTATTGTGTCCAAAATGGAGCATCACCGCATCCGGGCGGGTGGTGAGCACCACCCCAAGCCCGCCGTTTCCCAGCAGCGCTCCTTCAAAAAAATCCGCTGCCGGTCCCTCCAAAGTAAGGTCATGCCGCGCCGCCTTTTCCTGGGCCTGTTCTTTTTCCAGCGGCAAAGACAGGATTGAATCCTCTGAATTTCCTATACTTGTGGTTTCATGCATAGGTTCTCCTCCTTTCATCACTGCAAACGCGTAGCAATTGGCGCATTAACCCTGCCATCCAGTCCTCTACAATGTAACTGAGTGATGGCCGGTTGTATTTAGCAAGGTGTCGTATTTTTGCACGATCGGCGGATGAATTCGCGGATGGTTATACAGTAATCAGGCAATAGGGGAGCGAAATGTAGACCCAAACTGCCAGGAAAGGCCTGCACAGGGAAAAAGGTACGCAAGGCACCGCAAACGTACCTTTACGGAGCTGGAATGAACCACTACCATTAATTTAGAAAGCGTTATCATTTATTAATCAGATGATGAAATTCTTTTGAGGGGGATCTTAACCATGTCCAAAGCAAAGGGCAAGCTATCCAATCTTTCGAATTCAGCCAATCAGACTCGTTCCATCCGCGGCAGCAAGCGCCGTGCCGGGCAGCCTCGGTCAGGATCAGCCTTTGTGATATCTGTCGTTATGATTGCCATTCTCGTAATTGCGGCGTCCGTATTTTTTCTGCGGCCATCAGTGGCTTCCTCAGGCCTCAGAGGACTGCCGAACTACACAGAGATTCGCGGGGAATACGATGCCGAAGGCCTGAAATATGAGAAGCAGCCCCATCTGGGCAGTAGCACTGCCAAGGTGAAGGTGATTGAATTCGCAGATTTCAAATGCCCTTCTTGCAAGAAGTGGAAGGAAACGTACTTCGAACGCTTCAAAAAAGAGTTCGTCGATACCGGCAAGGCTGAGCTGTTCTTCATGAACTTTGCTTTTATAGACCGTGATTCGATCATGGCAGCGAGTGCGGGGGAAGCCATTGCAGCCCAGGACAACGAACAATTCTGGGAGTTTATGAGCAAGCTCTACGACCATCAGGGGGATGAGACCAAGATCTGGGCCACACCGCAGTTTCTGCTTGATTTCGTCAAAAATAATATCGGCGGCATTGACTATGACCGCTTTGCCAAGGATCTGCAGGAGCATACTTACATGCTGCCGGTGAAGGAGGATTTCAAAACGGCTGGAAACTATGGAGTCAATGGAACACCACAGTTTATGGTGAACGGCAAACTGCTGAAGGGTGGCTCGTATGAGGAATTGGCGGCAGCAATTGAAGCGGAGGCAGCATCCTCTGGCGCCCAATAAGCATAGCGGGAGGATGGTGAGATGAAGCTTTCAGCCTTGCACCCGTATGTCTATCTGGCTACCCGGTATCCTTTTGCCAAGGGGCAGTCAAGCTCGAAACGGATTTGCTATATGAGCTCTGTCTATCTGGTCAGCGAGGGTTACGGGGTACTGGAAACCGAGGGGACACAAGTCCAGGTAAGCCCGGGCTCACTGGTCTATCTGCCTCCCGGACAGTCCCATGAATGGCTGGCAGATCCGGGAGAGCCGATGGTACATCTGTGCTGTTACTTCGACTGGAGTCATGTGGACCGGGAGGGCCATTTCGATTGGGCCTGCCCAATCTGTTATGAACCGGAGCCGCTGCTGCCGGAATGGCTGGGTCCGCAGCTTCCGTATCCGCTCCCGCTGCAGCTTCAGGCCGGTTCTGTCCATGTGTGGGCTGAACGGTTTCAGAAGTTCTACACTTCAGGTCAATTTGTAAATGAGCAGACGTTTATCCGCAATTTGAGCATTCAGCGGAACTTTCAGGAGTTTATTGATTTTTTCCTCCAACAGATGCTGAGGTACCCGACGTTTCCGGACCGACGGATCAGCGCGCTGCTGGAGCGGCTCGAACAGGATTTGCTGCATGAAGTACCGAGGCCGCTGGAATGTTATTACCGGGAATTGAAGCTGAGCCGGGGGCATTTCTTCGAGCTGTTCAGAAAGTCAGTGGGCTGTTCGCCCGTCCAGTATATGAACCGCTTCCGGCTGAACCGGGCCAAGGAGGATCTGCTGCATACCTCGCTGAGCATCACAGAAATCGCCGGGAAATATCATTTCAGCTCGGTCCATTATTTCTCCCGCCTGTTCCACCGTGAGGCCGGACAGACCCCCCGGGAATTCCGCTCGGGGTAAGACCTGCTCCCACAGCTCCCGAAAGTCATACTGAAGGGGCTTCAGTTGATTCTAAATCAACCGGGCTGGTCATCATGCTGGAGGACTTTATTGTTGCCGCTGCGGAGCGTGGAAGAGGCAGGGGCCGGTTCTTTATGAAGTGGATTGCCGAGTATGCGAAGAAGAACGGCTTTTTGCGGATTACCCTGCTTGCGGATGCCGGGAATGTGCGGGCGCTGTATTTTTACGAGGCTGCGGGTTACCGGTATTCCAACATGAAGTGTCTGCGGCTTGGACTGAAATGAAGAATGCTCTTTTATGGTGGCTGCCTGCTCAGTGAAATTTCGGGTCTGGGGGCAATTCTGCTGTACTTTCTGCATCAGATTGCCTTCAATTCAGCCCAGAAACAGAATCTGCTGTATTCTGTGCAGCAGATTCCGGGGGTAAGGTCCTTTCGGGGCCAAAATCCGGAAAATCTATTGCACGAAATACAGCAGAATGGTATTTATCACAGGAATATCAGTTATCTATTGCACGAAATGCAATCACACCACTCAAGCAAACAATGGATTCCCCTTCATCCCCACCCAGAGCTCCGACTGCTCTAATTGGGCGGCCAGCTGCAGCAGCAGATCCTCACGGCCCTTGGCAGCCATGACCTGAACTCCAATGGGCAGGCCTGCCGGTGTAAGGTGCAGGGGAACGCTCATGGCCGGCTGACCCGTGAGATTGGCCAGCTGTGTAAAAGGGGTATAAGTCAGGCTGGGCTCGAACATCTCGTAGATCATCCGCCGCTGCGCATCCTTCGGCAGCTCGCTTACGTGCAGCAAAGCTTCGATTTCCTCCGGCTGCTGGGTAAGCTCACCTATCTTAGGTGCGGAATCTGCATTCGCAGGTGTGATGTAGAGGTCAAAGCGGCTCATCAGGCCCGCCATTTGTGCGGCCGCCACATCCCATTCGTTCAGGCTGTGCACGAATTCGGCGGCGGAGACCTTTTTACCGGCTTCGCCCAGCACCCAGGTCACGATGTCCACCTCATGTGCCGCAATGCTGCGGCACATCCCGGTTTCCAGTGACAGGAACATGGCCGCCACTTCTCCGGCGTTCATCGTATAGTAATTTTCCATCAGCCGCACGCCGTTTACCGGACTGAGTTTCTCTTCGACCTCATGGCCTTCGTCCTGGAGCCATTTTACGGTTTTTAATACAGCTGCAGCTGCCTCTCCGGTGACTGGCGTTCCGACAGGCGAGGCTGTTGTGAAAGCGATCCGCAGCTTGCGTGGTGCGGGCTTCATGAGGTCGTCCAGATAGACACCCGGATACAGCGGCGTCTGAAACGCGGCCTCCGGCTGCACAATCTGCAGCAGGTCCAGCATGGCCGCGCTGTCGCGCACGGAACGCGTCAGCGCAAAATCAATGGAGGCGCCCTGCCATTGGCGGCCGACTCCCGGCCCTACCGGCGTACGGCCGCGGGTGGGCTTCAGTCCGAACAGGCCGGTGAAGGAGGCCGGGATGCGGATCGAGCCGCCTCCGTCGCTGGCGCCCGCAGCCGGTACGATTCCGGAAGCCACTGCGGCGGCAGCTCCGCCGCTGGAGCCTCCGGGCGAGCGGTCCGTGCTCCAGGGATTCCGTGCAGGCCCGTGCAGGAGCGGCTCGGTGATATTTTTCAGTCCGAACTCGGGAGTATTCGTGTGCCCGAGCGGAATAAACCCGCCGCTTCGGATACGGGCGACATAGTTCGAATCACGTTTAGCAATGTTGTCCTTCAGCAGCAAGGCGCCAGAGGTCAGTGCCTCGCCGCCAATCGCCTGGGAGATATCCTTCAGCAGAAAGGGCACACCGGCAAACGGCCGGGACGGATCATCTGCCGGCATGGCATCGGCCTCCTTCAAAGCCGCCTCCCGGCGGGTGCGGACAACAGCATTCAGCAGGGGATTGACCTCGTCCAATCTGGCGAGAGCCGCCTCAACAAGCTCGCGGGGCGACACCTCCCGCGCCCGGACCAGCGCAGCAAGTCCCAGCGCATCATAGGTGGAATAAGCAGACAATGTCATGATGATAACCTCTTTTCGGCAGGGACACTTGAATGGCAAGGTCCGCTGATCTGTAGTATTGGAAATGGTATGCCTTATGTATTACTAAACCAGTGAATATCAGAGATGCTTCTTGCATTATACACCAGCCGGTGTTTAATTGAAGAATCGGAGGACAGCCCTGTCCCGCCCGGTTGTCATCGAAGCGATAAGCAAAGGGGAGTACTGCGGGCCGCCAGCGGCCTAAGGTACTCCCCTTTGTTTTTATACAGATTCAGATGATAACGTCCGTGCTTAAGGCTGTACGCCCGATACGAGTGTGCCGTTTTGATACAGCGTTACATGATTCCAGGTACTGAAAGCCGTTTTGGCGGCATCAAAGGAATAATCATCTGCTTCGTTAAAATTACTCCAGTCGCCTTTGAATAGCCGCAGCTGGATATCTCCGGTCTGTCCTCCGGCCGGCAAAGAACCTGCTCCAGGGGTAAATCCGACTTCTAGATAGGAATCAGCACCTGCGGCATTGGCAGTTCCAAAAGTAATGGTAATGTTGGCCGCGCCCATCTGTGCCCAGTCCATTGCACCATTAAGCGTTTGCGATCCGTCTTTGGTGAAATAGTACCGTATCTTCAGCCCGCTCAAGTTGACGGCAGAGGTGCCGTTGTTCTTGATATTAAATTGGGGTTTGATCACGTTGTCCGTAGTATTCGTATTACCGACGCGGTAATAGAGTTCAAGACCGGTTGGAGCGGCTGTTGGCGAAACTGTTGGAGTTGCAGTGGCAGTAGGTGCCGGTGTTGTAGTTGGTATCGGTGTTGCAGTTGGTGTTGCCGTTGCCGTAGGTGTTGGAGACGGTGTCACGGTTGCAGTGGGTGTTGCCGTAGGTGTAGGTGTAGGTGTTGTCCCGTTGTCCGGAACAGGCACGTAACCGGGTGTGGTATAGATTTTGTTAAGTACTGAGGTAGCCTTCGTGCCATAGGGACCGTTCACAATGGAATTCCCCCAATCCGAGAGGCTGCCTGCAGGGCCGCTGGCCATATCGAGATAGTCGACGCCGGCGCCGTTTCCATACCAGGACCACGCGATCCAGCCAACGCCTTTTTCCTGCCCATAGCTCATAATGGTTGCTTCATCGACATCTCCGCTTGTATGCTTCCAGCCGAACTCCCCGACGATGACCGGTACCCCTATGGCCAGGGCATTGTCAATATTGCCCTTTACCGTGGCGGCTGAACCTCCGGAATATTCGTACATATGAATGGAGAAGATCGTGTTTGCAAGCGGATCAGAATTGAATACAGCGTTCCCGCTAGTGAAAATAGAGGACGGATACTGTCCCCAGCCTGCGGCATCCACGACCAGTGTATTCTTGATGCCTTCGGCCCGAAGGGCTGGAATGGCGGATTGATAACCGCTGGCCCAGGCCGCTGTGCTCCAGGAGCCGAACCATTCGTTAGCAATATTAACGATGACCCGGTCTTCCTTGCCGATTAATGCATCCTTGATGCTGATCCAATAGTTGACAGCCGCATTCAGCGTAGAAGCGTTATCCGAGCCTGTTGCATCATGCACCTCAAGCATGGCGGTCAGCTTGTACTGATCACAAAGGGCAAGTATATTTTGCACATCGGACAGACTGTCGAGGGACCACTGGCCCCCATTGGAGAGCACGATCCGCACTACATTAGCACCGGTGGCTGCAATGGCAGGGATAGCGGTTGCCAGGTCATTTTTATACCAGGTGTGCGCATGATTTACACCCCGCATAACAAAAGGGCTGCCTGTCGCGTCAATTAATTTGGTACCGCTTACATAAAAGCCCTTGACTGAGGCTCCTGCTGCTGCAGCCTGCTTCTGGGGGATTGAGAGGGAGAGGATAAGGACACACGTTAGGGCCAAAAAACTAAAGCTGCGGAACGAAAAATACTTGCTCGGTTTCATGGTAGTTCCTCCTTTGCGGATTTAGATTTGCTTTCTAATTTCTGCATGCTCCCAGAAGTGTATTCGGTACCCGGACCAGACCACCTCCCAATATCCATATATATCCAACATAACATATAAAGGTTTGTTTGTGAATAGTTATCAAAAATAGATAACAAAAAAATCTGATTTTATGGAGGCAAGCTGGTCTACACTTTGGAGAGCTGGCGGGTCCGGCATTGACAACAAATTTTGAATTGACTATACTTTCAGTAATCTTATAGCTGATATGCGATGAACGAGACAGTAGCAGCCTTTGTCCCTGTCACAGAAAGCCGGGGGGGATGGAACCCTGGCACACACATGGACTGCGAATTACACTCTGGAGTATCTTGGGTAATGCCAAGCGGAAATCAAGCGAACGATACCTCGCTGTGAGTGGTACGGGCCCTGCCGTCAGGCGGTCTGTGCAATTTGGGTGGTAACACGGTTAATCATAATCGTCCCTGTGTCTGTATAGACAAGGGGGCGATTTTTTTGTTGTTGCCTGGTCCACCGTAAAGAGGTACGAGTTACCTGATTCAACGTACATCAGACGAATACGAAAATCATAATAAAGGGGCTGTATCAGCTTGAACATTATCGATGAACTGGAATGGCGCGACGCCATCAATCAGCAGACAGATGCAGAAGGACTGCGGGAGTTAACGAATACGAAGGCAGTTTCACTCTATTGCGGCGTAGATCCAACGGGCGACAGCATGCATATCGGACATTTAATTCCCTTCATGGTGCTGAAACGCTTCCAGCTTGCCGGACACCGTCCGGTCATTCTGATTGGCGGGGCAACAGGAACCATCGGCGATCCGAGCGGCCGCCAGAGTGAGCGTTCCCTCCAGACGATGGAGCAAATTCAGGCGAATGTGGATGCGCTGACGGCGCAGATGAAGAAGCTGTTTGTGACTGAAAGCGACAATCAGGTCCGAATGGTCAACAACTATGACTGGACCCATAAGATTAACGTCATCGAATTTCTAAGAGATTATGGCAAAAACTTCAGCATCAACACTATGCTCGCCAAGGATGTGGTGTCCAGCCGTCTGGAGAGCGGGATTTCGTTCACGGAATTCTCCTACCAGATTCTGCAGTCGCTCGACTACCTGCATTTGTACCAGCACGAGGATGTGCAGCTGCAGGTCGGCGGTTCCGACCAATGGGGTAATATCACAAGCGGACTGGACCTAATCCGTAAAAAAGAAGGGACGGACGCCAAGGTGTTCGGCCTGACCATCCCACTGATGCTCAAATCGGACGGCACCAAATTCGGCAAAAGCGCTGGCGGTGCGATATGGCTTGATCCGAAAAAAACAACACCGTACGAGTTCTACCAGTTCTGGGCGAATGCCGACGACCGCGATGTGGTGAAATACCTCAAATACTTCACTTTCCTGACCCAAGAAGAAATCAGCGTCCTGGAGGAAAAGGTACAGAACGAGCCGCATAAGCGCGAAGCGCAGAAGGCACTGGCGGAGGAAATGACCCGCTTCGTGCACGGTGAGGAGCTGCTGGAGCAGGCGAAGCGTATTACCGCAGCCCTGTTCAGCGGAGATATCCGTTCCCTGACTGCGGAGGAGATCGAGGAAGGCTTCAAGGAAATGCCAACCTTCACATCAGGCAGAGATTCAAAGAATATCGTGGATTGGCTGGTCGATCTGGGTATTGAGCCGTCCAAGCGCCAAGCACGTGAAGACATCACCAAGGAAGCTATTTCACTTAACGGTGAGCGTGTTACCGATATCGGGGCGGAGGTCACTGCCGAAGACGCCATCGGCGGGCGGTTCATCATCATCCGCAAAGGCAAGAAAAACTACAGTCTGGTTAAGCTGGCCTAGGCAGTACAGATGATCTTCAGCAGGAAAAAGCCGCTGTCTCATAAATAGATACGCCTACAACAGAGACAGCGTCTTATGTTCTTAAAAGAGTAAAAAGCAGCAAAACAGCGATCCTCCGGTCATTGGAGGATCGCTGTTTTTTGATTTTGGTCATTTGCGGCTTGCTTCATTAGATTACCGCCGAAGCCCCGGCTATGGAATTCTTAATTTCAGATCAGGTGCGCTCATCCGTAAGGTACGTTTTCACCGGTGGCGGGGAATAGCTCAGGAATTGCTGGATCATACCTTCGGGAGTGGTATCGGTGAGGACCATTGAGCGGTGCTTTTCCAACATGAACTGCTCCCGGGCCATCTGGTCGAACAGGGTAATCAGCGGATCATAATAATGCTGGACGTTCAATATGCCGCAAGGCTTCTGATGCAGCCCCAATTGTGCCCACGTAAAAATCTCAAAGTATTCCTCCATCGTCCCCGGGCCGCCCGGCAAAGCGATGAATCCTTCGGCCAGCTCCGACATTTTTAATTTGCGTTCATGCATCGAATCCACCACGATCAGTTCCGTGAGCTGCTTGTGCTCAATTTCCCGGCTTTTGAGAAAATGGGGGATAACCCCGATGACGTTCCCTCCGGCTCCCAGAGCGGCGTCCGCCACCTCGCCCATGAGGCCAACCGTTGCCCCGCCGTAGATCAGGGTGATGCCGTGTTCTGCCAGTGCTTTTCCCAGCGCATGGGCGCTTTCCTTGTAGACGGGGGAAGCTCCGTCACGCGATCCGCAAAATACAGCGATACTTTTCATAGGTGAATAACTCTCCTTTGCATAGTAAATTCACTTACCGGAAGCCGTCTCCCGGAGCACACCTCTTAACGGTAGCACATCAATCCACTTATTGCACTCGGTAGGATAGAAAGCGGGCATTGATGTAATGGACCCGGGGGAATGTGCGGCTTGTCATTGTATCCGGGGTGGCATTACGTCTGAATGGGAATAGGCTTATCAAATAGAGATGTACAAAGGGAGATGGCTATGAGTAAGCGTACCAAAAGATCAATGATCGTACTTCTGTCTGTTGTTGTTCTGTTCGTGCTTCTGGTTAGCTTGCTATTCACGGCAAGCGGTGTATTCAAGAAGGCGAAGTATTTGGATCCCTGGAAGCGGGATTATGCCGGACAATTCGAAGATCCGCGCCTGCAATTGGCAGCATACGGGCTCCTGGCAGCGAATGGACACAATATGCAGCCCTGGAAAATTCGCCTGGACAAGCAAAATCCGCTTAAGCTCTCCTTGTATACAGATCATACGAGGCTTGCGCTGGAAACAGACCCATTGGCCCGGCAGACCCTAGTCTCGCAGGGTACCTTTTTGGAATACCTTAGGGTTGCCGGTGAGCAGCTTGGGTATCAGGCGGAGATTAAGCTATTCCCGGATGGGGAATACGATGAGCAGAACTTAAGCGAGAGCATGGATCAGAAGGCTGTGGCGGAAATCACACTCACCAAGACAGCACCTCAGGTGAATCCGTTGTTCGACTATCTGTTTTTGCCGGATACGAACCGGATGGCCTATAAGCTTGATCCGCTGACACCGGAGCAGACAGCTCAGCTGAAGCAGACCAATGATGATAAGGATTTAACCCTAACCCTACTGGAGGATTCCGCCAGCATTCAGAAGCTGGGAGCCTATGGAGTAGAGGGGACGAATATCGAAACCAGACTTGCGCGGATGAATGACGAATCAGCACGCATATTCCGTTCCAATGAATATCAGAAGAATAAATACCGCTACGGGTTCTCTTTTGAAGGACAAGGAACCACAGGTGTGAAGAAACATCTCCTTCAGGGGATGATTACCCTCTTTCCGTCGTTTAATAACGAGAAAGCATCAACCAAGCTTGCCGTTCAGGCAGCCCGGGAGGCAGCTGACCACTCACCGGCCTATGCTCTGATTGTGAGCAAGGACAATAGCCGCACTAGTCAGGTTAAGGCGGGCATGCTCTACAGCAGGCTGATTCTGGCCGGACATGAGGAAGGACTGGTGATGCAGCCTCTGAGCCAGGTACTGGAGGAATACCCTGAGATGAAGGAGCCTTACACGAGGATTCACAAGGAGTATGCTCCGGGTGGCGGAACGATTCAGCTCCTGGTCCGCGTGGGCCAGCCGACACAGGATACCCCGCTGAGTATGAGAAGAGAGGTTACGGATCTTATTGCGGACTGAGCTGCCGCCAGCTTGTTTTATACTATTTATGTTTGAAAAACAGTATGCAGGAGTTAAGAGAAAATCTTGACTGTCTACTGTTTTTTTTTTGCCCTGTGTTAGAATGATAGGGAATATGTCGTGAAAAGTCGAAAACAAGGGGTATAGTTAACATGAACATACCACGCGCTAACCTGCATGTAAGGAAACGCTCCTCTTATCTGCGAAGATTTTCGATTAAAAACAGATTGCTCGGCGCATTTTTTATCACTTCACTGTTGCCCGTCATCTTTGTCACCTTTTACTCCAATGTCAGGTATGAGGATTCGATATCGGAAAAGCTGAGTGCCTTCTCCATGCAGGTCTTATCCGAATCTGCGGTGAATGTGTCGCGGGAATTGGCCCAGTATGAAACGCTAAGTGAATCCATCATCGTAAATCAGGAGCTTCAGAATGGGCTGAAGCAGGCAAAATCCATGACAGATTATGAGCGCAATGAATTCCAGACTAAAATTAACAACGTGCTGGGTGAACAGGTATTCAGGCTCAGCAATCTGTCCAATGTGGTCGTGTTAACCGAAAACCAGGAACCCTTTTTTGATCTGGGGTTTGAATGGTATCCCGGCAGCCAAATTGCGGATTCGATCAAGCGGATCAATCCTTTTGAGGGCAACACCACCTGGAATTATTTGCGTTCCAATCGCGGCACTGACAAAATTGCGCTCAGCCGGGTGATTTTCTCAGCGGATAACCTGAATCAAAAAATTGGCTATCTGATCATTGTAATCGACGGAAAGGTCTTTACACGGAATACATATGAGCATGTGGATCTGGGGACAGGGGGAAAGCTCTATATTGTTGATGGTTTCGGCACAGTCGTCTCCTCCGCTGACCCGGATATCCCTCAAGGATCGAGTTACAAGCAGGATGAAGTGTTCGGTAAAATAGTTAAAGGCCAAGCCAATAAGTCTTTCTACACGCAAGTGGATGCGAAAAGAGTTCTGGTGACCAACACCTATATCCGGTCCGCAGACTGGTACATGGTCGGACTGATCCCGCATACCTATATTGTCTCAGAACTGTTGGCGATCCGGGGCAACCTCCTGTACATCAGCGTGATTATTCTGCTGCTCTCCACCTTGATGGCTATGTGGGTATACAAAAGCATCAGTACGCCCATGCGGGAGCTCCTCCAATATGCCAAGCAGATCAAACTGGGTCGTCTGGACTTCAGCTTATCTTCCACAACACCTCCGGACGAAATGGGCAAGCTCACAGAGACCATCGACCAGATGGTCGGCCAGCTGAAGCGGTTAATTGATCAGGTCGGACTGGAGCAGAAGGCCAAACGGGATGCGGAACTCAAGATGCTGCAGGCGCAGATTAACCCCCATTTTTTGTTCAATACGCTGAACTCCCTGAAGTGGAGCGCGATGATGAGCGGAAATACGATAGTCGAGGAGGGGATTGGCTCGTTGTCCGAGCTGCTGCACAATACGATTCTGGACCAGGAAGAGATGATTCCCTTACGCAAAGAAATCGATAATCTGCTGCACTATGCGGTTATCCAGCGGATCAGGTATGGCCAATCCTTCGAGCTGAATTGCAGTGTGGAACGGGAAGAACTGTACGATTGTCTGGTTCCGCGTTTTATCCTCCAGCCCATCGTCGAGAACTCCATCCTTCATGCCGGAGGGGACGAGGGCCGTGTAGTCAAAATCAGCGTGGAGATTTCCGGTAGGGACGGAATCTTGCAGCTGACGGTTGCGGACAACGGGAAAGGCTTCGACCTCAGGGAGGTTCAGACCCGCAGGCATTCCAATGACAAGCTCTCAGGTATTGGCATTGTGAACGTAGAGGAACGCATTCATATGTATGTCGGTGAGCCGTATGGCATGCTGACCCGGAGCGAGCCGGGAAAGGGTACCGTGACAGTCATCCGGCTGCCGCTTAAAAAGAAGGAAGGGTAGGATGCTTGTGTACAAGGTGCTGATTGTGGATGATGAGATGATCGTAAGACATGCGGTAAAATCACTGATCCGCTGGGATGACAGCCGGTTTGAATACGCGGGCTCTGCTGCAAACGGGGCTGCCGCCCTGGAGATGGTGCAGAGAACCGAACCGGATATTGTGATTACGGATATCAAGATGAGTGAGATGGACGGTCTGGAGCTGATCAAGCTGCTGATGAAGTCCTCCTTCGCCGGTGAGGTGCTGGTACTCAGCAACTATAACGACTTTGATCTGGTCCGTGAGGCGCTGAGATGCGGCGCACATGACTACATGCTCAAGCTTACGCTGAAAACGGAAACTTTCATGGCTACCCTGGAAGAGATCGCCCTGAAGCTGGACCGGAAGCATGATAACAGCACAAGAAATCTTCTCCATGACACCGGCCAGAAGAATACAAAGACCGTGGTGGAGGAATGGCTGAGAGAGATGGATGCCGGACCCGTTGCCCATGGAGAACAAGCCGGAAGAAAAGCGCTGCTCGACGTCCTGTCGGGCCCTCCTTCGCTTCATGCCTACGCATTTTGCATACATATTCTTAACAATTCTTCCCGCGGACAGGAGGTTTCCCGGTATCAGGAGAAGCTCCGCCAAATCGCAGAAGGTCTGTTTCCCGCAAACCACGGCCTGTATGTGGTGTCCGCAGAGCCGGGTCGGTTCTTGATGCTGATTGTCTCGCCCGTTCCGACAGCTGAAGGAAGCTTTCCGAATCCCGGTGAGCTGGCTCAGCGGATCAAAGGCTTGTCCAAAATTTATTATGATATGGAGATTTGTGTCATATACGGGAATCCTGTTGCTGACTATGAAGGGATATCCGGGCAAATCCGGCTGAACAAGGCTGCTGATTATCTTTCTTTTTACAACAAGTACCAGGAAAACGGCATATGTAATGGCGGTGCCGCTGTACAGAGTGAGGATGACCAGGAGTTTAAGGCATTGGAGATTCAGTTGAAAAACAGCCTGCGCCACTCCAGCGGGACGGAGATCGACCTGTGGCTTGAAGGTGCTTCTGTATTAATCCGGGCAGCCGCCGAATTGCGCATTCCGCCGAATTCCGTGAAAAGAGCGATCATCGGCGGGGTTTGGAGCATCGCCAATTCTAACATTATCAGCAGGGAAGCCGCATGGAACGAAACCTGGTGGATAGAGCAAATCGAAGCCGCCCCTACGGACTCCCAGCTGATGCTCATTATTCAGGACATGCATGATGAAGTGATGAATATGATCGGGAGAAACCCCGGCCAGAAGTTTATGCGCGAGGAAATCCGGCAGGCCAATACCTATCTGGAAAAGCATTTCTCCGAGCGGGTGTTTATTTCCGAGGTGGCAGCACATGTCGGTTTTTCCGAACCCTATTTGTGTCAGGTATTCAAAGCCGAAACGGGCTCCAGCATATTGACCCGGCTCAATGAAATCCGCATGATGAAGGCTTATGAAATGCTGTCCTCCGGCAATTATCTAATTAAGCAGGTGGCCATGGAAGTGGGCATCCCGGACCCTTTTTATTTCAACCGTCTGTTCAAAAAGAAGTTCGGGGTTGCCCCGAAGACGGTGAAGAATATCCAGAGCGATAAAATGGACAATTTTAAGAATGAGTAAAAGAAAGTTTAGTTTTCATGAAATTCAAAAGTATTCTTTCATAGGAAGTGAGCTTTATGCATAAAATCGTCCATAAACCTCCGTTCTTTTGTTAATATGTATCAGCCCCTTGCGATTCTATAATTAGAGACATCCAAAACCAGAAAGGGGTCAAATCAAGATGTCGATAAAAAAATGGACTGCGCTCGCCTCGGCAGCTGTGCTCATGGCTGTACCGCTTGCCGGCTGCGGATCTGAGAATACGGACAATGCTGCTCCTTCCGCATCGGCAGCAGCTGAAGCTACTGCGGAGGCTTCGGCCAGCGCAGCACCGGCGGGAGAGACGTTCGATAATCCTGAGCTGAACGTCGCTGTATTCCAGGGCGGGTATGGACGTGAATATTGGGACAGTGTTGCCGCCGAATTCATGAAGGATCATCCGGGCACCAAAATCAATATTACCGCCAGCCCCAAAATCGCCGAACTGGTCCGTCCTAAGATCGTTGCCGGGAATCCGCCGGATTTCATGTATATCTCCGGAAGCGATAACACGCCTATCCTGGACGGACTGGTCAAGGACAAGGCTTTATTGGATTTAACGGATGTTTTTGAATCGAATACAGAATCGGGAACCCCGCTGAAAACGCAGATATTGCCCGGAGTGCTGTCGTCCAGCTCGATTTCTCCTTATGGAGACGGCAAAATTTATCTGGCCCCTTACAATTTTGGAGTGATGGGACTCTGGTATAACAAGAACTTGTTCGATTCCAAACAAATTGCACCGCCAAAGACCTGGGATGAACTGTTCGCTGCGAATGCCACCGCCAAGGAAAATAACCGTGCGCTGTTCACTTACCAGGGACTCTATCCGGGATATCTGGAGGAAATGATTGTTCCCGCGATTGCCAGTGCCGGCGGCCAGGAGGCCTTGAATCAATTTTTCAATTATGATCCGGAATTCTGGAAGAGTGAGACGTATACCAAGGTATGGGGATTGCTTGAGAAAATCGCCACCGAAGACAATGCGCTCATGAAGGGGACGGTTGCGCTCAATCATACCCAATCCCAAACTGCATTTCTGCAAGGCAAATCCATGTTCATCCCCAATGGCACCTGGTTTGAAGATGAAATGAAGGATGCGCCGCGTGAGGACGGCTTCCAATTCGGATTCCTCGGAGTGCCTTCGCTGGGAACGGAAGGCAAGGTTATGGCGCTTACCCAAGTGGAGCAGATGGTAATTCCGGCAAAGGCGAAAAACCCGGAGCTGGCCAAGGCTTTCCTGAAATACCTGTACAGCGAAAAAAGCATCAAGCTGAACGCGGAGAAGGCCAAGGGAGTTATGGCGGTCATTGGTGCGCCTGATCTGGCGAAAGAATATATTTCCGAGACGACCTACAATATTTACAAAGCGGTAGACAGCGGAATGGTAGCCGTCAGCGGTTCCTTCAAGCCGGTAGCCAAAGGAAGTAAATACAACGCCAGCGACGAAGTATACAAACCGATATCCTCCATTATGAGCAAGCAAATGACCCTGGATGAATATTCTGCGAAGCTGTACAAGGTCTACACCCAAATTCAAAAAGAACTGCAAGATCAAGGCCAGCAGTAATCCTCCTTGCTAGTACAGAAACCTGCCTTTCCATGTATGGGCAGGTTTTTTGTATAACATTTTGGTGGACACCCCACAGCGGGTTTCACCCGGAAAGGAGGAGCTTGCCGTAACACCGGTTTGCTGAATGGGATCATTAGAATAAGGAGGAATCAAAAGTGAAAAAGGTTTATTCGCTGGTATTATCGCTTATTTTACTTTCATCCTTTGCATTCACACTGGGGCCGGTTCAAACCGCTGACGCTGCCGGAACCACCTACTATGTCGATTCTGCAAGCGGAAATGATTCATCGGCCGGAACCTCTGCGGCCACAGCCTGGAAATCACTCTCCAAAGTAAATGCGACAACGTTTCAGCCGGGAGATCAGCTCCTGTTCAAATCCGGCGGGGTATGGAATGGACAGCTCTGGCCCAAAGGATCTGGAAGTGCAGGGCTGCCGATTAAAATTGACCTGTATGGAGGTACAGTACGCCCGATTATCAACGGGGGAGGTACCCAACGCGACTATCAGTCTACAGGGGCTGTAATGCTGAGGAATCAGCAATACTGGGAGATCAGCAGCCTGGAGGTCACAAATGATGATAATTTTAGTACCGATCTGACGGCGGTGAGCTATTTGAACAGCAAGCCTTCGAATATCCGTGACGGAATACTGGTTGTGCTGGATACCGATCAGGTTCCTGCCGGAGGCGACACAATTATGGACCATATCTATATTCATGATAATTATGTGCATGATGTCGACAGTCCCAACGTATGGCCCAATCAATACGGCAATGCTTCCTTTAACGGTGGAATCATGTTCTACGTTATTGGTTCACTGAAGCAGAATATGACCTTTAATGATGTCCGGATCGAAAATAATACGATTGAAAAGGTGGATTTGCTGGCAATCGCCAATTTCAACTACACCACGCCGTCGGCCTTTCAGGATGAGGTGGATACGTATAATCTGTGGCAGACCAACATCTACATTGGCCATAACTATATGCGGAATATCGGCCAGGGAGCTATTGACATCTGTGATGCCAAGGATGCTGTTGTAGAATACAACGTGGTCGATGGCTGGTCCCGCCGGTACAATGCGGAGAGCGCCGGGATATACCCTTGGAAATCCCATAACGTGATCTTCCAGAACAACGAGGTGTATGGAGGGCCGACAACGACGGGAGCGAACAACGGGGATGGTACCGCTTTTGATTTTGACTCCCCGAATGCGGATATTGTCTACCAGTTCAATTACACACACAACAATCCGATGGGATGGATGTCTTACCTTGGCAGAAGCAGCAACAATATCGCCCGCTACAACATCAGTGACGATAATGCAGCCTACCTGATCAAATTCGGGTGGTTCGATGTGGATACCTCAGCCACGTATTTCCTGAATAATGTGTTTATTTACGACGGGGCAGTGACCCGATTTACCAGTTCCAATGCCAATCTGGCTTCGACTTATTTCAAAAGTGTCCCTTATTATTTCTACAACAATGTCTTTTACGATAAGAACAAGCCTTCCTCCAGCTTCTGGCCAAGCAGTCCTAGCGCGTACGGAACGGCAGTCTTCAGAAACAATGCCTTCTACGTCGCAAATGGCAGCCACGCAGCCGGTGAGCCAAATGATGCGGCCAAAGTCATCATGCCTCCGCAGATGCTGAACCCCGGACAAGCGCCAACTGCCGGTTCGAACGGCTACACAAGCGGTGCCACCGTCTGGAACGGGTACAAGCTGCAGGATACCTCACCGCTCATCAATGCCGGGCTGAATGTGCCTCAATTGGGCACTAAGGATTTCTACGGCAATACGCTGTATAGCGGCTCCGCACCTGATATCGGCGTCTTCGAATCTGCGGTGACTGGCGGATCAACAGAGCCGGTCTCCGTAACCATAGGAGGAACGGTTACCGCGAGCTCCACGAGCAGCCCTTCCGGGGAGGAAAAGGAGAAGGCGTTCGACAGTAACGCTTCCACCAAATGGCTGATCACCACGAATGCCGGGTGGATTCAGTATAGATTCGCAGCAGGGGTAACCCAGACGGTCACCTCCTATTCCATTACTTCAGCCAATGATGTTCCAGGCCGTGACCCTAAGAACTGGACTTTGCAGGGATCGAATAACGGCTCAAGCTGGACCACGCTGGATACCAGAACCAATGAAGCATTTGCAAGCCGGTTCCTGAAGAAGACTTATACGTTCAGCAATACGACTGCTTATGCCTACTATCGCTTGAATATAACTGCTAACAACGGAGAACCGCATTTACAGCTGGCGGAAATCGGACTCTACAACTAATCATGCACAGGGGTTGTCTCAGGTTCGTCATGGATGGACCGGGGGCAGCCCTTCCTTTACACCGCAAACCTGTACAATTTTAAGAACTGCCTTAGAGCTTAAAATCATCCATGAACATCCTTCTTTTTGTTCATTTGGCGGAAAGGCGTTCAAACCTATAATAAGAGCATCCAGAAGAAAGGGGCTGCAACATTACATGACTCGAGCAAAGAGGCTATCCAGGACTGATGCAGCGGAGGTTACATCATATGATGACAATGAAGACTAGGAGAAGCCTGTTTATTGCCTTATGCCTGCTGCCGGGGCTGGCCCTGTTTCTGTTGTTCAAGGTGTACCCGACCGTGCAGATTTTTCACAAATCATTCTATTTATGGACCGGGCTTAGCGATAAGCCGAAATTCATCGGGATGAAGAACTATGTAGATATGTTTCAGGACGATACCTTCCTGCTGTCCCTCAAGAATACCGGGCTGCTCATGCTGGTCGTACCTGTAATTACCCTGCTGATCGCCTTGGTGAATGCTTCCATTCTGACGAAATCCAAGCTGAAGGAGCGCAACCTGTACCGCACGGTGTTTTTCTTCCCGAGTATTTTATCGTTTGTGGTCATTGCCATTCTGTGGTCCTTTATCTACCATCCGACGATGGGATTTCTGAATTCGGGACTGGAGACCGTCGGACTCGGCAAATGGGCACTGCCCTGGCTCGGAGACCAGCGTGTTGTACTGTGGGCGCTGGCGGTTACGCTGATCTGGCAGGCGGCAGGTTATTATATGGTCATCTACATGGCTGGAATCGACGGCATCTCACCCGACCTGTACGAGGCGGCAGAGCTGGACGGTGCAACGCGCATACAGCAATTTTTTCATATTACCATTCCGATGCTCTGGGAGATTATCCGGGTGACGATTATTTTCAGCATTAACGGTGTGCTCAGCATCAGCTTTGTCATAGTATCAGTCATGACTGCGGGCGGACCGGACCATCATTCTGAGGTGGTTATGACTTATCTGTATTCCCAGGCCTTCGCAAATTCAAACTTTGGTTATGCGATGGCAATCGGCGTGTTTATCTTCATTATTTCCATGATTCTGGCGCTAATTAGCAACAGGCTGACTGAAAGGGGATCACACTAACTATGGCTGCTCAGCAGACGCTGCACCGTCCCAAAAAAACTCTTGGCGGCACTATCGGCTCAACTCTTCTCCGCCTGCTGCTCATTGTTCAGACCATTGCGGTAGTCTATCCGCTGCTGTGGAACGTGATGGCATCGTTCAAAACGAATGCGGAAATTATGGATAATCCCTGGAAGCTGCCCGAGGGCATTGAATGGATCAACTATGCCCATGCCTTTACAAGTGCCCGGATCGGGGACTACATGCTGAATTCGGTACTGGTTGTTGTTCTGTCCATGACGATTCTGCTGATCTCCGCTGTACCTTCAGCCTATGTGCTGGGGAGAATGCAATTCCGCGGACGGTCCTTCTTCAATAATTTTTATATTGCCGGTTTATTTATCGGGGGCGTGTATGTCATTGTTCCGCTGTTTATCCTGATGAACAGTCTGCATATGCTGGACAGCCGCTTTTGGCTGAGTGCGGTGTATGCAACCGGGAGTCTTCCTTTCTCTATTTTTCTGCTAACCAGCTTCATGAAATCTATTCCCCACGACTACGAAGAAGCGGCAATGATTGATGGCTGCGGCTACTTCAGCACCATGTTCCGTATTATTGTGCCGATGGCCCGGCCCGGGATTATCACCTTGATTGTGTTCAGCTTTTTTGACTTCTGGAATGAATATGTAATGGCCATGACCTTTATCAGTGATGACGCGAAGAAAACCATTCCTGTAGGCCTGTCCAATCTGATGCAGATTCAGCAGTATGCTACGGACTGGGGCTCCTTGTTCGCAGGTCTGGTGATCGTTCTGGCGCCGACCATTCTGGTCTATGTGCTGCTGCAAAAGAAACTGACCGCTGGCATGATGCTGGGCGGGGTGAAGGGCTGAGGCTTCAGGCTGTACCGGTCATGGCAAACCCTTGCGATTGAAGTGGAAAAAGGAAACCTAATTCGCAAATTTCACCGGTTTTTTGGTGATTAGGTGGAAAAAGTAGACTTGATTCTCTCCATTTCCATCCATTCGGTGATTTTGCGGGGAAATAAGTGGAGTTTTTCCAGATGACAATACCTGGGGAGGTCACTCAGCGGATTGAAGTGGAGAAATTCCACCTCAGTTATCTGGTAAAAAGGGCAATCGCCCTGCTATACCGGTATGAACGGCTTGACAAGTCATGCGGCGGGAGGAAGCGGTAATGAGAGTATTCATGAAAAGGGATATCCAGCGCAAAGCCTTCATATGGGGGTTGGGCTGCACGGTTCTTGCAGGATTGATACTTATAGGCTTCGTGAAGCTGCCTCCTTCGAATTCGGAGTCAGCCGAAGCGGCTCAGCCCGGATCAGGCACGATCATTCTGTATGTGAATGGAGAGCCTGTGACCCGGCAGGAGTTCCAACTGTATATGGATAAGGAAAAAGGCGCCGTTACCAATGAGTTCAGCATACAGCATAACGCAGCGGACCAAGTGGACTACTGGACCACCGAATTTGGCGGGGAACGGCCCATCGACAGGCTGAAGAGCCTCGCTGCGGATGAAGCGGCCAAAGGCAAACTCCTGCAAACTCTTGCACAGGCCAAAGGGCTGGTGGAGTATAGCGGATTCGGGCAATTAATGAAGGATTGGGCTGACGGCAACAAGCAGCGTGAGCAGGATATCAGCGATAACAAGGCTGTTTTTGGTTTGGGACAATATGATCTCAGCCAGTATTATTTCTATACTCTCAGCAATCTGAAGCTTGAACTGGAAGAGCTAATGGGCAAGACGGAATTACAAGTAACCGGAGAAGAGATTAAGCAGGCCTACCAGGCGCATGCCAAGGATTATCAGAACCGGACCCGGCTGGAGATTGAGGAGCTGTCTCTTCCTTATTCCGGGGAAGCGGATAAAAACAGTGCATTACAAGCCATGCAGGCTGCCCTTGGACAGCTGAATAAAGGGGCAGCTTCAGAACTAGTCGTGCAAAGTCATAAGGGGTTCCGCCTGCTCAAGAACTCGGCGGTTGTGGACAGCCAGACCCATCCGCTATCCCCGGAAGCCATGATTATTCAAACTGCCCTGACACTTAAGAAGGGCAACTGGTCCACCGTAGCGGACATGGGCGACAGCTATTCTATCGTCAAACTGGTGGATAAAACGGAGAATTATGCAGTACCCATACAGGAAGTGGAAAGCCAATTAAAGGCGGAAGCGTTAAGCCTGAAATTTGAGGGCTACCTGGAGCAGCAATTCCGCGGGAGCGACGTGAGGCTTGAGCAAGGCAATTATGACGCGATTACAGCGCCTTGAAGTTGTATGTGGTTTCAAGGTGTATTTAAGCACTACATAAAGGCAGAAGTGCCTGAGGGGAACATAACAGCGGCCGGAAGTCCAGACATTCCCCGCAGTCACAGCTTAGCCTTTTTGAAACATTCTTAATAATAAGGAGAGACACGAATGACCAAACCCAAAGGAAGGGTAACCCTGCCAAGTGAAGAGGGATTTGTCGAAGAGACCAAGGAAATGATGTTGCGCTGGGGTGCGGACGCTATCCGGGACAGTGACGGAACCAAACTGGATGCTGAAATCAAATCGCTGGATGCCACAATCTATACCGCCTACTTTCCGACCAGAGGCCATAACGAGTTCATTGGACAGCATATGGAAGAGTGTCCGCAAATCTACCTGATGTCGGATTTCACGCTGGCTCGGGCGGATGAGCTTGTGATTGATTTGCTCCAATCCTATTACAGCGAACAGCTGGATGTGGACTATATTCATGATCCCAAACGGTATTGGCAAGTCTACGACAGAACCTCCGGGGAGCTTGTACCGGTGGAGAATTGGCAGGTTCTGGAGCAGGATAATAAGGTAGTCGTTCTAAAAACCACGCCATGGCATGAGTATACAGTCTCTTTTCTGGCTTATATCCAATGGGACCCGGTTCAGATGTACAATCACATCACCAATAACTGGGGCGACAAGCCGCATGAAATTCCGTTCGATGTGAAGCAGCCCCACTCCAACGCTTTTATCTATGACACCATGAAGCAGTGGCTTCAGGATAACCCGGAGGTGGATGTGGTCCGGTTCACTACTTTCTTTTATCAATTCAGTCTCGTGTTCAACCAGTATGGCAAGGAGAAATTCGTGGATTGGTTCGGCTATGGGGCAAGCGTCTCTGTGGCGATGCTCGAGGATTTTCGCAAGGAGAAGGGTTATGCGCTGACTGCAGAGGATTTTGTGGATCAGGGATATTACAATTCCTCTTTCAGAGTGCCCTCTCCATCGTACTTAGAGTATGTTGATTTTGTTTCTGCTTTTGTTTCTACCGAGACGAAAAAGCTGGTGGATCTGGTGCATCAGAGCGGCAAAGAAGCAATTATGTTTCTGGGGGACCAATGGATCGGCGTGGAGCCTTATGGTCCGTATTTTGAAACCACCGGCCTGGATGCGGTTGTCGGCAGTGTAGGCGATGGCACGACGCTGCGGATGATTTCCGATATTCCCCATGTAAAATACACCGAGGGACGTTTTCTGCCTTACTTTTTCCCGGATGTATTCTATGATGGCAATGATCCTGTCGCCGAAGCCCGGGACAACTGGCTCACGGCCCGCCGGGCGATTCTCCGCAAGCCGATTGACCGGATGGGCTATGGCGGTTACCTGAGTCTGGCTTATACATTTCCAGCTTTTGTAGATTACGTGGAGAAAATCACGGATGAGTTCAGAGAGATTCACGAGCATATCCTTCTGACCCAGCCATATACCGGTTTAAAGGTAGCCGTGCTGAACTGCTGGGGAGCCTTGCGTACATGGCAGGCTTTTACGGTGGCGCACAGCTTGTACTCCAAACAAGCCTATTCCTATTATGGAATCCTTGAATCGCTGAGCGGAATGAATGTCGATGTGCAGTTTATCAGCTTCGAGGATGTGTTAAGCAAGGGGATTGACCCTTCCATTGATGTGATTATTAATGCGGGTGATGTCCATACGGCGTTTTCCGGCGGGGAGGTCTGGAAGAATTCCCGTTTAGTAGAGCTGCTCAGAGAATGGGTCTACGGCGGCGGCGGATTGATTGGGGTCGGGGAGCCTTCTGCGGTTTCTCATCACGGCCGGTTCTTTCAACTGGCCGATTGCTTTGGGGTGGATAAAGAACTGGGCTTCAGTCTGTCCACAGATAAGTATTTCAGCAAGCTGACTGAAGGGCATTTTATCACGGACAGTATTACGGAATTTAGCTTTGGCGAGAGCATGAAGAATGTGTATGCGCTGCATGACCGTGTAAGCATTCTGGAGTATTCCCATGGTGAAATCCATCTGGCGGCCAATCAGGCGGGTGAGGGCAGAGCGGTGTACATCGCCGGATTGCCTTATACTCCTCAGAACAGCAGACTGCTGATGAGAAGCCTGTATTATGCTGCCGGCAAAGAAGCGGATTTAGAGATATGGTACGCGGATAATCCGTCCTGCGAGGTACACGCATATCCGGAGAGCAGTACGTATGCCATCGTCAACAATTCGCATGAACCCCAATCCACCACTGTCTATGATGGAGAGGGGAACACCTCGGAAGTACAGCTAGAAGCGGGCGGCATCCTGTGGAGGGGATTTTAAGAAGCGAAGCAAAATGATACAAAGCGAACTAGAAAAATACAAAAAGGTAAAAGTAACGGAGGGGATTTTGGAACTGTAGGAGCGGTAGCGTCCGCCTGAGAGCTTTCCGTAGGAAAGCTGGCATCGTAAGCATAGGCTATGTTTGGATTTCTACCGTGGACAACGGTTTAAATCAGGAAATCCAAACATAACAGCGGCCGGAAGTCCAAACATCACCGCAGTTACGGCCCATACCCGAAATGAAGGATTTTAGTTCAAAACACATGTTGAAGAGCAAGGAGGACCGCACAGATGAACCAGACAGAAATTTTTGGTGTGAAGCCGTCCGGCAGGCAGCTGAAGTGGCAGAAGCTGGAGTTCTACGGGTTTATTCACTTCGGCGTCAATACGATGCTGGGCATGGAATGGGGCGAGGGACATGAGGATATCAGTGTGTTCAATCCGTCCAAATTGGATGCCGGGCAATGGGCCTCGGTGCTGAAAAATGCAGGAATGAAGGCGGTCATTCTGACCTGCAAGCATCATGATGGGTTCTGCCTTTGGCCCAGCCGGTATACAGTGCATACCGTAGCCCGCACACCGTGGAGGGATGGCAAGGGAGATCTGGTCAAGGACCTGTCAGAAGCATGCAGGGAGCAGGGGCTGCTGTTCGGAGTCTACCTGTCTCCATGGGACAGGACAGAGCAAACCTATGGCGAAGGCAGAGCCTATGACGATTTCTATGTGCATCAGTTGACCGAGCTGCTGACGAATTACGGGGAAATCGGGTGCGTCTGGCTGGACGGGGCGAACGGTGAGGGACCCAGCGGCAAAAAGCAATATTATGACTGGGACCGTTACTATGAGACGATCCGCAGGCTTCAGCCGGAGTGTGTGATTAGCGTCTGCGGCCCGGATATCCGCTGGGTGGGCAATGAAGCGGGACATACAAGACAAGAAGAATGGAGTGTTGTGCCCAAGCGGCTCCAGGATGCAGAAAAGATTGCGGAGAAATCCCAGCAGGCCGATGACGGCGGGTTCTCGCGTTCTTTGAATTCGATGGATGAGGATTTAGGAAGCCGTGCAGCTATGGCTGCTTATGAGGGCGAGGACTGGGTGTGGTATCCGGCAGAGGTCAATACCTCCATCCGGCCCGGCTGGTTCTATCATGAAGAGGAAGATGGCCAGGTCCGAAGCGGCGGAGAGCTGTATGATATTTATCTGAATGCCGTGGGAGGCAATGCAACCTTCCTGCTCAACATTCCCCCGAATAAAGAGGGTGAGATCGTGGAAACGGACCGGAAAGCACTGGCGGATTTGGGTAATAGAATTGCCCGGCTGGAAGATGTTTCTCTAATGCAGCAGGCTACGGTTACCGCGTCAAGCTCTGCAGATACAGCGGCTCGGCTGACGGATAATGAGGACGGTATATTCTGGAAGCCGGCGGAAGATGACCGGGAGCCATGGGTCGAAATCGCATTCCCGGAAGCTGTTGATATGAACAGTGTCATTCTGCAGGAACAGATCATGGAGGGACAACGGGTAGAAGGGTTTGAGCTCTGGTGCGAAGTTCAGGGGGAATGGATCAAGGTGGCGGCAGGAACCATTATTGGCTATAAAAAAATCATCCGCCTACCGGAGACGCGCGCAGACCGCTTGAAAATAGTGTTCAAGGAGTTCCGCGGATTCCCTACCCTGGCGCGGGTGTATGTAGTGAATACAGAGGGTTTATAAATGTTTGATCATAACCTGCAGCCTCCCCTCCCCCTCTGGGAAGGGGGGCTTTTTTCTGCTTAGAAAGACTGTACCAATGACTTGATTTACCTGTCCGGCATAACCGCATCGGTTTATTCAAGCGGACCAGCCCCGGGTTCCTGAATGAACTAAGAAAACCACGACACAATCTTTAATTTGGAGTAAGACGCACTAATTGGATTATGCTACGATTTGGGTTGAGAAAGGGGGGCGGCTTTTTTATTGTTGTAAGCGCTTTAACAAAATCTGTTTAGAGGAGTGCAAACATGATCAAAATGTTCAAACAGATCTTCCCGGTCTTCCTGGCGGTGATCCTGCTGATTCCGTTTGGCGGGCTTGCTCCGGTAGTGAAAGCTGAAACTCTGCAACATGAAGAGACCACTACGGTTTATCATGAAACCTTTGCAGGAGGTGCAGGCGGAGCCGTTCAGTCGGGTGCTGCAAGCCTGACGGCTGTCACCGGTAAAGGTTTTGCCGGCAATGCGGACGGAGCAGCGTTATACGTAAGCAACAGGGCGAATAACTGGGATGCGGCTGATTTCAAATTCAGCAGCCTTGGACTAGAGAACGGAAAAACCTACACGGTGACCGCTGCCGTTTATGTTGATGCGGGTGTAAATCTGCCGGATGGTGCCAATGTGGCGCTCCAAACCGTAAGCAGCTACGGTAATTATGCAGAAGTGCCTTATGTAGTTGGTACAGCCGTTATTTTGACTAAGGAATTCACCGTAGATACAACCAAAGATCAAGTCTTGCGCGTGAACTCCAATGCAGCCGGGGCTGCGGTTCCGTTCTACATCGGAGACCTCCTTATTACCGGGAAGGGAGCTACGGACGGTGGAGAAGAGCCGCCTAGAGACCCGGCGCTGCCTTTCAATACCATTACCTTTGAAGACCAGACCCCGGGCGGTTTTGAAGGCAGAGCCGGGACGGAGAAGCTGACCGTCACAGGGGAGGAGAACCATACCCGGAATGGTTCTTATGCTTTGAAGGTAGAGAACAGATCCGCTACCTGGAACGGGCCTTCATTGCGTGTGGAAAAATATGTAGACAAGGGAAGCGAATATACCATATCGGCCTGGGTCAAGCTGATTGATCCCGCAAGCTCCCAGCTCCAGCTGTCTACGCAGACCGGCAGTGGAAGCAGCGCGAATTATGTGGCTCTTGCACCCAAAACCATCAGCACCAGCGACGGCTGGGTTAAGTTTGAGGGAAGCTACCGCTATAACAGTGTAGGCGGCGAATATTTGACCCTTTATATCGAAAGCTCAAATCATGCAACCGCGTCTTTTTATATCGATGACATCAGCTTTGAGAAAACCGGCACTGGCCCTATTGCCATACAGAAGGACCTCATCCCCATTAAAAATGTGTACCAAGACGATTTTCTGATCGGCAATGCTATCACAAGTGAGGATCTCGAAGGCGTCCGGCTTGAGCTTCTAAAAATGCACCACAATGTCGCTACTGCTGGCAATGCCATGAAACCGGATGCGCTGCAGCAGGTGAAGGGGAAGTTTACCTTTGAGGCAGCGGATGCAATGGTAGCTAAGGTTCTGGCTGAAGGGATGCAGATGCATGGACATGTACTGGTATGGCATCAGCAGTCTCCGGAATGGATGAATACGGTAAAGGATGGAGCAGGGAATACCATTTCCTTGGGACGGGATGAAGCACTCGTTAACTTGAAGAACCATATCCGAACTGTCATGGAGCACTTTGGTGACAAGGTAATTTCCTGGGATGTCGTCAATGAAGCGATGAACGATAACCCGGCGAATCCCTCCGATTGGGAAGGGTCCCTCCGTCAATCTCCTTGGTACAATGCCATTGGACCAGACTATTTGGAGCAGGCTTTCCTCGCAGCGAGAGAAGTGCTGGACGAACATCCCGGTTGGGATATTAAGCTGTACTACAACGACTACAACGAAGATAACCAGAAGAAAGCACAGGCCATTTACAATATGGTTAAATCCCTCAACGAAAAGTATGCGCTTACCCATCCGGGAAAGCTCCTGATCGACGGCATCGGCATGCAGGCGCACTACAATGTGAACACGAACCCGGAGAACGTGAAATTGACCTTGGAAAAGTTTATCTCCCTGGGCGTCGAAGTTAGTATTACTGAGCTGGACATTCAGGCTGGCAGCAACAATCAGCTTACTGATAAGCTGGCGGATGCCCAGGGTTATCTGTACGCACAGCTGATGGATATTTTCAGAGCTCATGCAGCCCATATCAAGCGCGTGACCTTCTGGGGACTGGATGATCATACGAGCTGGAGGGCCGCGTCCAACCCGCTTCTGTTCGACAAGAACCTGCAGGCTAAACCGGCGTACTATGGCGTCATTGATCCTGCAAAGTATATGGTTGAGCATCAGCCTGATCCCACGGATGCCTACCAGTCCACCGCGAATTATGCCACACCTGCTGTGGACGGGACGGTTGATGCGGTCTGGAGCAATGCGGCCCAAATGCAGGTTAACCGGTACCAGATGGCTTGGCAGGGTGCAAGTGGTGTGGCGAGAACCCTGTGGGATGATCAGAATCTGTATGTGCTCATCGAGGTTAGCGATGCCCAGCTCGATAAAAGCAGTGCAAACGTATGGGAACAGGATTCCGTCGAAATGTTCCTGGACGAAAACAACGGGAAAACAACGTTCTACCAGGACGATGACGGACAATTCAGGGTTAATTTTGACAACGAAACTTCCTTCAATCCGGCAAGCATCGCTGAAGGCTTCCAATCGGCCACCCGGATTACAGGAACCAACTACACGGTTGAAATGAAGATTCCCTTTAAAAAAATAACAGCCGGCAATAACAATAAGCTGGGATTTGACATACAGATTAATGACGCCAAAGACGGTGCCCGACAAAGTGTTGCCGCATGGAATGATACGACCGGAAACGGCTATCAGGATACCTCTGTGTACGGCGTATTGACCCTATCCGGTAAACCCGCCGGTTCAGAACCGACAGTGACACCAACGGCAACTGCAACTGCAACTGCAACTGCAACTGCAACTGCAACTGCAACACCAACATCAACGGCAACCCCTACACCGGCGGCTCCCGTCGTTACCGGCAACGGCAGTGTTAGCGGATTTACTCCACAGCCAGGAAGTGTTGTGGGCAAGGACGGCGTGGTTACAATCAAACCCGAAGTGAAGACTGATGGCGGAGGGGCCAAGGCGGCAGTTTCGGGCACCGACCTGAACACAGCGCTTGAACAAGCCGCTCCGTCAGCAAACGGCAAGAAACAGGTCATCATCGAACTGCCGAAACAGGCCAACGCCCTATCGTATGAAGTGCAATTGCCGGCCCAACATTTAAAGGGTACGGAAAACTTCGTTCTTTTACTGAAGACTGACCAAGCAATCCTTGAGATTCCAAGCAACATGCTGACCAACATGACCGAAAATATGGAATACGTGTCCATCCGAGTAAAAGAAGGCTCCAAAGACCATCTGGCAGCGGCAGCCCGTGACCGGATGGGCAGCGGTCCGGTGATCGAACTGAGCGTGCTTGCTGGCGGCCAGGTTATGGCATGGAGCAATCCGAATGCGCCTGTTAAGGTATCTATTCCCTACATGCCAACGGCGGAGCAGCTTAGCCATTCAGATTCGCTAGTGGCCCTGCACCTCGCTGACAACGGCAGCGTGACCCCGATCCCTAATGGCCGATATGACACAGGAAGCGGAGCACTTATTTTCCAGACTGCCCAAGTTGGTATTTATGCGGCAGCGTATATGTCTCTAGGATTTGAAGATTTGGGGAACGTGCCTTGGGCACAGCAGGCAGTGTCTGCCATGGCAGCCCGTGATATTATCCAAGGCACCTCCCGGAGCAGCTTCTCGCCAGCTGCTTTTATGCAGCGGGGAGACTTCATCGCACTTCTTGTGAGAGCCCTTGAGCTGAACGGCGCAGGCCAGGATCAAGCCGCATTCAGCGATGTCCAGGGGGACGCTTATTACAGCAAAGAACTAGCTGTCGCGAAGCAACTGGGCATCGTCTCCGGCTATGAAGATAACACCTTCCAACCGGATCATGTGATTTCCCGCCAGGATATGATGGTGATCGCTGTCCGCGCTCTGGCGGCAGCCGGTAAGAAGGCCAGCGGCAGCGGAACACTGAGTGCGTATTCGGATGCAGACCAAATTTCTGATTATGCCAAAGAGAGCCTTGCATCCCTGGTGAAATACGGAATCGTGAACGGCAAGAACGGCAAGCTTGCTCCGGGCGATTCGCTCACCCGCGCTGAAGCGGCAGTCATTGTGTACCGCATTTGGAAGCTGTAAGTAGAGCTCATACACACGTTATCCTTTAATAGAGAACAGCCAGCCGCGGGTAAAATTTCCGGCGGCTGGCTGTTTAGTGAATTCTAACAGACAATTATTTGCAGGCAAACGGATGTATTTTCAAACGGACAGGCCTATAATCATTCCATCGAGATGTTTCCGTCCACTTGAGTATTTAAGGAGCCTGTCTATGAAGCCTGTTTCTTTCAATTTATTCGGACAACGCTTAACCATTCTGCCCAAAATCATCATCTCCTTCCTGGTTGTGCTTATCCCCATTCAAACGCTCAGTCTGATGATGAACCATTCGAGTGTAAACAAGGTGCAGAATGAAATTCTGCAATCCAGCGCCTCCAATGTGCATTTTTATCTCAGCTCGCTGGAAACGGAGATCAACCGGATTCTCCGCCTGGAGCGGGAATATATCAGCAGCGACGGTGATTTCCTCAAGGCGGGGGTCATTCCCGATTCGATGGACGATTATGAACGGGGCCTGACCATATTACGAATTGAGAACAAGCTCTCCATTCTCAAAAGCTCGAGTCCGTATATCAAGGATATCCGTATCTATTTCCCCAGTCTCGGCCGTACGATTTGGACAACAAGCTTCAGCAGCACCATCCCCGATGATGAGATCAGAGTGATAGCCGGTAAAGACAAGCGGACGCAATCTCCGTTTACTTTTGTGAATAATCGTCTGATTCTTGGAATGCTGTATCCGACTACAGGAAATGACATGATGTTTATGATAGAGGTAGAGCTGTCTATACCGCTATTGCAGCAGTCCATGGCACAAATGTCAGGCAAGAAAAATGCAGGCTCCATTCTCTTAAATGAACCTGAACAGTGGGTCATAGGGGATACGAACGATGAATCCATCACCCAATCGATCCGCCAATTTGTATCCGGACAGGAGGACCGTCAGACGGCAAGCGGAATGGGCCGGATTGAAATGGACCATAAAATGTATCTGATTTATTATGAGCAATCGGAGTCTCTTGGCCTCACGCTTGTCCATTATGTGCCGGAAGCGGAAGCATTAGGTGTGTTGAAGCAGTATCAGAGCTGGTATTGGGTCATTACGCTGGTCTCTATTCTGATTGTTTACATATTTTCCTATGGAATCTTTCTGCTTATCCATAAACCGATGCGGCGGCTGGTCAACTCTCTGGCACAGGTGGGAGAAGGGAATCTGGAGCTCCGCCTGCAGCACCGTTACAATGATGAATTTCAGGATGTATTTCAGCAGTTCAATACGATGGTAAGCCGGATCGGCACCCTGATCGGGGAGGTATCGGAGCAGCAGACACGCTCTCAGCATGCAGAATTGAAGCAGCTCCAGTCCCAGATCAACCCTCATTTTTTATATAACAGTCTCTTCATTCTACTGACGCTAATCCGGCAGGAAGATAAAGACAGTGCGGAGCGGCTGGTGCTTCACATGGGCAATTACTTTCGTTATATCACCCGTACCGGCGAGGACGAGGTATCACTGGAGAATGAAATGATGCATACCCAGGCTTACGCTGGCATCCAGTCCTTAAGATTCCCGGATATTCAGATCCGCTGGGGTGAAATACCGGAGGCTTGCCGGATTGTCCGGGTTCCCCGGCTCATCCTGCAGCCACTGGTAGAGAATGCGTATCTGCATGGACTGGAGAAGATGGAGGGACCTGGGCTGCTGCTAATTGAAGTGGAGCAGCATGAGAAACTGCTGATGATTCGGGTAGAGGATAACAGCGGACATCTGAATCGGGAAATGATTGAGGAGCTGAACCATCGGCTGCACACGATCGCTTATTCGGGGGAAACAACCGGAATGTTCAATGTACACCGCCGCCTGCAGCTCAGATATGGGCAAGCCTACGGTCTGGAGCTTGCAATAGGTCAATCGGGAGGGCTCTGTGTAACGCTGCGCATCCCGCTCTAACCCTGCTATAGAAGGAGGATTTCATGAGTAAGTTATTGATTGTAGACAATGAGAAGATTATTGTGGACGGGCTGGTTGGGTATTTTCTGGATCTGAAGCTGGAAGCGCTGGAGGTGTATGGTACGCATTCCGGTAAGGAAGCGCTCCGGCTGCTGGAAGAGACCAAGATGGATATTGTGCTGTCCGATATCCGTATGCCGGGAATGAGCGGGCTGGAGCTGCAACAGCAGGTATCACAGCGATGGCCGCATTGCCGTATGATTTTTCTCTCTGGCTATGATGATTTTCAGCTGATCCAGCAGGCTATGCGCGGAGGGGCCGGTAATTATATTCTGAAGACCGAAGGATATGAGGTTATTGGGGCAGCAGTCATAGCTGCACTCCAGCAGCAGCAGGAAGCGGTCCGCTTCCAGAGCTTGATCGAGCGCTCCAGGGAGCAGTTTCGTACCACACTGCCGTATATGGGCAAAGAACTGATGAATCGTCTGCTGCAAGGGGACCCGGTTGCACTGACCCAGCGTGTGAAACAGTTCGAGCATCTCCAGATTCATCTGGACAGCCAGTCTCCGGTGCTGCTGTTCCTCACACGTATCGATCATTGGCGGGGAATATCCGCCCCGTCTGACCGGGCACTGATCATCTATTCCATCCAGAATATCGCCGCAGAATATCTCCATCCGTTCTTGTCGTGCTACTCTTACCCCTATGAAACATCACGGATGATCTGGTTCGTTCAACCCAGAGAGGACGAGAGTCTTACGGATGAGGACAAGCTGTGGCGGCGTTCTCTGTTGTTCCTCCAGCACTCGCTGGAGGATATTCAGGCGACTTGCAATCAATTGCTGAATATTACACTTTCCTTTGCAGTGGGCAACTCTTTTCACGAATGGGACGCACTGCAGGAGCCTTTCGAATCGCTGAAGCTGCTGCTGAACCGAGGGCTCGGCATCAAGGAGGAGGCGATTCTGCTCGAGACTACGGATGCCGTCCATCCCGCTCCCGGAGAGAGTATTCCAAGACATGCACCGGCAATTTCCTTTCAAATACATAAATTGCAAGAGCATCTGGAGAATGGGGAGCGGGGAGAGTTCTACGATCTGCTCGGACATATTCTCGGGCTGCCGGTGCGGGCGGACGGAAATGAAGAGATGATCCGGCTGGAGGTTGCATTATCACTCGGCGGGATGTATTTGTCAGCCATTAACCGTTGGGGGATCTGGCAGGAGATTGCCAGGCAGCTTGACCTGGATCTGCTCTTCCGTATAGGGGCAGAGAGGGATTGGAATGAATACAAAGCTTACTTTATTCAACTGGCCGATGTGTTGTTTGCTTGCCGGACCCTTCAAAGTACGAATCAGGAGAATGACATTGTTGAGAAACTGGAGCACTATATCAGCAGTCATTTAGCGGAGGATTTATCCATGACCAGACTGGGCATGGTCTTCAACCATCATCCCTATTATCTCTCCCGATTGTACAAGCAGACCACAAAGACTGGTCTGCTGGATTACATAACAGAGCTGCGTCTGAATAAAGCGAAGCTGCTGCTGCAAGAGAGTGACTTGCGTGTTCAGGAGGTATCCCAAGCGGTAGGCTTTATATCGGAAGGGTATTTTTACCGTTTTTTCAAGAAAACAGTAGGAATGACACCAAGTGAATACCGCGAAAAGCCCAAACTGTAAATAAGACAGTTCATCTGTAAATTGAATAGTAGAGAGGTCTATTTCCCCCATGCTATGGTTATTTTGGCAACACCATTATTATAGAAATGGGTGATGACATTGAGTAGAAACGCATGGACGGGAAAAAGAAAGAGGGCCTCTTTGCTTCCAGCTGTGATAGCCTTAGTGCTGCTAGGGGCAACAACAGTGAGTGCCGGCGACACCTGGCCGTTCACTGGTGAAAGCGCTCACGGAGCCAACCAGCCTAGTGTACATGGCTATACCAGCAGTCAAATTGCGAACTGGACCCCGCAAACGGACCCCGATTCTGCACTGCTCCGGTCCCGCGTGCCACTGCAGACCCGGATCGCCCCTTTTACGGCAACACAAGCGAATCAGACGCTGAATCCTAGTGTGCAAATGGGCACCATTGCCGGGGATTATGGGAATGCTTTCATTGAAAATGCCCCCTATACTAACAAGTTTGCCCAATACCATTTCAACTTCTGGCAGTACACCGATTATTACTCTTACTGGCATGGAACAGCCACCGCATATACCCCTCCTTCTTATTACGACAGCCTAGCGCAGTCCAACTGGCAGGAGAAGTGGTTCGAGTTCGGGATGCTGAACATCCCGAACCCAACCTATACAGATGCCGCGCACAAGAATGGGGTTCTCTCCCTGGCAGGCATCTTCTTCTCCAACAATGACCGCGGTCAGCAAACGTATAAGCAGATGCTCGTTAAGAATGCCAGCGGCCAGTTCACGGTAGCCCTCAAGCTGATTGAAATGGCCCAATACTATGGGTTTGACGGATTCTTCATCAACCAGGAAGAGCTGAATCCTGATATCGCCGTCGCCGATATTCCGAATTACATCGCATTTATGAAAGTTCTTCAGGACGCCGGACTTTATGTGCAGTGGGATGATTCGGTCAATACCAGTACAGGTGCCAATACATTCGCCCGCACCTTCAATGCCAATAATATTTCCTTCCTGTATAACGGCGGGAAGCAGGTATCCAATTCTTTTTTCTTCGATTACGGGATGACCGGCACACAGATTACCAATGCAATCAATTATCTTAACAGCTTCAATACCGCCAATGGCACCAGCTATAACATTCTGAAGAATGGATTCGCAGGGATTGAAGCGGGTGCTAACCGCTGGAGTACCACGAACAGTTCGCAGCTGAGCAGCAAGCTGAGCGGAGGCGTGCCCAGAGTCAGCCTGTCTACACTCGGGGCAGATTTCGTACATTCCGGCCTGGATGAGGATATGGGATTGTCTTATCCGGTCAGCCACCGGTCAGAGAATAAATATCAGTGGATGACGACCTTGCGCGAGCAGCTGTGGTGGTCCGGTCCCAATGTTAATCCGAAGAACACAACACCATCATCCACCAATACAGTTACTGACGTTTACGCAGATAACCGTAATTGGCCGGGTGTAGCCTCGGTTATTGCCGAACGCTCGGTAATCGGAGGGAACAACTTCAGCACCAGCTTCAATACGGGACACGGGCTGTCTTACTATGTGAACGGAGCGGTCTCCAATACTGCAGAATGGTCTAACATGAGCTTGCAGGACATTCCGGTGACCTGGGAGTGGTGGCAGGATACAACCGGCAACCGGCTCGCTGTTGATTTTGACTATGGCCCTTCCTATGACCTTACCGGCACAACCCGGTTCAGCTATCAGCAAATCGGAGGCTACAAAGGCGGCAGTTCACTTGTGGTCAAAGGAAATCTGAATGCGGAGAATTTTCTCCGTTTGTATAAGACCGACCTTAGCGTAAATGCCAATTCCAAGGTATCTGTTACCTACAATAAGCCTTCCAATAATGACACCTCCACGATGTATATCGGGCTTGTGACGGCAGCCAATCCGACTACTGTTGTCAAAATCGCTGTTCCCGGCAGCGGCAACAAGACCACTGGCTGGACCACTGCTGAGCTCAATTTGAGCGCTTATGCAGGCCAAAAAATCGCTGCGCTCGGCCTTGTCTATAACCCTGGCTCCGCCGCTGTTGCCAATTATCAGATGAACGTCGGCCAGCTCCGTGTGTATGACGGATCAGCAGTTTCACCAGCAGCTCCAACCGGACTTGCCATCGCTTCTGCTTATCCGGGTACCGGAGAAATGGTGCTCAACTGGGATATGAACACCAACTATGCCCAGGTCAAGCAGTATAACGTGTATGTTAATGACATTTTTATGGGCGGCAAATATGACAGTATGTTCTATATTAAAAAATTACCTGCCCAGTCGGGCACCATCAAGGTTGTTCCTGTAGGTGCTGACGGTAATGAAGGAACAGCTGCAACCCTCGACTACAACCTGAATAATGCAGTTTCAAATCTGAACGCAAGCTCACAGTCCAATGGTAATTTGACCGTATCCTGGACGAATCCGGCCGGGGTAGCAGGCTCGATCAAGGTAACCGTTAAATCGTTGAATCAAATCACGACTCCGGCGGCTGTCTCGGCTCAAACCACTGTTGCCCAAGGAACGACCTCGGCTACCTTCAGCAATATGCCGGTGAACGGGGATGATTATGAGGTAACTGTAGCTATCGGCAGCAATCTGCCGGTATCCAAAAGCGGCAATTTCATTGATGTGGTCTGTGCTCCTTATGCCGAGAGCTGGTCATGGAGCGGGAATACACTGAATCTGCCTATGCCTACGACCCGGGATTGGCGTTATCTGTACGTGTATGAGAACGGAACACCAAAATCCTTCGACACCACTTACAGCAGCGGCAGCAAACCCCGTATTATCCGGGGGCGCACAACCAAGGCAAGCCTGAGCTTCACCTCCACGGCTACTTCTGTATACGTGGTCATGGAAGACTATGCGGGCAATCTTTCAGCTCCGCTTACACTTAGATAGACGAATTCTAGGGAGGCTATAACATGAACATGAGCAAAAAGGTGACAGGAAGCAGTGGTCTAGCTCTTATTCTGGCCACGGTATTGGTATTGTCAGGATGTTCTGACAAAGAAGCCCAAGTGAACAATGAACCGAAGGCACAGGAAACAGCGGCCGGCACTGCCGGAGCCAATGCCGGCACCAATGCCCCTGCAGGACAAAAAGACGGGAAGTACGATCCTCCGATTGAGATTGTAGCGGCACAGCTGGCGGAATCCAACTGGGTATATGATTCCGGGGATGATATTAACAACAATGTGTGGAGCCGTTATTTCAGCGATACCCTTGGCATCAAGGTGAAGCTGGATTGGACCGCGGCCAAAGCAGAGGATTATACCAACAAACTGAATGTCATTATCGGCTCGGGAGACAACCTGCCCGATATGTTTCAGGTCAATTCCACTCAGCTGCAGCAGCTTGTAGAGGAGGGTCAACTTGCCGATTTGACAGAAGCCTTTGAGCAATCTGCCAAGCCGTTCACCAAAGAACTGATGAACAAGGACGGAGGTATCGGGATCAGCTCCGCTACTTTTGACGGCAAGCTTATGGCGCTGCCTAATCTGGCTGGAACCATAACCAATAATGATGTGCTCTGGCTGAGATCGGACTGGCTGAAGAAGCTGGGACTGGCCGAACCCGCAACTATCGGGGATTTGGAGGCTATCGCTGATGCCTTTGTGAACAAGGACCCGGATGGAAACGGCAAGAAGGACAGCTACGGGCTGGGCATTGCCCAGGGTCCGGTAATGACTGGAGGAGATGTTGCCGATCTCGGTGGCTGGTTTGCCGGATTTAAGGCCTATCCCGGAATGTGGGTGAAGGGCAGCGATGGCAAGATTGTCTATGGCGGCATTCAGCCTCAAGTTAAGGAAGCTCTGCTTAAGCTGCAGGAGCTGTACAAAAACGGACTCATCGATAAGGAATGGATTGTCAAGGATGGAGGCAAGCTGGGCGAAGATATCATTGGTAATAAGCTTGGCATGTGGTATGGCGGGAACTGGAATTCACTCTGGCCCATTGATGTCAGTAAAAATGCCGATCTGGTCAACTTGAAGCCTTATTCCATCGTATCTGTAGATGGCAGCAAGCCCGTGGTTCAAGCGGTCAATCCAACAGTCAACTCCTATACGGTTATCCGCAAAGGATACGAGCATCCGGAGGCGGCAGTGAAGCTGCTGAATGAATTCCAGGAAAAAATGTGGGGAGCAACATCCGAGAATGCCAAATTCGGAGCAAATATGAATGTTACACCGGTCGTCAGCTACTTTAAATATCCGCTCGTGCAATCCTGGCCGACGACCAAAGATATTCCCGATAATCTCGATGCAGTGGAAGCAGCGCTCACCTCTGGAGATTCCTCCAAACTGAATTCCGAGCAGATCGAAGCCTTCAATGCAATTGAAGCTTTCAAAAAAGGAGATATCGCCAAGGGCTACGGCACCATGCGCCAATTTGACGCTTTTGCCATTATCAAAAAAGATAATTTGCCGAATCAGCTGAAATCCGAGTTTTACGGGGCGCCTACTCCGACGATGGTAACCAAGAAAAGCTCACTGGATAAGCTGGAGCAGGAGGTCTTCACGAAAATCATTATGAATAAAGGCTCCGGCGAGGATTTTGACAAGTTCGTAGCAGACTGGAACTCTCTCGGCGGTGAGCAAATCACCAAGGAAGTTAATGATTGGAAAGCCTCGCATTAAAAGAATATCGGTGAGCGGAGGGGGAGGATTCTTCCCCTTCGCCTATTCGAATGGCCTCATATCAATAAATGGATTGAGGGAGACGAAGAGAATGCGCTATCTGAGAAGTTTCAAAGAACACACAATCCTGCACCTGATGCTGCTTCCCGCTCTAATTCTCGTGCTGGTCTACTGCTATTATCCTATGGCCGGCATTGTGATAGCGTTTGAGAAGTTCTCAGGATTTAAGGGGATGCTCCATTCACCCTGGGTGGGCTTCGATAATTTCACCTATGTGTTTAAAATGCCGGAGTTTCTGCCGGTACTGCGAAATACAGTACTGATTGCCGTGATGAAAATGATTGGTAATTTGATTGTGCCCATCATCATTGCCCTGCTGCTCAATGAGGTGGTACACACTTTTATCAAAAAAGGCGTTCAAACCCTGATCTATCTTCCCCACTTCCTCTCGTGGGTTATTCTGGCCGGGATTCTGAAGGATATTCTTTCGCCCTCCTCCGGCGTGGTCAATCAGGTGATTACCTTCTTCGGGTTCAATCCGGTGTTCTTTCTGGGGGATAATCAATGGTTCCGTTTTGTACTGGTGGGCACCGATATCTGGAAAGAATTTGGCTTCAATACGATTGTTTATCTGGCGGCACTTACCGCAATTAATCCTTCCCTGTACGAAGCCGCACTGATGGATGGTGCCTCGCGATGGAAGCAGACGCTGAATGTGACCCTCCCGGGGATATTGCCGATTATTATTCTCCTGGGGACACTGAGCCTGGGCAATGTGCTGAATGCAGGCTTTGACCAGATCTTCAACCTGTACACACCTGCCACCTATTCTTCGGGAGATGTGCTGGATACACTGATTTACCGCATTGGTATTGTTGATGCCCAGTACAGCGTATCTACGGCTATCGGACTATTCAAATCGCTGATTTCGCTATTCTTCATTTCGAGCTCCTATTATCTGGCCTATCGCCTGGCGAATTACCGAATCTTCTAACCAAAGGGGTTCCTGATATGTATAAACGTTCAAAATCCCGGCTGCTGTTTATGATCTGCAATTATGTCTTCCTAATCGTCTTATCTATCGTTTGTCTCCTGCCTATGCTCAATGTGCTGGCGGTCTCCTTTAGTTCTTCGGGCGCGGTGAGTGCAGGTCAGGTCAACTTCTGGCCGGTGGATTTCAATCTCCACTCTTATGCAGTCGTGATGAAGTATGGCACATTCATGCATTCCCTGTTCAACTCAGTGGAACGGCTTGTGCTCGGCTCTGTGCTGAGTCTTTTCATTTGTGTCCTTACCGCTTACCCGCTCTCTAAGGAAAACGATAAATTTCCCTGGAGAAGCATTTATGCATGGATTTTCGTCATTACGATATTGTTCAACGGGGGTCTAATCCCTTCCTATCTGGCAGTAAAACAGACGGGGATACTGGATACGATTTGGGCCCTGGTTCTCCCTGGTGCCGTTAACGTGTTCAATGTCATTCTTGTCCTGAATTTTTTCAGGGGGTTGCCTAAAGAACTGGAGGAATCGGCCTTGATGGATGGTGCGAACCATTTGACCGTGCTCTTCCGCATCTATCTGCCCGTTTCACTCCCTTCGCTTGCGACCGTTGCGCTGTTAACGATGGTATTCCATTGGAATTCCTGGTTCGACGGATTGATCTATATGAAAAGCCCGGAGCATTATCCGCTCGCGACTTATCTTCAAGCCGTTACAATAGATGCCAATTCGCTGAAAAATATGAAAATGCAGGACCCGGATACCTTGAAATTCGTGTCGGACCGTACGGGACGGGCAGCTCAGATCTTTCTTACAGCGCTCCCCATTCTGCTTGTTTATCCATTTTTACAAAAGTATTTTGTGAAGGGTCTCGTACTCGGCAGTGTTAAAGGATAACTCCAGGAAAGGGAGGTCAGAGAAGCCTATGAGTGACAAGTCTAGTCAGCACTCTCCCCAAGAACGGGCGGAGCATCTGCTGGGACAGATGACCTTGGAAGAAAAGGCCGCACAGCTGGTTCAGCCCTTCGGCTGGCAAGTCTATGAACATACAGATGGAGCAATTACGCTTACGGAAGACTTCAAACGCCAGGTGGCAGAGACGGGCATCGGCTCGCTCTACGGCATGCTCCGTGCGGATCCGTGGACCGGAGTGACCCTGGCCAGCGGGCTGTCCCCGCGCCAGGGGGCGGAGGCAGTGAATGCGATTCAGCGTTATGCCATCGGGAACTCACGCCTCGGCATCCCGATCCTGATCGGGGAAGAGTGCTCGCACGGCCATATGGCCATCGGGGCGACCGTATTTCCGGTTCCGCTATCCCTGGGCAGCTCGTGGAATGTGGACCTGTACCGGGAGATGTGCCGGGCGGTGGCACTGGAGACCCGCAGCCAAGGGGGGACGGTAACTTACTCGCCTGTGCTGGATGTCGTGCGCGATCCCCGCTGGGGCCGGACGGAGGAATGCTTTGGCGAAGATGCCTATCTGATCAGCGAGCTGGCGGTTGCCGCCGTGGAGGGGCTTCAGGGAGAATCGCTGAGCAGCCCGGAAAGTGTGGGTGCTACACTGAAGCACTTTGTCGGCTACGGCAGCTCCGAGGGCGGACGCAATGCCGGTCCGGTGCATATGGGCTGGCGCGAGCTGCTGGAAGTGGATCTGCTACCGTTCAAGAAGGCGGTGGCAGCAGGCGCGGTGTCCATTATGCCTGCCTACCATGAGATTGACGGCGTGCCCTGTACGACGAATACCGCACTCCTGGAGGAGATTCTCCGGGGGGCTTGGGGTTTTGACGGCCTCGTGATTACCGATTGCGGTGCCATCGAAATGCTGGCCGCCGGCCATGATGTCGCCGAGGACGGTTTGGATGCGTCGGTGCAGGCGATCACGGCAGGGATCGATATGGAGATGTCCGGCGCGATGTTCGTCAAGCATCTGGTGAACGCTGTCCGCAGCGGCAAGCTGGCCGTGGAAGTCCTGGACCGTGCCGTGCAGCGGGTGCTGGAGCTGAAGTTCAAGCTCGGCCTGTTCGAGCAGCCGTACGCCGATCCGGAGGCGGCGGAGAAGTTCATCGGTAGCGCGAAGCACCGGGAGCTTGCCCGGAAGCTGGCTGCGGAGAGCATCATTCTGCTGAAGAATGATGGCGGGACGCTGCCGCTGGCGGGTAACGGTAGCATGGGCGCGGGCAGCGGGAGCACCGGCAAGGTGGCGGTCATCGGCCCGAACGCCGATGCGCCGTACAATCAGCTGGGGGATTATACCTCGCCGCAGCCGCGGTCCAGTATCGTCACCGTGTTGGACGGGGTCCGCAGCAAGCTTGGAGCGGAGCGGGTGCTGTACGCCCCCGGCTGCCGGATCAAAGGCGAGGACAGAGAAGGCTTCGAAGCCGCCTTGGCTTGCGCCGAGCAGGCTGACACTGTGGTTATGGTGCTTGGTGGCTCAAGTGCCCGCGATTTCGGCGAAGGCAGCATTGACCTCAAGACCGGAGCGTCAAAGGTGACGGAGCATGCCTGGAGCGATATGGACTGCGGCGAAGGGATTGACCGGATCTCGCTGGCCCTCTCAGGTGTGCAGCTGGAACTGTTCAAGGAGATTCATCAGCTGGGCAAGCCGGTGGTTGTGGTCTATATC
>NZ_JBQENA010000009.1:0-252561 GCF_052044425.1 Paenibacillus sp. 22594
TCGTTGTTCAGTTTTCAAAGATCAAGCTCGTCGTCGGCGCCGATTATCTCGTCACCAGCAACTCTTATAATATATCACATTCATTCGAGTAATGCAAGCTTTTTTCGAATCACTTGTTTAGTCATTCATATTTACTTAGCAGTGCTCCAACAACGCTTATTTATAATACCCTATTGTCATACGAAAAAGCAACCCTTTTAAAAAAGAAAGATAACCCACTTAATTTTTAAGTGGGTTATCTTCAAATCGCGTTTATTTGAATTACGCTTCTACTATTATTAGTAGAACTTAGCGGCCGAGTATTTGCTTGCTACTTTGATCAATCCTGTAGCTTGGTTACTCTTACCCAGTCCAGCATCGACTGTAGTATCGATAGTTACCCATTTGCCGTTAATTAATACTTCATTCCATGCGTGGTAGGAGGTCACATAGCTTGTATTCCCCATTACCAGCTTAGCAGGTATGCCTTGACTGCGAAGCATGGTTGCGAACAATGAGGCATAATCGTAGCAGATGCCTTTTTTGGTGATGAGTGTATTATCATTGTTCGGAATATAGTCTGTCGTAACCGTAGAGGCCAGAGTATAGTCATATTTCACATTGGAAACGATGAAGTCGTAGATTGCTTTCACCTTTTGTTCGTCGGTGGTTAAGCCCTGTGTCAACTGGGCGGCTTTGAGAACTGATTTATCGGAAGAACTCCACTTCACATTCTGTACAGAGCTCAAATATACGGCGTTAGCATTGTCCAGGCTCAGATCTACTGTTTCTGAAGAAATTACTTTGTATTTGTTGCCGGTAGTGTTCTCCAAAACCGAAACCTTGTAAGAACCATTACCTTGCTGCAATGGGAATGTTTCTGTTGGCTTAGATGCATAGAGATTGTAAGTGTAGCTGTTATTGTCCTTGGTGATCATCAGCTTAATTCGTTTGTCATTCGGTACGTCATAAGATACTGCGATTACACCTTGGTTCAGCTGCGATGTATTTAACCAGCCTGTTTCCGTGCTGGCAGCTTCTGCCGAGCCTACTTGGACGGAAGTGGCGACTACGAACAGTGTCAATAGCATAAAATAGATCTTTTTCATGGATAAAACCCCTTTCGGTAGCTGGCTGCCATCCATTCGGGAAGGCCCTTTAGCTTTGCGTCCCTACCTTTCGATAGGTTTGCCGTTATCGTATAAGCTTTATCTGTTCTCACTTCTAAAAGTGATCTACTAGATTCATATAAGACTAAACAAAAAAAGCCTCTTCATTCGGTAGCTGGCTGCCATCCATAGAGGGAAGGCCCTTTAGCTTTGCGTCCCTACCTTTCGATAGGTTTGCCGTTATCGTGCTTAGCTTTTATAGTTATATACTACCATATTCATCTCTATATACAAGATCTAAATCACTAGATTCCTACTATTTATTGATAAAATTTTTACAATATCGGACTTCCAAGTCACAGCTTATCGAATTCAGGATAACTTAGCGTGAATAATCAGACGATGGGTTGGATTAACCAATGGATCACAAGTAATCAGTGTGAGTATTTTGTCATCGCCCTTGCCATTCAAGACGGAAACATCCGTAGGTTCAACAATCGAGATATCATACACTACGTAGCGGTAATCATGCCCACTCGTCTGTACGGATATGGTATCGCCGATCGCAACTTCATTCAATCTGTTAAAAAGCCGGCCGGCCGTTCTTGATCTGTGTGCTGCAATCGCAGCATTACCAACCTGCCCAATTGCAGCAGTCTCTTGCATATGAGCGGCGGCATGTTTCATATTGGTTTTGGTGGCGCCCTCCAGGATAGGGAGCTTAAGATTGATTTTATCGATCTGGATGATGCCTGTGATCTTCCCACCCAACCGGATTTCAGGGGATGGCGGTTCCGTCGCCTCCGCCTGATCTCCAGAGGACTCCTCTGCAAGAAGCTGCGTGACTTCGGCGTACCGCTTACTCAGGTCGGACTGCGGAGACGTTGAAGGCGCACTTTCACTATATGCCTGTTCAGCTTCTTCCAGCAGCTTCTGCTGCTGCCAATCGTTGTACCACTCGTTTGCTTTGGGGTACAGCATAATCAGAATCCCGGCAAGAATAATAAGATAAGAGAATTTGCGCATGAACATCACCCCCATAAGTTAGTTTGTGCAGACCCAAGCAGACAAAGCTGGCTCCTCCTTTGAAGGAGCCTTTTCAAAATACCCACTTCCGGCTTCCGAAAAAATTGATAATCACAGTCACACCGGTAACCAGCACTTTGGCAATCAGCACCTGAAGACCGAAGCGGTCTGTCAGCAAATGCATAAGCAGCACCGAAATGCCCAGCACTACGAGGTTCAGTACAATAAACCTAACCAGTTGCATCCGGTCAAAGCCGTCCTGGCTCCCGCGGTTATGGTCCTTAAAGGTCACCTTTTTATTCCAAATAAAGCTGTTGGCTGTACCGGTGCTGTATGAAATAATCTGTGCCGGTGTATTCATCATCCCAAGCGAATGCAACAGGGTAAATACCACAAAATCAATCAATGTATTCAGCAGGCCAACGGCATTGAATTTTAAAAACTGCACAAAGCCTGCATTCAGTTTTTTATTTAACATAATCGCTTTCCTTCCGCATGTCTGCGCGCTCTACATCACTCTCAACGTCACCATAGCCCTTAGTCTCGCGCACGATATACAGCGGTCTATCCTTGGACTCATCATAAATCCGCCCGATATATTCACCAATTACACCAAGCAGCATGAGCACAATGCCGTTAAACAGCAGGTTGACGCCCACGATAGAAGCCCAGCCCGGGACGGTCCAAGAAGTAAAAACCTTTTGGAATAAAACGAAGAACAAATAAAGGAAGCTCGAGAAGGAAAGAAAAAAGCCAATGTATGAGGCGATTTTCAGCGGTTTATGGGAAAAGGAGGTGATGCCGTCGAGCGCAAACCGGATCATTTTCTTCAGGGGATATTTGGTTTCGCCGGCAAAGCGCTCTTCACGAACGTATTCCACCATGGTCTGCCGGAAGCCCACCCAGCTTACCAGTCCTCGCACATAACGGTTCTTCTCCTTCAGACCACGCAGCACATCGCATACTTTACGGTCAATCAAACGAAAATCCCCTGTATCTGTAGGAATATCCACACTTGTCATGCTGCTCAGCAAACGATAGAAGATCTTCGCAGTTGCTTTTTTGAAAAAAGTCTCTCCGTGGCGTTTGAGCCGCTTGGCATAAACAACATCATAGCCCTCTTTCCACTTCGCGATCATCTGCAAAATAACCTCCGGCGGGTCCTGAAGATCCGCATCAATAACCACGACCGCCTCGCCTTCAGCATAATCCATCCCCGCCGTGATCGCTACCTGATGGCCAAAGTTGCGCGAGAAATCGATCAGCTTGACATGCTCATCTTGACGGCTGACCCCGCGCATAATCTCGGCTGTACGGTCCCGGCTTCCGTCGTTGACGAAGACCAGCTCGTAGGAATCGCCGCAACCGTCCATTACCTTCTTGAGACGCTCATACGTATGCTGAATGACTTCCTCCTCATTGAACATGGGGACAATTACACTGTATCTGGCTTTCACCTTTGTTCCTCCTAAAAGTTTTGTGAGCCCATGCATCCATCCGAATCGCTTCGTTCAAAACTCGCCTCGGAAGCATAAACCTAGGTTTTGTCAGCATATGCTTCCAGATCGGCTTCATACAAAACCGCCTTAGAAGCATATGCCTAGTCATTTACTACATAAATCAAAAGATATGCAGCTGCTTCGCAAGCATTTGCCAGTACACTAGAATACCCAAGAAGGGAACCAGCGCAGCATAACGTCCACATAGTCTTTACTGACCTGCATACCTGACAGTACGGGATAAAACAATACAAAGAGCAGTGCGGCTCCGGCCACATATGCATAACGCATGTAGCGGGCTTCGGGGTATTTGCTGTCGAACAGCTTCATGATATATACAATGGCAAGAATCATGAACGGCACCATCGCAAAATAGTGGTAAAGGAATGTCTCACGCGGCACGAGCATCCACGGTACATACTGTGAGAAGAACCCGATCCAGATCATGTACAGGTTCTTGTCCTTGCGCTTCACTGTAAACCAGACCGCAGCCAGCATAGCAAAGATTCCGGTCCACCAGATCAGCGGATTCCCCATCGTGACGATGCTGCTAACCCTGCCTTCAGGCAGGCCTTCTCCCCCGCTGAAGAACCACACCGGCCGTTTCATGAACGGCCATTCCCACCATGAGGATGCAAACGGATGGGTGGCAACAAGCTGGCTATGGTAATCGTACATGTTCTTCTGGGCTTCGATCAGGCCTTTGAACGTGTAGCCATCCGCCGAGACGGACAGTACAGGGATAAAGGACAGGCTATAGATAATGCCTGGAATAATTACAAAGAACAACAGGCAGCTAAGCAGGGTAATGATAGTATTCTTCCAGAATGATCCGGCCGCGGTGTGGCAGGCCGCCTTCAGCTCCTGATCCCCCACTCTGCCCTCAGACAGCAAACGCCCCGCCGCCTTGTATTCTCTATAGCGTTCAAATAAGCCAAGCGCCAGCATAATAGCAAGCCCGGCTCCTCCATAGATTACAATCCATTTGGAGGCAACGCCGATTCCGAAGAACAGACCCGACCAGAATAGCGGGACCAGCGTCTGGCGCAGCGGTACACGATAGAAATTCATTGTAAAATACCGCTGCATGAAATAGAACATCAGCATGATGAAGAATACGCCGTAGACATCGATCGTGGAGATGCGCGTCTGGGTGAAGTGCATGAAATCGAGAGCGAACAATCCGGCGGCAAGTGCGGCGTAGAGACTCTTTTTGAAGAGCCTCAGGGCCATGATATAGATCAGCGGCAGCATTGCGATGCCAAAGAGAGTACCGATGATCCGCCAGCCAAACGGATTGACGCCGAACAGCTCCATGCCGGCCGAGATCAGCAGCTTACCAAGCGGCGGGTGGGTATTCTCATACGGAACAATACCATGTGCATACTCATAGGCCGTGCGGGCATGATAGATTTCATCAAAGTAGGTGCTGTTCATGAATCCGGAGTTTTCCGGAATGATCGACTGTTCGTCAAACAGATTGGACGGCTGGCCTCTCTTGGCAGCAGCACCATCAGGTGTAACGCTAGCTACCGGAAGCGGTGTTTTGCCTCCCCCCTGTTCATAAAAGGCCATCTCATTCAAAGTGAAGCCTGGCGATGTAACAGTCAGTTTCACATATCTTGCCGCTACGTTCAAAGGCTGGCTTTTCCAAATAAACACATTGCCGACATCTTCGTTGACGTCCAGCGGGCTGTTCCAGACATCCGGCGACTCGCTGAACTCCAGCTTGAATTTGCCGGTCCCGACACCGCCGAATATATTCACACGTTCCAGTTGTCTGCTCTGGCCAAGGTCTACATAAAAGCTCTCGCCGCTGGCTGCCGGTTCCCACAGGGTTTCCGGGGCTTTGGTAGAGCCCAGATGAAATAATGCCAGTGCCGCATATACGGCGGTAATGCCCAGCATCCAAATCCAGTCTTTGCGCTGCAGCTTAAACCTGCCGGCTTTGACGCTCTTCACCAGCGGACGGATTCCCTCAGCGAGTTCCATATCGGCATCATACTTCTCTGATGGAGTGGCCGGTGATGCGAGCTCTTTGATGTTTTTACGGACATATACGGAATAGCCTACGTACAGCATATATAACGCCAAAGCGATATTGGCAATTGCAGTCACCAGCACAATTCCGTCTGAAGGCGGGTTATTGCCGGCGTTCAGATGGGCCAGTGTATACCCTACATTAAGATACTGTGTCAAAGTAAAGCCGAGGAACAGAGTCAAGAACCGCCGGTCACGGCTCTCAATATAGGTGAACAGACACAGGATCAAGGCCGGGTACATGTAACGTTCATGCATTTTGGTACCGAACACGAACACGATTATGATCAGAACCATACCGATGAAGAAGGACTTCGACAGATCTTTGCGGTCTTTTGTGAAAGAGTAGTACGCTGCAAGGGCAACGGCTACCAGGATGAAAATAAAGCCCCAGGCACGGTAGGTAATCCCAAGCCACATGGAATCAATCGAAGCCCACATCGGGTCGGTCAGCGCATATAGATTAAAGGCATTCACCGTGGAATAAGGATAGGAGGATAAGGTTCCCTTATAAAGGTCGATAAGTCCTCCGAGTCCGCCATTATTCCAGAAGAATGGAGCGGCCAGCACAGCAAAGATGCCAAGACCGTAAAGGGCACCGACCGCCAGCTGCTTCCACGCACGGTGATGATAGAAGGCAAACAGCAGAACAGGCGTGAATATTAGTGCCTGTGGTTTAATGAGCGTGGCCAGAGCAAAAAAGATAGCCGAACGCACAAATCCTTGTTCCGAGGCACTCAGAATACTGAGCAGCAGGAACACTAAAAAGAACGAGTCCGCTTGCCCCCAAGCAGCAGAATCCATCAGGACAGCCGGATTGAACAGGAACAGCAGCATCAGGCCGATAGCCACACCGGAACCAAGCTTCTTGCGGCCTGCGCGGTAGATCAGCCAGCCCAGTACCAAGTCGGAAATGATTGCCGGCAGCTTAAAGAGCAGATTTTCTCCTCCGGAGCCATGTGCAAATCCGAACAGCCCGCGAATGAGGCTAAGCACATATAATATGTAAAGATATCCAGGAGGATAATCGGCAAAATACCCCTTTTCATAAAACTTGCCTGGCCCCAGGTCCACAAGACGCTGACCCCAGGCGATGAAGGTATTCATGTCATTTTGATATCCTTGTGCGGTCAATCCAATCCAGATCCGCAGGATCAAAGCTGCGCCGAAGACAACATAGAGCCATCTGGTATAGATAACATCTTGCTGCTTCAGAAGCCGGTCACTGCGGAATGCCCTATTATAGAAGAAAGCGAAAAAGACGCTAAATACCGCCGACAGCAACAGAAGCTTGGCAGGCGATACTTTGTGCGGTGTCTCAGCAGCTTTGCTGCTTCCGTTCTGGGCTGCTGCCGCTCCGCTATCCAGCGAGATGACACTGGCTCCTCCAGGAGCGGCATCTACCTGCTCTACTGACAAATCATCAAAGTAAGCCTTGCCTTGAATCAGACTGGCATAGCCGCCCAGGGCTGCGCCGATGCCCAGCTCTTTTTGTTCGGGGCCCGTTTGGCCGTAGAACTCAAGATACTGCCAATCTCCAGCCGTATCCTTGGTAGCGGGATAACCGCCTCCGATGCCTACCGGGAAAATGTTCGCACCAAGGCCCTCGCCTGCGGTACTGACGATTTTGATATAGCCGGAGATCTTATAGTAGCTGTTAGCCGAAACAGCAATCGTCTGTACCCATTTGAGGTGATTGGGCTCCAGATTCTCTATAACTGCTGCCTTGCTTCCGGAATGGACATCCTCAGACTGCACAGAAAGCAGCCCGGAGTTGTCCCCTGCGATCCACATATCCTTGGTCCAGCCCGAAGGAGCACCCTCTTCTCCATCCTCGAAGCCCGGATTCTGCAATAAATTGCCTGCTGCATGAATGCTTGTTACAGGGAGAATGAACAATAACAGCATTAAAAGCATCATTGCGGCCGCGCGTGTACTCTTGATCATCGTTCCAACCTCACCTCGTCAATGTTAATCCAGCCGTTCCCGCCGGTTATGTAAATCTCCGCCTGCTCGCCTTGCTTAAGGGATGCATCCGGAAGTACAACAGAGTGATATTCAGGTCAGTTTGTATTAGGAACCTCTGCTTGCACTCCTTCTACATCAGCAGCATTCATACCTTCCGTATGGTTATAAATAAGCACGCTGTAATTCGTGAAGCGCGTAATCGTGTAGCCTCCATTCACTGCAGGCACAGGCTCATTATTCCCGTAGACATATGCCTTCTGTCCCGGCTGCGTGTCCGGAGCGCCAAATTTGTACCGCCCAAACGAAGCGACCCTCTGAAATGCATCTCCGGGATTGATGTATTTGACAGAATCCAGAAAGTCATGCGGATTGGTCTTCTCATAAAAGAGCACATAGATATAGGGCATGTTGACCTTATCCGTGACATAGACATTGCCGCTGGTTGCTTCTGAAGCATACTGGATAGCCTCCCCCAATGAGTCATAAAAGGCTGGACCGATGCTCTTGGGGAACTCACGAAAATAAGTATTTGTAAAAAAGCCGAACATTACAGCAAATGCCAAAACCGCTACTATACCGGCAGGCTTAATTTTCTGATACAGCCAGAATACAGCTGCAGCAACCAGCATAATCAGAGGGTAGAAAATAATATTAATCCGGTTGGTGTTCACATCTGTGATCAGGGCCATCAGTACGGCAATGCCCAGCCAGAGTAGCACGACGATATTCACAAGCCCTTCGCGTCCGCGCTGGTAGAACTCATACATCAGGACGAAAAGCCCAAGCAGAGCAAAGGGCAGAGCAATTGGATAAGCATAACCGTATGGAGATATGGAATTCCAGGGCAGCCCGTCACTCCCGCTGCGCATAAGCCGGAGAAATGAACTAAAGTTGCCGGATGCCGTCTGCAGGAGCTGTCCGCTGAATACAGAGGAAATCTGCTCCACCCGGGGCATCGTTAATTTGGGAATCGTGAAGAGCTTCATGCCAATCTCTTGAAGCCCATAATGATTAATTACTATAAATAATAGTATAGGCAAAGCAAGGAGCACAAATAGAATACCGTTCCAGCCTAACGTCCGGAATTTCATGGCTCTACTATACAATAGAAGAAATGCCGCACAGATAGCAAATACCGGCACAAAAAAGTAGGCTGTACCGTATGCATACAGCGAGATTGCCAGGATAACGGTGAAGCCGTAAGTCCATTTAGAATTCTGAAATGATCTCAGCAGACAATAGACAGCAATCAGGATCAAAGTAGGGAACAAGTTCGATTCAAGCGCCCATCTGGACATCATAATATGCCAGGGATTGATGGCGATAAAGAACATGGCGAAGATGCCTGCTACTCTGGATGGAAACAGTCTTTTCATACATAAATAGAAAAAAATCATGCCAAAAAGGCCCATCACCAAACTAAGCGCTCTTACCGACATCGGTGTCAATCCGAAGATCCAAATGAAAGGCATGGATAAATAAGCATACAGTGCATTCTGTCCGCTGCCCCAGGCGATGAGGTGAACGGGAAGGTGGACACCGTTGCGGTCAATCCCATAATGAAGGATCGCATAAGCATCATAACCGATGGATGCCTCATCCTGATTAAGTCCCGAAGGAATAGAGCCGAGATAAACCGTCCTGACAATGGCACCCAGTACAAACAGTACGAGCGGCCACGGATTGTCTTTGCAGGACCGATATGTTTTTTGGAAAAAGACGGACAATAGGATCACCTCTTCAACAATATAATCGAAATGCCGGCTCAAGAAAAGGCCACAGCAGAGGTTATCCCGAAGTTACTCCTCAATATGAGAAAACGGCCCCTTCTTCAATAGAAGGGACCGCTGAAACAGAAATCTGCATGTTCCGGTTTATATAGACTACGCAATAGACTTAACTTAGCCCTGGCTGCCGATCAGAAGGTAACGCAGAACGATCAGAACAGCGAGCACCCACATCATCCAGTGGATGTCGTATTTCTTTTTGCCGGCCAGGTTGGCTACACAGGCCAGAATAACGTACGTAACAATTCCGAAGGAGATCCCGTTCGCGATATTGTAAGTGAAAGGCATAATTACGAAGGTCAGGAAGGCTGGAATCGCCAGAACCATATCCTGAAAATCGATTTCGCGGATAGATTGAGCCATCAGCACACCGACAATAATCAGTGCAGCCGCAGTAGCTGGGCCAGGGATAAGCGCCACAACTGGAGCCAGGAACAGCGCCAGCAGGAAGCAGACACCCGTTGTAACGGCAGTCAGGCCTGTGCGTCCGCCCTCAGCAACCCCGGCAGCACTCTCAACATAAGCGGTAGTTGTGGAAGTACCGAGCATTGCACCGCCGGCAACAGCGACTGCATCAACAAACATCGCTTTTCCGACACGTTTCTTGCCTTCTTCAGGGTCCTTCATAATTCCTGCACGTTCGGCTGTACCGACAAGCGTACCAAAGGTATCAAATAATTCAACAAAGGTGAATGTGGCAATCGCAGATACGATACCAGTGTGCATGATACCCTGCCAGTCAAATTCCCAGAAATTCAGCTGTGAGAAATCAGGAACCCAAGGGGTCTGCGGATTGGACAGGGTACTGAAATCAACAGCGCCCATAAGGATAGCAGCTACCGTGGTACCAAGAATCCCGAACAGGATTGCACCACGTACCTTCAGTACCATCAGGATGGAGATCAGCAGCAGGCCGATAATGACCAGCTGAACATTGGTGTTCTCCAGGCTTCCCATATGAATAACCGTTTCAAAGGAAAGTACATCTGTAAACTTATTAGCGGCGATGTCTTTGCCGGCTTCAACGCCGATGGTCATCAGTCCGCTGTTTTTCAGGCCGATAATGGTAATGAACATACCGATACCGACGGTAATGGCATGCTTCAAGCTGTCAGGAATGGCGGTAAGCAAGATCTGCCGGATCTGGGTGATCGTAAGCAAGATAAAGATAATACCGGAAATAAATACGGCGGTCAGACCCATTTGCCAGGTAAACTCATGGTCAGTGGTTGCCGACGATAAAACTACGGATGCAAAATATGCATTAAGGCCCATACCAGGCGCCAGCGCTACCGGAAAATTAATGAACAGTCCCATGGCGATGGTGAAGATCCCCGCTGCAAGAGCGGTTGCCAGAAATACGGAATACCAGCCCATGTCAATACGGCCAAAGGCGGTAAGTGTACCTGGATTAACCGACAAAATATACGCCATTGCCATAAATGTGGTCAGACCGGCCATAATCTCTGTGCGTACTGTGGTGCCGTTTTCTTTCAACTTGAAAAAGCGGTTCAAATTGTTCTCCCCCTATGGTGTATGTTGTCTGAAAGCAACAGAAAAGCCGGCATCTTGGGAGACACCGGCCCGAAAAAAGAACAGCTTCGCGCCTGTCAAGCCAAACGGCTGTGCCGTCCATACAAAGGACGGTACCGTCTCAGCAAGAAATATAAGGATGATTTATGCAGTGAAACACATAAATCCTTATATTCGGACTAACATCCGAAGGATTGTGAAGGCTTTGCTCTTCTTAATCGTAGCCAGGTCATTACGGTGACCTCGTAGAGACTTCCGGGCCGATTCCCGGAATTATACGAATATTTATGCTGCTCTAACGCTTTATTATTTTAGGTGTACATGACATCACTTGTCAATGGTAAATACGAACATTATGGGTGAGGTTTTAAATATTGTTCGTAATTCAGACATTTGTCACGTTACACTTACTTGTGTCTTTAACAAGCAGCTTGAGCAGCTCAGCTCTACGGTGTAATTTTAATCCCTTCTCCTAGCTTGTCCTTGTCAAGGAGAGGGTATCCCTCCATTTAGCCAATAGAAAAGAGCACCCTGGTTAGGAATGCTCTTATATTCTAGCTATTCGGGATACATCGACAGGTTCTTTAAGAGAAAGATACGGCTATTTTACCGACAGCATGGTGGGTCTCGCTTAATGCGTGGGCATCATACAGTCCCTTTTGCGAAAAAGGAAACGTAGCACCGACCACTGATCTTACCTTCCCCTGCTCCAAAAGGCCGGCAATTTCCTGAAGCTGCTGGCCATTGGGCTCCAGCCATATATTTTTAGCGGTTACGTCAAACTCCCTCACCAGCTCTTCATCAAAATTGCTGACGATCGATATAATCCGCCCGGTATGTTTTTTCAACACTTGGAAGCTGTCCTTCTGTATGTCCCCGCCCATCGTATCGAACACAAGGTCCACGTCCGATAAAACCTCTTCAAACCGGGTCGTACGGTAATCAATAATCTGGTCAGCTCCAAGTGAAGCAAGCAGTTCATGGTTACGCTCACTCGCTGTCGTAATAACGTAGGCTCCGGCTTGTTTGGCAAACTGGATTGCGAACATACCCACGCCACCTGCACCAGCATGAATTAATACCTTTTCTCCTGCAGTCAGTCCACCATGGGTAAAAAGCGCCTGCCAAGCCGTAAGGCCTGCGAGAGGAACCGATGCGGCTTCTTCCCATGAGATGTTGCCAGGCTTGCGTGCCAGCAGGTGATCATCCACTAAAGTGTATTCAGCATACGTGCCAAAGCGGGTAGTTTCCGGACGTGCAAACACTTCATCCCCCACTTTCCAATCTGTTACCCCGCTGCCGATTTCTGAAATCGTCCCGGCAACATCCCACCCTAAAATAATCGGAAACTCCCAATCCATCATTTGTTTCAAGTAACCTTCCCGCAGCTTCCAATCAATCGGATTAATTGAGGTGGCGGCCACTTTGACTACGACCTGATGCGCTTGCGGAGCAGGGCTAGGCACTTCTCTTTCCTGAAGTTCTTCCTTGCCCCCATAACGATCGATGACGATGGCTTTCATTGCTTCTCCTCCTTAAATATACTCTTCAACAGTATTATCCATCTCATTACACAAAAAATGCAAATGACCAAACCATTTCCATAGGATTAGAATAAGAAGAAACGGCTTCGCCGTATAGCGTGAAACATATGATTATTTATCCACAAAAAACCTTCAAACCCACGGCAATCGTGGATTTGAAGGTTTCGGTGTGGTATTGGAATTTAAGCCTACTCCCACTCAATCGTTGCAGGCGGTTTCGAGGTAATGTCATACACGATGCGGTTGACGTTGTCCACTTCGTTGACGATACGGACGGAGATTTTCTCCAGCACATCCCAAGGGATACGTGCCCAGTCGGCCGTCATGCCGTCGATGGAGGTTACTGCGCGAATACCTACAGTGTAGGAGTAGGTACGCTCGTCACCCATTACGCCCACACTCTTCATGTTAGGCAATGCGGTGAAGTACTGCCAGATTTCGCGGTCGAGACCGGCTTTGGCAATTTCCTCACGCAGGATGTAATCGGAATCGCGCACGATGGTCAGCTTCTCCTCGGTCACTTCGCCAAGCACACGGATAGCAAGTCCTGGACCCGGGAAAGGCTGACGCCAGACAATGGCATGCGGCATTCCCAGCTCTTCACCCAGCTTGCGCACCTCGTCCTTGAACAACGTATTCAATGGCTCGATCAAACTGAACTTCATATCTTCCGGCAGTCCGCCGACATTGTGATGCGATTTGATCGTTTGCGCCGTTGCTGTTCCACTTTCTACAATGTCGGTGTACAGCGTACCTTGGGCTAGGAAAGAGAAGTCACCCAGCTTGGCCGATTCTTCGTCGAAGCAGTAGATAAATTCGTTGCCGATGATTTTGCGTTTCTGTTCGGGATCGGAGACACCTGCCAGCTTGCCCAGGAAACGATCGCGTGCATCAATCTTCACCACGTGGATGTCGAATTTGCCGACAAAGGTTTCCATTACGCTCTCGGCTTCACCTTTTCGCAGGAGGCCATGGTCGATAAACATACAGGTCAGCTGGTCACCAATTGCCCGGTGAATCAGCATTGCAACAACTGAAGAGTCTACACCGCCGCTGAGGGCACAGAGTACTTTTTTGTCGCCGACTTTATCCTGGATATCCTTGATGGCATCCTCAATAAAAGATTCCATCGTCCATTTGCCTTCACAGCCGCAAACTTCGTACAAGAAGTTCGAGATCATCTCATTCCCGTTCACGGAGTGGCGCACCTCAGGATGGAATTGAACTGCGAAGAATTTGCGGTCTGCATGACTCATTGCCGCAATCGGTGCACTCTCCGTGCCGGCATCCAGCTTGAATCCGGTCGGAAGCTCCACCACATGATCACCATGGCTCATCCAAACGGTCTGACCGCTATCCAGTCCGGTAGCAAGTACAGCGCCCATTTCAAAGTCAACGTTGGCCTTGCCGTATTCCCGCTTGTCCGCACGTTCAACCTTACCGCCCTGCTGGTGTGCCATAAGCTGCATGCCATAGCAGATACCAAAAATCGGCAAGCCCAAATCATAAATAGCCGGATCTACATGAGGTGCATCCTCGGCATAAACACTGCTTGGTCCACCGGAAAAGACAATCCCCTTCGGCGAAAGTGCCTTAATCTTCTCAATTGGCGTATTGTACGGCAGAAGCTCGCTGTATACCCCCAGGTCCCGAATTCTGCGCGCGATAAGTTGATTGTATTGTCCCCCAAAATCGAGAACGACGATAATTTCATTTGGCTTGTTCATTACGTGCCTCCCTTGATTATTGGATTCATTATACTCATGGTTAATTCTTACCGTCAAGGAAAGGAAGGCACGTTTATTCAATGGTTTTGCCCTTGTGCAGCAAGTAAATATCAACAATTTGGCAGATGTTCACAGTATGGGGATGAGCCATAATGTCATTCAGTCAGGCGAAAGGTAATTGCCAGACAGCTCCCGATAAAGTCGGCGCCTTCGGCAGCGGCTTTATTGCTGGCGGCTGCGGCCCCAGCGCAGCGTTGGTGCTTGAGGTTAGCCGCTGTGCGGAGCGGCGGGTCGGCCGGGATGGGTAGCTGCACCTGCGCTGACGCGGCGGGGCAGCTGTACGCCAGGGCTTCCCACTGGCGTATGAACTGCCGGAGCGCGGCGCGCAGCCGCGCATCCTCAATGGCCAGGGAGGCGGCGTACTCCCTGGCCGTCACCCCGGGCGGCGGCGGTCCGTACCGCGCCGCCAGCCCGCGCCAGGCCAGAGCGGCAGCGCGCAGCTGCCGCTCGCGGCTTACCCTGCCGGCGCGCCGTGCCGCCGGCAGCAGGGCCAGGCTGCGCCGCCAGCGCCAGGCGGCGGCCAGCCCCACCAGCGCCGCTGCTGCCGGCGCTGGCGGATTCCCGCCCGCCTGCGGTAGGGCGGGCAGGACGTCCGCTGCGCGCGGCGCGGACGCGGGGGTTCCCGGCGGCGCGGATGCAGCCGCCGGGGGGGCCGCCGCCAGGCCTCCGGCAGCGGCGAGAGCGGCAGCGGGGGTGGGGTCGAACGGGACCCAGCCCGTGCCGGGAAAGTAGACCTCCACCCAGGCGTGGGCATCGCCCTGGGTGACGTCATAACGAGGCGGCACGGAGCCCGGCGCCAGCGTACCCGTCCCGTAGCCTTGGACATAACGGGCCGGTATACCGGAGCTCCGAAGCAATACGGTCATCGCTGTTGCGAAATGCACGCAGTAGCCCTGTTTCGTGACGAAGAGGAAATCATCCGCGAAATCAGACCCGTGGGGCGGCACCCGGGTCTTCAGCGTATAGGTGAAGCCGTTTTGCAGGTAATCCCGCACAGCGGTGACAGCTTCATAGCGGTTGCCCGCTGAAACCGTGAGCTGTGCGGCCAGCTTGCTGACCCGTTTAGGCAGCATTGCGGGAAGCTGTAGATACTCATTGCTAACAGACAGGGGGTCTATTCCGGAAGAGGCTGCCAGCACAGCCGGGTCACTCTCCGGGAGCACAGAGTCTACAGTGTATTCTGCTACTCTGACCGTGCCGCCCGCCTCCGGAAGCCGAAAGCTGGTTTTCTCCGGATTCGCAAGCACATAGCCAAGCCTGCTCCCGTCTTCAAGGATGACGCCCGGGATATCCGCTACCGTTCCGGCACCGAACAGCGGAAGTCCACCCGCGGAAGGAACCGCGAATTGAACGCGCTGAACAAGTCGGCGGCCCTCCCCTGCATTTTCGGACAGCTCCTGCTTGAATACAGGCAGCCCTGTCAGACTGACCGGTAGATATGCCGCTCCGTCCCTGATCCAGCGCCGCCCGTCATAGTAAGCTATACTCTCGCCGCGCCAGTAGGAGGGCTTAGAGGCAAACACACTAAAAACAGCTTCCGTACTGGATGACAGCGGAGCCCCGAGCTCTGCGTCACCTAAACTGTAGCCTGTGTTCCCTAACAGGGTCTGTTGCTTTCGGGAGGACTCCTCCATTTGCCCTGATGCCCAGTTCTGCATCATGGTCAACAGCGGTTGGAGTGTGATTGGCCCTCCCGGACGTGATCCGTACAGCTGCCCCCCTGTCCAGGCCGCCGTTATTATCATTAATGCAGCAGCCAGGGTCAGCACTCCCCAGCGCGTATAAGGAAGAGAGTCACTTCCGGTTCGCTCTCTTAGCCGCAGCAGACTGTTCAAAGCCTGCATCCATAGAATCAGCCCCAGAGCAACTATAATATCGCCGGTTGTTCTCACGCTGAAGCCCATATCCAGTGCAAGAAGGTACACCAAGGTCACGAGAGTAAAAAGCGCCGTGCTGCCTCTATATAGCGCCAGCTGCTGTACGGAGCAGACCAGCAGTCCCCAGCCCAGCACCAGAATCAGCAAGCGGCTATTCCCGCTAAGCGCCGAGAGATGTCCTGAAAAAAGTAAAGCCACATCCTCCGGAAACCCGGCAGCATATGTGCTCAGCCAGCGTTCCCCTTCATTGGCGGCACATATATAGAACCAGGTCAGGAACATCATTATGCATTGAACCGCATACAGCAGAAAATTAGGAAGCCGTAGGCTTCCCCAGAGCAGCAATGCTGCCGCGGAGAACATGAGCGTGTACAGCAGCCGCAGCGTATCCGGCTCCACGGAAGACCGGAGAAGCGGAAGCAGCCATTCCATGAACAAGCCCATAATGGCCAAAGAGAACAGCAGCCGATAATGCAGAGGACTGCTGTCCCTGTAATCAGCTTGACTGTTCTCCGAAGGGTCCCGGGCGGTCGAGGCAGTGCTTGTACCGATCCTCTTCTCCAGGCGTTTCTTCCACATGCCTAACGGCCCTGCAATCGCTTCTGCAGCATTCGGCTGGACGCTACCAAAGCGTTGACTTCTCCTGGAATCCACGGTTTCCCACCCCCTTATATCCGTTTGACGGGCAACTGTCTCTGAGGCAGTATACACTGGCTCCGAGTCTGGTCAGGCTGGCGCCGACCGTTGAAGAAGGGCTCCATGAATTCTTCTCAGTACCACCTGCCGGTTCCGGAGCGGGTTGATCCCAGACATAATACAGTTCAACCTTCACGCCCTGCACCAGAAAACGGGCAAGGGAACGGGCAGATTCTTCCTCCAGCCGGCCTGTAATGACGGCAACGGTCATCCCGGGAATCCAGCCCTTCGAGGCATCCTCCAGCAGAGTGCTTAGAGAACGCCTGCCATCGGGGGCAATTTCGGTGAGCATATCCTGTACTCTGGACGGGATTTGCCCGAGTCCTTCATGCCTTGCCATGCCCTCAGGCCACCCGCCGCTGAAGAGCTGTACATATGAACCAGTCTGTTCAGCGGCCAGCAAAAGACCCATGGCGGCCGAAACAGCTTGCTCAAATGCATCGGGTGCAGCACTGCGCTGCCCCCGCGGGGTCAAAGCCCCGTATGGAATTTGATATTCTCCGGGAGTGTTGGCAAGAACGATGCAGGACATGCGTCCTTCTTCCCGCTCCGGTACACGGCTCTGCAGCGTCCCCTTGCGCGCACTGTTCTTCCAGTGGATACGGCTGAGCGGATCTCCTGGTGCATACTCGCGGATTTCACCAGCTTCAGCGCTGTAATTCCGCGTACGGCTGCTGAGTGCCACGTCTCCCGCCTTCGCGCTGCTATAAAGCGCCGCGCCACCTATGTACAAAGGTCTCGGCCGGACCTTGAAACTGTCGCCGCACCCTGACTGGCAGCCGCCAGTGAATAAGCCGAGCATATCTCCCCAGCTTACACTGCACCCGTGAAGCCGGTGTACACCCCTCTGCACTTCCTCCAGCGGATAGCTATAAGTCAGCGATCGCCGGAATCCCGGAAAAAGCAACTCCTGGTGTTGTCCTTGGCTCCAGTGGTCGGCTATAACCATCCATGGCAGTGGAATGCTTGATCTGAAGCTGACCCGCACTTCCACGGTCAGCGTATCCCCGGCTGCAAGGCTGACACGGGACAAACTTCGCGTAACCGTCACCTGACGCGGGCCCAGGAGCTTCAGCAGCAGCCCGCCTGCCATAAGAACTCCGCAGGCCGTTAAGAGAAACAACAGCGTCTCGCCTCCCCGCCAGACATACAGGGATAGAGTAACAGCAGCCACCGCCAGCATTCTCAGCCACTCTCCCAAGGCATTTCGGCCATAGCGGGCAGGCAGGCTCCTGGTAGGATTTACGCTATTTTGATCCTTCCGTTCAAGCGGTTTCTGTTCCATTAAGGATGAAGAGGACAATGGACTACCCTTCCTTTGGTCATAGACTAGCCCCCACTGCCATCCCCGTTAGGTGATATGGCGGTTCGAAGCCTGATACTGTCTATTCTTCCCACGAAAAAGAGTGCCTAGACCTCCTGTTCAGCTCCATTTCAAAGCGCTTTTACCCTGCGCTCGTCTACGGTCACTGCTGTTGTCAACGGCGCATGACCGGCAGCCTCCAGCAGCCCCCGAAGCGGAACCCACAGTGAAGAGCCGATCATTTGAACATCCGCACCGCGGATCTGCTGTCTGCCATCTGCACCTGTTATGGTTAGTTGTTTGCGCGCAGCATCCGCTATGATGGTCCGGTCATTCCAGACAATTTTGCCGCTATGGCTGGTTGAATCCCAGTTAACCCGGCCGCCAAGCCGCTCCACCACTGCACGCAGCGGAACCCTATACTGTCCTTCGCTGATGCTGTATTCCCCGGGCAGCAGCTTGGTTTCCAGCAGCCCCACCTCCAGTGCCAGTGCTTTGCCCGGGGTGAACAGTTCACGGTTAGGAACTATATTTGCAGCAATCCAGTCCCTGGAAGGCCCGTTATGGCCAGCTTTGGCTGCTGCGTCCGATACTCTGAACTGGACAGGCTGCATCTCTGCATCCAGTACACCAAAGGCATATCCGGCAGACTTGTAGCGCTGGATGATTTCCGGCAAAGCCTTGGCACTCTGTTCATGGCCGCCCCCGTCATGCAGCAGGAGGATCACACGGGAAGCGTTCATATCTCCTACCGATTCCTTCAAAATATCCGCAGCAGGCACCCCTTTCCGCCTGGAATCCCCGCTATCCACTGTCCAGTCCATGACGGAATAGCCCGCTTGCTTCAGCAGATGGAAATACGTCTCGTCGAAATGCCCAAACGTGCCGCCTGGAGCACGTATAAGCTGCGGGCGCACACCTGTGATATTGCGGACAATCTCCTCGGTTTGCTTGATTTGAGACCAAAACTCCGTAAACCCGCTATATAAATCATGGTAATTATGATTATACGTATGATTGCCGATGGAATGGCCCTGCTCCCATATAGCATTGATCAGCTCCGGCCGTTGTCTGGCCTGCTCCCCAAGCACGAAAAAAGTCGCCTTTACCCCCTGCTGCTGCAGGATCTCCAGCACCTTTGAAGTGATCTTGCTGGGACCGTCGTCAAATGTTAAGTAGACCGTCTTGTGCTTGTTAGGCGCAGGAAGAGGATTTGGGGCGGGATTCTTCGGCACAGCAGCTTCTGTCTTAACAGCAGCTTTAACCCGGGGGTCCGCCGCACTTTGGGTCGCAGTTTTCCCCGCTGCCTGTGAAGGGTTGCGGTTCACGGAAAGAGCTGTCGCGGCAACGGCTGCAGAGGAGCTTGACTGTGGCTGAAGCTGGCCGGAATTCGCCGCTACCGGGGCCAAATCTTGCGTCACGGAAGCCGGAAGATTATTCTTATAGAGTACAGCCCATCCCCCTACTGCAAATATTAGAACTGCCATAGCAAGCAGCCCGCTTAGAACGATCGGGCGGATATGATTTTTCCGGCTTTCTTTCATCTTCTCTACCTCCAGCATTCTATTGCGCTTTTTGCGCTGTTTGGTAGATTGTATGAAGACAAGCTCCGAAATAGACTTAGGCATGATGCCCTTGGAGAGTGACGACCATATGGAAATGTTGAATTGGATAGAGGAATTGTTCGCCAGTTACGGATATAGTGTACTTTTCTTTGGACTTTTGCTGGAGTTTGTGGCCCTGCCTTTTCCGGGGGAGACTACTATGGCTTTTGCGGGCTTTCTGTCCTATACCGGCAGACTTGACTTCTTTGTGCTGATTGCCGTAGCTTTTGCCGGAACTACAATTGGTATGACTGTGACTTATTTCATCGGGCTTAAGGCTGGGCTTCCTTTTATTCGCCGTTATGGGAAATGGTTTCTGTTCTCAGAGAGTAAGCTGGAGAAAACGCAGCACTGGTTCGACCGCTATGGCAGCATATTGGTTTCCATAGGCTACTTCATCCCCGGAGTCCGGCACTTTACCGGCTATTTTTCCGGCATTACCGCCCTGCCGTTCCGGAAGTTTGCCCTCTATGCATACAGCGGTGCCCTGTTATGGGTAGTGCTTTTTCTAGGAATTGGAAAAATATTCGGCCCGCAATGGATGGGTATCTTTCACCTCATCGAACAGAATGCGGTCTGGATTGCCTCCGGTATCGCCGGCCTTGCAGCCCTTATTATCCTCTACCGCTGCCGGCGTAGCATCAGTGCCCGCCTTCTCCGGCGCAAAAGAGGAATGAACCTGGATTCAAAGGTAACCGTCAAGGTCAAAGAGCCTTCCAAGTGAAGATTTGTTTCTACCCGTTACTGAAATGACTGACTTCACTTATTCTCCCGGCGCCGGCGCAGCAATGAAAAACCTCCAAGCAGCAATGCCACCCCTGCGAAGCCGGCTCCACCTGTGAATCCCAGCTCCCTCGGCCCCATCATATCCAGCAGCCAGCCTGCGCCGAACATGGACACTCCAATCAGGGATCCGCTTATCGCTGCCAATATTCCAAAAACCACAGGCTGCTGGGCCTGAGGCGTTTCCCTCATCACCAGCGTATCGAGACACGCATTGCCAATCCCTCCGCACAGCGACAGTAGAATGTAAAGGACAAAGGCCGCTCCAAAGTGGCTGCTGCCGCTGATACTCATCAGCAGAATTCCCTCCATCAGTAATCCGGCAAGCGCGATAGATAGCAGCCTCTTCTTCAGTAGCCGTCCGGCAAAAAAACTAAGGCTGAGTCCGATGCCCAGCGCGCCATAAAAGGCTCCGACTCCGGCATCCCCCGCATGAAAAACCTGCACAGCATACACGCTGATCAGCACATTGTCCCAGCCATTGATAATGGGCACCAGTAACTCGTAGGCCATAATAATCTGCAGCACCTGACTGCCGCCAATCAGAATTTTGAGAGTCTGTAAGCGACCAGCCCGTCTTCGAAACCCCTGCTGTAACTCTGCTGAATCAGAATCTGCACTCTGTTCATCCCCAGTGACAGTATTCTCCGGAAACCTTATGCCCCGGATCAGAAGTGCCGCCAGCAGGAATGAAGCTGCATTCAGGACAAAACCCATTTTCGGCCCCCACCACAGGGACACAACTCCACCTGTAAATGCCCCAAGGATGAGTACACATCCGGTCATCAACTGCTCCAGGCTATTAATCTTAAGCAAAGCATCTGAACCTGCCAACAGTGGAATCGAAGATTTGCGCACCGGACTGTAAATCGCCTCCCCAGCTGCCATAATAAAGCTCCCTGCATAGAGCAGCCATAACTTGTCCTCCCCATCCACCAACAGAAAAGACAGCGCAATCGGTATCCGCAGTATATCGACGGCCATCATGAGGGTTTTGCGCGGCATTTTCAAGACCAGTATCCCGGCAAGAGGAGCCATGAACAGATAGGGAATGACTCTTATCCCCAGTGCGATCCCTACCGCCATTCCCGATCCGGTCACCTTCAGAATCAGCGCCAGCATGGCGATACTGCTGAACCGGTCACCGATGCCATTTACAAGACCGGCTGTGAACAGCCGCGAATACCCTCCCTTTTTCCTTGTCAGTACTGCCACGGTGCTGTCCTTCAATCCATTCATGTTCACAATGCGTACCCTCACATTCATAATTAAATAAATATCTAATTAGATGTTATTCTAACATGTATGATTTGGCAAGCTTTTATTTACTTTGATTCCATGTGAGAATATAAGGATAATGAGAGTACGAATACTCCCGGAAAGAAGGACGTTTGTGTGAAAATAGACCGTTTGCTCTCCATCGTCATATTACTGATGAACCGGCCCCTGGTTCAGGCCAAGGATTTGGCCGAGATGTTCGAGGTGTCTGTACGCACTATTTACCGTGATATCGATAGCATTAACGGCGCCGGTATCCCAGTGGTCACCTATCAGGGTGCCAATGGCGGCATTGCCCTTATGGAAGGATACCGGCTGGACCGCAATGTCCTCACCGAACGCGAACTGGCGGATATTTTCACGGCTCTGCAGAGCGTCTCCTCCTACGGTGGCGTTGGACACAACCTGCTTATGGAAAAAATCAGCAGCGTCATTCCTCCCTCCAAGTCGCAGGCCTTCCGCACCAAAACAACCCAGCTGATTGTCGACTTCTCCCCCTGGTGGGGGCTGCAGGGTCTGCTGGAAGAGCGTCTGTCCCTTCTCAAGGAGGCGCTGGAGGAGAGCATTGCCGTAGCTTTTGATTATGTCGATGCAGACGGAGGGGTCAGCCACCGGTCTGTGGAGCCTTATACACTTGTACATAAAGGTGCGGGGTGGTATCTATATGGATACTGCACTGAGCGTCAGGATTTCAGGCTGTTCAAGCTGCAGCGAATGAAGGCACTGGTTAAGGAAACCCGAAGCTACGATCGCCTGGATATTCCGCTGAAGGATCTGCCCTGGACAGAGGGCTGGAAAGAACCGCTGCACAAACAAGCCATCGTTTTGCATTTTTCGGCGGAGGGTAGACATCTGGCGGAGGACTACTTCGATTCGGAAGAGCTGGAACCGGCTGGAGACGGCGGATACACCGTTAAGGTGGCTTATGCGGAAAACAACTGGCTGTACGGATTTTTGCTGAGCTTCGGAACCGTCGTGGAGGTACTTGAACCGGAACCGATCCGCCGCAAACTGGCCGGACTCGCAGCAGAAATCGCCGCCAAATATAAAGACAGCTTGTAAACCTGAAGGAATGTTGTCAGGTTTGTTATTTTATACTGTGAAGGAATACGGGCTGAAGAAGCCCAATCCATATCCAAGGAGCGTGTTAATAGTGGAAATAACAGCATCCCGTGAGAACGGAATCCCCATCTGCCAAAGCTGCGGAATGCCGATGGCTGAGGCAGAGCTGCAGGGCACTGACCGCGAAGGCAGTAAGACAGAAGAGTATTGTGTATATTGCTACGAGAGTGGGGAATTCAAGCAACCGGAGACTACCCTGGAAGAGATGGCTGATCTGTGCGCCGGATACATGGTAGAGGAGGGCATGGATGAAGCTGAGGCACGAAGTATTCTGGCTAACAGCCTGCCGCGTTTGAAGCGGTGGAGTACAGGGGCCGGGGTCCAAAAATCCCTGTAAACAAGGGCCAATATACAGCAAAAGGACTACCCATGCCGGGTAGTCCTTTTGTTCAAATATAATTAGTAAGCAGCTTATGCCTGCTGTGACTTCACTTTCTGTAGCTGCACAGGCTCCGCCTCTTCCGTTTTCAGGAAATCAGGCTGCGGAGAGGTTTTCTTGATGAACAAGGCCAGCACCAGGGCCACAACGGTCACCCAGGTAGCTACGGTAAACGCATGGGTAATCCCGTTGATCGTGGCATCCTGTGTAAGTTTGAGCATTGCCGCCTTGTCAGTCTGGGATACAGCTCCGCTCATTACAGCATCCGTAATGTTGCTCTTCGTACGGTTGGTCATCAGGCTGACGAACAGCGCCATACCCAGTGCTCCCCCTACCGTCCGCAGCGTATTGGACATTGCGGTACCGTGTGAAGCCAAGCGCTGCGGAAGCTGGTTCAGACCGGCGGTTACGATTGGCATCATCAGCATGGACATCCCGAACATCCGGGCCGTGTACGTCAGAATCAGGTGGGTGTACGTAGTTGTATGGGTAATCTGGCTGAATTCCCAAGTGGTAACGGTAGTAATAATCAGACCGATAACGGACAGCCATCTGGCACCGATTTTATCAAAAATAATCCCTGTGATCGGAGACATTACGCCCATAAGAATTGCACCCGGCAGCAGCATCAGTCCCGACTCCATAGGTGTAAAGCCACGGATCGTCTGCAGATAGATCGGCAGCAGGATCATACCGGAATACAGTGCCATCGTAACGATAATGTTAATGACTGTAGTCAATGAGTACATATTGTACCGGAATATACGGAACTCGAGCAGCGGCTTGTCGGCAGTAAGCTCACGCCATACAAACAAAGCCAAAGATACAACACCTAGAATCAGGCAGGCATATACTGTCGGGCTGTTCCAGCCGTCTGTACCGGCATCACTGAAGCCATACAGCAATCCGCCGAAACCAAGCGTGGACAGGACCACACCCAATTTATCCAATCTGGGTGAAGTCAGCTTTCCGACATTCTGCATCGTCTTCATCCCCAGCAGCGTGGAGAAAATAGCCAGCGGAAGTACAATGTAGAACAGCACCCGCCAGGAATAGTTCTGAACCACCCAGCCGGACAGCGTAGGTCCTACAGCCGGGGCAAAAATCATGGCGACCGCCATCAGGCCCATCGCTTTACCGCGCTCTTCAATGGGGAAGATCCGCAGGAAGACGATGTTCATCAGCGGCATTAGAATACCTGCGCCGACAGCCTGGATCACTCTGCCGACCATAATCATCTCAAACCCGGTCCCTATGGCACAGACCAGCGTTCCTATAGAAAAAAGGATCATTGCGGTAGTAAATAATTGCCGGGTGGTAAACTTCTCCACCAGAAAGGCACTGATTGGAATAAGCACCCCGTTCACCAGCATAAATCCTGTGGTCAGCCATTGCGCCGTATTGGCGGCAATGTTGAGGTCCTCCATCATTTTGGGCAGCGCCACATTCATCAGCGTCTGATTCAGCAGCGCTACGAATGCGCCAATCAGAAGGGCTGCAATAATGGGGCCTCTGCGTATCGTCTTCGACGGCGCGCCAGCGTTAGCATTTATTGTACTCATAGCTTCTTGTTTTCTCTCCCTTGTTCTAAAATTTTAATAATTTCACCATGTAATCGCAGCAGCTCCTTGGCATCTTCGGCTGGTATGTTCGACAATGGCTCCAGATGGCTTCTGAGCGACTGTTTGCTTCGCTCCCTGATCTCCAGGCCTTTCTCAGTCATTGCCAGCTTAAATATGCGTTTGTCGCTCTCCGAGCGTTGTCTGGTTATCAGTCCAGCCTTTACCATCCGGTCTACTACACCACTCGCGGCGCTGTTTCCCAAATGGAGCAGGTCCGCAAGCTCTGTGATCCCTACATCGTGGTGTGCTTCCAATTTGCGTAAGACCATTAACTGGGTGGATGTAATGCCCAGCTCTTCTGCATCCTTCCACATCAACTGTTGAAAATTATGGATGATGCAACGGAATGAAGAAAAGATTTCATCCAATTGCTGCTCTTTATCCTCCAACACCCATCACCTCCATGAAATCCACATACTCAATAATACTTCGTATGCGAACTATTTTACTATTTACCTATTTATTCGTCAACCATTTACTGAAAATTTCTGAAACTATCATTTTGGCATTTGGAGTATTTCTCATTTAATATATACTTTAGACAAATGACAACATTAAAGCGGAAGCGGTGAGCCTCTTGAATCTTGAAGCACGGACAATCTGGAGCGCCAAGCATAAGCAATTGACTGGAATCATCACAAAACCGGAGGAGCATACTAATGCGGCAGCTCTGTTCCTGAAGCTCCATGCCTACCTGTACGCCTCGGATGGCACGAATCAGGGACAGGCAACCTATGAAGATGAGCTGTTAAAAGATCTCCGCGAGCAAACCCTGCGCAGTTATCCGGTACATACAGTTAACAGCAATAATTCGATCGCGTGGCATATTTGGCACAGTGCCCGTATTGAGGACATCACCATGAATATCCTCATTGCAGGCGGTGAACAGGTTCTTCATTCCGGACATTTTGCCGACAAGCTTAAGACTCCTTTTATTCATTCTGGAAACGGGATGAGCGAAGAGGACATCGCCGAATTCAGTGAAACGGTCCACATTGAGGCTTTGCTGGCTTACCGTCAGGCCGTAGCAGCACGGACACGGTCCATCATCGCTGCTCTGCAGCCCGGGCAGTTCCGGTCCAAGCCCAGTCCCGCGCAGATCAGCAGAATTTCCGGGGAAGGCGCTGTGAAAGAATCAGAACAATGGCTGATTGATTACTGGGGGAGCAAGACCATTGCGGGCCTGGTGCTGATGCCTGCCACGCGGCATAACTTCGTTCATTTGAATAAAGCTATGCGGATCAAGCTGAAGCTGCAAAAGTAACAGGACTCCTAAGGTCATTGAATTCGGCATCCAAAATAAAGAGCGTACCCCATCTGCTAAGGGTACGCTCTTTGATTTGGTATCAGCTAAATTATAGGTCGCTTCTAATGCCCACCATTACAGGCTTAATCGTACTGCCTTTTTTCACCTTAGGGGTAGGGTGGGGAACACTGTTCTCCAGCCCGCTGGCAATAGACATCATGAGCTTGATCCGGTTCGCCTGGTTCACGACACTGACACCCGCATCATAATCAATGGCAGCAATGTTGGCCCCGGGATACAGATCCTTCAGCCCTTTAATCATTCCCCGTCCGGTTATATGATTTGGCAGACAGGCGAAAGGCTGGATACAAGCAATATTATTAACCCCGTTATCCAACAGATCCATCATTTCCGCAGTCAGGAACCAGCCCTCGCCCATTTGGTTCCCCACAGAAACCAGGCGGCTGGCCTTCTCGGCAAGTCCGTAGATATTCTCGCGCCCTTTGGCCAGTCCTGCGGCTTCCAGTGCCACCTTAACCGGTTTGCGGTAAATTTCCAGATAGGAGATCAGCATCGGATTAATGTAGCCCAGCTTTTTGCTTTTGCCGAACTGCTCAGCTTTGTAAATGGGATTGTAGACGCAATAGAAAATGAAATCCAGGAAATCCGGCATAACCGCTTCGCCGCCCTCGGCTTCAATCATCTCAATGATATGGTTGTTGGCATCGGGATGAAATTTGATCAGGATTTCGCCCACGATTCCCACTCGCGGCTTAACAGCTTTAATTACAGGAAGCTGGCTAAATTCAGCCACGATCTCCCGGGTCAGGCGTTTGTATTCTCTAAACGAAAAGGTCGACAGGCTTGACTTGCAGCGGTCCATCCCTTTGCGGAACAAGGCCTGTGCGCTTCCCGGAATCACCTCATACGGTCTGAAGCGGTGCAGCAGACGCATCATCAGGTCGCCGTAACACGCGGCTGCAATCAGACGGTTCGCCAGCTTCAGGCTAATGCGGAAGCCCGGCTGGTTCTCCATTCCGGAGGCATTCAGCGAAATTACCGGAATCTGCCCCAGCCCGGAATCCTTCAGTGCCTTGCGCAGCAGTGAAATATAATTGGTTGCCCGGCAGCCTCCCCCCGTCTGCGACATAATCACAGCGGTCCGGTTCGGATCATAGTCTCCGCTCTTTAGCGCTGACAGCATTTGTCCGATGGTGACAATCGCCGGATAGCAGGCATCATTATTTACATATCTGAGACCTTCCTCTGTCTCCTTCGGTCCGGTGCTCTCCAGAATTTTGAGCCGGTATCCGGCGTCACGGAAGACCCGTTCGAACAGTTCGAAATGAATTGGTGACATTTGCGGAGCCAGAATCGTATAGGTTTCCTTCATTTCCTTCGTAAAAGGCACGTTGGCCTGTGTCTTATACAGAAGCTGAGGCTGAACATCGCCCTTCTCCCGCTCGCGCATGGCCGCGAGCAGTGACCGTAGGCGGATGCGTGCGGCACCCAGATTGCTGATCTCATCAATCTTGATCAGGGTATACACCTTGTTATTGCGTTCCATAATGTCCTGAACCGCGTCGCAAGTGATGGCATCTATGCCACAGCCGAACGAGGTCAGCTGCACCAGCTCCAGATCGTTTCTGCTGGCGGCCAGACGGGCTGCGCGGTACATCCGTGCGTGATAGGTCCACTGGTTGACTACTCCCACATCCCCTTCACTGCGGTCCAGGTGACAGACCGAATCCTCGGTCAGCACAGCCAGCCCCATACCCGTAATCATCTCGGCGATGCCATGATTGATCTCGGGGTCTGCATGGTAGGGATGTCCACAGAGCAGAATTCCCTTGGTATCACTATGAGTAAGGAATTCAAGCGTTTCTTCACCTTTGTTTCGCAGATCTGCTTTGGCCCGTTCGGCTTCGGCAAGACCGGTTTGCACGGCAGCGGCAATCTCTTCCTTAGGAATATCCATAAAGGTTTTCACCAGAACCCGGGTCAGCGCCGGGATATCATCAAAGGTCAGAAATGGGCTCACAAGCGGTATGCCTTTTTCTTTTAGCCCATCCATGTTGTTGCGTATAACTTCGGGATAGGAGGCCACCACTGGACAGTTGAAATGGTTCTGCGCCGCATCATCCTCCTTCTTCTCGTACACAACAGCCGGGTAAAAGATGAAATCGACTCCCTTGCCAAGCAGGCTTTGGACATGGCCATGGGCCATCTTCGCCGGATAACAGATGGATTCCGAAGGGATGGTGTCCATTCCACTCTCGTAGAGCTTCTTGCTGGACTTCGGCGACAGGACAGTCCGGTAGCGCAGTGTGGTGAAAAAAGTGTGCCAGAACGGGTAGTTCTCAAACATATTCATGGTCCGAGGAATGCCGACCGTCCCCCGCTGCGCCTGCTCCTCAGGCAGTCCCTCATAATCAAAAAACCGTTCATATTTATATTGCATCAGATTTGGAAGGCTATTCTTCTCTTTCTTGCCCCCTGCCCCTCGCTCACATCGGTTACCCGTAACATGGAAGCTCTTGTCGGGGAAGCGGCTGATTGTCAGCGCACAGTTGTTGGCGCAAAGGCCGCAGCGGCCCGGAGAGACTTGATATTTGAAGGCTTTCAATTCCTCCGGTCCCAAAAGGGTGCTGATTCCATCAAGTCCGGCATGCTCTCTGGCAATCAGCGCACAGCCGTAAGCGCCCATCACACCCGCAATATCCGGTCTGACCACGGTTCTTCCGGTAAGCAGTTCAAACGCCCGAAGCACAGCCTCATTATAAAAGGTACCGCCCTGTACAATGATATTGCGTCCCAGATCCTCGGGATTGCGGATTTTGATCACCTTTTGCAGCGCATTCTTGATCACGGAGTACGCAAGCCCTGCCGATAAATCGGCAAGAGTAGCGCCTTCCTTCTGAACCTGCTTCACTTTGGAATTCATAAAGACCGTACAGCGTGAGCCCAGGTTGACCGGCTCCGTGGATTCCAATGCGGCTGCTGCAAATTCTCCAATGCCTAGCTCCAGTGCAGATGCAAAGCTCTCCAGGAAGGAGCCGCAGCCCGCGGAGCAGGCTTCGTTCAGCATGAGACTGTCGATGGCGCCGCCGCGGATCTTGATGCACTTCATATCCTGTCCGCCGATATCGAGGATGAAATCAACCTCCGGCATGAACTTGGAGGCTGCCCTATAGTGGGCTACCGTCTCCACTTCGCCTCCGTCTGTTCGAAGCGCTGCCTTGACCAGGCCTTCGCCATAACCGGTTGCATAGGCACCGGCAATATGACAGCCCTCCGGCAGAATCCGGTAAATCTCCTTCAGCGCATCGCTTACAGACTGCAGGGGATTGCCTTTGTTGCTTCCATAAAAGGTATAGAGGATTTCGTCTGCTGAGCCGGTAATTACCAGCTTGGTTGTCGTAGACCCGGCATCAATGCCGAGATAACAGGGACCGCGATATGTATCCAGTTCAGAGCGCGGAGCTGCCGCCTGGCCGTGGCGAAGACGGAACTGCGCCAAATCATCCGGCGTCGCGAACAGCGGCTGCAGCTCGGCATCCTCAGCACGGTCGGCTGAGAAGTCCACGGCATCCAGCCGGGCCAGCCAGCCGGACAGCGGCAGAACCAGCGGATCGTTCTGCGATAGCGCTGAACCGATTGCGACAAAATACTGTGAACGCTCCGGGAACAGGACATCCCCTTCGTTCAGCCCAAGGGTCTCTGCAAAACGCTGCCGCAGCGCGGGCAGGAAGGTCAGCGGTCCGCCCAGGAAAGCTACCCGTCCGCGGATCGGACGGCCGCAGGCCAGTCCGCTAATCGTCTGATTGACGATGCTCTGAAAAATAGAAGCCGCTACGTCCTCGCGGCGGGCGCCTTCATTAAGCAGCGGCTGAACATCGCTTTTGGCAAATACACCGCAACGCGATGCGATGGGATAGATCCGTTCATGCTGTTCGGCCAGGGTATTCAGGCCCGCCGGGTCTGTCTGCAGCAGGGAAGCCATCTGATCAATGAATGCTCCCGTGCCACCCGCACAGGCCGTGTTCATCCGCTGCTCAATGCCGCCGCTGAGATAGATAATCTTGGCGTCCTCTCCGCCAAGCTCAATCGCTGTATCACACTGCGGGATCAGCTCGCTGATCGCTTTCGTGCAGGCGATGACCTCCTGAACAAAGGGAACTTCGCCAAGCTTCGAAAGAGACAAGCCGGAGGAACCGCTTACAGTAAGTGCTGCCTCGCGATCCGGGAACCTGTCCCGCACATCCGACAGGAGAGAAAGCGCAGCTTTTTTTATATCGCTAAAATGTCTCACATAATCCTGATATATAATCGTATCACGTTCCATAACAACCAATTTGGCCGTAGTTGATCCGACGTCCAGCCCAATACGCAGCATCATCATGCCATCATCACCATGCCTTGCTCCAAATTTGAAGTAATATGAGGCAACTATATCATGAGAGCGCCTTATGGAAGCTGTTAGAAATGTTACAGACATTTACAATTAACTACTAGCATACTTATTTATTCATGATTTCTCCCAATACAGCTTCAACATGTCCTTTGACCCGGACCTTCCTCCATTCTTTGACCAGAAGGCCCTGCTCATCAATGAGAAAGGTAGAGCGCACAATACCCATAAACTCTTTGCCGTACAGTTTCTTGAGCTGCCAGACTCCGAATAATTGGCTTACCTTATGCTCCTCATCGGCAAGCAGCGGAAAGGGCAGACTGTTCCTCTCGATGAACTTCGCGTGGGAAGACAGGGTGTCCGGGCTGATTCCCAGCAGAACTGCATTGCCCCGGGCAATCGGGTCCCCGGCGTCACGGAATTCGCAGGCCTCCTGGGTACAGGCAGGTGTCATATTTTTCGGATAAAAATAAAGCACTACCTTGCTGCCTCGGTAATCCCGTAAGCTGATGTTCTGTCCAGTTGAAGCGGGAAGGGTGAAATCCGGCACTTCTTGTCCGACCTTAAGTTCGTTCATTTACTGTTTCGCTCCTTCATAATATCGATGTATATTCCGAAATTGCTTGTATACCTAAAAGAAATTATAATGTAGAGAATGTGAATGGGAAAGGAAGAACGAAATGTCACCAAGAAAGAAACGGCACGCAAAAGCCGGTAAGTCAAAAAAGAAACCGCTGCTCTGGACTCTGGCAATCATACTTCTCCTCATTATCGGCGGGGCAATTTATTATTTTGCTGAGATCTATAATCAAATGGACAATCTGCATAAGACGGGTGAAGACTCACCGTTTGCGGCACTCCCCTCTCCTTCGGCCGATGTTATTCAGCCTCCTAAATGGGAAGGTACCGAGCCGGTCAACATCCTGCTTATGGGTGTCGATGCGCGAGGCGTGAAGAAGGGTGAAGTACCACGCTCCGATACGATGCTGGTCGCCTCGCTTGACCCGGTCAAGAAGAAGTTTTATGTGTTCTCTATCCTCCGTGATACTTATGTTCCTATCCCTGAGCACGGCAAAGAACGTATCAATACGGCGATTACTCATGGACCCAACACGGCAATGCAGACAGTCAGCGATCTGCTCGGCATTCCGATTCAATATTATGTCTACACCGACTTTCAGGGCTTCATCAAGCTGGTGGATGCTGTTGGCGGGATCGATTACGATGTCGAGAAGGACATGGTCTACAAGACCAAAGCCGATGGACCGGAATACGACATTGATCTGAAAAAGGGCTTCCAGCACCTCGACGGCAGTATGGCGCTGCAATATGTGCGTTTCCGTCACGATGCTACATCCGACTTCACCCGGACGGAGCGCCAGCGGGGCTTCCTTAAGGCGGTTGCAGACAAAGTAATAAGCACCACATCTATTATCAAGCTTCCCAATATCCTGTCCCAGGTTACCCCTTTCATTGATACCAACCTGGATGTGAATGATATGTGGAAGCTGGCTACCGTAGGCTATGACAGTTCCATGGGCGGCAGCGTGCAGATTCCCCCAATGGATCTGCTTACTGAAGAAAAAACCAGCGGCGGTTCTGCAGTCATCGGCATCAGCAGCGAAGACGAGCTGAAGCAGTTCGTTCAAGACACGCTGACTGGTCCTGAACCGTCTCCATCGCCTTCTGCTTCACCGGGTAGCAGCCCTTCGGCAAGTGCCGGCAGCAAATAGTGCACTCCATTTCAGAGATATTCGTATATAAACCTATGCTTGGCATTAGGGCGGGCGAACAGCGGATGAATCCGGCGGTTCGCCCTTTCCCTTGTGCCACTACTATTGAAAGGATGATGAACCATGAACCGTACCACATCTGAACATTTGTATGAGGAAGCCCTGCAGCATATTGTCGGAGGCGTCAACAGCCCCTCCCGTTCCTTCAAAGCTGTAGGCGGCGGCGCTCCCGTCTTCATGAAACGTGCCGGCGGCTCGCGCTTCTGGGACGAAGACGGCAATGAATACATAGACTATCTGGCCGCCTACGGACCGATTATTACCGGACATGCCCATCCCCATATTACAGCAGCCATTACAAAGGCTGCAGAAAACGGGCTGCTGTACGGAACCCCCACGCAGCTCGAGATCAAGCTGGCCCAGATGCTGAAAGAAGCCATCCCTTCGATGGATAAAGTCCGCTTCGTCAACTCCGGCACCGAGGCCGTCATGACCACAATCCGTGTGGCCCGCGCGTATACGAAGCGCAGCAAGATTGTCAAATTCGCCGGCTGTTACCACGGCCATTCCGATCTTGTTCTGGTAGCCGCAGGTTCGGGTCCATCCACCCTGGGTATACCTGACAGTGCCGGAGTACCTGCAAGTATCGCCCAGGAGGTTATTACCGTGCCCTTCAATGATTTGAACGCACTGCGTGAGGCGCTGGACAAATGGGGCAAGGATGTCGCAGCGGTCATGGTAGAGCCTATTGTCGGGAATTTCGGCATGGTTATGCCGCAGCCGGGCTTCCTCGAAGGGCTCTGCAAGCAGGCCCACGACAATGGCTCCCTCGTGATTTATGACGAAGTCATCACGGCTTTCCGATTCCATTACGGTTCTACCCAGACCTATGCAGGACTTGATCATCATGAGGATATCATTCCCGACCTGACCGCACTGGGCAAAATTATCGGAGGCGGCCTGCCGATCGGCGCTTACGGCGGCCGCAAGCATGTCATGGAGCAGGTGGCTCCGCTCGGCCCGGCCTACCAGGCCGGAACAATGGCAGGCAATCCGGCCTCCATCTCCGCAGGCATTGCCTGCCTTGAGGTGCTTGCAGCAGAAGGTGTGTATGACGAAATGGAACGGCTGGCGATCCGTCTGACGGAAGGGCTTCAGGCCTCCGCTGACCGCCATGGCATTCCGTTGACCATCAACAGGATCCGCGGCTCATTCTCCACTCATTTCTGCAGCCATCCGGTGACCAATTACGATGAAGCCCAGGATACAGACGGTGAGCTGTTCGCCAGCTTCTTCCGCCACATGCTGAACCGCGGCATCAACCTGGCCCCGTCCAAGTATGAAGCCTGGTTCCTGACCACGGCTCATACCGATGCCGATATTGACCTCACTCTTGAAGCGGCAGACGCTTCGTTCCAGGCCATGGCGGCGGAGAAATAATACGGTCCTTGCAGGCAACAGCCTCAGCTGCGCTGAAGCTCCTTAAATACAAACAACCCACTGCGGATATAAGCGCAGTGGGTTGTTTGTGCATAAACATTCGGTACATGCTAGTGAAAGTCAATCTGCTTGTCCAGGATAACCTCTTCTCTTATAGGGCGTATGAACCTGTTGCTGCCAGGTACAAGGGAAAATTCGACGGAGCTTATCTCTTCCGGCAGCGGCGGAGAAACCATGAATTGCATTTGAAGATGAGCTCCTCCGCCATGCGCGCCATGTCCATCGATTTCGTAATCCGTATCACCGACAACCGCAAGCATAAGCTCAGCATTGACGTTGACATGCCCCACTGTCTCTTTCAGATATCTGATCTCCAGCGTGACAATACTAAGCTTTTCATGCTGCATCGCATGGGTCAGAGTATACTCGGCATCATCCTGCAGCGTTGTTTTCATAATGGGCAGCACACCAAGCAAGGCACCTGGCTCTTCCCAGAAATGCCGCCTCGGCCGTGCCTCATTTAGGTTGCTCAGAATGAACCTGATTTCACTAGCTTCAAGCCCTAACTGCACAGACCACTGCTCTACCGTTTCCGGATCAGGAAAAAGATTCTTACCTCCAGAAACTGATTTGCGCTGCCGATACAACTCTAGAATTTGCTCATCAACCCGCTTCGCTTCATCATTGTACTCATTCTGCATCCCACGTATCGGCATTCTACTCCAGCCCATTTGCATTCCCTCCTGTCGTTTAGTTCTGCTGCTTCAATCACTCTTCATGCGGCCGTAAACAAATACTCCTGCAATGGATAAGGTGATTGCCAGCCGTAGAAGAAATGCCATGTCGGATGCTGCTCCCGATACAACGATATAGCTGACTACAATTGCCGCCTCCGCCATGAGATGCTTTTTAAATGTCCCGTTTCGGATCCTGTACAGGAACACTCCGACAATTACGAGTGCCAGTACGGTAAAAATAACCGTCAGGAGGTCTGTGTTTCTGTCCATATGTACTCCCTTAGCCATTCCATTCTGAAAAACCCGCTATCCCGGAGGACAGCGGTTTAAGCAGGGACAGCAGTTTTATTTGCCTTTCTGCTCATAAAGACTGCGGATATTCACACCTTGAGGGAGCTTGAACGGGTTCTCTTCATTAATCCGGTCGTAGAACATAATCCCGTCCAGATGGTCGATTTCATGCTGGACTACGATGGCCTGGTAGCCCTTAAACTTTATGACCACTTCTTTGCCGTCCATATTATAGCCCTTCACCTTCACGGATTCATATCTCGGCACAAAGCCATGCACCGGGCGGTCAACGGACAGGCAGCCCTCGCTCTCCGGCAGATATACCATCGCGACCGAGTGGCTGATGATCTTGGGATTCACCCAGGCATGCTCCACCATGTTGCCCTTCTCATCCCTCAGGTACATTACGAACATCCGCTTCAGCAGCCCGATCTGGTTGGCCGACAACCCGACACCCGAACGCAGCTTGTATTTGGCGGATACTTCCGGATCCTGGCTGTTCTTCAAAAACTGCATCATGCACTGCAGCGCCTCTTGATCCTCGGCCTGCAAAGGCATCTGTACAGGTTCAGCTACCGTGCGCAGCACGGGCTCCCCCTCTCGCACAATATCATCCATGGTAATCATATACTCTGCATTATATTTTGCACTAGACAACAACATTCATCCACCTTTTATGCCGTACGGGCTGAATTTATCTTTATCTTAGTTTATGCGTATTTATGGATTTATGAAAGCCGTCCGCAGCTTGCTGCTGTAATTCACATCGAAGCCGAGGCCGGTGGCGAGTGCGGCAAGCGGCAGATAGGTTTTATCCTCCTTGCCAACCTTTTGCAGAAACGCCGGTGTATCAACGGCTACAGCTGTCTCGTTCACCTTGATCGTTTTGGAGCCAATGGTAATCACAACGGTTCTTCCACCGTACACAATGCTCGCACTCTGGGTTTTGTTGTCCCATTTGCCGTTGGCGCCCACAGCGTTCAGAATATCCTTAAGCGCCAGGAAGTTCTGGCCATTCTTCAGAATCGGCTTATTCGGCGTATTCAGCTCCACTCCCTTCACTACAATCGACATAGGAGCCGATGCGGCTGTCCAGACGGGGACGGATGGCGTACGGTACTCTCCCCAATATGACTCGGCAAAAACCCGCGCAATGGTCTCATATCCCAGCTGGGTCGGATGAAAATCCGCTGCTCCCGCGCCAATGATATGGGTCAGCGAAGCTTCCACACCTGCGAACTTCTCCGCCACATGAGCCACTTTTACCGGAGCACCCGGCTGGTTCATGCTGGACGCTACACCCTCTGCTGCCACAGTGAACTGCTGCGCAGCGCTCATCAGCTTCAGGTAGGAGCTGCTCACGGCAATCTTAGGCGCCGGCTGATACTGATCGGCCAGCAGAATGGTGGCCTGCGGATTAACCGTGCGGATATTCTCCAGAGCTGTCTTCACATTGCTGCTGTAGCTTGCCAAAAGCTGATCCAGCTCAGCCTTGAACGCCTCTTCTGTCAGATCTTTGGCCGTAAGCAGCAGGCTGCTGACATCATTTCCGCCGATCGTCAGTGTGATCAGATCCGCCTCGCCAAGCTCTGTTTTGATCTGTGGAGTGAGTGAGGCAAATTGTTGAATCCGCGGATCCGGAAGTCCGGGCTGTATCCCGTCGGCAGTTGTAACAGCTCCATCTTTAATAGCCGCGGTATAATTCAGCAACCCCGTAGTGGTAAGTCCCAGGATACCATAGTTGCTAAGAGCGCTTCTGCCATGATACCAGCCTTGCTCCAGCAGGCGTTCCGCATATCCGTAAGGCTTTACATTCGGATCGGTCATTCCCGGCTCATAGCCCGCAGTGATGGAATCCCCCAAAGCTACGATGCGAAAAACATCCGGCTCCGCCCCCTGTGTTACTGCTGCTTCAGCTGCACTAGCAGACCCCGCTCCTGCACTGATCAATAACGTGAACAGCAGCAGGCCGCTTGTGCCAGCCGTGTACATTTTTTTCCATGCGTTCAGCATCGTATCCCTCCCAAATTGGTATAATTCCATTCTAACACCCAGTCCGCCTATGCAAAAGAGCGGCTTCCCGATATCTGGAAGCCGCTCTGGCATGAATCTATTATTGCTTAGTATCATCAGTGTCTATTAAGGCATTGCCTTTCTCCGTACGCTTCAGATATTTATCATATCTGTCATCCAGTTCTTGGCCGAATTTGCGGTAGCGCAGCGTTTCTTCCACAATCGGATCAAGTGTGGTCTGAACACGAATCTCATACTTGGGTGAGATCTGGCGGATTTCCTTGGCGGTCCGGTCTGTCTCCTCCATCTCGCCATCCTCCAGCAGTTCACTCAGCTTGCGCTCCAGATCGTCCTTCTCGCTCATGCTTCCCGCCGCCTCCTACTTCTTATAACCTGTTGCCTTAGCTTCCTCCAGCGAGCCCACAAGGAAATCATGGATTCGGCCGTTGCTTGCCACCACATGACGGGTGCCGATGTCATACGGATTGCCCTGCGTATCCGTCACCTTGCCGCCGGACTCCAATACCAGCAGCACACCCGCTGCACAGTCCCACGGACTTAAGCCGACTTCCCAATAACCATCCACCCGGCCCACTGCTACGTACGCCAGATGCAGAGCGGCAGAACCGCCTGCACGGACGCCGCGGATCTGCGGCAGAATCTGCTGCAGCCCGGCCATGTTGGCGGGCTGGGCAAAGAGACGGTCTGGAGGGAAGCCCATGGCTACCAGGCTGCTTCCCGGGTCTGCTTCAGCAGAAACGGAGGTAGGAATACCGTGCATATACGCGCCTTTGCCCTTCTCGGCGACGAACATTTCATCCCGGATAGGGTCATAGATAACCCCCACTGTCAGCTCTCCCTTGACTACCAGGGCTATGGAGACACAATAAAAAGGAAAGCCGTGTACGAAATTGGTCGTCCCGTCTATCGGGTCAACAATCCATAAATATTCATGCTTCCGCCCTTCTTCCAGGGCGGCGGTCAAAGCATCTACCCCAGGCTGAACGCTCTCTTCCCCGAGAATGGCATGGTCGGGATAATGGGTCAGGATCAGCCGGCGTATCATCTGTTCCACGCCTTTGTCGACTTCTGTAACCAGATCCTGGGCCGACGTCTTGCTGCCCAGTTCCTTCACATGACCCTGTCTGTTCTTGATCCATTCCCCCGCTTTGGCAGCGGCGTTGATGGCTGCAGCCGTATGCCCCTTACTGGTAACGACGTAAGGCTCGCGGTCATTCCGGTTATCAGGATTTGTAGGATTCATATCTTCACTCCGCTTTCTTGAACATAATTGTTCTCATATGTAAAGACAAGGTGCTCTTCGGGGTCAATCAGCCAGGCCAGGTGTTCCCGGCACTGGCCTTCTTCTTGCTTAAGTTTCATTCAACGTACCCTATTTCAAGGGACTTATCAAGTCATACCTTGCCCCGTTTCCCGCCTCTAGCCCCGGGTTATCCGGGATTTATGGTTCAATATTAACGCTGGCTCCATCTAATACCTTTATTCCGTTCCCGGCTTCAGCCAGCTCCTTCAGGGCTTCCATCAGATCGAACAGCGCCCCGTCCTTGGCTTTCGCTTCAATCATCGCATCCACGGCCGGAGTATCCGCAGCGATGCGCTTCAGAAAAGCCAGAAGAGGTGCGGGCTCTACACCATCGGCATGACTTCTCGGGTCCGAAGGGCTGCGCGGGCTGGAGACATGGATCTTCGGGGGCAGCCATTCACCGGGGAGCGTGTCCTTCTGTGCCAGTGGTGTCTGCCAGGTCTTCAGGACCTCCGGCCACAACTCCCAGGGAAGCTCGCCTTCGTTATTCACCCACTGATGGTGGATATCGAGAACCATCGGCAGACCCAGCCTCCGGCTGACCTCAAGAGTCTCCGGCGCGGTGAATGTCTTGTCATCATTCTCCAGTGTGATCCGCTCCTGCAATACTTGCGGCAATGCCGCAAATTGCTCTACGAAGCGTGCAGCCGCCGCAGGCTTGTCCCCGTAAGCGCCGCCGATATGAATGTTGTTCTTCGCGGTTGCGGGAAGGCCCATGGCATTCAGCATATCCACATGATGCTGCAGATCGCGGATGGAGCTGGCCAGCACCTCGGGCCGGGGAGTGCTCAGAACCGTAAAATGGTCGGGATGAAAAGAAACCCGCAGTCCGTGTTTTTTCACATAGCTGCCTACTTCGGCAAAATCAGGAGTGAGTGCAGCAAAAGGATTCCAATCCTGCATGTCGGGATGCGTAGCGAGCGGAATCAGTTTGGAGGTCAGGCGGTATACCTGTATATCCGAGCCGACATTATGTTTCAGCAGACGCAGGGTATTGTGGAGATTCCCGCGGGCAATAGTTTCCAGCCGCCGGATTCCGGCCTCCCGGTCACTCAGCTTGTTGAAGCTAGCCATGGTCATGGTTTTGGAGGGCGAGCAGTCCGGAATGACTGTGGACATAGCTACATAGCCAAACCGGACAATCATCCCTCTTCCCCAAAAAACATCTCATACGCCAGCGCTGTCTGTATCCGTGATTCTTCGTCATTCAGCTTGCGTACCAGATCCATCTCCACAGCAGTAACCTCATTGCCTTGAAAATTAATTTCCGCGATGGACGCGGAAATTTTGACAATGGCTACTGCCACATTCTCCGGTGTGTAGGCTATGACCTTTTGACCGGTAGGATACACGCGAAAGCCCTGCTTAACCATTTTGGTGCGGCCGTATTCCAGCAGCTCGTACAGCTCCTGCTCATTCTTGAACTTGCACACGGAATTGAATTCGGATTGAAATCCCATCCTGTTCCTCTCCTTCCCGGCCGGAATGATCCCGCCGCTCGCAAAATGTTATTCGTTGTCGTACTTCAGGTTCTGCTTGAAATGGTAACGCTCCAGCGCCAGCTCAATCATGCGGTCCAGCAGCGCCTGGTAAGATACGCCGGTCTCACGCCACAGCAAAGGATACATGCTGAACGGTGTGAAGCCGGGCATCGTATTCACTTCATTTATGAGGATTTTCCCGTCTGATTTGCGGAGGAAGAAGTCGGCCCGGGTAATGCCGCTGCCCTCAATGGCCCGGAAGGCCTGAATGGCGGATTCCCGCAGGCGGTCTGCAACCTCAGAGTCCACAGGTGCCGGAATCAGCATCTGCGATTTGCCGTCGGTGTATTTTGCGGCGTAATCATAATATTCACCAGAAGAGACGATTTCACCCGGGACAGAAGCCTCGGGCTCCTCATTGCCGAGCACACTGACTTCAACCTCACGCGCATCGACGAACTCTTCTATAATGACTTTGGTATCGTAACGGAACGCAAAATCAACCGCCTTGATCAAGCTTTCCTTGTCCACGGCTTTGGAAATGCCCACACTGGAGCCCAGATTGGCTGGTTTGACGAATACCGGATACCCCAGCTTATCTTCCAGGCCGATGATCAGCTCATGGCTTTTGCGTTTCCAGGAACTAATATTGAAATAGCAGTATTCGCACTGATCCAGCCCGGCTTCCCCGAACAGCTTCTTCATCACGACTTTATCCATACCTGCGGAAGATGCCAGCACGCCTGCGCCGATATACGGGATATTAGCCATTTCGAACAAGCCTTGAATCGTTCCGTCCTCCCCGTTGGTACCATGCAGTAGCGGGAACATCACATCAATCACCTGGCCGCCGCCGGTCAGACCGCTGAATACTGCATTTAACGCCATGCCCATATCCCCGGCTTCACCGCCCAGCTTCAACTGCTCAATAGCACCAAAAGGCGCGTCCAGCACGGCTCCTACCTTCCAGAGCCCCTGCTTCGAAATATAAAAAGGAATAATCTCATATTTAGCGTAGTCAAAAGCATTCATAACCGCAAACGCCGTCTGCAGCGATACCTCGTGCTCCCCGGATTTGCCGCCGTACACCAGTCCTACGGTTAATTTCGTGTCACCCATGCCCTAACCTCTTTCTGATTTATAAGTAGTCATTAATATGAAAAAAACGGTAGGCCGTTCTGTCAGTCCATGCATAGGAATCACGATAATCCCAAAAGCGGTGCCGGCTGCTGACTGTCCGCGCATTCACCAGCGGCTGTCCCGCTGCGTCAAAAGCGGTAACAATCGTGCTGTGCTGATAATGGCCGTTGCCGTCCCAATCGTACTGGATAACATCCCCAAGCATCAGCTGATCTGCCCGTTCCACCGCCTCGGCCCGTAGTCCGCTGCTCCGGCCTGCACTTAAATAGCGCTGCAGACTGTCCGACACAGCCCAACTGAAGCTCCACCATTCCTGGGCGCCATTATAGCCTTTGTACCACCAGCCCGTTTCTCTTTTACCAGTATAGTTGATAGGCGCCCCCCCTGCAAAGAGACATTGGGACACATAATTAGTGCAATCCACATCAAATACCTCGAACTCCGGATTGCCGTTCTTCCACCACCGGTCGGCATATGCTGCTGCCTCTTCGCGGCGGTAGCGCACTTCTTTGCCGCTGGTAATGCTGCGTAGAATACTCTTATTAAGCAATGGCTGCGACGGCTGCGGAACGGGAAGCACCTCGCCCCATTTGGACAGCCGAAGTAGAGGCTCCGCTCCGAGCACTTTGCGTATTGAATTCCGCTCAGGCACGCTGCGCTCCACAGCGGTAATCTCCCAGGCGCCCCCTTCACTCACAAAAGTCAGCCGCTCCGTTTCAATCACATCCTCGCGGTGCGTGATGCCACCCTTCTCGTAATACAGTGCACTGTGCAGCGCTACATCCGCGACCACCTCGGACGGGTTCTGCCGGACCGTCCGCAATGTGCGGACGCCTGTCTCCGAACGAAGCGGTGTAATGCCTCGCCGCAGATACCACTGCGCCAGACGGCGGGAGCGCTCGCCCTGCTCCAGCAGGAACCGCGGGTCCCTGACCGCACTGCTGCGCTGCTGGTCAACTCCCGGCGCCACACGGCCTTTATTCACTTGATCTACGTAGACGTAGAGACTTTTCTTCCACTGCTGTTCCATTCCATTCCCCGCCCTTCACCCCTGTTTAGCTGCTGCTCTATGTATATGAGGAAAACCTCGCAGCTATACAGCTAGAAAAAAGAAGAAACACTTTTGGCTTATGGGGATGACGGGGGCAACGGGTTCACATTTATGTGATGAAGAAGGAACAGTATCTAACAATAGCAATCCCCTTATTTTCCAGGCACCAAACCTCATAACCCGTTGAACAATCCGGGCCTTTTTGCGGCAAAAAAAACTTTACTCGCCCCTATGTAACCGTTATACTTATGATATACGAAATATTGAAATGTAGTTTCATCAGATGAAACAAGGAGGCGCATATATGCCAAGCAAGGACCATTTTTCGCTGGCCCGCACCCTGGAGTCAGGCGGCAAAAGCTATCGCTACTATCATCTTAATTCCCTTGAAGAGCAAGGCGCAGGGGCTATTTCCTCCCTGCCGTTTTCCATCAAAGTATTGCTTGAGGCCGCTGTCCGCCAATATGACGGACGGGCGATTACCGAAGAACATGTGAAGCAGTTGGCGGATTGGTCTGGCGGTATCGACCGCAATAAGGAAATCCCCTTCATCCCGGCCCGGATCGTGCTGCAGGATTTCACTGGTGTTCCGGTGGTTGTCGATCTGGCTGCCATGCGCGATACCGTAAAGAAAGCCGGCGGCGACCCGAAAAAAATCAATCCGCTCGTACCGGTTGACCTGGTCATTGACCATTCGGTTATGGTCGATGCTTTTGGCACCGCAGACGCGCTTGAATACAATATGAACGTGGAATTCGAACGCAACGAAGAACGCTACCGGTTCCTGCGCTGGGCGCAGACCGCCTTCAACAATTTCCGCGCGGTTCCACCGGCAACTGGCATTGTACATCAGGTTAACCTGGAGTATCTGGCCTCCGTGGCAACCACCAAGACCGTTGACGGCGAAACCGTCGTCTACCCGGACTCCCTGGTTGGCACCGATTCCCATACGACGATGATTAACGGTCTCGGCGTTGTAGGCTGGGGTGTAGGCGGCATCGAGGCGGAAGCCGGTATGCTGGGTCAGCCGCTTTATTTTGTAACACCGGATGTGGTGGGCTTCAAGCTTACCGGCAGTCTGGTAGAAGGAGCTACGGCAACCGATCTGGCGCTGACCGTCACCCAGATGCTGCGTAAAAAAGGCGTAGTCGGCAAATTTGTTGAATTCTACGGACCGGGTCTGGCCAACATCAGCCTGGCAGACCGCGCAACCGTAGCCAATATGGCTCCCGAATATGGGGCAACCATCGGTTTCTTCCCTGTGGACGACGAGACGCTTGCCTACCTGCGCAGCACCGGCCGGCCGGATGAACTTGTGGAGCTGGTTGGAGATTATTACAAGGCACAGGGTATGTTCCGTACCGCAGACACGCCAGACCCGCAGTTCAGTGATTTCATTGAGCTAGACCTAGCTTCTGTGGTTCCGAGTCTTGCCGGACCGAAACGTCCGCAGGACCGGGTTGAGCTGACGCATATGAAAGAAAACTTCGAAGGTATTATCCGTACTCCGGTGGACAAAGGCGGTTATGGCCTAAGCGACGAGAAAATAAACGAAGTAGTGGAAGTACAGCATAAGAACGGCACGAGCAGCAAGTTAAGCACAGGTGCCGTTGTGATTGCAGCCATTACGAGCTGTACCAACACCTCCAACCCGAGTGTAATGCTGGGAGCCGGCCTGCTGGCCAAGAAGGCGGTAGAGCGTGGACTGACCAAACCGGGATACGTAAAAAGCAGCCTCACGCCAGGCTCGCTGGTCGTTACCGAATACCTGGAAAAGGCTAATCTGCTGAAGCCTCTGGAAGCACTAGGCTTCTATCTGGCCGGGTACGGCTGCGCCACCTGTATCGGCAACTCCGGCCCGCTGCCGGATGAAGTCAGCCAGGCGATCACAGACCATGATATGACGGTAGCTGCCGTAATATCCGGGAACCGGAACTTTGAAGGCCGCGTGCATGCGCAGGTCAAAGCCAATTACCTGGCCTCCCCGCCGCTTGTCGTAGCCTATGCACTGGCAGGCACAGTTAACATTGATCTGAAAACCGAGCCTCTGGGCTATGATCCGCAAGGCGAGCCTGTCTTCCTTGCTGATATCTGGCCAACCACTGCGGAAATCCGCGAAGCCATCGCCCTCTCCCTGAGTCCGGAGATGTTCCGCCGCAAATACGAGAATGTATTCACGGCCAATGAGCGCTGGAACTCGATTCCGGTACCGGAAGGCGAGCTGTATGAATGGGACGACAACTCGACGTACATCCAGAACCCGCCATTCTTTGAGCATTTGGCAGACGGTGTCGGCGATATCGAGAACATCCGCAATGCCCGCGTGCTTGCACTGCTTGCTGATTCCGTAACCACTGACCACATCTCGCCGGCGGGCAATATTTCCAACTCCGGTCCTGCCGGTGAATATCTGCGGAGCCATGGCGTGGAACGCGCCGACTTCAACTCCTACGGCTCGCGCCGCGGGAACCATGAAGTGATGATGCGCGGCACGTTCGCAAACATCCGTATCCGCAATGCGGTTGCTCCGGGAACGGAAGGCGGAGTCACCACCTTCCTGCCAAGCGAAGAAGTAATGTCGATCTATGATGCATCCATGCTGTACCAATCCGCAGGACAGAATCTGATCGTCATCGCCGGCAAGGAGTACGGTACCGGCAGCTCCCGCGACTGGGCAGCCAAGGGCACACTCCTGCTGGGCGTCAAAGCCGTTATCGCCGAGAGCTTCGAGCGGATTCACCGCAGCAATCTCGTCGGCATGGGCGTGCTGCCACTGCAATTCCAGGAAGGTCATGGCTGGAGCAGCATGGGGCTGACTGGACGCGAGACCTTCAACATCACCGGACTTGGCAACGATGTACTGCCTGGTCAAGAGCTGACCGTCACCGCTACCCGTGAAGACGGCACCCAGTTCGAGTTCCCGGTCATTGCCCGTCTCGATAGCACCGTGGACATTGACTACTACCGCAATGGCGGGATTCTGCAGACCGTGCTCCGCCAGATGCTGGCCGATGCCTCCACTTCAGATTCGGCGCTTCCGGTGGAATAAATCTTTCGCTGAAGACCGGCTGCCTGCGTTTCGCATGGGATGCCGGTCTTCTCCTATCACAAAACAGCCTCCAACCTCTCCCTGCGGGAGGATTGAAGGCTGTTTTGTTTTGAGAACCATTACACTTGGATGGAGGAGACTTCCAACCTCTATATCTCAATCCGCTCCGAATTTAGAATCCTATTATAGACAAGGGCAATGATCTGCGAGCGGTCGCTTACGTTCATTTTATCAAAGATGCGGCTCAAATGGTTCTTGACGGTATGTTCGCTAATGAACAACGCCGCAGCTATATCCTTATTCGTCTTGCCGAGGATTATTAGCTCAAGCACCTCTTCTTCACGGGGCGAGATCCCCCATTCCTCCTTCGGTGACTTGAGGGACGTATTATTGAGGAGCTTAACAGGCGAGACTGGCTGCTCATTACGCTGTTCCCCGGACCGGCTGAGCAGAAAGGACTGAAACGCCACCCGCGGCTCCGCATCAATTACTGCTTTTACATTGATGTCCAAATGAAATCTTGAAGAAACGATCCCTTTCTCCCGGTTATCTTTCAGCGTCTCTGCCTGCTCCTGTTTGCCTGCATGATGCAGCACAAGCGCCAGCAACTGGGCCTCAAAGGACAGCATGGGTTTCTCAATTTCAAAATAAAAAGCGGACAATTGATCTACCTGATTCAGCAGCGAAACTTCTTGAATGTAGAAATCATATTCCATTAGTACCTCCAGCGGAAAAGGTGCCAGCTTACTGGCACGTTTCAGCTGCTCGGACTCTTTCTCCGGCAGGCCTGCATAACGGGCAAAATCATAAGCCATATTTGAGGCTTCCTGCGAAATGCGCTGCAGCTCCGGATGATGATATTGCAGATTTTGGAGGAGGTTATTCAAAAAGGTCTCCGCTTGCTTTGCATATCTGCTGTCCTTCTCCAGAAGACGGATAGCCGTCGTAGCCAGAGTGGCAATACACTCCATAAAGGCCCGCCATTCCTGCGCTTCAATTCGTTTACGGAATCCGATGGACAATATCCCTTTGTATACATTTTCCGCGATTAACGGGCATTCCAGCAAAAACCGTTCGCCTGAGGTCTCATGGATGACAGAGCCAGAGAGAAAAGCTTGGGGGGAATATCGCATCTTCAGATCCTTCACATAGAACGGCTCTTCTGCTTCCGGCCAGCCTCTGGCGTAATATGTACTCTGATCAGCTGTTGGGTTCTGAAAAAAGACAAGGACAGATGCAGGGGAAAAGGGCATGCTCATTACTGTATCAATCAGTTGGCTACCGAGTTCCTTATGGGAGGCTGCCAGCGGCAGCAGCCGCACAGCTTCTTTAAGAATGAGGGTTCCTTCTTTGCGCAGCTCTTCCCGTCGTATCAGCTTTTGCCCTCTATCGGAAATCCCCAGTAATGAGGCTACACACTGCTCCTGAGGGTCGTAGTTCTGTATATGTTCACTTTTACCGAAGCCAATTGTCAGCAGCAGCGCTCTTCTGCCGCCATAGATCATAGCAGGGTAGCACGATAAATATTCCGGCTGCGGAAGACCGCGCTGCGTGAAGAACAGTGACCTCGGGTCCATCGCGCTCGTTCTCCAGTGCCGTGGCTCCTTGCCTAGTGCAGCCTGTCCCAGGAATCCGTCGCCTTGCTGGAATGCGGCATTCATTAGCTGGTCCGATCCTTTGCCGGCGGCATACTTCACCTGAAATTCTCCAGCCTCATTCTCTTTGGCAAAAGCATATAAATCCCCAGCCGAGGGGGTGGCCGCCAATTGCTGCAGCACCTCTTCAACCTTGAGATAACCCTTTTCCAGATTCATTAAGAGCCCGGAGATCATATCTCCAAAGCCTTGTGTGGCAGAGGAGGCACCCGCACAACCGGACAACAACTTGCTTAGGATGCGGCCAAGCACGGCGATCTTGTCCCGTACTTCAGCAATACGCTCCCGGCTGAGCTCAGGCAGTTCAAGCAGTTCTTTACATAAATGGTCATAGACCGGATGATTCTTCATTTTCGCTTCAAAAGCAGGCATTACCAGCGCTTTGGTGCCCTCTTGCATGTAGATGCCCGACCATAAATAATAGACCTGTCCATAACCGGGGAACAGCGGGATGATGGCATATTTCAATCCGGGAATCCACTCCTCCAGAATTACAGGATGCGACAAAGGACCCAATCTCCGCAGGGTAGGCTTGAAAGGGCTGTCTATACTTTGGAGTGAAGTCAAAATGACCTCATAAAACATTCCTGGAGCTACCGGACGAGTGAAGACATTCCCCTCGTGGTCCGTTAGCACGATAGCCTGCCCAGTAACCTTGCTGAATGTTTCCTGGAGCTGCTCCATCTCCTCCATTAATGAATCGGGTACTACAGTTGCCATCCTATCACCCCATGCCCCGGAATTAACCACAATATCCTATAGATAATGACTGTACGATTACCTTCACTTACTAATTACCCCCTAAATCGACTATATAACGGAACTTGGATGCATTAACCCATCATCAGACCCATTTCAGCAGCTTTTTCGGCCAAAATCACAGCATAATCCTCCAGCGTCTCGCGGGAAAGGCGGCTGACGGGTCCCGACAGGGAGAGCGCAGCGACCACCTTCCCCGACCTCCCGGTAATGGGTACCGCTACCGCTGCTGCACCCGGCTCCCGTTCCTCAAAACTTGTTGCATAACCCCGGCGTGTAATTTCCTGCAATTGCTCCAAATACGTACTCCTGTCCACAGCCTCCGGCCAGTTCGGGTCGGCCAGCAGGCGGGCCTGCACCTCATGCGGAGCGTAGGCTGCAAGCACCTTGCTCGAAGCACCGACCGAGAGCGGGAGTCTCGCACCAATCTGTGCGACCCGGCGGATCGCCTGCCTGCTCTGCACCGCCTGGATGCGCACACGCTCCAGATCGTCGCGCAAATACAGGCTGACCGTCTCTCCCAGCGAGTCGCGCAGCTTCTCCATGGCTGGAAGCAGCAGCGCCGCCGGTTCATCCAGCGTTGGCAGATGCGTGGACAGCTCCCAGATGCGGATACCCAGGCGGTACTTCTCCGTGGCTTCAATACGCAGAAGAAATCCCTTCTCCTCAAGTGTAGTCAGCAGCCGATGCACTGTGCTTTTGTGCAGGCTGATTTTGGAGGCAATTTCCGTCAGACTCAGATCACTTTCCTGTGTAAAGCACAGCAATATATCCAACGCACGTTCTACCGCGCGTACAGTCAATTTTCGGTCTTCCACAGCAATCTCCCCTTCAACTGTTTCACCAAATGAAACCCGGTTACATTATTTAAGATATCCATTCTATCTTAGAGCAAATGCCCCGGGAAAGTCCAGCAGTTTCAGTGAGCGGAAAAGATTGGGCGGCACTTTACAGTTAGATTACAAAAGCGGCGAATTCATTGACTTTGTAAGGTCATAATCATACGATTAAATATATGAATTATATAGCCTGCAGCAGAGAATGAACAGCCCAATATCTCACGCGCACATTCTTTTTTTTCGTTGCAAATTACGGACTATTATAGGAGGGGACCTCATGGACTTAGCAACCACGCATACCGGCACACCGGTCTCCCGTATGCCGGGTGAGCACAAACCAAGTGCTGCACCCAAGCTTTCTTTGCGGATGATTCGCGTTAAACATATTATCGTTGCTTTGCTCTTGTCCGTTTTTTTCTTTTTTGTCTTCTGTTTCATCGCCCTGCATGGCTATATCGCCTGGGTGCTGTCCAACCCGACAGTGGCCCCGCTCTACTCCAATCCTTCATTGGCTAAGGGGCTGCATTATGAGGATATCACCTTCCCGGCGCTGGATGGCAGCCGTATGATGCAAGGCTGGTACATTCCGTCGAAGGGCTCGACCAAGACTATCGTGTTCAGTCACGGCTATGGCGCCAACCGCGAGGAAACCTGGGTACCGATGTACGATCTGGCACATTATGCGCACAGCCTGAATTTCAACGTTGTCATGTTCGATTACGGCTTCGCTTCCAAGACCAACAAGGATATCGCCACCGGCGGCAAAAAAGAATCCAAGCAGCTCCTCGGAGCCATAAAGTACGCCAAGGAGCATGGAGCCAAAGAGATTGTGGTCTGGGGCTTCTCGATGGGGGCTGGTACCGCTCTTCAGGCAGGTCTTGTCACCAAGGATGTCGATGCCATGATTCTGGACAGCACCTTCCTGCTTGAGCCGGATACGCTGTACCATAACATCAAGCACAATATCGACCTCCCCCGCCAGCCCTCTCTGGAGATTATGGAACTGCTATTTCCGGTGCTGAACGGTACTGGATTGAATCAAATCCCCTATTCCAAGGTCAAGGCGGAGGATTACCCTTTCCCTACACTGTTCCTGCACGGCACCAAAGATGACAAGGCGCCATATCCGATTGCTGAAGAACTCGCGGCGAACCAAAGCAACCCTTACTCGGATTCCTGGATCGTGCAGGACAGCCATCATGAGTTGCTGTTCCGTGAGCACCCCCGTGAATATCTGCGGCGTGTATCCGCTTTTCTGGGCAATGTGCAGCTGGCCAAGGCCCAGTAGAACAGACTTGTATGTTTCACCGTGTGGTAGCATTTAAGCAGGTTCTGAAACGGCTCAGTCGCCTTGTCAGAACCTGTTTTTTATATGCGCAAAAGCTGAATCTTAATTGTGTTCATCATAAGGAATTCTGAGTACAACTTGAGTTCCTTCTCCGAGAATGCTGTTAATCGTCAGTCCATACTGTTCGCCGTACATTACAACAGCCCGGTCATTTACATTTTTAAGTCCATATCCTTTAGGTTGAGATTTAAGCAATAGAGCAAGCCGCTCCTGCTCTACTCCAATTCCATTGTCAGTTATCAGAAAAACTATACTTTGACCTTCTTTTTTGCCTGAGAGATGTATGATTCCACCACCGTCTTCCCGGTTTTCAATTCCATGAATGATCGCATTTTCGATTAAAGGCTGGAGCATTAAATTGGGCATACGGCAGGAAAGAATGGAGTCATCAATCTGATAATCTATCTCGAAACTGTTGCTGTGCATAATCAACTGGATCTTAATATAGGACTGAACATTAAGAATTTCGTCTGAAACCAATATCAGATTCTCGCCCTTATTGAGCGTAGTACGGTAAAAGGTAGATAATAGCTGTGCCATTTCACTAATATCCGTCGCATGTATTCGAAGCGCTCTCCAATTTATTAATGACAGGGAATTGTATAGAAAATGAGGATTGATTTGCGCCTGCAGAGCTTTCATTTCGTATTCCTTGCGTGCGATTTCTCCCACATACACAGTATCAATTAGCGTCTTGGTTCTTCCTAACATACTTCCAAACCCTCGGATCAGATCTCCAATTTCATCTTTAGAATCGCTAAAAACTTTAACCTCTAAATTCCCTTCTCCTATAAGTTTCATATTTTTGTGCAGGCGGTGAATAGGCAGCATAATTTTCCGGGAAAAGAGTGTGCCAGCCACAACGACTGCAGCGATGCAGGCGGTAATCATGAGCAGGACAGTCAAAGCAATCCACCATGCGGAGTTGGTGATCAGGCTTGTCGGCTTATACAAATATACTTTCCACCCTGTAATCGGGATCGAAGATTGCAGGACGGTGTAGTTCTTACCACTCCAATGAAACTCATCAGCGGTCTTATCGGAAATGGGGATAACTGAATTTTCACGGTCAGGTCCCGAGGAATAAATAGAATCTCCATTGGAGTCCATTATCATTATCTCCGCTCCATGCGATTCGAGGGGTTCAAACGTTTTAAACAGTGCATCATAGTCTACAAGTGCAAACAGAATATTATCTTTGGGATTTTCCTGTTTTGTGCTGAGGAGACGCCGGACACTATATACACTTTTCCCGCTGGAAAACCAAAGAACATCAACCGACTTCATGACAAGCGGGTACCATGAGTCTTCTTTGATTTCATCGATAGGTCTTACTGTGTTTCCATGTGGAGGCAGATTAGTTCCGGTATACAGGATGATTTGTTCTACCCCGGTGTTTAAGTAACGCGCTGTAAAGAAATTCTGATCGATTACGTTATTTAACTGGTCATACATTTCATACGCACTGGTATACGTGGTGTTGGCGGCATTCACAATCTCCTGGTTGAAACTCAGAAAGTTCATTACTTTATTGTAGACATCCAGCTGGTTGTTTACAGACAGGACGCTTTGTTTTAATGTGGCATTGAGATCGGCTTTTGACTGCTGCACTAAAAGCGATCTGGTTTCTGAGAAGCAAAAACTTCCGAGAACAATAACAGGAATCATGCTAACCAGCAAAAATGAAAGCTTTATTTTTGTTTGAAATCTAAAGTCTCCGATTTTCTGTTTAAGGGCCTTCCACGTTTGCATGCCGTTCCTCCCGGGCTGGGGTTATTTCTGATTGTACTGCCGGAATTTCTCAGGTGTTTGCCCAAAAAAATCTCTAAAATTCTGACAGAAATAAGAGACGTTTTGAAACCCCACTGTATAACAAATATCCGAAACCTTAAGATGTGTTTGCTGCAGCATGTCCTTCGCTATATTCATACGGACATTTTTAATATACTTGTTCAATCCGCATCCCGTATTTTTTTTGAAAATGGAGCTTAAATAATGGGGCGATAAATGTATCTTTGCAGCAAGAAGATCCAAATTCAAATCCTCGCCATAATGATCCTCGATGTACTGCTTTACAGCGGCAATATCCCGGTTTAAAAATTCCGAACTGCTATACCCCTGATCAAGAAGAGCAATCCCGGCAATTATAATCTCTTTTATTTCCTTTAATTCTTCGGATCTATATATTTTTTCGATTCCATAACTCAATTCAATTTCAGATACAGGTGCAGAATATGTCATAATTTCCTGATACAAAGAAGAGAACATATACTTGACATATAGTTGTGAAAATTGAGCCTGATTCGCATATTTTTGATACAAAAGATCTGTATTTGCTCTAAGACTGAAAATGTCCCTTTCCTTCAGATTATTTCTGATGTGATTTAAAAGATCGCTATCTGATAACCCGGGAAGCATGTCATTAGAACAATAAAAATCTTTCTTCACTTCAAATACAAAATAATCCGGTGAGAAGAACCGATATTCCATCAGTTGATCTAATCGAATCAAAGCGGCGGAAAGATCCTCCAGCACCGTGAATTCATCATTGATAGCGAGGTAGCAATGTACTTTATATTTATCTAGTATACTTTCATGCACAAACGTGCCTGTATCGCGGAAAGAACAGGGGGAACCTACCGGCAGATGGGGAAATAACAGCAAGCTCTGACAGCCATTCAAATTCACATAATCAACAGGGCCCTTCAGTAAAGACAAGACAAACTCCTCAAACTCCGGTCCGGCATTTTCAAAAAAGTTCTTGTCAAATTCCAGCAAAAACATTCCATGGTAATGATCTGGAAGCCCGAAGGATATCTCCTTCATAGAAGAAGGTATTCCCAGGCCATTAACAAGATTAAAAAGCACATGCTTTTTGACATATTCAAGTTTAATTTGCGAAGCGATGTTTTCCTGTTTCTGATCTGTTAGCTGAGCAATTACTTTTTGCATGGTATTCTGGAAAGCTTCAACATTGATCGGCTTGAGAAGATATTCAGAAACACCAAGGGAGATGGCGGTTTTTGCATATTCAAATTCAGCGAATCCGCTGAAAAGGATAACTTTACATTTGGGGTTAAGATTTAAAGCTTCTGTTGTAAGCTGCAAGCCATCCATCAAGGGCATCCGAACATCAGTAAAGAGGATATCGACAGGATTTTGCTCCAGATACTCGAGAGCCTTTCGGCCGTTCTCCGCCGTCTCTATATGGAGGACAAACCCCAGTTCATCAATGAGAAATTCAATGCCTTCCCGTTCTTCCCTTTGGTCATCTGCTATTAGTATCGTTAACATCCCGGACGCCCTCTCCATGCGCAGTAATCCATTTGTCCCTAATCATGTATATTGTACCATGTTTTAATTGAGCTTTTCAGCAAGCAGACCGCTTTGCTTCAAGTATGTTATTTATTTGTGTAAAACGTAATTTATTTGTATTTACGCTCAAAAGTAAAGGGCTCTACAATAAAGAAGCCAAATTTATTCTGGTTCCAAAGCAAGCCGGCGCTTTGAATCCGTTATCTCTAGCACATTGACTCAACGTATTTATTCAAGGAGGTTCTTATATGTCATCCAAGCTCACAAAGTCTTGCTCTATTTTATTGACAGCGCTTTTAGCCGTGTCAGTCGCAGGCTGTCAAAGTTCCAATAATTCCAATTCCAATGATTCGGCTAAAAGCCCTGCGGCAAATTCAAATGATCCCGCGTGGAAGGAAGCCCAGACGACTCCTTTTACCCCGTATCCTGAAACCGTTACCTACACCATTGGACAGGTAGCCTCCAACTTCTCTGCGCTTGCGGGAACGCCGTATGAAAAGGATAATGCAACCGATAATGTGTGGACCAGATATTTCAAAGAAAAACTCAACGTGCAAAACAAAGTTGCATTTGAAGCAAATGACGGCACGGACTATAACCAAAAGGTTTCAATGGCCATTGTAGGCGGTACGATTCCTGATATCATGGTTGTCCCTGACCTCTCTACTCTGCAGCAGCTTTATGAAAACGATCTAATTGCGGATATGACAGATGCTTATAATCAATGCGCCAGCGACCAAATTAAGGAGATTTACGACTCCTATAAGGGCCGTGTTCTGGATACCGCAAGGTTTGACGGAAAACTGATGGCGCTGCCGACTACGGAAATTTCACACGGCCCAGGGGTCCTCTGGCTGCGCAAAGACTGGATGGATAAACTGGGACTCGCAGATCCCAAAACGATGGATGATGTGGAGAAAATCATCACCCAGTTCGTGGAAAAAGACCCTGGCGGCAATGGAGCGGGAAAAACGGTCGGTCTTGTGGTCGACAATGAAAATACCGCTGGTGTTTCCGGCGGCCAGTATGAATTGAACAACATCTTTACGCTGTATGGCGCATTCCCGAAACAATGGATGGATGATGGGAACGGCAAGGCAGTGTATGGTTCCGTGCAGCCCCAAATGAAGCCGGCCCTTGCAAAGCTGGCGGATATGTACAAAAAAGGCTTGATCGACCGGCAGTTTGCCGTACGCACCTCCGACGACCGGAAGGCGCTGCTTACCAGCGGAAAAAGCGGATCGTTCATGGACAATTGGTGGGGAAGCTGGACGGTAGCGGATTCGATTAAACTGAATCCAAAGGCTAAGTGGGCTTCTTATGTGGCTCCGCAGTCGGAGGATGGTTCAGTTACGATGTTCACCGGAAACCCTTCAAGCAGTTACCTTGTGGTCCGGAAAGGGTTCGAGCATCCGGAAGCCGCTATAAAAATCGCCAGCCTTCAGTTTGATTATCAGCGTTATCAGGAAAAAGATGCAGCGGTCCTGAAGAAATTTGAGGACTATGCCAGCTATAACGTTGGGGGATCTCCGATTGCTATAAATATCGATTACTATGATGCATTTTACCGTAATGTCGGGATTATGGAAGAGGCGCTGAAAACAGGGGATAGCAGCAAACTGCTCACCAGCAACGATAAAAACGCCTACCGCTCATACAAGAAGTTTCTGGATAACATAAAAAATGGGGAGAAGTTGGATTCGAATGGATGGGCCGGATATACCTCGAGCATCACGACGGCCAACCTAGTCAAGAATTCAAAGATCAAGGAAGTAAACCCTGTATTTTTCGGAACAACACCTTCCATGGCACTGAAGTGGCCGACACTGACGAAAATGGAGCTGGAAATGTTTTTGAAGATCATTACCGGTGAGCAATCTCCTGACGCTTTTGATAGCTTTGTCAGCAGTTGGAAAAAAACAGGCGGCGATACGATTACGAACGAAGTCAATAAAGAAATCACCTCCAAATGATAGAAAGAGATGATTCTAAATGAACAATAAAAAAGATCAGGCTGCGTTCCACCTTATGCTCGCACCAAGTATAGTATTTTTAATTATCTTCTCGTTTATTCCAATGTTCGGTATCGTGATGGCTTTTCAAAATTATATCCCCGCTAAAGGGATGAGTGGATCAGCGTGGGTAGGACTTGATAATTTCAAATTTATGTTTCAAATGCCCGACAGTAAGCAAATATTAGTCAATACTATAGTCATTGCCTTATGGAAAATTTTTATAGGTACTTTTGTTTCCATCGTGTTCGCCTTACTGTTAAACGAAATTCGGGTACGATTTGTCAAAAAGTTCATGCAGACCGTTGTTTATCTGCCGAATTTTCTGTCCTGGGCTGTACTGGCTACTGTCGTTATGAATATTTTTTCTTACGAAGGTCCGGTTAACGCATTTTTGGGATGGTTTGGCATTGATCCGGTTTTGTTTATGGCTAGTAACCACTGGTTCAGACCTATGCTGGTATTAACAGATGTCTGGAAAGGGTTTGGATATGGCTCTATCATCTATCTGGCCTCCCTGACGGCCATTGATCCGGGACTTTATGAAGCGTCATCCATTGACGGCGCCAACCGGTTTAAACAGCTGTGGTATGTGACGCTGCCCGGCCTGTTGCCAACCATCCTGCTGGTTACCACTTTAAATCTGCCCAACGTGCTCAATGCCGGGTTTGACCAGATTTTCAATCTATATAATCCGTTGGTTTATGCAACGTCCGATATTATTGACACCTATGTATACCGGGTGGGTCTGGTAGAGAGACAATACAGCCTGGGAACAGCGGTAGGGCTCCTGCGGTCGGTTGTCGGAATTGTTCTCATCCTATCCGCCAATAAACTGGCACAGAAGCTTACTGATTACAGAATCTTCTGAACAAGGAGGTGTTATTCATTATCACTCATTCCATCAAAAGCCGAATTGCGGATACTATAATCTGGATATTTGTATTAGCTTTCACTTTATCCTGCCTTATACCCTTAATTAATCTGGTTGCCATTTCCTTCAGTGACAACGCAGCGGCTTCCGCAAATATGGTAAGTATTTTCCCGGTTAACTTTACGTTAAGCTCCTATGAGAAGTTGTTGTCGGACTCCCAGTTCTGGCGCTCCTTTATGATCTCGTTGGAACGGGTTATCCTTGGTCTGGTCGTCAATATGATGCTGATGGTTCTTGCTGCTTATCCGTTATCCAAAAGCTCAAAGCAATTCCGGGCACAGAAGGTGTATATGAATATTGTGATTTTCGCCATGCTGTTTTCCGGTGGTCTCATTCCAACCTTTATGGTTGTCAAACAGCTTCATCTTCTGGATTCCATCTGGGCTTTGATTCTGCCGGGAGCTGTGCCGATCGCCAATGTCATTTTGCTGATGAATGCGTTCCGCGCCGTTCCGAAATCTCTGGAAGAGGCCGCAACCATTGACGGAGCTTCGCAGTGGAGAATTCTCTCAACGATATATGTGCCTGTGGTGCTGCCTACACTTGCCACTGTACTGCTGTTTACGATTGTCGGACATTGGAATGACTACTTCAGTGCTTTGGTGTATATCAACAAAACATCAAATTACCCTTTGCAGACTTATATCCAGCAGCTAAGCGTAGACGTTCAGAATATAACTGATCCACAAAAGCTCATAGAGTACTCCAAGATTTCGAACCGGACGCTGAATGCTGCCAAAATCGTTATCTCCACCTTGCCACTTCTCCTGATTTATCCTTTTATGCAAAAATACTTTGTTACAGGAATCGTGGTGGGTTCTGTTAAAGAGTAATGTATAAATTTTTACTGCGGGGAGGTAAGCAACAGTGAAATTATCAACAAATCATGCCGGGCAAACATCCGATATTCTGGATGAAATGAACATATTCGTGTCTCGCGAAGAGAATCGCGGAATTTCCTTTACTAATAAAGAGGCCGCTTATTATTATACTCAATCCCATCTCAACAATCATGTGGAGCATGCTCATTTTGAGGGATTGAACATCTCGAAAAGTAGGATTTTTAGCGGCTACACTTTAATTGCAGATCAACGGAAACTCGATAATCAAGAAGCTGAAGTCTGTGTGTCCCCCTATAAAATGGTGCGTAGACATGGAAGTCTGACCGAAGAACTATGGATGTTTGACTACAAAAATGTGCTGGAGATCAGTCTCTCCGGTGCTCAAAAAACCATTGGGATTGAATTGTTGGGAGAACAGCTGAACCCGCTGAGCCCACGGGACGGCATCGCTTTTTTCAATTCAATAGAAGGCGGATGGGTTATTGCTGTAGGCGCAGCAATAACCCATCCAGTGGAAGTTATGAACCATATCGTTTATTCCGGCGCCAACGCTGGAGGCTTTTATATAGCCGTGGGCAAAACGGCTGCCGAAGCGGCAGATATGATTCATGATACGAGACGGGACGTCATCCCTATGAAGCTCGAACGAATAAAGCGTATGGAGGATTTTTTGCAGAAGAATGTGTATATCGCCAGCAGCAGTGACTCGCTCGCCTTGTCTTTGAATTGGTTAAATCTAACGATGGACCAACTGGTGACCCGACAGCAAGGCGACGGGATCTATGCCGGCCTACCCTGGTTTAATGAATATTGGGGAAGAGACCAATTTATTGCGCTTCCGGGAGCCGTATTGGTAACCGGGCAATTTGAAACTGCTAAGAATATACTGCTATCCTTTGCGAAATTTCAGAACACCGATGCAACTTCCAAATACTTCGGCAGGGTGCCCAATATTCTTGCTTTAAAAAACGTAGACTATCATACAACCGACGGGACACCGCGGTTTATTATCCAATTGCAGGATTACGTTAAATATTCGGGTGACACGGCAATCATCACAGATCTTTATCCGGCGGTACAAAACAGTATAGAAGGCTCGATTAAGCATTGGGTGGACGATAAAGGCTACCTTATGCACGATGATAACGAAACCTGGATGGATGCCCGGGATGCGAATCTGAAGTCCTACTCTCCTAGAGACACCCGGGCCAATGACATTCAAGCGCTTTGGTACGACCAGCTGCAAGCTGGGATATACTTTGCCGAGTACATGGACGACAGCGGCAGTGCGAAGAAATGGAGCAATATCGCGGGCAAACTCAAAAGAAACTTTGCAGAGGATTTTAGGGACCAGGCACATCCCTATCTCGCTGACCGGCTGAACCCGGAGGATGAGCCGGAATTCTCACTGCGGCCCAACCAATTGTTTGCCTTGGACATGTTTGAAGATAATTCCTTCAAATATGAAGTGATTCGTACAGCATGGGAGGAACTCGTGTATCCATGGGGAGTTGCTTCATTGAATCAAAAACATCCGTTTTTCCATCCATTTCACTTAACCAGCCTGTACCATAAAGATGAAGCTTACCACAATGGTACGGTTTGGCTCTGGTTAAACGGTATAGCCATGCAGCGTATGATCGAGGCCGGGCAGAAAGAAACTGCTTATCAACTTTTCAAGAACATGAACTGGCAAGCGCTGAACCTGGGAGTAGTCGGGGGACTGAGCGAGAATATGGATGCTTATCCGCAGGAAGGCCAGAGCTCAGCCAAACTTACGGGAGCCTACCTGCAAGCCTGGTCCAATGCCGAGCAGCTGCGTGTATGGTATCAGTATTTTTTAGGGTTCCGGCCGGATATGGTTAATCAGAGGCTTACGCTTGCGCCCCGGATTCCCGGGGAGATCGGGGATTTACAGTCCCGCGTTAAGATTGGAAGCGGGACCATTGACATCACCTATACAGCTGCAGGTGCAACAGAACAAACGTATCTTTACGGATTTACAGGAATCGGGCTCACGGTAGTTATTGATATATCTCCTTTTAAGCTCCTGCAAATTGAAGTGAAAAATGATTGTGAACTGAAAATTACCCGGACAGAGCTCGATTTGAAGGTTATCCTTACCGATAAAACTGGCACAACTGTCAAAGAGATTATAGTGTCCCGGTTGCCGCTGCGTGTTGAACAGCAATTGAGTGTAAATCAGGTGTTTAAGAATGTTAAGTTTGCAGAGCCAATGGATCTGAAGAATCACCCTGTTATGAAGCGCTAAAGAATTCGATGTGGAACTCATAAGCTGCTGCTCCTGTACATAGAATGAACTGTTGAAGATCTATGACGGGAGGATTACAGGTATGCCGGAACTATACGGGCAAGTGCTGCCAGTGCGTATTCTCGAGGAAATTGCATTCTGGAAAAAACAGGAGCAGGAGCATACGGTAGTCATTAAGGCGGTTATCCCTCAGCTTGAAGAGCGGTATGTGAAGCTGCTAGACGAATGGGCTTTTGTCTTCGAGGCTACCGAGCAGGCGGCCCGCCAGTTGCTTGAGGCTTCTCAGGACTGCAGTCCGGCAGAGCTGGCCGCCGGAACAGAACAGCTTCTCCAGGTGGCCTGCTCCCAGTCCCGCGAGTTCATCCGGCAGCTGTATGCCCTGATGGAGGGAAGCGCCGCTGTAAAAGCCCAGCCGTTGGCTGGAACCGTGCTGCTGCACATCATCCGGGAGTCAGAGTATGTCTTGGGCGTTTTGAGCGCCCTGACATTAACCGGAAATGCTCCCCTCTGGATGCGCGAGGACACAGCGCCGCAATCGGAAGCAGCAGATGAGCATAAGCCCAGAGACAGCCAGACCGGGCCTAGTCCGCAGGTTCCCTTGATTCTTCAGTCCTCCGGAATTCGGGAACAGGGCCCGGTCCCGATCGGAGGCCACACCCTGCCTCCCCTCCCCTATGCCTATAATGCGCTGGAACCGTATATTGACGAAAAGACCATGAGAATCCATCATGACAAACATCATCAAAGCTATGTAGACGGGCTGAATAAGGCAGAGAAAAAACTGGCGGAAGCCCGGAAAACCAGGGATTTTGATCTAGTGAAACATTGGGAGCGGGAGCTTGCCTTCAACGGAGCCGGCCATTACCTGCATACGATCTTCTGGAATGTCATGTCTCCGCAAGGCGGAGGCCGTCCGACCGGAGCACTGCTGGATGCCATAGAACACAGCTTCGGCAGCTACGATGCCTTCAAGGAACAGTTCACAGAAGCAGCGAATAAGGTTGAAGGCGGAGGCTGGGCCATTCTGGTCTGGAGTCCACGCAGCCGCAGGCTGGAAATCCTGACAGCGGAGAAGCATCAAAATCTCTCCCAGTGGGATGTCGTTCCTCTGCTGACCCTGGATGTATGGGAACACGCGTATTATCTTAAGCATCAGAATAACCGTGCTGATTATATCAAGGACTGGTGGAAGGTTGTGAATTGGCCTTATGTCTCTGAAAGGTTCACCGCCGCCCGCAAGCTTGTCTGGCAGCCTTATTAAGGAAGGACAGCACCATAATCCGGCCGGGCGCAGAAAAAGAGCCCTTCCGTCACCTCGCAGTGATGGAAGGGCTCTTAATCTTATGAAGCAACGGGGCATGCCCCAGTATTCTATTCCTTGATCAAGGCCAGAAACTCCGCCCGGGCGGCAGCGTCCTCACGGAAGGTCCCCCGCGTTGACATGGTTACCGTCTTACTGCCGGGCTTTTTCACCCCGCGGCTGCACATGCAGAGATGCTCCCCTTCCACAACGACCATCACACCATGCGGATTCAGAACCTCTGTCATAATATCGGCAATCTGTGCTGTAATGCGTTCTTGCACCTGAAGGCGCCGGCTTACGGCCTCCACGAGACGGGCCAGCTTGCTGAGCCCTGCAATCCGTCCGCTCGGAATATACCCGATATGCACCTTTCCGAAGAACGGGGCCATATGATGTTCGCACTGGCTATAGTAGACGATATCCTTTACGATCACCAGTTCTTCATGAGACTCATCGAAGGTCACACCGAGTGCCTCACGGGGATCAATCGAATAACCGCCGAATATCTCCTCATACATCCGTGTAACTCTGGCCGGTGTTTCCAGCAGCCCTTCGCGGCCGGTATTTTCACCGATCAGCTCCAGTATTTTCTCTACGTGGTACTCGATTTGCTCACGGTTCGCAGCAACCTTGCCATTCATGTAATCTTTGACGCCCCCCATGAAGCCTCCCCCTTCCGTACCCGTATCTAATTCCAATTTATCCGGGACCGGTTACTTGCCTTTACGGCCTTGTCTTTTGCCCGCCGCTGGTGCGCGTCCCGGCTGATTATTGTTCTTCATCATCTGCTGGGCACGCTGCATCTGCTTTCCGTTCAAGTTATACCCCATCTGTTTGGCAACCTTCTGCAGCATTTCAGGATCATTCTGCATCGTTGTCATTTGTCTGCGCAGATAATATACCCCGATAAAAAATCCGCCGATCAGACCTACGACAAGCGTAATAATAGGCAATGCAATGTTCATCCAAAGTCCACCTCTTACTCTATTGTCTGCAATGCCGCTCTAGGCACGCGAATCTATCATAGCATTTCAACAACTGGACAGCAATTGGCAAATACAATGAAACAGGTCACTGCAAATACTAAAACTACATTAAAAAAGATAGGCCCCCATTCCGTCCGCCATGCCGTGCTCCGCCTCCAACTGCAGCAGCCGGCTTTTGATCCCCAGCCCTCCCGCATAACCGACAAGAGCACCACCCGAACCGATGATCCTGTGGCACGGCACTATCACCGGCACAGGGTTGCGGTTATTGGCTCCGCCTACAGCCCGGACCGCCTGCGGATTGCCGATCAGTGACGCAATATCCTTATAAGAGGCCGAACCGGCGTATGGCACAGTACACAACGCTTCCCACACCTGCCGCTGGAACACAGTACCACGCATATCCAGCGGGAGCGAGAAATCTCTCAGCTCACCGGCAAAATAGGCTTCGAGCTGCTGAACAGCCTCCGATAATCTGGACGAATCCTGATGCAGTTTGACCTGGCCCATTTGCCCTTTGATCCACTGGCCGATACCTGAAGCAGTATCCCCAAACGTACCGAACTTTACAAGACACAGCCCCGCCTCTGTTGCGCAGAGGGTAAGCGGGCCAATTGGAGAATCCATTTCCTCATAAAATACAGACTTCTCCATGCAAGCCGTGTCTGCCATTGTCTCAGTCATGTTCCTGAACCTCCTCCTGCAGCAGGAGCTTGTACCGCGAGCGCTCAAGCATTTCCCGGACCGTAGTGTCCTCTTCTTCTTGCAGCGCCAGCCTCACCGCCGTAAGCGCTTCTTGGCCTCCAATACGTCCGAGCGCCCAGGCAGCACTCCCGCGCATCTCCGGGCGGGTTTCCTTCAGCAGAATCTCAGTCAGCTTCGGCACAGCCGCAGTCTCCTTGAAATTTCCAAGCGCGATGACCGCATTGCGCTGAATCGGCTTCTTCCCACGCCAGGCTGCAGAGCTGCTTCCGAACTGCTCCTTGAACTCGCGGTTGCTGAGTTCGAGAATCGGCAGCAGCAGCGGCTTGACGATCTCGGGATCAGGCAGAAGCTCGGGACGGTGGTCCCAATTCTTCGCCCGATTCTTCGGACAGACGATCTGGCAGGTATCGCAGCCGTACAGCCGGTTGCCGATCTTGGTCATGTATTCATCACTTAGAAAGCCCTTCGTCTGCGTCAAATATGAAATACAGGCCTGGGCATTCAACTGCCCGGGACCCACCAGGGCCCCTGTAGGACAAGCATCGATACACTTTGTGCAGTCTCCGCAACCTTCCTCTACCTGCTGATCCGGCGGAAAAGGAATATTCGTCACCATTTCCCCGAGATAAATCCACGAGCCCCATTTGGGCGAGATGATACTGCAGTTTTTGCCGCTGAATCCGATGCCCGCCCGCTCAGCGACGGCCCGGTCCACCAGCACTCCGGTATCCACCATACTCTCTAGCTCTGCTCCCGGCACCCGCTCCCGAATGAAGTCCTCCAGCTTGGCCAGCGCCTCCCGCAGGACATGATGATAATCCCGCCCCCAGGAGGCACGGGCCAGAATACCGCGCCGTGCACCCGGCTCCGACTTGGGCGGATTCTCCATTTTAGAGGGATAAGCTACAGCTATGGCGATAATAGACATCGGCTGCCCGCCGGACTGCAGGGCCGGGATGGTCCGCTTGTCAAGATCCGGCTCCTCGAACCCCGAATCATACCCGTTGTCACGGTGCTCCTGGAGCATATTTTTCAAATATAAAAACGGCTCCGCAGTCGCAAACCCGATATCATCAATACCGAGTTCCGGGGCGGCAGCCTTAATTTCAGCTTTGAGACCTTCCCATTTCGAAGGCGGTGGGGCATAGGATGTCTGAATGTTATTGTTCATTACCGCCTTCTCCTTCACTTATAATGCACTTGCCTTGCCAAAGGGCCACCAGATAAACGCAGCCTTGCCGACCAGAAGGTCCTGCGAAACGGCACCAAAATACCGGCTGTCCTTGCTTGCCCCCGCATGCCGGTTATCCCCCATCACAAAATAGGTTCCCTTATCAAGGGTAAGCTGGGCAAAATCCGGGTCTTGTATTTCCGTATCCACATAGGGCTCAGCCTTAAGCTTGCCGTTCACATATAGCTTATGGTTCCGCACTTCTACCTTGTCACCAGGTATCCCGATGACCCGTTTCACCAAGTATTCCTTGCGGTCTGGTCCGGTGCTTGGGTCATGAAGAACAATCACATCTCCACGCCCTGGACTGGCAAAGACTAGTGAGATCTTGTTAATAATCAATTTCTCGCCCTCCAGCAGCGTTGGCTGCATGGACTGGCCGATAACCGTTGAGACGTTGAACACAAATATATTGAGCAGTGACATCAACGCGAAAATAACTGCGGCAGTAAAGAGTAAGTCCCGCAGATCACGGACCCAGCCCCGTCCCGGTGCAGAGCCGGGTTTCCCATGGGTAACGGATCGGTATCTCTGCCGGCGGCTCCGCATGAAATCTTCTTTAAGCTCCTGGTTCATAGGCCACCTTCTTGCTTCTCATTGGTTATTCAAGTCCATAACAATAGAAAAGCATATCTCCCGGCCATTTGCAATGGACTGTGGGAAGATATGCTTCAGTATAATGAATCAGACTATGCAAGCACGTACTCAATCCTAAAATAAGCATGTAATCCTACTCATAATCATTGAAGACGTAACCATTGCTATAGTTCTCTACTCTAGAAAATGTTTCCGCTTACGCAGCACCGGAATCAAAGTTCCTTATCCGACAATGCTGAGCTTCCGTACTGACTTGAAGATTTGATCCTCGCCATAACCCATGGCTTCATACAGCGGCAGCGCAAATGAATTATGCTCATCAACCGCTACAAAAATACCACTGACCTTGCGGGCCTGAAACTTGTGTTCCATCGCCGATACAAGACCTCTGCCAATTCCTCTGCGGCGGTAGTCGGGATGAACGGCAATGCGGAAATAGCAGCCGTGATTCTTCTCGATCGTACCAATCAGCGCACCAACAATCTCTCCTTCATCCTCGGCAACAACAATGAGATCTGAATCCCATGAAAGCTGCCTGGAGAAAGGCTCGATAGTGCTCTCGAAACATTCTTCCGATAATGCGGTCTGCAGCAGTTCAGTCACAGGGGTAACGTCGCTTAATTGAAAGGAACGAACGTGCATTCTTTAAATCTCCCTTTTCTATGGCTTAGAATTTAACAAAAAGAAGGAGTTCCCGTAACAGCGTGGAGAGGAAAAAAAGAAAAGCAAAAAATTGCCTTTCGAAGAAGTCGCCGAATCTGTCTTAAGTAGTAGCTTTTCATGCGACTAAAGAAGTATTAACCTAATGTTAAACAGTTCATAGCTTCTTTAAACTTCAAAAAACGAGGAATACCTGCTTTTAAGTCTATTAAAGCATACTTTTCTGGCGATATCATCATTTTTCTTTTGAAAGCGCTTGATATAAAGCGTTTACATAGAATTATGTTACAGAAATTCGTTAAATAGGGCGTTAAGGCCATGTAAACGAGTGCCGCGAGCAGCCCCTTACGATCTTAACACAGCGTTAACACATGTGGTTTGATTTTCATAGTTTTAACTTTACAAACATTAATGTTTGTTTAATGTTGCATTATTGTTCCAGATACGGTTTAATAATAGTATCTTATCGGGTACATAACCTATAAGGTTCATCGGAAATAAGGTTCATCGGAAATAAGGGGTTTTGACGTCAAGACCGCCAAAATTCTTTATCTATACAAATTCTAATAACACTCAGGAGGGATTTTTCCATGGCATTTCAATTACCGGCACTTCCTTATCCGAACAACGCTCTCGAACCGCACATCGACGCATTGACGATGGAGATTCACCATGACAGGCACCATAACACATACGTGACGAATCTGAACGCCGCTCTGGAAAAGGCACCCGAACTGCAGAACAAGAGCATCGAGGAACTCCTTACTGACCTGAACGCAGTACCTGAAGCGATCCGCACTGCAGTCCGCAATAACGGCGGCGGACACGCCAACCACACTCTGTTCTGGGAAGTTATCGGACCAAATGGCGGCGGCGCACCAACCGGCGCACTGGCCGCAGCCATCGACAGCGAACTGGGCGGGTTCGATAAATTCAAGGAAGATTTCGCTACTGCAGCAACTACCCGTTTCGGCAGCGGCTGGGCTTGGCTCGTTGTTAAGGACGGCAAACTGGCTGTAACAAGCACACCTAACCAGGACAACCCGATCAGTGAAGGCGCAACACCTATCCTCGGTCTTGACGTTTGGGAACATGCCTACTACTTGAACTACCAAAATAAACGCCCTGATTACATCAAAGCTTTCTGGAATGTAGTCAACTGGGAAGAAGTCGGCAAACGCTACGACAGCGCAAAATAAGTAAAAGCGGCCCTGGCGCCGCTTCGTGCAGTGCAATGATGCTGCACCTGTATATACGAAGACGGGTACCCTCCTATTAAGGAGGGTACCCGTTTTTTGCTGTATATCATGTAATATGCGACATTCAACCGTTCACCTGATTGGAATCTTGCTCATCAAAATAGTGATTCAGCAGCTTCAAAAAAACATTGGGAAAGGCGTAATTGGCCATATCCTCACGATTGATCCATCGTACCGCCCCGCCATCCTCAGGACTTCCGCTGCCGTCGGCGAATGGCTCTACAGATACGCTGTCCTCAGCGAATAGCCCTGGAGAAGCTGCAGAGTACAAGCCTGCAAGGCCGTTTCCCGTTACAGGGTTCCCAACCGGTACGTCATCGCCATCAGCAGGCCGCTCCGCTCTGCCGGTGGCGTCAGGCAGACCGGCATCCCCGGCACCCTGGGACTGCCCAGCGGCATACGCCGTCCGCCCTTCCGCCGCCAGCGGCAGCGCGCGGACGTCCTCTTCCCTGCAGCGGTATACCTGCAGGGTCCACACAATATGGCTGAATGTATGCTCCGCAGCCATCCAGTGCTCGGCAGGCCGGGCGGGAATCCCGGCCTGCCTCAGGGACCGGCGCAGCCGGTCCAGCGCCGCGGCCTCCGGCAGCAGCGCGCCTGCTGCGCCGCCCTCTGCAGGCGGCGCAGGCCAGTGCGGCAGCTCCCACATGCGGGCTAAAAGCCCGCTGGATGGCCGCTGCCGGATGAGCACCCGGCCCGCGTGCTCGCCGCGGCCCTCCACCAGGGCCGCCAGCCGCTCCTCGGGGCGCGGCGGCTTGGCCTTGGTCTTGACGGGCAGCGATGTCTCGCAGCCCGCCAGCCGCGCAGCGCAGTGCTCCATCACCGGGCATGGAAGGCAGCGCGGTGATTTCGGCGTGCATACAAGCGCGCCAAGCTCCATCAGCGCCTGGTTGAAATGCGAGGCTTCGCCTTCAGGAATCAGCTCTGCCGCCAGGCGCTCCATGGCAACACGGGTAGGTCCCTTGGCGATATCATCTTCAATGAGGAAATACCGGGACAATACCCGCATCACATTGCCGTCCACCGCCGGCTCCGGCCGGTTAAAGGCAATGCTGAGGATAGCTCCTGCTGTGTAAGGGCCTACGCCTTTGAGGCCAAATACGGCGTCGCGGTCATTCGGAACCTGCCCGCCATACTGCTCTTTCACCTGCTTGGCGGCATGCTGCAGATTCCGGGCACGCGAATAGTAGCCGAGTCCCTCCCAGCACTTCAGCACTTCTTCTTCAGGGGCATCGGCCAGCGACTCCACCGTGGGAAAACGCTCAATAAAACGGTTGAAATATGGAATCACCGTATCCACCCGGGTCTGCTGCAGCATAATCTCCGAAATCCAGATATAATAAGGATTCCGGTGGCGCCGCCACGGCAAATCCCGTTTTTGACCCTGATACCATTCCAGCAGGAACCGGCTGAAGAATAACTTGGCTTCCTGCTGTGCTGTACCTTGTTGTTCATGTGTTGTCATGGTTATTCTCCTTGCCGTTCATTTATTAGACTATTTTAATGGGCCGGCAACCGCTCCACCACAACGAATGCCGAGGCCAAATCGCGGCTGTGCGTAATGGTAAGGTGGATGGCATAATCCGGTTCCGGCAGCATCAGCCGGGCCCATGCCGCAGCGGAGAGTGAGGCTACCGGCTTGCCCTGGGCATCCGGCAGAATTTCAATATCCTGAAAGCCTAAGGTATGCCCAATTCCGCATCCGAACGCCTTAACTACCGCTTCTTTGGCCGAGAATCGTCCGGCTATGAACTCGGCTGCCTTCCCGCCCCTGCTTCTGGCCAGTACCAGCTCCTGCCCGGTAAGAATCCGGCGGATAAACCGGTGTCCCAAATTACCGTCTGTTATCCTTACAATCCGCCCGATTTCCAGCACATCATGTCCGATTCCGTATATCAATACTTCACGCCCCTCATGCTCCTGCAGTCATGGACTGCCTCATATTGCCTTCTATCCTTAACCGCGTGCTAATGGTATGATCTTCCTACAGAAAGACTATAATCTCATACTGGACAGAAGTCTTTCAACCTTTGTATGGAATAGTATAAATTATAGTCTTGGTGCAAGCTTTCTGCTATCTTAAAAGAAAAAGCCGCTGAAGTCTATTTCGCAAGGAAAGGGAGATTGCCCTATGCCCCGTAATTTCGAACTGCCCGCAGGTGAGGATGCTGTCCTGCGTTGTTCCCATTTCCCGTCCCGAGGCAAAGCTAGAAGCCTGGTTGTCATTGCCCATGGCTACAAGGGCTTCAAGGATTGGGGAATGTTTCCTTATACTGCAGAGGCGCTTAGTGATGAGCATGAGGTCGTCACCTTCAACTTCTCGCATGCCGGAATTGGCGAGGATCTGCAAAACTTCACCGAGCTGGAGAAGTTCGCCCGCAACACGGGTCAACGTGAGATCAGAGATTTGGAAATTCTGCTCTCCTACCTCAGCCAGCATCACAAATTTGGAGGTCTGCCCGTATTTCTGCTCGGACACAGCCTAGGAGGCGGGATATGTCTGCTCTACGCTCTCGATCATCCCGAGGCAATTACCGGCGTGATCTCCTGGAACGGTGTCACTAGTATCGATTTGCTCACAGAAGACCAAAAGCGTGACATGAGAGCGAAGGGCCGGACCTACGTGCTCAATGGACGTACAGGTCAGCAAATGCCGCTGGATGCTATAATTCTAGAAGATCTGGAACAGCAAGCCGAACGCTACAACATCCTGGAACGGATGAAGCAGGCCAGCTTCCCGGTCGTCCTGATCCAGGGAAGTGAGGATGGGGAGCGGCTGCGCCGCGGTTCAGAACAATTGACCCTTTTACGGCCGGATATTGAATGGGTGCAAATTCCCGGAGGCAATCATACCTTTGGCACCGTTCATCCTTTTGCCGGGACTACTCCCGGGCTGGAGCAGGCGATTGATGCTTCCAAGACGTTCATTGGACGTATTCTGGCGGAGTAGCTAATCACATGAAGAACCGCCGGAGCGGCTGCGATTGAAGGCAGCGGCCCGGCGGTTTTTGATATAACCCCTTTTTCAGATCCCAGGAATCACATTACGCTTATGCGCTGTTCTCCGGTAATAGCTTTCAAGCTTCCTGGCGGCTTCAGAACTGACCAGTTTGCCTTCCAGGTAATCGCTATTCTCCTCATAGGTGATGCCCAGCTCCGCCTCATCCGTCTGTCCCGGCCATAGGCCTGCTGTCGGCGCTTTGGTGACGATGTCTGCAGGCACACCCAGGAATGCAGCCAGCTGGCGCACCTGACGCTTGTTCAGCGAAGACAGCGGTGTAATGTCCACGGCACCATCGCCCCATTTGGTATAGAAGCCGGTTATGGCCTCGGAAGCATGGTCTGTTCCTACTACCAGCAGATTGTTCTCAAAGGCCAGCGCATACTGCATCACCATGCGCGTTCTGGCCTTCACATTGCCTTTGCCCTGATGGGTGATGTGACGGTGCTGCCCAAGCGATTTCAGGCTGTGTTCCACCTCAAGGGCAATCTCATTGACCGCTTCCTCGATATTGGTCTCTACCTTATGCGTCAATGCAAAGGCCTCTGCTACCGCATAACTGTGGGCAATATCCTCCTGTTCGCCATAAGGCTGGAACACGCCAAGTGTGATATATTCCTTGCCTTCCCCGTCTGTAAGCTCATCCGTTGCCCTTTTGCACAGACCTGCAGCTACCGCACTGTCTACCCCGCCGCTAATCGCGATCAACAGCCCTTTTGCCCCTGCTTCCAGTACATACGCTTTCAAAAAATCCACCCGTTTCCGGACTTCCGCCTCCACATCAATAGATGGCTTAACACCGAGGGCGGCAATTATCTCTTCCTGCATACTCAAGTACGTACACCCCGATTCGCAGCATAGCTGCGGTTATTCTTGTATGAAACATCAATTTATATATTTTCAAAAAAGTCCCGCAGACAACCGGACTTCCGGCAGCCTGCGAGACCGAGTAATGCTGGCATTATTTTATTGACACAAGCGGTTGAATACATCCTTCAGCTCAGCAGCAATTTCAGCAGCCGAACGGTCTTCAACACCGTGACGTTCGATGAAGTGAACAAGCTCCCCATCCTTCATCAGCGCAATGGAAGGCGAAGAAGGCGGATACGGCGCAAAGTACTCACGCGCTTTGGCTGTTGCTTCTTTCTCTTGGCCGGCGAATACGGTGAACAGGTGATCCGGCAGGATCTCGTTCTGCAGCGCCTGAGCTACACCCGGACGGCATTGACCGGCGGCACAGCCGCAGACCGAATTAACAACAACTAGTGAGGTACCTTTGGAGGCAGGAAGAGCTGCTTCCACCTCTTCCGGAGTCAAAAGCTCCTGAAACCCGATGCTTGTCAGATCATCGCGCATGGGCTGGATGGAATCCTTCATATATTGATTAAATGACATGGACATTCAATGCACTCTCCTTTATCCTTAAAATATTTGTCAAAACCGCATTGCAGCAGGATTTACTAACTTTATTATACATACATACTCTGTGAAAGCAAGCAGAACCGGCCTCACAGTTCTTGGCCGGGAGGGATATCGCTGGGGGGAAAATAAGAGGTTTCCTTTGCGGCGGCAGCTTCCTGGCTGACCTCCTGCCCATAAGGAAAAGAAACGATAAAAGCCGTACCTTTGCCTTCTTGGGAATCTACTGTAATACTGCCATGATGCCGCTCGGCAATGCTTAGGCAAAGCGGAAGACCGAGGCCCGTCCCCTGACTTTTTGTTGTGTAAAAAGGCACAAATAACTTCTCCAGCTGACTCTGCGGAATCCCGCTTCCTGTATCCTGTATGACCAGCTCCACCTTGTCCTCATGGATACGCGTCTCCAGATACAGAACCCCTTTAGACTCCATCGCTTCCATTCCATTGCGGGCCAGATTAAGGATAAGCTGCTTGATTTCCCTGGGGTTGAGTTGAAGCAGCGGGAGGGACGGACATAATCTCAGCTCCACGCTTTGACCACGGAGATTGGCATCCGCCCAGAGAAGCGGGGATAGTTCTTCTATAATATGATGCAGCTGAACAGTCTCCTTGTTCGATATCCGGCTCTGGGCAAGGGAGAGAAAGTCATTGATAATGCTGTTGGCCCGGTCCAGCTCTTCCATAATAATCTGATAATACGAGTCCATCTCTCCGGGGCTTTTTTCCCGCATGAGCTGCAGAAATCCGCGCACCACCGCCATCGGATTGCGGATTTCATGGGTAATTCCCGCCGCCATCTGCCCAACCAGGGTCAGCCGCTCCACATGATCCAGTTCACTGCGAAATTTCTCTTCCTCGGTCAGGTCCTGGACAATCACAACCCTTCCTCCGGATGTGCCCCCCAATCCTTGCTGCAGCGGTGCAGAAAATACATCATAAATCCTGGAATCATAGTGAAGTTTCTCGTTGTACCGTTGTTTGTGCAATACGTTATCCGCCATACGCTTTAAGATCTGGCTATCCGACTCTTTGCAGAGCAGCCGCTCTGCCCTCCGGCCTAGAATGGCCTCTTTTGTAATCAGAGGATCATGCTGGCGGAAAAGGTTCAGCATACATTCATTAAGTTCGGTTACACAGCCCGCATCATCCAGAGACATAATACTGACCGGCACGACATCGGTAATCTGCTGCAGCCTCTCCGATTCCCTTTCCAGCTTTTCAGAGATTCCTTTCATCTGTTTCTGGATCTCCATCCGGTCCCAAGCGGTTTCGATAAAGTAAATAAAGCTGCCGCCCAGGACCACCGAGACCAACAGGTAGAGTACGGCCACACCCACTTCTTTGGATGGGGTATCATACAGGCTGTGCCCATGCATTTTGGGTGCAAGGACAATAAACAGCATGCTCGGAAACAGTACACCCCAGAGGATGGCAATTTTGCTTAGCGTCTTGCCGTTCTTGAACGGCTTCGCCATGCCAAACAGCAGCGGATACAGCAGCACCCCTGTGTTCAGCACCAGATTGCTGATACCGGAAGGCTCCGAGAATAATATAGTGCATAGTACAAAAAATATGACCAAGCTGACCCCCGAACGGAATCCAGCGTATAGAACGCCGATGTAAGCCGGTATAATAGCTAAATTCAGATAGATCACACCAAACAGCGTTGTGGACAGAATCATGCAGAACACAATACTTAGTGCACAACTGATAATCAAAAAGGATTGGTCATCCGGGAATTTCCCGTTTCTGCGAACCATATGGCTCTGATCAAGCCACCACTGGAACATGAACAGAAAGGAGCAGGCAGATGTTATTTGCAATAAAATATCCTTTACCGCGTAAATAATTGCAATCACTCCCCAAATTGGACAAATCACCCTATTCCATTTGATTAAATCACAACCTTGCAATCCTGACAATGGAATTCACCGCCTCGCCCTCGGGGTCTCTGGCCCAGCCGTGGCGAGAATGGTATGATGCCATAAAGGGTGCACAGTTTGCATCGTGTCTTCACATGTAAAGGAGCAGATTTATGAGCAGTAACTATGATGTAATTATCATCGGAGGCGGACCTTCGGGGCTTATGGCCAGTGTGGCTGCTGCCGGGCATGGAGCGGCAGTTCTGCTGATTGATAAAGGGGCCAAGCTTGGACGGAAGCTAGGGATTTCCGGAGGAGGACGCTGCAATGTGACCAATATCAAAGAGACCTCCGAGCTGATCTCCCATATTCCCGGCAACGGCCGGTTCCTGTACAGCGCATTTGATCATTTCAACAATCAGGATATTATCGAATTTTTTGAGAATCTGGGGATTGCCCTGAAAGAAGAAGACAACGGGCGGATGTTTCCCGTATCCGATAAAGCTTCAAGCGTCGTCTCAGCGCTCATCGGCAAAGTGCGAAGCCTTGGTGTAGAGATTATAACCGACAGTCCGGTGGCGGACGTTCTCTATGGAAATGGGACAGTGAAAGGCGTTCGATTGACATCGGGCAAAACGCTCAGCGCGAGCGCCGTGGTCATCGCCACCGGCGGCAAATCCGTGCCCCAGACCGGCTCCACCGGGGATGGATATCCCTGGGCCGAGGCCGCCGGGCACACAATCACGGAACTGTTCCCTACGGAAGTGCCTATCCTGTCGCGGGAGGAATGGATTAAATCAGGGGAACTGCAGGGCTTGTCCCTACGGGATGTAACACTGACGGTCTGGAATCCGAAGGGCAAGCGGGTCATTGCCCACCGGGGCGACATGATCTTCACCCATTTCGGCCTCTCCGGGCCGATTGCGCTGCGCTGCAGCCAGTTCCTGCGCCAGGTTCAGCGCAAATCGGGAACCGACACCGTAGAGCTGTCCATCGACCTTTTCCCTGACCTGAACCCGCAGGAGATGGAGGAGCAGCTGCAGAACAAGCTGGAGCTGGAGCCGAAAAAGGCCATCCGCAACTCGCTGAAGGGCCTGCTGCCGGAACGGATGATTCCCCTGCTGCTGGCTAAGACTGGACTGGATGGCGATACTACCGGACATCATCTGCCCAAAACCGGGCTGCAGTCGCTTGCGGCGCTTCTGAAGCGGATGCCGGTTCAGGTGCATGGCACCCGTTCTCTGGCTGAAGCTTTTGTTACTGGAGGCGGCGTCAACCTGAAGGAAATTGATCCCCGGACCATGGAATCGAAACTGATGCAGGGACTGTTCTTCTGCGGCGAAATACTGGATATCCACGGATATACCGGCGGGTACAATATTACCGCCGCGTTCTCCACGGGATATACGGCGGGCATGCATGCGGCCGGGCAGCACGGGGAATAACCCTCCGCACCCCACTTCCGGCAGATTTGTCTTGAATGTAAAAAGCCAGCCTCCGTTTGCTTAGGAGGCTGGCTTTTGGGGTTTGATAACTTCCTAGTAGAGTATCTTACTCTAAACGGTGGAGTTCGAGCACAGATCTACCGGAACGGATGAAGACGTGGAGATATCACACGTCAGGTGTACCATTCCTACGGATTGAATATAGCCTGATTGGTGAGTCTAGCTGGGTGTAACGGACACCAGAGCCTTTATATGCGGATAATCAACCTATAAAAGCCTGATGGAGAGACGATAAGCGCATCACGGTCCGTTAGCCGGTTAAAAGTATCTCTTTCTTGAAAATAAAGGCTTTACGGTCCATGTGGATCGGACTCGCTTCATGTTAATTCTCCTCACCGAATCACAGCGGGTCTGATCTTACTCACAGATTTAGAACTGATGCTCTACTAGTGATCTGAGGGCTTAGCTGCGGGCAGCGGTTACCCTTCAATCTTAGCGATGAGTATAGGCCGCCCTCTGGGCTGCTCCCCCTGCCCATCCGGTTCAAGTGTAATTGCCACGGTATCATAGCCCTGGGGATCAAAGGTATAGTACATCGCACCTGTCCCCGCGGAAGACAGGAAGGTTCCGGCGCTTTTCTTAACATCGCCCTTGATCAGCCAGACCTGGAATGCCTCACTTCCACTAAGTTCAGGCAGCTTCTCCGCCTGTACCAGCAGATGGGTGCCTTTGGCATCAATAACGATTGTCGCGAGGCCCTTGGCCACAATGTCCTGTGCCGCAGGACCAAGCTGGACCACCTCATTTACTTTTAGCTCAGTGGAAGGGGCTCCGGTCAGTGCAAGCTGCTTCTTCAGCCCGCTGACATCCCGCTGCAGGGAAACGGAATAGATGGCAAGCGCTGCTGCAGCTACAGCCAATATAGCGCATGCACCGCGCAAAAGGCTGTTGCGGCTCAACGGAGTTATCTTCACATTTCCAGCTGACGGAGAGAAAGGAGTTTCCGGTGCGGGAGCCGATGGCACTATGGTTTCATGAGCATGAGCACCGCGTACGGTGTTCCGTTCCAGAGCATCTGCAAGGGATGTCTTCATGCTCCCTTTCGCAGACAGCACCCTGCCCAGCACACGCTCCTTCATCCCATCAGGCGGTGACAATTCCTCCGAAGCGAGCGGCAGCACATCCACGATCTCTCTCAGCTCTTCCACTACCTTCCGGCAATCCGCACAGCCCGTCAAGTGCGTCTCAAACTCCAGCCGTTGCTCTTCGTCCAGCCCGCCCAGCGCATACAGCTCTGCCCATTCACAGATTTGATTGTCCGCTTCATCCATGGTAGCCTTCCCTCCTTTCCTGAGCCTTAAAATGTCTCTTCAGCTGTTTCAGGGCCAGCCGCACGCGGCTTTTGACCGTCCCCAGCGGAATATTGTACCTCGCCGCAACCTCCTGCTGCGTCATGCCTCCATAATAAATGGAGTCAATGACCTGCATTTGATCGCGGCTAAGCTCTGCCAGTACCTCACGCATGCGTTGGCCTTCCGTTCTCATCTCAACAACCACAGCAGGTTCCAAGGACTCGTCAGCCACGGCATGCAGCGCAGCGTCTTCCACAGGTACTCCCCGGTCCCTGACCGACTTGCGACGCAGCATATCTACCGCTATATTGCGCGTGAGCGCGAACATCCAGGTTGTCAGCTTGCCCTGGGATTCATCATACCGCTCACTATGCGTCCATACACGCAGAAACAGCTCCTGCACAACCTCCTCGGCTGCCATGGCGTCCTGTACCATCCTGTAAGCAAAGGAGTATATCACCTTTTCATAACGGTCATAGAGGTTTTCCAGCGCCGCAGGTTCCTTGTCTCCAATGCGTTTCATCAACTCTCTGTCATCCAGAGCTTCTGTCATAAGGGAACCCCTCTCATTAATCTCCCTCTATATTAACCTTCGCGGGAAACTTTGAAGAGGATTACTTTTATTCGGAAAAAATCCGGTTTACAGCTGTTGTCATCTGGCAAAACGGAATGCGCTGAACATATTGGCTATCAGATATCCGGCCCCGCCGCCAATAGGAATAAACAGCAGCAGTCCGAGCCAGCCATACAGCGGCAGACAGATGGCCGCCGAGCACAGCAGGGCAAACGGCATCAGCATGAGCGGCAGCGCCTTGGCTCCCGCCTCTGCTTTTTGTTCTTTGGTAAATGGTAAAATCCCAATGTAGTCATCCCCTGAAAACAGCAGCCAGAAGGAAGACAGCCAGTAGGACATTAATGCGATCAGCAGCGCAAAGATCAGCCACTTCAACACAGATGGAACAATGAACACCGCTACCAATCCCACTCCGGTAAATGCCAGATACAGCTTCAAATGGGACGGGTTCCGCACCAATGCTTTGATAGCAGCCGCTGTGAACCGGCTCTCCGGCTGCGTAGACTTCAGCAGCGGCTGTGATTTCCGGAAGATCCACGGCTTGTACCGCGTAGGCCGCGGTTTATCGAGCACCCCGCGCAGCATCAGCGCAGCGATTCTCATCCGCTGCTTGTAGTCTTCGCGCACATCATTCATGAAGGTGCCGCGCAAACGCAAGCGATAGCGGATAGCCCAGGCTGTCACTGCCGCAAACAGGGCGGTGGCCAGCAGCAGAAGCAGAGGGCTGTCCTTGAAGTACAGTCCGGCCCGGATATAGACGGCACAGGGTACGGTAACCGCAGGAATCAGCCATAACCAGCGGCGGAAGCCCTGCCGCTGGACCTTGACGATATGCCCGAGCAGCTTGACACACCAGCTGCAGGCAATCGTCATGGCAAGCAGTGCCCAGGCCGCAGCCGGACTAATGCTGTAACCATGGACGATGAAGGGCAGCAGAATGACATACAGCGCAGCCATCTTCAGCGCTGTGACTACGAGACTGTAGAGTGTTCCCCGCAGCACAATCGTCCGGATCCAGTCCTCCCGTTGCCTGAGGAATAACAGATCCCCTTCCTGCAGGAGCAGAACCAGGCCTCCGGTGGCTACCAGGATTGCCAGCAGCGCGAGAATGATTACAAAGGGTAAATCTGCTGCCCATGCAGGCAGCTCTTGGTTCCAGAAGCCATAATAGAACCGTCCGCCCAGCAAACCGCCTGGAATGATAATATACAGCAGTACCGTCCAGTCCGCAGCTGTACGGATGATCGCGGATTGCTCGCGAAAATGGGAGAACAGCCGCCGCCGGAACAGCTTCCGTGCTGTGGGAAAAGCAAATGCACTCCTACTCATGTCAGTTCGTCGAAGCAATCAAACAAAGACGCCTCCGGCAATCCCGCCTGAGTGCGGATATCTTCCAGTGTCCCCGTTGCTGTCATTCTCCCTCCGGAGATCAGCACGAAGCTGTCACAGATTTTTTCGGCAGTGTCCAGCACATGCGTTGACATCAGTACCCCGGCTCCGCGCTTGCGCTCAGCTTCCAGGAGACGAAGGAAATCCTTCGTCGCACGCGGATCAAGCCCGATGAACGGCTCATCCACAATATAGACATCAGGCTGGACCAGAAAGCCCAGCATCAGCATCATTTTTTGTTTCATACCCTTGGAGAAACCTGCCGGAAGATCATTGCGCACCTGTTCCATACCGAACTGGGACAGAAGCTTTTCGGCTGTGGCCTCAAAGGTTTCGTAGGATAAGCCATAAGCGGCTGCAGCCAGATCCAGATGCTCCCACAACGTCAGATCCTCATAAAATACGGGCTGCTCCGGCACGTAAGCATAAGATTTGTTCTCTCCGCCAAGCTTCACCTGGGCTTTGGCATGCTTCAGCAGACCCAGGAGGGTCTTGATTGTGGTGCTCTTTCCCGCTCCGTTAGGGCCAATCAAACCCAGCAGCTGGCCTTGCTGTACCTGGAAAGAGATATTGGATATTCTCTTATCGCCTGCTTCATAGCCCGCTTCTTCAATATAGACATCCAGTACAATGTCCTGTTCCGTACTCTCCTGTTCATGATCTCCAATTGATCCAAGCTCCTGTACCTGCGGTGCTTCCGTCTCTTCCATACAGCTCTCCATCTCCTAAACCATAATAGCTGGCGTATACCACCGCCTGCCGGATACACTCCGGTAATCCGATCATATCACCCTCAGCCACCCTGTACCAGCTTAGTTCGGCGGACAGTCCGTTTAAGCTACTGATTGTTCAAGGGCGTGCGCCGCCTTGTCTCTTTTTTCGATTCCCGGCCGCAGGAAAAGCAGCGACGCTCCAAGCAGAGCTGCTAGCACACCCGAGACAATGAAAGCCGTGACCGGGCCGGAAACTGTCACTAATGCCCCACCAGCTACCGGTCCCAGAATAACCGCCGCACTGGTCAGACTGCCCACGATTCCGAATACCCGGCCCGTATAAGCTTCCGGTGTCCGGCGCTGCAGCATCGAGTTGAAAGGGATAAGCACGAAGCCTGCGCCGACACCGGCGAGAATAAACGAACCGAACAATATCATATTCATCCAGAGGCCTGCCTGTCCGTAAGCAGTCACAAGAGCGGCATTCGCAAATACAGAGCCCATGAGAATCGTACCGGTTGCCATGAACACAAGCGGACGTTTGCTGCTGCCCATCCGTCCCACTACGAGAGCCGAGAGCAGAGTGCCGAAACCGCTGGCAGCTACGCACCAGCCCAGCAAATCAGCATTCACTCCGGGGATTTCCCGGAACAGAGTCACGGTCTGGGAATCAGCAACCTGAAGCACCAGCAAGGCTGCTACAATCATCACGACTCCACTGAGCACCACCGGCATTCCGGCAATCAACCTGAGCCCCGCACCAGCTTCCTTGCGGAAGGAATGGCGAAGCTTTGGCGTTTCAGCATCTTCATTCACTCTGTCTGTCTTGAACATCCCCGCGCGCGGCAGCCCCAGCAGGATGACCGCCGAAACGATATAGCTCACCGAATCAATCATGTAGCAGGCGGAAATACCGACGGCCGCAACGAGCAAGCCTCCAATCGCTGGACCGATAATTTTGGTAATCTGCTCTATGGAGGAGCTGAGCGCTACCGCTTGATCCATTTGTTCAGGCGGCACAAGCTCCTTTAGCTTGCCGCTTTTGGCCGGAGAGAACATCACATCCAGAACTCCCTTTGCCAGAAGCAGGACATAGACTTGCCAAAGAGAGCCTGCAAATACCAGACAAGCCACAATCCCGGCGCGCACCAGATCAGACCCGATCATGATTGCTTTGCGGTCCATCACATCACTTAAGTATCCTGCGAACGGCCCCCCTAGAAGCATCGGTACTGCCATGCATAAGGACACAGCTGTTATCTCCCAAGGTGACGCCTGCCACTTCAGTCCAACCATAGTGAGCAAGGCCAGAATATGCAGCCAATCCCCTATATTGGATACCAGCTGTGCTGTGATTAGCACTACAAATGGCTTGTTGGCCGTGAGTTTCACTGCCTGTGCCGCATTTCCCTGATTTTCTTTCATTCTTCATCCGCTCCCCGTACAATTGGTTATCTACTGTAACCATAATAAGGAATTGCACAGGAAGGTTCATCGAACCCTGGCTGTAATTACCTGCTGCGCCTGAGGCTGATTTCCCACTCCTTCTAGAGACGGATTGCGGTAATCTGCAAAATGTTCACAGCTTTTGTGCACCCGTAAAAAATTGTTTGATTTTTAATAATTAAAAGTGTGCTCATTGTGACAAATCACATGTTCAACATCTATTCTTTGACGTATTGTAAAGCTAGATCAACGAAATCAAGATTCCAAACCGTGTGGGCAAGCCCTCACGATTAACAATAGAGGTGGAGAAGCATGATACAATCCTATGAACGCGATACTCAACTGACACTGCATTTGTACCGAGTTTTTGCTAAGTCTTTCAAGAGCATTAATGAGCATGCCGTAACCGGCAGCAAGATTGAAGGCTTCAATCCTACGGCTTTCGCTGTCATGGAAGTCCTCTACTACAAGGGACCACAGCCTATCCAACAGATCGGCGCCAAGCTGCTGCTGCAGAGCGGCAACGTTACCTATGTAATCGACAAGCTGGAAGAACGCGGCTACCTGCAGCGCAAACCCTGCCCAAGCGACCGCCGGGTGATCTTTGCCGAGTTAACCGCAGAAGGCGAACGTCTCATGAACGAAATGTATCCGAAATATTCGGAGCGGCTGCATCTTGCATTTAGCGGACTGAGTGATGAAGAGAAGGAACAGATGATTACACTGCTTAAGAAGATGGGCCTGCAGGCTGAGAAACTGTCTCCGCTTCCCCGGAAGTAGGATTCAGGCCTCAGAGGTTGTGAATCAATTCACGTTTCAAGTTGGAATTATTAAACCAATAGAAACCGGTCGTGTCTCCCGTACAGGAGGCACCGCCGGTTTTTTGTGCTTTTTGAGCTTTGGGATAACCAGGATCAGACTTCTTCTGTATACTGCGCTCCTTCATCACTGAAGGCCGTCCTTTGCATGGCCCCGCAGCAGTGCATACAGGACTACATCCTGGAATCCCGCTTCCGTATGCCGGTATTCATGCAGCAGACCTTCCCGCCCAAACCCGAGTGACTGGAACAGCCGCTGCGCCCGGATATTATCCGGATGGCATAACGCTTCGATCCGGTTGAGGCCCATCACGGTGAAGCCATAGTCCAGCATCAGCTCCAGCGCCTCCCGCATGTAGCCTTTCCCCCAATAATCAGGCAGCAGCTCACAGCCGATTTCTCCTCTGTACGCTCCTTGCAGCTGCCAGCTGTTATAACCGCAGCTGCCGATAATATTCCCGTCATGTCCGAGGACGCTCCAGCGCAGGCTTTCTTCCTCACGGGACATTTGCAGGAGAATCGCTATCAGCTCTTCCGCCTCCTGCGGAGTAGACAGCGGCGGTGCAGCCAGCCAGCAGGCAACCTGCGGATGCGACCAGACGGCGAACAGGTCTGCCGCATGCTCCGCCTCCATCGCGCGCAATTCTACTTTTTTTCCGTGCAGGACAGGGACTTCTCCGCCGCATACATACAAAACGATCGTCTCCTTTCAACTTTATTTAGTATACATCAGATGCACGTTTTCTCTGAAGTGAAATGCTAGCCTGCCTAACCTGTCTTCATTAGTGAAAACGGCTGCGACGTCCTTGTAAAAGCTAAGGCTTCCGAAGCAGCGATACTACGTATCGCTATCAGGTATCCGTTTGAAGCGAGAAATATAAGGATAATTTATAACGTTATACAGCTTATATTTTAAAAATAGCGCCTGTCATAGGGTGCTTGCCACCCCCAACAGGCGCTGTCGTTATTCTAATATAACCGCCGGGAGCTATCCGGACGCACCTGCCGCTTTGACTGGCTTAAGAACTTCGGTGCACAGCACCTGAAGCTTCTGCTGGATTGCCTTGAACTCCTCAATTCCTGTTCCGGTAAGACTGTAAGCCTCCCCATGGGCAGTCAGGAAATTCTCCTGGGAGAGCCTCTCCAGCTCCTGCTTCACTTCACGTTCTGCCACCCGGTACCCCAGATTCTCGAGCTCCGGCAGCATCTCCGCCAGTGTCAGATCCTTCTCGTGTGCACAATACAACATATGGATTCCTATGAACAAGTTCTGTACATCGGCGCGCATATTCCACTCCTTCCGGCCAGAAGCCTTCGGTATTTATAACTGCATTACCCTGGCTAGGGATTTCGGAAACATCAACCAGATATGGTAACCGGACGTTCCTTCCCAGTGGCCGCTGATGTAAAATTCAAACAATCCGTGAATATCCGAGGAATGCTTGACGTATCCCGCCAGGCTGTACTATGTTGTTAGTTACAGTTATGGATATATGCTGATTTATTGTACAGGAAGGTGATGCTTCATGTTTCAAGCCATGCCCTATGATGGCACACGCAGCGAGCGGTTTGAATCGGTTCTCATTCAGCTCGGCGCACTGATGGAAGGCGAGCCGAATGCCATTGCTAATCTGGCCAACGCTTCCGCACTGCTTAAGCACTCTCTGCCGGATACCAATTGGGCCGGCTTCTATTTATTCGACGGCAAAGAGCTGGTCCTCGGGCCATTCCAGGGATTGCCAGCCTGCATCCGCATTCCGCTGGGCAAAGGGGTGTGCGGTACGGCCGCAAGCGAGCGCCGTACGCTGGTCGTTGGCGATGTGCATGCCTTCCCTGGGCATATCGCCTGTGACGAGGCTTCGAACAGCGAGATCGTTGTCCCGCTGGTTCAAGGTGACCGCTTGCTGGGCGTACTCGATATCGACAGCCCTATCAAACACCGTTTTGATGATGAGGAACGACGTTTCCTGGAACGGTTCGCCGCACTGGTTGCCGACGTCATCTGATATGCTCCGTAATCAGACAAAAAGACCTTCACCGCCGCAGAACAGTCTGCGCTGGTGAAGGTCTTTTTGCTACCGGGGGGGGGCTGGAGAGAAACCTCTCTTCCCGCACCCCAGTTTATTCAGTCGGGCTCTGCCTACAGGCGCACTGGACTGATATTCCAGATCTCGGATGCATAGCGGGCAATGGTATTGTCACTGGAGAATTTACCGGAGTGTCCAATATTGATAATAGACTTCTTCAGCCATTCCTTCTGGTTGCGGTAAGCCAAGTCAATATTGACATGGGTCTCCACATAGGAGGCGAAATCCTTAAGCACAAAAAACTCATCGTTATTGTCCAAAAGCGACTGATACAGTGTATCGAATTCCTGGGTATTGCAGCAAATAGGCCCAGGGGTCACGAGCTGATCCAGCACTTCCTTCACCCGGCTGTCGCCGTTGTAAATATCACGTGCATGGTAACCGCCGTATTGGTAGTAATCCATAACCTGCTCCGCACGAAGACCAAACAGGAACATGTTGTTATCCCCGACCATTTCATGCATCTCCACGTTCGCCCCATCCATCGTTCCGACGGTTAGCGCACCGTTCATCATGAACTTCATGTTCCCGGTACCGGAGGCTTCCTTGCTGGCGGTAGAGATCTGTTCACTGACATCAGCAGCCGGGATAATCTTCTCCGCCAGGGACACCGAATAATTTTCGAGGAAGAAAATACGGATCTTACCCTTGATCTGCGGGTCTTTATTGACGACATCGGCTACGGTGTTGATCAGCTTGATGATGCGCTTCGCCAGGTGATAGCTTGGCGCTGCTTTGGCACCGAAGATAAAGGTGCGCGGCACTATATCCATAGAAGGGTTATCCTTGAGCTGATTGTACAAGTGCATGATATGAAGCACATTCAGCAGTTGGCGCTTGTACGCATGCAGACGCTTAACCTGCACATCGAAGATCGAGTCCGGATCTACCTGAACGCCATGCTTGCTGAAAATATATTCAGAGAGGCGCTGCTTGTTGCGGCGCTTGATTCCGGCCACCTGCTCCTGGAAGGAAGCATCCTCACTGTATTTGATCAGCCCAATCATTTCCTGCGGATGATGAACCCAACGTGAACCGATCGATTCAGTAATCAGTCCGGCCAGCTCAGGGTTCGCATGAAGCAGCCAACGCCGGTGGGTGATGCCGTTTGTCTTGTTATTGAAGCGGTGCGGATACATCTCATTGAACAGGCGCATTTCACGTTTTTGCAGAATCTCTGTATGCAGAGCCGCCACACCATTGACGCTATGGCTGGCTACGATCGCCAAATGGGCCATGCGCACCTGATCATCATGAATGATTGCCATTTGATTAATCCGGTTCTGATCTCCCGGATACTTACTCATCAGCTCACCGCAGAAGCGGGCGTTAATCTCCTCGATAATAAGGAAGATACGCGGCAGGAGCTCCCGTACCATGCTGATCGGCCATTTTTCCAGCGCTTCGCTGAGAATGGTATGGTTCGTATAGGAGACCATGCGGGTAGTGATACTCCAGGACTGATCCCAGCCGAGTCCGTGTACATCCATCAGAATCCGCATCAGCTCCGGGATAACCAGTGTAGGATGCGTATCATTAATATGCAGGGCCACTTTGTCCGGCAGTGATTCAATGCCAAGCCCGTTCTTGCTGTAGGTCCGCAGAATACTCTGCAACCCCGCGCTGCACAGGAAGTACTGCTGCTTCAGCCGGAGCAGCTTGCCTTCATACTGCGAATCATCCGGATACAGAAACTCGGAGATCGACTCTACCGAACGCTTGTATTCCAGATACTTGTGGTAATCACTACCGGCCAGAGAACCGAACATCCTTGAAGGCTGGGCGATGGACTCTGCGCTCCAGTTGCGCAGTGTGTTCACATGCCTGCGGTCTGCTCCGATGATCGGCACATCGTAAGGAACCGCGCGCACTGCTTCATAGTCCTTATGCTCGAAGGCCAGCTCCCCGTTCTCCTCACGGGTCTCGACATGGCCCCAGAACCGCACCTCTACCTGCTTGTCTTCCCGCCGCACTTCCCATACGTTATCATTCTGCAGCCAGTAATCGGGCAGTTCCACCTGATACCCGTCAACGATTTTCTGCTCGAACAGGCCGTATTTATAACGTATGCCACAGCCGTGCCCTGCATATTGCAGGGAAGCCAGTGAATCCAGGAAGCATGCCGCCAGACGGCCCAGACCGCCATTGCCGAGGCCCGCGTCCGCTTCCTCCTCTTCCACATCCCGAAGGGAGAACCCCAAATCCGTAAGTCCGTCACGTACAACTTCAAGCACGCCCATATTAAGGAGGTTATTGCCGAGAAGTCTGCCGATTAGAAACTCCATGGAAAAATAGTATACCTGCTTATCCTTATCGGCTTTGAACTTCTGGTTGGTGTCCGCCCAGTTCTTACCCGCATTTTCGCGGATCATGTTGCCGAGAATGTTGTAGATGTCGGCGTTCGATGCTTCCTCCAGCGGCTTGCCCAATTTCCCGATGAGTGTCTCGCGGAACACTTGTTTAAAAGTCTCTTTATCGTTGAACAACAGCAGGTTCCTCCTGACAAATGCTTTTATTAAAAAAATGGCCTCACGGTTAAATCTTGCTGCTCTTGACAATCACAAAGGGTCGTTTGCTGTCCCCGACAAGTATCCGGTCCTTGCTTAGTTGCACGTCTTTATCCATAATAACATTCTCAATCACAGCATTCTCTTCAATGACACATTTCTGCATAATCACCGAATTGATGACGCGTGCCCCCTTGCGGATCTGCACCCCCCGGAAAATCACGCTGTTCTCCACGGATCCCGCGATAATGCAGCCATTGGCCACCAGCGAATTGCTGACCTCCGCGCTGTCCAGATAGCGGGTAGGAGCTTCATATTTTATTTTCGTCTGAACCGGGTTCTCTTTGAAGAGTCCGAAATAATTATCCTGCTGCAGCAGCTCCAGACTGTTCTTGTAATAACTCTCCAGAGAGTTGATTACAGCATGATAGCCTGTATATTCATAAGCGGAAATCTTGAACTTGTGGCGGTTCTTCTGAATGGCGTCACGAAAAAAGTAACTCTCCCCATGCGCAATGCAATATTCCACCTGCTCCAGAAACAGCTTTTTTTCCATAATAAAAATATCCAGATAGACACTATGATGATCCTTCTCCTGATGAATCTCGGTCACATTACTGTCCTCGTCCACATCAACCCGCAGACAGGGATCGTGCTCCGGCTTAAGGATGTCAATCTTCTTGTAAACCAGCGTGACATCGGCACCCTTCTCCATATGATATTGAAACACATCCTGGAGATCGACAGTGTTGATGTGCTGGCTGCCGGAGAATACAATATATTTGGCCGCAGCCCGTTTGAAGAAATCGAGATTGTTGTGATAGTGCTGCAAATCTCCCAGGGAGGTATCTGTCGGATCATTCCAGTCAGGCGGCAGAATGAACAACCCCCCGTGCTTGCGGTTCATATCCCACGATTTGCCGTCACCGAGATGGTCCATCAGCGAACGGTATTTACGGCGGACAAACAGCCCTACGCTCTCCAGCTCCGCACGCATCATATTGGAGAGAACAAAGTCGATCAGCCTGTAGCGGCTGGCAAAAGGCACCGCCGCACCGCAGCGGAAATAGGTCAGCTCGTTTAATTGGTCCAGTTCATGGTCAAGATTGATGACACCCATGAGTTCTTTCATCGGAATCCCCCCGTCCTCTGCTGATTATATGGTTTTGGCTGCAACGGATTTGCGCTTTTTGCTTCGATTGTCGATCAGCAGAATTCCTTCCTCATCCTCCCGCTCAATCCCGATCTCCATGTAATCTTCAATGACCGTATTCTCACTGATAATGGCCTTGTGAATTCTTACATTCTTCCCGATCTTGACCTTCGGCATGATGACAGAGTCCGTAATCACACTGCCTTCACCCACTTCCACGCCGTAGAAGAGTACTGAATGCTTCACTTCTCCGTGGACAATGCAGCCTTCGTTAATGATGCAGCCCGACACCTTCGCTCCCGGAGCTACATATTGTGCCGGCTGGTTCGGGTTGCGGGTGAAGATACGCCAGTTCGGATCGTTCAGATTCAGAGGCGGAGTATCGCTCAGCAGATCCATGTTCGCTTCCCACAGGCTGGTTACAGTACCTACATCTCTCCAGTACCCTTCAAAAGGATACGCAAAGAGGGATTGACCATCAGCCAGCATGAGCGGAATAATATCCTTGCCAAAATCATGGGACGAGCCAGCGTTCTCTCCGTCCTCCAGGAGATGCTTGCGGAGCACCTCCCATTTGAAAATATAGACACCCATAGAAGCCAATGTACTTTTCGGCTTGGCCGGCTTCTCGTCAAATTCATAAATTTTAAGATCTTCATCCGTATTCAGTATGCCAAACCGGCTGGCTTCCTCCAGCGGAACATCGATAACCGATATGGTGCAGTCGGCATTTCTGGCCTTGTGGTACTGCAGCATCGCATGATAGTCCATCTTGTAGATATGGTCTCCCGACAGAATCAGTACATGCTCCGGATCGAATTGATCCACAAACTTCAGATTGCGGTAAATGGCATCTGCTGTGCCACGGTACCAGCTGCTCCCGTTCTCCCGTTCATGCGGCGGCAAGACAAAAACCCCGCCGTCCTTGCGGTTCAAATCCCAATCACTGCCTACTCCGATGTATGAATGAAGCACAAGCGGTTCATACTGCGTCAGCACACCGACAGTATCAATTCCCGAATTGGAGCAGTTGCTCAAAGGGAAATCAATAATCCGGTAGGTCCCCCCAAAATAAACAGCGGGCTTTGCGAGCGACTTGGTCAATCCCTTCAACCTTTTCCCTTGGCCTCCCGCCAATAGCATGGCTACCATTTCTTTTTTCTTCATGGAAGAGCCTCCCTTAACTTATGGGTAGTGAAGCATGTAATCAAATAGGTTGGATGATGAATAGTGCAGCGTAGATTTAACCCAGTGCAGAAATAGAAACTCCAGAAAGAAGTGTAGCGAAAGAGACGTGCTTCATAGGAATAAGATAAGGTCAGAAACGGGGAAAACACATAGAATTGGGACTTATTTCCGGCCACAGAAAGACTCCTTAGGCCGGGTAGTATCCTTATTGTAAAGTGTTCTATAGCCGCCGTCAAAACCCTTTATCGTCCCGTTCAAAAACTTTTAAATCCCGACTAAACTTCTTATTAATAGCATTAAAATCTCCGTATAATTAGATTAACCATATTGATTAACCCTGAACGACTATTTCCGAATCCTTTCGTTAATTTAATGTTTCCATCTTCAGCAAACTTTCATTCTGATATGTCATAATGTAGCTAACTATTACCGATGTGGAGGAACAATGCATGAAGGCTGCCCAAGGTGTACGATTGCTGCTCGTGGATGATGAGCCTCATATTCTCCAGTTCCTGGAGCTGGGCCTGAACAATGAGGGCTTTGAAGTAAGAACCGCTCCGGACGGGGTTAGTGCTATTGCCGTTGCTGCGGAATTCAAGCCCCATGTGGCCATTCTGGATGTGATGATGCCGGGGATGGACGGGTTCGAACTCTGCCGCTATCTCCGTTCGGAGGAATCAGAGCTTGCGGTAATCATGCTTACAGCCAAAGATGAAGTGGATGACCGTGTTAAGGGTCTGTCCATCGGGGCTGACGATTATATGGTCAAGCCGTTCAGCTTCGAAGAGCTGCTGGCCCGGATTCAGGCACGCCTGCGCAACCAATTCCCGGGACTGCTCGGCGAGGTGCGCTGCGGACCGTTCCGGATCGATGGCCGGCGCAAGGAAATCCGCCACAAGGACGAGGTACTGGAGCTGTCCCCTACCGAATATGAGCTGCTGCAATACCTGGTCATCAATCATGGTCTGGTGCTGAGCAAGCCGATGATTCTGGACAAGGTATGGGGCTATGATTTCGGCGGTGAGGAGAATATCGTAGAGGTCTACATCCGTTCCCTCCGCGAGAAACTGGGCGACAAAGAACACCGGATCATACGCACGCTTCGCGGTGCGGGATATCGGGTGGATCTGGTATGATTGCCCGTGCCAAGGGCCTATTCGGCAGGCTCCCCGCGCCGCGCTCCTTGCGCAAGCAGCTGCTGATCATTTCACTGCTGATTCTCTCCGGCCTGCTGCTCTTAATCGGTGTGCTTCAGTATGTACTCATGCGTGATTTCATCTACACCAACCGCGCGGAATCCATGGAAACCCAGATCCGTTCCGTACCGCGAGAGATTTTTTTCAACTCGCTGGCTTTCAATAACAATAGTGGGAATAGATCTGGGACAAGCAGCGGAGACCAAGGCAGTGGCACCACCGACACGCCAACTCCCGGCCTGCCGCCTATAAACGGCAGTACTAGCGGTATTGGAATCCCTGAAGGCAGCGGCACTACCATCCCCGGCAATATGCGCAACGCTGCCAACCGGCGTCCGCTTCTGCTGGACGCCCATACGACCCTCGCGATTTACAGCACAAGCGGAGGGTTCAAGGATTTTCAGGAGGAGACCCTGTCTGATTCCTCCGCTCCCAGATTATCCGATGCGGAATACAATGACCTGCTGAAGCACACCACCGACAAAGCTACTGGCAGCTACCAGCTCATTTCCGCACCGGACGGTAGTGAGCATCTGGCTGTATTCATGAATCTCGGCAAACCCCAGGAGTCCCGGATGCTGCTGCAGATGAGTGTGAGTACTGGGCCGCTGAAGGATGTAATCATGCAGCAGCTGCTGATTTTTGCAGCCTTGTCGGTTGCAGCCCTGCTGGCTGGGCTTTTCCTGTACCTGCCAGCCCTGCGCAAAACGCTGGTTCCCTTATCCAACATGGGGGAGGCCGCACAGATTATCGATGCAGGCAATCTGAGCGAGCGGTTCCCCGTAAACCAGGGACAGACGGAGATCGACCAGCTGTCCCGCTCATTCAACGGAATGCTGGAGCGGCTGGAGATTTCTTTCCAAGGTGAGCGTGAAGCCAAAGAGCAAATGCGGCGTTTCGCCGCTGATGCCTCCCATGAGCTTAGGACCCCGCTGACGTCCATCCATGGATTTCTAGAGGTGCTCCTGCGTGGAGCTGCGGACAACAAGGAGCAGCTCATGAGCGCGCTAAGAAGTATGCACGGAGAATCGAAACGGATCAATAAGCTGGTAGAGGATCTGCTCCTCCTGGCCCGCATGGACGGAGCACCGCAGCTTAACATCAAAAATATGATGCTGGGAGATGTGATCACCGAGATGCAGCCGCAGCTTCTCATGCTTGCCGGAGACCGCAGGGTTACCTTCGAAATCCCTTGCGGCATCCGCGGCATGTATGATCTCGACAAGCTGAAGCAGGTGATTCTTAATCTATTCCACAATGCTGTACAACATACCGATGCTGAAGAGGGAATTATTCATGTTGGCCTGGTTGCCCGGGGCACGGAAGCCGAACTGACCGTGAGGGATAATGGCCCCGGGATCGCGGCAGAGCATATTTGCCATGTATTTGAAAGATTCTACCGAAGTGATTCTTCACGCACCCGTAAATACGGCGGCTCAGGACTAGGACTCTCCATAACCAAATCCATTGTGGATGCACATCACGGCGATATCCGTGTTGACAGCCGCCCCGGTGAAGGAACCTCCTTCAAGGTTACCCTTCCCTGCTTCACGGATTAGCTAATGAAGAATCATTAACGTTATAATAGTAAGTGAGACGCTCACAAAACTTAAAGCTTATGCTTCCGAAGCGAGTTTTGTACGGAGCGGTTCGGATGATGTGTAGGCTCACAAAACTTTTAGGAGGTTATGTTATGTACGAAATCGCCATCATCGGGGCCGGCCCTGCCGGTGCAAGTGCAGCCCTGTTCGCCGCCAAGGCGGGCAAAAAAACGCTGTTAATCGACAACGATAAAGGCATGACGCGCAGAGGCTGGTATGAGAACTACTACGGGATTGCTGAAATTGGCGGGCCCGAGCTCGTGGAAACCGGCCATAAGCAGGCTGTGAAATTCGGTGCGGAATTAGTTGCAGACCAAGCGGTGAACCTCACTGCAGCCGGCGAGGGCTTTGTCATTGAGAGTGAGAGCGGCGCTACCTATGAAGCGAAGCACGTAATCCTGGCAACGGGTGTGCTGACCGATCTGGCCGCCAAAGCCGGTGTGGACACGAAGGACGGCACAGAGCCAAGAATCAAGACCGTTGTAGCCGTAAATGCGGAAGGCAAAACCAATGTCGAAGGTATTTGGGCTGCCGGTACGGTAGCCGGGGTAAGCGTTCATGCCATTATTACTGCCGGAGACGGTGCGAAGGTTGCCATTAATATTATCAGTGAACTGAACGGTGCAAGATATGTGGATCACGATCTGCTGAAGGCTTAACGTTTCTGTTCGAATGAAAGAGCTTCAGGCAAGTTAAGTCCAGCCAGAGATACATCTGGCTGGACTTTTTGGACATAAGTGTTTGATCCACTGGATTCAGCCTTGCCGTCAGCGAACCCGACCGTTTACCTCTGCATCGGGAACCACCTGCCGGACGGACAAGACCTCTGCGCCATCGCCGAGGCAGCCAAGCAGCTGCTTGAGATTTTCGCCCAGCCCCACTCCCTCACCAATTATTTATGAATCTGCGCCACCCTTTGCTCGCTTGCACTTTGCTGCTGCTTGCCGCTGTAAATATCCTGGACAATATAGAGCGGACGTCTCTTCGTTTCGTCATAGATCCGGCCGACATACTCACCCAGAATCCCCAGCATAATCAGTACAAATCCGTTGAATGTTAAGGTAATGCCGATCATCGATGCCCAGCCCTTAACGGCTGCATCCGTAAACAGCGCCAGGTACAGCACATACATAAGGTACAGAAACCCGGCTGCCGACAGTAGCCCTCCCAGATAGCCCGCCAGCTTCAGCGGCTTGTAGGAAAAAGAGGTGATCCCATCCAGTGACAGCTTGATCATGCGCTTCAACGGGTATTTCGTTTCGCCTGCCAGCCGTTCATCACGCTCATATTCGATAGCCTTCTGCCGGAAGCCGACCCAGCTGACCAGTCCGCGGACGAAGCGGTTTTTCTCCGGCAGCCGTTTCAGTTCCTCGCATACCTTGCGGTCGATCAGCCGGAAATCGCCGGTGTCCACCGGGATAGAGATGTCCGTGGAATAACGCAGCACCCGGTAAAAGAGGCTTGCTGTCCACTTTTTAAACAGAGACTCCCCGTTCCGCTTCACCCGTTTGGCATATACAACCTCATAGCCGTTTTTCCATTCCCGGATCATATCCAGAATCAGCTCCGGCGGGTCCTGCAGATCAGCATCGATGATGACTACCGCATCCCCCAGTGCATAATCCATACCCGCAGTAATGGCAATCTGATGACCAAAGTTGCGGGAGAGATCAATCAGCTTCACGCTCTCATCCCAATAGCTGTATTCCTCAATCATCTGCGCACAATTATCAGTGCTTCCGTCATTGACGAACAGCAGCTCGTAAGCCTCTCCTGTTGTTCCCATTACCTTTTTTATCCGCCGGTAAGTTTCCTGAATAACCGCCTCTTCGTTGTACATCGGTATGATTATGGAATAGCGCACGTGCGTACTCATGAGCAGCTCCTCCTTAATTTCATTTCTAGTCATGAAGCGCGCTTTTGCCAAAAAACCAAGTCAAGCGCGCTTACTATACAGCCTGGTAAACCCCGTCCTATTGAACACTCACTTCGTACAAGGTTCCGCCGTTGGTGCCTGTCTCTGTTCCCTGCCACTCTGCTGTTGGAACTACAGTTCCGTTCTCCGTGATCCAGTTGGTAATTTCAGAGCTGCCCCCGCGACCGCCGCCCATGCCTCCGGTAGTGACAAGGAAATATTTCACTTTACCGCTCGCCACGAGCGCCTTCAGTGTATCGGTGGTATACGGTACATCCGAGTTGTTGAATCCGTTTAGAATAACGACTGACTCATTTTTATCGATAATATAAGGGCCTGCTGTTCCATAATCCATTGCCGCGAACAGATACTTCTCACCGGTATTACGCTCTTTCAAATAGGTCAGCAGATTGTCGTTGACTCCCGCTGTGCCATTTCTGCCACCTATGCCGCCTATTCCCCCTATACCACCCATGCCGCCAAAACCGCTGCTGCTGTCCGGTCCAGCCGCCGGAGTCATACTGTTTGCTCCGTAAGTGATAGGTGTCAGTGCCCAGTAGACAGGTCCGACCAGCAGCACCAGCAAACCCGTTACCGCTGCAACATGTACGAATGGCTTCTCCTGCCCTTTCCATACCCGCAGTACGAGCAGCAGCACAGTGACAGCGATTCCTGCAGCCAGAACACCTATGGACCAGCCGCTTCCGATCTTATCATCATAAGGATGAATAATGTACCACTGAAAAACAGCTGTAGCGAGCGTCGCCACTGGAAGCAGCCAGGATAGCCAGGTTGAACGTTCTTTGTAATAGGTCCACAGCTGCAGCCAGCCTGCACCGGCCAGTGCCGCAATGGGCGGAGCCATCATAATCAGGTAATATTGGTGGAAAAATCCGGCGATGCTGAAGAATCCCATAGCCGGCACCAGCCAGGCCAGCCAGAACAATGCTTCTTTATGCCGCCATGTGAAGTTCCGTCTGCGCAGGCTGGCAAAGATTCCAATGCAGCCGAACAGCAGGAAAGGCAGCAGCCAGCTGGCCTGGCCGGACAACGCCGATTGAAACAAGCGGAGCGGACCGGCAGTACCTGTGTTGAACATTCCTCCTGCGCCGCCATTCATCCCGCCGCGGCCGCCTTGCCCGAAATCAAACTGGCCCCGATCGTCCATTCTGCCTCCCGGCGCATGTCCCGGCATCCCGCCGTCATCTGCAGCCTGGCCTCTGCCATTCAAGCCTCCGTCAGTCTGTTCGTCCCCTATACCTCCAGGTGGCTGTCCCTGTGCCTGACCGTTTATACCATTCATCATTCCTTGACCGCCCTGGGCGGCGGCTCCGTTCATAGGCGGCATCTCCCCGCCATTCCATGACGGCATTTCGCCGCCGCCGAACATTCCGCCGCCTCCGCCGCCGCCGGTACTGCGGTCACCGGTCAAGCGCGACACCCCGTTATAGCCAAAAGCCAGATTCAGCACAGAGTTCGTCCCGCTGCTGCCCATGTAAGGCCGTTTGCTTGCCGGGATCGAATCCACAATAACCGCCCAGGATAGCGAAACCACCAGCAGCACTGCGGTACAGGCTGCGAGCACTCCGGTTTTTCTCTTCCAATTCACCTTCGCCGCCAGAACATAGAAGAGGTAGAATGCCGGAAGCACCATGTATGCCTGCAGCATCTTCTCGTTGAAGCCTACGCCGATCAGGGCAAACGCTATGAGGAGACTGCCCCATTTATTGTGCTTAGTACCCTTGAAGAGAAACCATGCCGCCAGCAAAAGTGTGAATACCAGCATGGCATCAATATTATTCGTTCTGCTGACAGCAGCAGCTACGGGTGTAGTTGCCATTACCAGTGCCCCGAGCCGCGCTGCCGTACGGCCGAAGGTTGGTTTTACCAGCAGATATACCAGCAATACGGAGCCTATCCCGCCCAGCACCTGCGGAAGGATCACGCTCCAGCCGTGCAGGCCGAAGATCAGCGCGCTGAGCGTCTGAATCCAGAACGTCACAGGCGGCTTATCAACCGTTACCGAGCCTGCCGAGTCCAGCGAAGCAAAGAAAAAGTTGTGGAAGCTCTGGAGCATGCTTCCTACTGCCGTGGTATAGTACGTGTTTGAGTATTGATCATTCCAGATTCCATAGCCATACAGAAAGGCTGCAAGCAGCAGAATACCCAGCAGCACGACATCGGAACCCAGCTTTTTTATCCATTTCATTTCTCTCCACTCCCATCGATCGATACACTATTCCGGCAGTGCTCTATCCCCCGGCACAGCTTGCTTAGGTGTATTATGGCACCCCTACCTTAACTGATAATGAAATCAAGCTGAATGTTTGCTGAATGCCGGAACGAGAAATAGCCCCACAATGTGGGGTTCAGTATTGGGCCCAAGGAGGATATAATTACCACAATGGGCATCAAGGCTAGTATTCAATTGGATAATGATGAAGCATAAAATTAGGTAAGGGAGTGCGGCAATGATTTATTTAAGAAGCTTTAAGCTTTCTGATTATACAGATCGGAATCCCAACATATACCCTGATTATGTATTTAAGCACGTGGCTGGAGAGGTGCTTTTGTTTGATCGGATTACGGTGCTGTATGGCAATAACGGGAGCGGAAAATCCACTTTACTCAATGTAATTTCCAACAAGCTGGGCATTCCTGGGGCAGAAAGAATGACAAGCTATGGGCATATTAACTATGCGCAACGTTTCCTTGATTGGAGCAGCTATCAGTTTGGGCATGATGAGCAAGAACGTGAAATCCGACAACTTCCAAAAGGAAGCCGATATATGAAATCAGAGGATGTTCTATATGAGATCAAGAAGATCCAGCAATCTTCCGTGCTTCGTGAGGGAATCATAAATGAGCAGAGGCACAAAGGGATGAGTGAAGCTCAGGCGGCAGAATATGAAGCTACGTATGCGTTTAGGAAGAAGCTGGAGGACATTCAATTTTCCCAGGAAAAATACTCCAACGGGGAGACGTCCATGCAGTTCTTCGAGGAATATCTGCAGCCTGGGCAATTGTATTTATTGGACGAGCCGGAAACATCACTTTCTCCTGCTAATCAAATACGGATGGCAGAACAAATAAATGAGCTGGCACGATATTTTGACAGTCAATTTATTATTGCCACTCATTCTCCTTTTGTTCTAGGCACGTTGCATGCAAAAATATATAATCTGGATGCGAGGCCTCTTCAAACAGCAGAATGGTTTGAGCTGGACAATGTGCGGTTTTTTTATCAATTTTTCAATAAACATAAGCCATTGTTTGAATGAGAGAAGGGATAGCACCGTCCTTCAATGCCAGCCTGCTATTCCCCCCGCCCGATTGCTGCCAGCTTATTCACCGTATTCCAATTCCGTGCGGTAATGGATGTGCCCAGCCATTTGTCGAGCGGAACCTTGAACAACGAAGACTGGCTTACACTTCCCTCATACAGGGTGTACATCTCTTTGCCGGCAATGCGCAGCTTATCTGCACCATCGGCGTAGGGGATCAGCTTGACCAGTGCATCCTCCGAAGGAGCTTTACTAAGAAAAGAAACATACAGCCTTTTATAATCCTCTTGTGACAGGTTCTGAAAAGGGTTGGCAGCGATAGCCGCCTCCAGTTCCGCAAGCGTACGGATCATCACAGAGACCTCGAAACCAAAAGTGTCAAGGATCGCCGCACTGATCGCAGCCTCAAGCTTAGCGGCAGCCGATTCCCCGCTTTCAAACACCACATTCCCACTCTGAATATATGTACGCACCTGTTCATATCCAAGCGACTCGAACATTGTCTTCAAAGCCTGCATTTTAATGATTTTGTTGCCGCCCACGTTAATACCGCGCAGCAGGGCAATATATGTATTCACAGCGCACCTTCTTCCCTAAATATCCTTACCGGCGGGAGCTTAATCTTAGACGTCTGCGGATTTCACGGACCAGCTGCTCTTTCTCCGCCAGCGGAACGCCTTCCGTAAGCCGGGCTGCTGCTACCGGCAGAACCCAGGCTTTTACCTCGGCGTAAGTAAGACCCGATAACCTGAGGTATTCTCTGATATAGCCTTTCGTGAGCCTCTGTCTTATAAAACCAGTAATAAGCCTGGTGGCGAATGATGCTCCCGGCGGCAAGGCTCCCATGCTGAGCATAATGACTGACCTCGCAGCATCCCCGGCCGGATTGCCGGAAATTCCTGTCATCCAGTCGATAATCCACGCCTGCCCATCCAGCAGCACATTGTCCGGATGGAAATCCCCGTGCAAGAGCCGGTCTCCCTCCGGAAGCTGCTCCAGCTGGGCCAATACGGCCGTCTTCTCCTCCATGGCGAGCGTGGGCGCAGCGATAATACTGCTCTTCAGGTTCTCTTTCTGCTTCCCAAAAGCCTCTGCCCCCTGGAGTTTATGAAGATTATGATGGAGCACAGCCATTTGTCTTGCATATTCGGCAAGTTTCCACGGCTTCTCACCGATCAGCCTAAGCATGGAGCGTCCCTGAATTTGCTGAAACACAATGCCCATACGCCCCTCAAACGCAGCAAGCTCCATAGGCTGCGGGGTGAGAACGTTATGCTCATAGACATATTTACTGATCTCATATTCGTGCTCCACGTATTGCGCGGGAATATCCTCACGATAGAGCTTCAGAATCATCCCTGTTCCATATTCCCAAACCTCTGCGGTTCTTCCTTCCCCAATCCGCTTCCCCTGCATACCGTCTCCCCCAAGCTATTCCAGATTAACAGACTTGAAATGCTCCACTACCGGGAAGGGGCTATAATAATGATGGAGCAGCGCTTTCCATTCCTGATATTGGCTTGATTCCCTGAATGAGATAGTGTGATCCTCAAGATTGCGCCACTTCACGAGCAGCAGATATTTATGATCATCCTCCAGACAGTGCTGCAGCTCATGGCCCAAATAACCTTCTATGGAAGAAATCAGTGCGGACGCCGCCTTAAAGCTCTGTTCGAACTGGCGGGTGAGCCCCGGCTTCACCTGAAGCATAGCTGCTTCCAGAATCATCACAATCATCTCCTTGTTGTGTGGTCTTTATAGCCTCAGCCTGTGAGCGCATCCCGGAAAAACTCGTGATAGAAATTAATAATGACGAGCAGCACGGCCAGTGATTCATTGACACTGCCTACTTCGAGCGCATGATTGGCGTCGTCAATCCGGTACACCCGGAGATTCTTCTGTCCGCTAAGCACGGCAGCATGCTCCTCGGTGAATGTCGGGTCGCTGCCACCGTAGATGATGCTGCCCCGGCTCTGTCTCAGCAGCGGCATCGAATCGGCAACTGGCGTTATATACAAATGCGAGGTTTTCTGCTGAAGGTTCATCTCTGCCGCCACTCTTCCGGCAATGACACTCCCCATGCTTTTGCTGATGAAGAGCAGCTGTTCATAGTCCGGAAGTGAAGCTACGGCCGCTTTGCATTCCTCAGTTACAATATCAATTTCTTCACGTTTGAGCTCTGCCCGTGCGCTCTGATAGCCATATTCGAGCAGCAGGATATCGCAGCCATACTCCCTGGCCAGCTTGGAAGCATAATCCAGCAGTGAACGTTCTGCGGAGTAGTTCCTGCCCGGAAATACTACCGCGAGCACTTTGGATTCCTGTGTAATATATTTATGTCTGACTTCTCTGCCCCAATGCGAGGACATGACGATACTTGATACACTCACCTGTGCTTCCTCCTACACCAGAAATTAGCTCTCTGCCTCCCATTATAGCTATCTTCTGCGAAGGATGGAAATATAAATGAACATGCGTAACCAAGGAAGCATAAGGAGCAACACTGCCCTTAATGCTGCACGGCTTTCTGCTTGCGGCTTTTTTTTCGGGCCAGGATTTCAGCGGCAATCCACAGGATCACAGGAATGACCACCTGAAACGGCAATGCATAAACCTTGTAGATATGGTGGGCAAAATACTCCATTTGCATAATATCTGTATAGATGAAATCCGCCATATAGACCATGATGAGGCCCATTTGAAGCACTACCGAACGATAACTGCTCAGCTTGAACAGCCTGGCTACGCCATTACAGGCGGTATAGAGACAGAGACTCACTTTCACAAACAGTGTGGTAACAAAAACAATAGCTGACGAGCCTTCAATCCGGGTCAGGAAATCGCCGATGTTGATTCTGCTGACCGCCACATATGAGGGGAAATATAGGCTGGATAAGAGATCCGGCCCCAATACGAGCAGATTGCGAACCGTGATTAACAAAATAATAACTCCGGCAATCAACGTGCCGCTGACCAGAATTCTGACCGCTGAACCCTTTTGAGGCAACGCATGGAAAGCACCCAGGAACACCACAATTTCGGCAAACGGAAAGGTGAAGGAACCCATCGCATCTGAAAATACAGGCGCCCACCCGCTATCTAAGAAGGGTAGTACTTGATGAAATTGAAATTTGGGGATGGAGAGCAGCTGTACCACAACAATTACCACGAAGGTAAACAGCAGCAGGAATTTAGAACTCCTCCCCAGTACTTCTATCCCCTCTTTTACTACCCACACGCACAGCAGGCTAACGATCAGCATGGGTGCCAGCATGGGTGTTGAAGTCAGAGGAACCGACTTACTGAACTCCCCGAAATTCCGTAGTACCAGCGAGCCCAGATGAAGCGCATACCAAATATACAAGCAGGAGAGCACTCTTCCAGCTACGGCTCCGAATACAAGGATTAGCATGTCAAACAGATCCTTACCGGGAAACAGCATATGCAGCCGTGCATAAATTAACATTAGCGGAAGGGCCAGCAGCATCGCAAGAATTAAAGCGATCCAGCTGCTATTCCCGGACTGCCCTGAAGCCCCCATAAACAGAGAACTGCCGATAATAAAGAGAACCGCTATGCTTATAGACTGTCCTGCCGGGATAATTTCCTTGCCCATCTTTCCTCCCCCCTTATAGAGTCTGGTCCTAGAACAACTTCTTAACCATATAAACGATCGGAGGAGACGGGCTGGGGATGTCCCAATGCATGGACAGGGCAAAGGCCAGGGAGAAGGAAACCAGACACAGTGCCGAGCAGACATAGAAGTCCCGCTTCTTCCCTTGCTTCAGCAGACCGTAAGGGTCAGTCACCACGACTATGGCATAGATCAGTAGCAGGTAAATGACCATATCTGTTAATCTCCCAGCTTAATGGAACGTGAGGTTTTGGCAGTGCTCTCTATAATCACCTTGGAGTCTACTGAAATATCCATTTTTGCGAATTCGTTATCCCAGTTGTCACGGAGCTTGGCCCAGACCTTTGGCTGATGTTCATGAATGATTTCCCCGTATCCAAAGATATCGGCATGGTATTCCTGCTGCATTTTCCGTATGACAGACTCGATGTCCTGCCGGAGGGCCTTGCCGGCGCGCTCCTCAATGCTATTGATGCCCTCGTTGCCCGCGAAGTTTTCCGTAGTCATGATCTCATCGAGGCCGGTATGTGTAACGGATCGGACCTGCAAGCTCAGCTTGCCGTTCACCAGCTTTGGCTTCACCTTGGTTCTGCTCGATAATATCTCCAATGAGTAGGTGGGAACCCCATGTTTGTCATTCACCGCCAGTACGCCTCCCTTAATGCCGTCTTTGGCAAAAAGTACATTTTTAGTCTCTTTCCCATTCAGCTTGCCTATCATTTTATCCTTTGAGAAAATGGCACAGCCGTTAACACGTTCGTTCTTCTGCCCATTCTGCTCATGGAGGTGAATCAGAGGTGCCACTGCATGATTACCCGAAGTCTCCAGCTTGTCGATGAAATCCCATATTTCTACGGTCGGCGCAGTGCTGGTGAACTTCTCGTCACGCATCATTTGTGCCAGTTCAAATGACATAATCGCCTTTGTGGACGTGTTCAGGTTCAGAATCTCCCGCGCGGTTGGCTCACTGGACACAAAAATGAACACATCTGATCTGGTTTCAGTATCTCTGCTGTACCAATCCATTGTCTTGATCAACCCTTCGCGGGCAACCTCCTCGCTGAAGATGATCGCCTTAGCGTGGCTCCAGAACAGTTTTTTTCCGGTTAGGGTTATCATATTGCGGACAATTTCAAAGATGGTTTTCCCCGTAAGACTGAGCATTTTGAAGCCGGCCTGATTCTGGTCAAGCCCTCCCTTAATGTCAACCATCTCTGCCGTCAGCTGGATCTTGCCGTTAGCAGCATCCTTATCGATGGCCACCCCGGCTACAATGGACATATCATCAACCTCGGTATAGTTCCAGCAGCCGCTGAGACACAGTACCAGGGCCATGCAGAGCTGTAGTGTCAACAGTCTCAGAGCTCGTCTCACCGGCTACCCGCCTTCTTCCGGGGCGCCTTCCGCTTCATATTGCGCGCACCGATTATTGCCGGCCGAAGATACATATCCCACCAAGGCGCGCGGATCGCCGCATCCTTAATATCCTGCGGGCGGATAGAGCCCACTCCCAGCATATAGGAAACACCGAAGGAGCGGAGACTCATCAGATGAATCACCAGGCCGAGCAGTCCAAAGAAGTATCCGTAGATCCCAAGGAAAAACGCTGCAAACAAAAGAATCAAACGCACGATAATCATGGGTCCGGTAAGCCTTGGATTAAGCAAGGTCGTGATTCCGGTAAGACCTACCACAATGACCATTGGCGCACTCACAATCCGTGCATCTACAGCCGCCTGCCCCAGCACCAGCGCTCCCACTATGCTTACCGCCTGGCCAATGGTGGTTGGAATTCGGGCACCCGCCTCGCGCAAAATTTCGAATATCGTCAGCATAATTAATGCCTCGATAATGGTTGGGAATGGAACGGATAGCCTGGCAGCGGCAATGCTGAGCAACAGTAAGGTAGGGACCATCTCCTGAGAGTAGGTAACCAGAGCGACATATACTGCCGGAATACTAATGGACATGAAGGCTCCAATGACTCTTAAGAACCGGTTGAAGGAGGCAAAATAATAGTTGATGTAGTAATCTTCACTGGCCTGGAAATTCTCCACAAAAACATAAGGCAGCGTCAAGGCAAAGGGGCTGCCTTCAATCATCAAGGCAAAGCGGCCCTCCATAAGCTTGCTTACAACCGCATCCGGTCGTTCCGTGCTGCCCATCATCTCGAATGGGGAGTAGGGCTCGTCACGGATCAGTTCAGCCAGATAACCGGTATCCAGGACATGGTCAATTTCTACCTTCGCAAGCCTTCCCTGAAGTTCGGCCAGAATATCCGGTGAAGCCAGGCTCTCCATATAGCAGATGCAGGTCTGTGTCTTAGACCTTGTCCCAATGTCACTGAAGACAAACTTTAGATCGGAATTCTGGACTCTGCGGCGGATCAGGGTTAAATTAACGATCAGTGATTCCGTGAAACCTTCTCTTGGACCCCGGACTGCTTTTTCCGTCGTAGGCTCTTCTATTGCACGAGTCTGCCAGCCTTGGGCATTAATATTCAGCGCCCCGGCATAACCGTCCAAGAGAAATACCGTCTTTCCTCCTACAACAGCTCCTACTAGTTCATCCAGCTCCGTCGAAACCATAATGTCACTGATGTTTATGATCTCCATGCGGATTTTCTCCATCAGCTCCGCCGGATTCCCATGGTCTTCTTCCTTGAATGGATAAGTCATTACAGGTTTCGTAATGCCATTCTGTATAAGATCCCTATCGGTCATTCCATCCACATAGATCAGGCCGCAGCGCAACGGCGTTCCATGGTTATTCTCAATCACCCGTACCCGAAGCGTCCCGTCATTGCTGAATATCCGCCGAAACAGAGCCACATTATCGTCCAGCGAGGGACTAAGCGGCTGGGAAGAGGATATTTTGGAGGCGTCCTGTCTGTTTCCCAGGGCAGCATCTGTGTTCTTCACAGCAGTCACTCCTGTCACCATTGTTTTGATCTGATTATCCCCCGACTCTGGTTCTCCTATTCGCCATTATTATACTGTGCAGGAAATAGAGTGCTCCAAAAGCAAAGCCCGCAGTGCTCTTTGGAGCATCACGGGCCTTGTTCTTCTGATATAATCAAGTAAATCCACACAACTGTTTGTACAAAAGGAGTTCCAGCCATGACACCATTCACGCAAAAGGTTATCGCCGTCATCCGCTCGATTCCCGAAGGTTATGTCATGACCTATGGCGGCATCGCCAGGGCTGCCGGAAGCCCGAGAGGGGCCAGACAGGTCGTCCGCATCCTCCACTCCATGAGCCGCAAGTATAAACTTCCTTGGCACAGAGTGGTCAATGTCAAAGGGGAAATTGCCCTTACGGACGATGAGTCCGGCTCTCTGCAGCGGCTATATCTGCTGGGAGAAGGCATCGTTTTTGACGCAAAGGGAGCGATCGATCTTCAGCGCTACCAGTATCATCCGGAGTCTGAGGATGAGCTTCAGCTGATGGAATAAGGCCGGTCACTCCCTTTGCCCAGCACATTCAGCAGGCAGTACATCGTTGCATAAATAGCCAGCAGTACACACGCAATAAATACGCTGAAAAAGACCGACTGCCTGTTCAGGCTGTCGACAACGAGCTGGTACAGCTGATGCCGGTCGGTGAGCACATCCCAGCTGTTCAGCCGGTACACCCGTCCGAGCAGTACGCCATAACCGCCGAGCGCGCAGGCGAACACCACGAAAATCCAGGAGAGCAGCAGATTGCTTTTCCGGTATATCACGGCCTGGAACTGGTACAGGGAGAAAAAACCGGTCAGCCAGCCGCTCCAGGTGAACAATAGCAGCGTAATCAGATCATACCAGTAGCGGCTCTGGATCGTTCCACCGACAAAATACAAATTCTTGCGGATCGTTAAGTGCACCAAATCTGTCATAATATATGGCGCGTTCGGAAAAAACAGCAGCCAGGCGATGCCGAGCGGAAGCACCAGCAGTCCGCCGATCTTTCTTTTGTCCAGTTCATGGGCGGCCATGGAGAACACGAATGGGAGCCAGGCCAGAAACAGATTCCAGATTAGAAACTTGTAGAACGTGTCTGTCCGCTGAGACACTACACCGTAGACCGCCAGTGTGACAAGGGACAGTCCTGCCAAAAGCAGAAATACCTTGATATAATTCAATTCCTTCATGTCCGGGTAATCTCCTTATCCCTATGATTTTCGTTAACCCTCATTTGTAATTGTACAAATTTTTCTATGTCTTGTACAAATCGGAGCAGCCATAAGCTTGTTCGGGGTGGCCGAATCAAAGGCGGAAATACCTTTGATTCGGCTCTTTCCACGCGGGTGAGCGGATTCAAAAGCAGAAATACCTTTGGTTCGGCCCTTTCCACGCTGGCGAGCCGATTCAAAGGCAGAAATACCTTTGGTTCGGCTCTTTCCACGCTGGCGAGCCGATTCAAAGGTCACTACCTTTACTGGACCATGATCAGTTAGAGCAAGCGGCAAAAGAGCACTAACGCAAAGCAGCGCTTCTCCAGGTGAACGGAGAAGCGCTGCTTTTGCTGGCTTTTGAAGCTATAGAATTAAGCTAAGGCTTCTCTGCCACTGCCTGTCGCTGATGCCAAAAATCATCCAAACACACTGCTCAGCGGCTACAATTCACCGCTCAGTTTACGTGCTACAGCTGGCACGCGCCCTTTGAAGGCACTGCGGCCAGACGTTTCATCCAGTCCGGCAAAGGCTGCGCATTCCCTGAAGGCAGCATGACGGCAGCCCAGACACTTATTATAATTAATGACCTTAAGCGCATCAGTGATTGCCTCTCCGGTATGCTCATAGAACTGTGTTGCTCCGATTCTGTCATACAATCCGGTCTTCTTAAGCAACCCTAGCGGCTGAGATTGAATGCCTGAGATCATCAGGCAGCCACCATCCTCATGCAGCTCCTTCACCAGCCCTGCCAGATTGGCTTCACCGGTGGTGTCGATAAACGGCACCTTGCCCATCCGCAGCAGAATAACCTTTGGCTTATCCGGTCCGAAGCCCGGCATCGTATTCTCGAACCGGTAGGCAGCTCCGAAGAACAGCGGCCCTTCCACATTGTAAATACCGATCTGCGGACAGTCATGGCTGTCCGTGACCATATGCGCTCCGACCTTCACTGAGTTCGGATCTGGGAGCACCTTGGAAACCAGATGTACCTCGCCCATCCGTTTGACGAACAAGACAACAGCGAGCACCAGTCCAACCTCCACCGCCACGGTCAAGTCGGCAAATACGGTCAATAGAAACGTAATGAACAGCACCAGCGAATCTCCGGTCTTCAGCTTAAGCAGATGAAGGAATTCCTTGCGTTCGCTCATATTCCAGGCTACGACCATCAGGATCGGTGCCATCGCGGCCAGCGGAATACTCGATGCATAGGGAGCAAACAACAGCAGAATAAGAAATACCACTACACCATGAATCACACCCGACAAGGGCGATGCGGCTCCGCTTTTGATATTGGTAGCGGTCCGGGCAATCGCGCCGGTAGCCGGAATCCCGCCGAACAGAGGGGCGGCAATATTGGCAACCCCTTGCCCGATCAGCTCTCGGTTGCTGTTGTGGCGGCTGCCCGACATGCCATCTGCCACCACGGCTGACAACAGGGACTCTATCGCGCCTAGCATGGCGATGACAAAGGCCGGGCGAAGCAGCAGCCTAATCCGTTCCCAGGTTATGACCGGAAAATGGAAGCTCGGCAGTGTATTCGGAATGTCCCCGTACGCAGAGCCAATCGTAGTCACCTTGCCGCTAAAAAACAGTGCGGCTATGAGGGTTGCACAGAGCAATCCGACCAGTGCCCCTGGCACTTTGGGTGCAAAACGAATACCCAGCACAAGCACAGCCAAACAAATGGCCGCCGTCAGAATACTGTACAGATTAATCGTAGAGATATGCAGGCCGATCTCCTTCATGTTGTCCACGAAGCTCTCATGCCGCTTCATATCCTTCAGACCCAGAAAGTTTGCGATCTGCCCCGTGAAGATAATGACGGCAATCCCTGCGGTGAATCCAATCGTTACAGGCTTGGGGATAAACTTGATCAGTACCCCCAGCCGGAGCAGACCCATGAGGACAAGAATGACCCCGGCCATCATCCCGGCAAGCAGTAGATTCTCATAGCCATACTGCATAGCAATAGCGAATAAAATAGGAATAAACGCACCCGTAGGCCCGCCGATCTGAAACTTTGAACCGCCGAACAAAGAAATTAAAATCCCTGCGACTATGGTTGTATAGATTCCGTACTCCGGCTTCACACCCGAAGCAATAGCAAATGCCATCCCCAGAGGGATGGCAATGACGCCGACGATAACCCCTGAAAGGAGATCCTTGCGCAGCGAAGCAATATTATAGCCTTTGAAACGGCCCCACCCTGTCATCCTTTAACCTTCTTTTCTCTAAATATCTGATTATTTGAATATAAGAGCAACATTACTCCTGCAAGCCTCACTTGTCAACGGGTAATCCGCCCCGGGAGGCCCCGGGTTATTCGCTGCGGATCCCTTCCAATAGGGAGATTGCGTTCACCAGATGATTATCGAATATCTGCTTGGCTACGGCCAGAAGATCTTTGATCAGGGGATCACGCAGGGAGTAAATCACCGTTGTGCCTTCTTTTACACTGGCTACTACATTCTTGGCGCGGAGCACGGCAAGCTGCTGGGACACGGCAGACCCCTCGGATCCAAGAATAGCCTGCAGCTCGTTCACATTCTTCTCGCCTTCGCTCAGCAGCTCCAGGATACGAATCCGCATCGGATGAGCCAGCGCCTTAAAAAATTCCGTCTTGAATTGCTGAATATCGCTGTTCATTGAACCTCTGCTCCTCATAGCTTACTTCTTGAATACTATTTATCTTAGCCTATTTAGCCAAGAGTGGCTATGCCAATGGGTTAAATTGATAGACGAATGCCTTATTCACAGAAAAATCGGATACAACCGGATCTCCCGGGTCCTGACTTCCACCAGGCTGCCCAGCGCCATCGGCTCACCAAGGCTTTCGAACATGATCAGCTCTCCGTCCAGCTGCAGACAGCCGGTTCCATCCTCCTCGATATTGTCCAGCACACCGGTAAGCACCACAACATCGCCCTCCAAACGGATGCCGTGCTCCCCTCCGCCTGCCGGAATGATGTCCACCCAGCGCATAAGCAGTGCCGGGATTTCGAATTCTATCACAGCATGGTCACCCGGCTTCACCTGAGCTCCGCACCAGATTCCCCTACCCTCTCCGGCATTCGCTTCAAAAAACACCTCGTCCTTCTTCAGGCCTGTCATCTGTATTTTAATATTCATCGCAATAGCTCCATTTGCTAGGATTTACTGCATATTATACATGACATCATGCCCGCTGCGCGATCAGGTATAATTCCGGGTTGCTGTATTCACATAAGTGCTGGGGTGCATCCACGGGTGCTTGAAGAATTCCCTCTTTTCAGTGATTTTGCGTGAAACGCTGAGGTCATAGTCTATCATAGCTTTTACTTTTGCTGCAAAGGCCTCTCCCTTCACCAGCAGCCCCAGCTCGAAATCGTGGCAGGCGCTTCTTTCGTTGATATTATATGAGCCGTGGAACACCGCATGCGACCTGTGGTCATAGGTGATTTTCCAATGGGAAAAGCGTTCTGTGGCACTGTAGTCATAAAAAGACACCCCATTGCAAAAAGGGACATACATATTGCTGCGTACGGCTGCACGGTTGGTGGGATGGTCATTGACCTCCAGCGGATTGCAGATCGTAAGATGGCAGGAGCGTTCCGGTCCGAGCCCGCCCAGCCGTTCCCAGAAAGCCTGGTCAATCAGATATGGGTTCACAATGACCGTCTCATCGGCAGCATACGTGATCAAATCCAGATAATACTGCTGAATCAGATTGACCGGGTTTCCGGGAAAGCTCACAAACAGCGTACATTCCTCTGAGCCGAAATCCGTATTGCCTTCGGAACGATAAAATGCATCCTCCGGATCAAAAAAATCCCCTCCGAGCAGAAGCCATCTGGACTGGAACACGGCATTCAGCGGCAGCGCCGCCGCTCCCCGGATACGGAAACAGCCGTCATGCCACTCCTCCTCACGGACCGGAACGCCCATCGGGCGCCCATCCACCTGCACAGAGGCAGAGGCCTCAATCGGTGTAGCAAACGTATATTGATCTCCAATATTCAGACTGCCCACAATAGAGGTGATCCCGTCGATAATCATAAATTTGCGGTGGTCAATTACATTCAGCCCCGTCAGCTCAACGTCCTCCTGCACTTTATCCTGCAGGAACAGGATGCTCTCAGGTATACCCTTAGCCTTCAATTCAGCCCGTCTCCTACTCCACTCCATAGCAGAATAGTAGGAGTGGAAGGTATCCTTTAGCTTCGCTCCCGCTTGCTCCAGCCGGTCCGAGATTTCCGAGAATCTTCCGACCTCCAGGTTATGTCCATACCCCAGGGCAGTGACAGTGTAATTCACCATCAGCCGGACCTGAACCCCGCGATCCAACGCATGCAGCAGCGCTGCCGCAATCCGGTTGCCTGAATCATCATTAAAAAACAGCATGACAGACAGATGAATATAACGCCGGGCCTTGGTGATTTCCTCAAGAAGCATTTCCAGACACTGTGGTCCGTTCACATATGCGTCGACCTGGTTATTACGGGTAGTCCGCGGAGCCAGCGCCCGGAGCTTACCCGAATCCAGCCGGCTGACCTCACCGGCAAGCTGTTCGAGCAGCTGCGTACTGAAACCCGGCAATTCAGTGAGCTGCCGTAACTCTGTGATTACGCCGCCAATTTTCTGTCGGTATGCGCGGGCAGCGCCTCCTTCCAGAGCTGCGGCAATCAATGACGAAACCCGTTCGGACGGGTCAGCAACCGCCCTCAGTGATCCGCCCGAAATATAGTAATTCACTAGATCTATAACATCCTGCTGCAGCTCTTGATCCCATTCTTCGAGGGATACTCTGTTATGGCTATGTATATTCTTCATTGGCAAGTCCTCCATCCTTCTTAAGGTGTATCTAACCGGTTCAGGACCAGCGAACAAATGGCAGGTCTAGTCAGGCTAAGGTTAGATACCCCGGATGGTCCGTCAATAAACGTACCGCACATGCATTTTCCTCACCACCCCATCCTATCGGTATAGAGTAAAATACATTAAATGCTTATATTCGAAACAAACAGGGGAAGTCTCAACAGCCCGTCCGGCTCTTGAAACTCCCCCTTGCTTCGAAGAATGTATTTATTTCATTTCAACCCTGCGATCCGCTTCACTGGATGGCTCAAAATGATTCACCGCAGGAATTCATCTTCCGGTTGCAGATTATTTGCCGGCCGGTTCTCCGTTAAATGCCTTAACGTCCAGCGGAGCGGTCAGGAACTCAGACGCTTTCGCTGCAAATCCGGTGAAGTGAGCACTTGTATTATGGCTGGCTACTGCCTCCATATCGCGCCAGATTTCGATCATGATATAGGTGTTTTCCTGTTCGAAATGATTGTACAGCTCATAAGAGAGGTTACCTTCTTCTTTATGGGTAGCGGCTAACAGCTGCTTCGCCTCAGCCAGGAATTTTTCCTTAAGCGCAGGATTTACTTGCATTACAGCATGAATAATAATCATGGATTAGTCCTCCTAAAAGTTTTGTAAGCATAAACTTAAGTTCTAGCATAGGCTAAGTTCGTGTTAGAAGCGTGGACTTACTTATATGAGCTTACGCCTCTTATTTCCACTGTGCAATGGTGTCGATAGGCAGACGGACGGAGGCGTAACCTTCTTCAGCGGCTTTACCGATGGAGATCAGCATGACTGGAACATAGCGCTCTTTGTCCATACCGAAGACTTCGGCGATCTGATCTTTCTCGAAGCCGCCAATGGCGTTGGTGTCATAGCCGTGGGCACGTGCAGCCAGCATCAGTTGCATAGAGACGAGGCCACCGTCAATCATGATCGTTTCTCTGTTGATATCTGCAGGCAATTTAGCAAAATGCGCACCCAGCGCAGCAAGCTGTCTTTCTTTTACTTCAGCAGGCATCAGTCCGCGCTCTACAGCGGTGCCGTAGATTTCTTCGGCATAATCGAAATTGTTCAAATCTCCGAACACGGCAATCATGGCCGCAGAGGTCTCTACCTGAAGCTGGTTGAACTTGGCGATAGGCGCCAGCTTGGCTTTACCTTCTGCACTTTCAATCACAAGGAACCGCCAAGGCTGCATATTCACCGAGGAAGGTGCCAGCGTGGCTTCGGTAAGGATTTCAGTCATTTCTTCTTTCGAAATTTTGACAGATGTGTCGTATTTACGGATGGAGCGGCGGCCTGTGATAATACTTGTGAAATCATTGGTTCTGGTTGCATTCATGAATAATAAACTCCTTTTATAGTTGGATTATAGTTTATGGCTACAGCAAGTTGATATTATGCTGCAGCCGGACAAGCATATCTGCGAGCAGAGCGCGCTCTGGCTCATCAAAACCGGCGAGCAGACTGCCGATGAAGCGGCTCTTCTCTTCCTTGTACGTACGGATTTTGTCTCTTCCCTGCGCAGTCAGCGAGACCAGGGTCACTCTATTGTCATCGGGATTGTTGCGTCGGGAGACCATACCATTCTCCTCCAGCCCCTTTAGGTGACGGGTGATGGCTGCAGCATCGATGTCTACTTGCTTTTGCAGTGAAATCTGGCTGATCTCAGTAACCTGAAACAGCTCATGAAGCAGACGGAGACGGGTGGGACTTATGCCCGCACAGCGCTCGAAGGTTGGTGTAATGGCTTTGTTCAGCGCCTGCAGCCTTTCAAAGATGCGGTCCTCCTCAGGCAGATGTTCAGTCAAGATTAACCCCCTAACACAAATAGATTGCGCAAAACCTTTTTGACATTCATCACTTTACACCTTTATCCTTGACCCGTCAACTAATAATTTCAATTGCCTTTCAACTTGCCCCGTCTGCCGCTTACCCGTAGAATCAAAGGGTAGTGCTCCACCAAAAAAGGAGGGCTGTTTCATGAAAATCTCCCTGCTTCAGCTCGATATAGCATTTGGCAATCCCCAGGTGAATTATGCTGCCGCAGAACGTAAAATCCGTGAAGCCGCCGCTCAGGGGACGGATTGTGCGGTTCTTCCCGAGCTGTGGACAACTGGATATGATTTAACCCGGCTTGCGGAAATTGCCGACCCTGAGGGGAAGGCCACGAAGGCTTTGATGTCAGGACTGGCCCGCGAGCTCGGTATCCATATTGTGGCCGGCTCCGTCGCCAGCAAGAAGGACAACGGCATAACCAACAGCATGTATGTGTTCAGCCGCACCGGAGCGTTCGCCGGCGAATACAGCAAGCTGCATCTGTTCCGCCTGATGGATGAGCACTTGTATCTGCATCCTGGAGATGCCAAGGGTCTGTTCACTCTGAACGGGACAAGCTGCGCCGGACTGATCTGCTACGATATCCGCTTCCCCGAATGGGTCCGCGCCCACACGGCGCTCGGTGCCGAAGTCCTATTCATCAGCGCCGAATGGCCGCTGCCGCGTCTTGCCCACTGGCGGGCGCTGCTGATCAGCCGGGCGATTGAGAATCAATGTTATGTCGTTGCGTGCAACCGTACAGGAAAAGATCCCGAGAACACCTTTGCCGGCCATTCGATGATCATCGATCCTTGGGGCGAGGTGGTCTGCGAAGCTTCGGAGAACGAGGAAATTCTGAGCGGAGAGATTGATTTGCACAAGGTGCGGGAGGTTCGTGCGCAGATTCCTGTTTTCTCCGACCGGAGACCAGAGCTGTATCTTTGATCCGCCGGCCGATTGTATAGGGCACATCAAGTTGAACTATAGACTGCAAAAAGAAGTGCCGCACCTGCTGAATCTATCAGCAGATGCGGCACTTTTCTGGTCAGCCGGTGATGCATCATTACACCGGCTATGGGGCAGGGCCGGTTCGCTTCGACCGGCCCTGACACAGCTTAGCGGGCGTAGCGTTCACGCAGCACCCGCGCCGCCTCCAGTACACGGATATCGGTGTACTGGAGCTTGTACCCTGCGGCCGCTAGCCCGGCCGCAGGCTGAAGCTTGACGCCGCGCCGGGCCAGGGCCTGGCGGAATCCTTCGGCGAATACATCCGCCGAAGCCGGTCCGCCAAGCTCGCCTAGCGCGGCTAGGGTCTGCGGCATGACGCGCGGATAGTCCAGCGCGTCATCGCCATCCGCGGCGGTATCATAGAAGCCGCGGATCAAATGCCCGCGCTCCAGCCCGGAGCCGGAGACGATCACGAACGCGTGCACGAAGTACGCGCTGCTCTGCCTCCGCTGGGCGATGCCGCAGAATTTGCGGCCGCCGATGGCCAGATCGAAGTCGCCGGGGCAATACGACCCGGCGACCTCGCCTGCCCGGATCTGCGCAGCTGCCTGCGGATGGCTGACCGCAACGGCTTCTGTGATCAGCGAAGCCAGCAGCCGGAAATCATCATGAAAGTCCAGCTTGCCCGGACTTTTGCGGAGCAGCAGCGACACATTGACAATGCCGGCATCCAGCGGCACAGCCGCGCCGCCGGAATGCCGCACCGCTGTACGGTAGCCCTGCTCTTCCAGCGCGGCCATGGCTTCAGCTGCCCGCGGCAGCTTGCTGTCCCGCAGGCCCAATGCCACTCCGCCGGGATGGCTCCACAGATGTACAGACGGTGGAACCAGGCCCGCCCCCACATCCCTGCAGAGCGTCTCCTCGAACGCGAACGGGAGCAACATATCCCCGGCAACCGCCTCATCCGTCTCTTGCATCGTCGCCGCTTCTTCAGCATCTGCTATCCTTCGGGAGCCTGCGCTTTCCGGTGAGGATTCCCTTCCCGCCAAATGCTCAAAGAGCGCCATAACCGGCGGGAGCAAACCCGCAGACGGATGCACCTGCTCAGGCTCAGACTCCTGGAACAGTACCTGCCCCTGCTCCTGCACTCGCTCGTACATATGTCTTTGCTCTACTACTTGCTCCTGCGCTTGACCCCGTTCTTGCCCTTGCCCCTGCTGTTTGTATTCTCCGCTCATCCATAACCCCTCCCGCTGACCATCGCTTTCCTTTTTCGCGTAATTAAGACATCCACACTTACTGGCTTCCTGCAGACTGCCGTCGAACACTCCGTCTTCCTGTACTATTTTACAATACAGGCAATATTCCCATTGTAACCGATCCGGGGTACAGCAGCGAAGCTCCGGGCAGCACCTTCATTTGAAAAAGCAGGATGATAGCGTTATCCTTAAGGTATATGAAGAGCAATCGTCCCGCACCAAAGCTCATGCTATACACAACCCCATAAGGAGTGATGCCGCATGACTGACCTGCTAACCGTGAAAGACCGGCAAATCAGCAAAGCCAGACAATGGGAGCTGGCCCTGAATAAGCTCTATATCAATTTCCGCGATTACAGTAAGGATGCGCTGAAGGAGTTCGGCGATGAAGATACCCACCAGGCCAGAGTGAACTGCCGCAAGCTGCTGACGCTATTGTCCATTCTGGACCCGGAGCATTTGGTGACAGCAGATCTGTACAGCACCTTCAAAGAGGCGCAAAAAAGGCTCGGCAAGGTTAGAGACACCGACGTGCTGATTGAATCCTTCAAGGATCGACGGGAGCAAGCGGAGGAAGCCGGAGAAGCCAAAACGGCTAAGCTGCTCAAGGCTGTTATCCAGTACCAGAGGAACGAGCGGAAGAAGTACCGCAAGAAACTGGGCACCAAACTGCCCAAGCTATGCGGCAAAGCGCTGGACGCCGAGTGGGAGGCATTCCTTAACAGCGATCTCGAAGCACTGGCAGCCAAAAGAGATGCGAATGTCGTCATGCGTGAGCTTGAAGTCGCTTACGAGCAGAAGAAAAAGACCTGCAAAACCTTGTTCAAGGGTCCTGAGGCCGAATCCAAGGAGGCCTTCGATGCGCTGCATGAGCTGCGGATTGCCGCCAAGGAATTGCGTTATACTGCCGGTGCCGCTTCCTTTGCGCTCAACCAGAAATTTCACGCTCATGAGGAAATCTACAAAGACATCCAGGAGCAGCTCGGTACTATTAACGATAAACGGGGATGGCTGGAAGTGATCCAATCCATTGGCCGTGATGAGCTGGGGGTCAGCCGTAAGGTATGGACTGAATTCACGGACAGTCTCACTGCTGAAGTGCTCGAAGCGCTGCACCATAATGAAGTGGTACCGTTCCCATTGAATGCGAAATAACCGCACTTCGTTCCATTTATAATTTTTCCTCACAAGTGGAAACGGCTTCGCCGTCCTTTTAAGGATGGTATCCGTTTCAGCGAGAAATAGAAGGATAATTTATAGCATGAAACATATAAATTCTTATATTTTAACAAAAAGGCAGGAAGCCAAGCATCATGCGGCTTCCTGCCTTTCCTGCGTTTACCGGCTATTCGCGGCAGCAAATTTATCCAGCACGCCCTGATAAGCCGATTTTGGGCGCAGCCCTACCAGCTTTTCCATAGGCTGCCCCCCATTGTATACGATCACGGTAGGGAGTCCCATGACTCCCGCTTCTGCAGCCAGCTCCGGCAGCTCATCGCAATTCACTTTGAGGATCGTGATATTGCTGCCATACTCTTCATCCAGTTCCTCCAGAACCGGCAGAAGACTCCGGCAAGGCGCGCACCATGGTGCTCCGTAATCTACCAGCACAGTTCCACCTTCCTGCAGCTGTCTCCGAACGGTATCTGCGTTCCCGGCATTTATAACAGTCATTGATAACTCCTCCTTATCAGTCTAAGAATTTATTCAGGTTATTCTGATTCCTGCTGCTCCTGCTGTATGGAAGCAATCCGTTCCTCCAAATTCTGCTTGATCTGGTTCAGCTGCAGGAGCTGACGCTCAATATCCTCCAGCTTGCTGCGGTACAGCGGCATCACTTCTGCACAGAAAGCCTCTTTTTTCTTCAGTACACAATTCAGGAAACCGGCGATTTCCTCGGTCGATAAGCCCAGATTCAAATACAGTTTGATCGTCTCCACAGTCTCCACGGACAAGAGCGAATACTCTCGGTATCCATTGGCCTGGCGGAGCGGAGTGATCAAGCCCTGACGTTCATAATATCGCAGAGAACGGATGCTGACACCCGTCCGTGCGGCAAGCTCACCTATTTTCATGGTCTGTTCTCCCCGGGGTTCATGAGAAATGGTCTGTTCTTAGTATAAACCCTGACACCAGTGTCAGGGTCAAGGCTTTTTATCGCCGGGAGCAGCCAAACAACCAAAAAACCAACAGAAGTCTAACGCTCCATTGGTTTTACACAATACATCCATATGATGTTGTTAAATAAGATTAAGGACTACAGTAATCCGGCTGCCCACAGACCGCTCCTTGTAATCATCTGCCGGAACGGCTCTACGGAAAAGGAAGGAAGATGATGGCCCGGCATCAGATACACTACACGCCCCATCCCAAACTCATGACACCAGGCTGCCGCATGATGGGCCCCCTCGTGGAAATACTCGGCCAGCACCGTCGTTTCAAAATAGGGCTGCATGTCAAAATAATACGGCTCGTCCTCGATCACAAAATCAGTAATCCCCTGCATGATCGGATGGCCTGTTGCCGGAACTGTCATGTGAAGCTCGGTGTAGGCCGGATGATGGGTGAAGTGCGCACCCAGCATCACTCCCAGCTCCTGGTTACGCTGTAGTGAGATCCCGTTGTGCACCACCAGCAGTCCGCCGCCGTTAGCCACATAGGAGAGCAATGCCCCGCTCTGTTCAGGAGCTATTTTGTCGTCCGAAAATTCCGTATACGCTATCACAAGCTTGTAAGCCGATAGGCTGTCCGGACTGAGCAATGAGTAATCTTCGGTGGATTTCACGTCCAGCTTCCCGGCAAACAACTCCTCAAACACGCGGTCTACACCGGAGAACGGATGATATTTAACCTCTGTATAGCTTCCCAGCGCCAGTGCCTTCCATTCTGTCACTCTTTCATCCACGCCTTTCTCTTAGCAAGAGTTGTTCTTACCAGGGCCAGGGATTGCCGTCCAGATCAAGATAAGCCGGTTCCATGCCCATATGCGTCTTATGCTCCTGCACGATTCCCATAATTTTGCGGGCGGATTCTTCAGGGGGGATAGGGGCTTCATCATTCATGTCACCGTTCATGTAGGACTGGAGCCAGCCCGGATGAAAAACCATCACCTGGCCCCCCATGACCCGCAGATGATTGTGCAGCAGGGAGGACTGCATATTAAGCGCCGCCTTGGACATACAATAACCGTACATGTTAATCCGCTGATTGCGGCTGATGCTGCCGGCTTCGGAGGAGATGTTCACAATCAGCTTTTGCTTCCCTTGCAGCAGGAGGCCCATCAGCGAATTGCTCACCCGCAGAGAGCCAAGCGTATTCACATTATAAATGCGTGCCATCGCGGTGTCATCCATATCTACCAGCATGGTGGCATCATCCGCGCGGTCAATAATTCCAGCATTGTTGATGATCATATCCAGATGCCCTGTGCGTCCTGCAATAGTTCGTGCCGCGCGCTTTACACTGTCGCTGCTGCCGACATCCAGCGGAACCAGAATTAGCTGTTCCTTATATTTCTCATTGAGTGTTTCCAGCGCTTCCGATTCCTCCAGGTACTGCCCGGCGAAAACCTTATATTTATTCTCCAGAAGCCAGCGCACAAGGAAAAATCCGAGTCCCCGGTCGGCACCGGTAACACAAGCGACCTTTTTCATGGAACGGATCACTCCCTCTTATCAGACATCAATATACATAAATCGCCATATCCCATACACCTTAGCATGGCAATTGTCATTTTTCAACGTCCTCTGCTGGACTATTCCGCCATGCATTCCCTGCTGATTCTTCCTTTTGATTTAATTTTGAACTATGTTACAATCAGGAATATCATTGTTAACAACCGAATTGTTAGCAAAATAAACTACCAGGAGGGTGACCCCCAAATGTCCATACAACAAATCCGCAGTCTTGATGAATTGCATCAATACATTGCACAGCCCGGTAAAAAGCTGCTCTTCAAGCACAGTACCACCTGCCCGATCAGCGCTAAGGCAAATGAAGAATTCCAGGCTTATGTCCAGAGCTCTGGTACTCCCGCTGCTGTGGTTCATGTGATTGAAGACCGTCCGGTCTCCAACCAGATTGCCGAAGATTTCGGCATCAAGCATGAGTCCCCGCAAATCTTCCTGCTGGAAGATGGTGAAGTCCGGTGGAACACCTCCCACTGGAAAATCACCCGCGATGCCCTCAAGGAAGCTGTGAGCCAATGAGCCAGCCTGTAATCATTTATTCCACAGCCAACTGTAGTGACTGCAATCAGGTGAAACAGCTGATGAAGGAGCAGGACATTCCTTTTGAAGTACGGGATGTAATGACCAGCACGGTTTATCAGGAAGAGGTTGAGAAGCTGGGCTTCATGGGCGTTCCTGTTACAGTCTCCGGGGCACATGTCGTTAAAGGGTTCAATCTGCCCGAGCTGAAAGAGCTTATCGCAGCCGCGAAATAAATATACCCGAACGCTGGCAGGAGAATGCCGCGTACGGATTCATTGGTTCACTTGCACAAAAGGGTATCCGGGAGCTGTTTGCCCCTGGATGCCCTTTTGTCTTGCCTAGGAAATGGTCCGCATTCTAAGGCAGAAATAAAAACCGGCGTGCGAATGAGATAATGGGCCAATATGCAGTAAGATATATGGTTTTATCCGTTTATTTCCTTCGAATTATCCGATTTCAACGTGAAATTGGCGCAGCAACTCCCTTTTCCTTTTTTACAAAGACCTCCCCGAAGCAGTATGATTCGTTTTGAAAGTAATTCATGAAAAATTACATGAACGCTGAATTCCCGGCACACGGGAAACGGGGGAACCACCGGGCCACAAGGCCTTATTGGGGTGAATCCTAAGGAGACTGCAGAAGTGCGGTCTCACAAGGTAGGGCGACTCTCACCGTCCGAATCCGACAGCTAACCTCGTAAGCGTATAGAGAGAGATCTTAACCCGCCAAGCTTAAGCGCCAGGTTTATTTAAGCCTGTACCGAAGCCGCAGCAGAGGTTCTCCTCTGCTGCGGCTTTTTTGCATAATTATTTAAACTGATAAAGATTTCATATTATGAAAGGAACGTGAGATCATGCCAGACCCAGTATCGCTTCAGCCCGCTTCCGAAGCCCGGTTTGCGGAGTATGTTCAGAAATACAGCAGGAACGTCTGTGCACTCAGCAGCCTGCTGCTCGGGCAGGGTACCGGGGCAGAGGAGGCTACGATAAAGACCTTCGCAGCGCTCTATGAGCTTTACCTGAAAAAGAGCTTGAACCCGCAAACCTTCTCCCTTGAAGCCTACCGTGAGTGCATACAGCAATGCTCCCGGCTTGCGCAAGCCCAAAAGCCTTGCTATGCAAATGTGCTGTCCTGGGAACATCAGCTTGTACAAGCGCTCCGGTATGGTATGGTGCTCCCCCTGCCCGAAATCAGCACCATTCTCCAGAGAAGTGTGCCCGACCTTAAGGCGCAGCTCAGACAGGTGCGCGAACAAATGGCGGCGCAGGAGATCTTACTGCCGAAATCCAGTTTAACCGCCGGATGAGGAGCGGGAGCGTTCAGCTTTTAACGTCATATATTCAGGTATTCAGGCAAAAGAGCTGCGGCATCCTGCCACAGCTCTCTCTATTTGCCTAGCGCTTGCCTTTGCCTCCCTTGGCGAACCTCAAGAAAGCCATGCAGCAGCCTAATAATCCGATACCCAGCATTAATGTCTGCAACGCTCCGAGCCAGGTTGAGCCTTCCGGCCGGATCAGGCTGCTGATGATAATCAGCAGGATCGAAGCCGCTACCAGCAAAGGCGTTCGTTTTTTCTTCATGAATAGTACCACTCCTTACTTATAAGGTACACCATAAGGCGTGGTTTCGCCAGAACGGCAATGATGAAGTTCTTAATTTGCAATATATTCAAAAAAATCAAAATCAGCATAATGCTGATGCTTCACACGATCCGCACAGGTCAAGCCAACAAAAGAACCTGTAAACTCACCATACTTGCTATATTCATCCGAGAACTTGGTAGTATCAAAGTCCTGTCCTATTCTTTCATATACTTTGCCGTCAACACTCCATTCAAACCAGCTTTTGCGTCCTCTGATATTTAGGCGCAAGTAAAGCGGAACGTCATTTACGGGAATTCTGGTATCCACTAATTCGGCCTTGTCCCCATTCTCCAAATGAATAATGGATAATGCACTTTGGCCCAACGTTTCACTATAGTATTTTCTTAAATTGATGTAGTTCATATTATCATAATACAAAATCAATCCTGCACTATGCTGATGCACTTCCGGCAGAAATTCCATTTTGGTTGTCACCGTTGTATATATGGATGTCAGTTTTCTGGCTAATATGCTTGCCTTGTTAAGTGATGTTCTGGATTCCTGCCCGCGAATTCTTACATAGCCCGGACGTGATTTTACATCTGCAAAGCTTTCTGGCATTATTCTCGGCGCATAATATTGTATGCCTAATTCTCCAGCTTCAAAATCATCGAAGGCCGGAATTTCATTCACCGGATGTTCTGGCAATTTGCTCTCAGGAACAAATTCCTTAGCCAGATTCGTTCCGTCCTCCATCCTCAGCCAACCGTCTGCGGTCCACTTCATTTTCTGTATGGCTGTCTCACGTCCCAGCGTACAGCGCAGCTCCGGCACGAACGGTCTTGCACAAAGATGTACCAGATACACTTCACCGAGCTGAGTTTCCACATAGCTTCCATGTCCTGATTTTTGCAGCACCGAATCCGGATTGAAATATTTAGGCTTCAAATGATCCGGGTCATGCCTCTCGTAGAACTCACCCGGTATGGAGGTCACGATCGGATTCATCGGGTCCTTCTCATAAGGCCCACACACACTGCTGGCCCGCCCCATAGTTACGCTATGTCCATAACCGGTACCGCCTTCGGCACACATCATATAATAATAATCTCCACGCTTGGTAAGATGCGGCGCCTCGATGCACCCTCTGTCAGTGCCACCTGTCCAGATTCTCTTAGGATAACCAACTACTTCTTTCTTCTCCGGTGAGTACTCTACCAGACAGATTGCTCCCGGCTTTTCATATCCTTCTCGGGTCTCCCAGTCCAAGGATACAATCCATTTTCGTCCGTCACTGTCGTGCAGGATCGACGCATCAAAACCGGCCGAATGCAAATAAACCGGCTCACTCCACGGTCCCTTGATGTCTTTCGCCGTGATAAGGAAATTATCCACATCAAAATAACGGGCATTCATGGAGTTCATCACCCCAAATACGACATAAAACAAATCCTCTTCTGCACAGTAAGTTAGGGAAGGAGCCCATATCCCTTTGGCGGACGGCAGTTTTTTCAGATCAACCTTATTGTCGTCAGTAAGCACATGAGCGTATAGCTCCCAGTTCTTCAGATCCTTTGAATGATACACCGGAATCCCTGGAAACCATTCAAAGGATGATACGGCAAGGTAATAATCGTCCTCTTTTCTACAAATACAAGGGTCTGGATTAAATCCGGGAAGTATTGGGTTTCTTATCATTTTGTTACCTCCAATCGTACACTCAGGACTCCACTGGAAACCAGCCGAGACTTACACATTTCCCCAAATCCCAGCTATCCCAACCGATCCACCCCGGCTCATTGACCGTATCCAGCAGCAATTTATAGTTCCAGTAAAAATGACCGATGCCTTTTTTCCACGCTTCCAATTGCACTTTGGCAACCTGGCTGTACAGTTCTTTTCGGCTCGCGGCACTTAAACGGTCCTCGCCCGATTTGACTCCATTCACAGGCGACAATCCCCCTGCTGTATCGACTCCGACCCCATACGAATTGAACAAACTCCATTCCCCGCAAATCATCGGGAAGTATTCCGCCATTTCCTCGATATCCTTGAACAAGTACTCCTGAACATATTTGACATAGCCCTCTGGCGATTGTTCACAGCCGTACACCTCTGCCATCATCAGATATTGATGCGTATCGAGCACTACGTTTTTAAATTCGGTCTCTCTCATGAAGTCCTTCCACACTTTAAGCTCAAAGCCATCATGAATAACGATAACCTTGTCTTCTGGAAGATAACGGCGCATTCTCCGATAAGCCTCCACATAAAATCCGCGCAGAAAATCCAGTGAGACTGGCGCACTGCCAGCGGCCATTTCTGCATCTACCGGTTTATAACGTTTTTGAACATCCATTGCCTTCCAGGTTTTCTCTGTAATAGGCTCATTCACAATCTCTATTCCCCAAAGACTGGAATGTGTTCCATATCGCTCAGATAGCTTTTCTAATAACTGCAGTGTGAATTCTACGCTCTCAGGCTGCTGCGCCCATTTGCATACCCCGGAGATTCCTCCATTGTCAAAGCCATTCTGGCTTCCCGGAACCGTATGAAGATCAATTAATACCTTTAGCTCATATTTTTCTGCCCATCCAAAGGCTTTATCAAGCTCTTCCACACAACCAATGAAAGGAGGACAATCTCCCATAATAAAATAGGGGATGGGTATACGTACCGCATTCATTCCAAAAGAACGGATGGTTGCAAAATCCCGCTCCGTGATATATTCGTGACGATGTATTTTAATTCTGGCCTCATATACTTCTTTAGACAGTTGAGTCGGCAGGTAATACTCATCCTCCGCTGTAGTCCCTTCAAAAAGCCCAGGACTCATCCATTTTTCCAGTACTAACCAATTCCCAAGATTAACACCATTGATATACATAGGTGGTCTCCCCTCTGCTTTGCTAATTTCGTATTATGAGGTTATTTTATTTGGAAGCGCACACATCTTATATCACATATTCCGGTTTTTTATCATATATCTCAGATATTATTTTTGATACACTACTCTTGAGCGGGAGGAGGAGCTGTTTCGTATGAATACAAATGGTGTAGAAAGACACTTCTCTGATATTCTGTTTCAGAATCAGGAAGCCGGGAAGATGCATAATCCATACGATCAGGAAGTGCGGGAACTCAGCAGCATCCGTAATGGTGATCTAGAACAATTGGAAAAAAGTCTGACCGAGAGTTTCAAGGGCCATTATGGTGTTCTTGCCAAGGATAAGCTTCGATCCACAAAAAATATAACTATTGTTGTCATCACACTCGCAAGTCGTGCCGCTATTGAAGGTGGCCTCTCTCCTGAGATTGCTTACTCTCTTAGTGACAGCTATATCTATAAAATTGAAGAATTATCAGACCCTCAAACCATACTTCGTTTGTGCCGCAAAGCAGAGTATGAGTATACCCGGATGGTTCATGACCTGAAAGAACAAAGGAAGGGTAAGTTCAAAAAGAAGAGCAATAACCCTCGGATCGAAGAATGTAAAAATTATATTTTCAAGCATCTTCATGAAAAAATTCATATCACAGAGATCGCACGGGAATTGAAGACGAATGCCAATTATTTGGCAGAACTATTTAGTCAAAGTGAAGGAATAACCATCAGAGACTTCATTATTCAGGAAAAAGTGAATTTGGCGCGAAATCTTCTGATTTATTCGAAGCACTCCTACAGTGAGATTGCAACCAATCTGGGTTTTTGTTCCCAAAGCCATTTTGGTAAAAATTTTAAAAACGTAACGCAGCTCACACCTAAACAATATCGCGAAGCTTATGGTGTTAAGGATTGAACAAGCAGAGAGGGCCCCTCTTCCTATACAGGTAGAGAAGCCCTTCTCGTTAAGTTGTTGGGACTATAACGAACTAATAATCTCAGAGACACTTTGGGATTTAATGCGCTTGAGCGATTTGATCACGGAGATTGCAGTTATCAGCAAGATCACAAGGAATATCAGACCGATTTGCGTACCCGGAAACTTCCACAGGATATCATACGATGAAAGTGAAAATGCAATGAGTGCCTTTTGCAACGCAATACCGGCAATACAGCCAATCAGACATCCGGTCATACTGTAAGTAGCGGCTTCCATGAGCACCATTCTGCCAAGCTGCCCGCCTGACATTCCGATAGCCCGCATAACCCCTAAGTATCTGGTTTTGGACGCTACGCTTGTGTTCATAGTATTAATGATATTCAGCATGCTGATCAAGGCTATGACCAGCACAAAACCATATAGAAAGACCGCCATCGTAAAGAAGGTCTGGTTCACCTCCGCATTTTGCTGGCGCGCATCATACACGGTAATGGAGCTGCTGACCAGGCTTTTTATCTCATTAAACGCTTCCTCCTGCCCGGACTTTCGAAGCTGGATGTCAATCGCTTTGTAAGATTCTTCGCCGGTAAGATCCTTAAACAGCTGTTCCGTTGTGATAAAGTTTGTCATGGATAAAACAGAATCATTGAAGGGGACGGTGCGCAGAATTCCCATAACGGTCATTTCTTTCGTTCCGTTTGGAGTTTCAATAGTAACCTTATCTCCAAGCTGAAACGAGGTCGTTTCCGTCGCTATATTGTTCCTTAGATTTCTTGCCACAGCAATAACGCCGTTGTGCTCATTTAACTTTTCTTCTGACAGCTCACCCTTGAGCAAGTCCGTATTGGCCCAATGGAGCTGGTTGTGGTCATATGAAATCAGCCATGATTTCTCTGGCGCGTCAAACTGCCCATTGTCCTTTGTCGGGATGCCACCCATACTTTCCTTGTAGCTGTCCGTCAGTCTGGAAGCATCGAAGGTGGCGTTCACATAACTGAACATCCTTCCGTAGACCGCCTTTGTCCCATCCACTTTGCGCAAAGCGTTGAAAAGGCTGCTGTCCATACCTTGTTCTGAGGTAAGCGTAACGTCCGCTGTGTAAGGCTTGGATGTTTTCATGGAGGTGTTCAGAAAATCAATAAAAACCTGAAAACCCAAAAACATCACGATGCTGATAGCAATGGAACAGGACATCAGAAACAAGGTTTTCTTCTTAACCACTGCATTGTTGATGCCCATTGCAGTTTCCACATGAAACAGTTTTGTTAGGAGCCCCTGCTTTTTCTTCTTGGAAACCTTTAGGTCGTTACTTCCCGTTACTGCAAGGACAGGGGATACCTTTGCTGCTTTTTTGGCCGGCATCAGGGAAGCAATATACACGGTTAGGAATCCTACAAATATTCCGGCCGCCACTCCTCCAGGGCTGAACTGGAAAAGAGGTATTTCTCCAAAAAGACTTTTATTGTAAAATTTAAGAAGGGCAGTACACAAAAATGTGATCAATACTCCGGCACCTAGGCCAATAGGAAGCGCCCGCAGTGTAATTTGCAGACCTTCACGCCTTACCAGTTTTTTGATTTGAGACTGTGATGCACCGATGCACCGCAAAAGTCCGAATTGCTGAATTCTCTCCATAACGGAAATATTGAAGGTATTATAAATCATCATAACGCCAGCAATCAGAACGATGCAGAACAAAATACCCCCGGTTATATACAATCCCGAAGCCTTATCAGTGCTACTTTGTCCCATGGCCGCAAGCAGATATTCATTGCGGACAATCTGGTTATCCGCTAGGCCCAGGGTGCTCTGTATGGCCTTTTGCGCTTCGTTGACATTTACCCCGTTTTTAAATTCAATATAGAATCTGTCCTCTTTTTCTGTATTGACCGCTTTGGCACCAGAAATGGATATAAGAGCTACCGGCTTATTTTTCGCTTTTGTATTGGGGTAATCCTTGATAATACCACTGAGCAAAAATGACTTATCCGTTTTGTCCCCAAAGGCAACTTGTACCCTATCGCCTAAATTGAGCCCTAGGTTTTCCGCCGCCCATTCTTCCAGCATCATTTCATTCTCGGCAGCCGGAAATTTACCTTCCACAAGGCTTATATTCAAATTGGGAGCGATGCTCTTCTCGATTGCGTCTATCCTGCATACTTTCCCGTTCAGGCTTCCATCTTTAAAAAATGTCCATACGCCGGAATGTTTAACATCAATCCGTCCGCGAATGGTTTCCTCTTGTTCATCCGTGACACCCATGAGTCCAATATGGTAATTGCCATGATCGTGAATCACCTGCATCTTTTCATATTGCAGAAACACATCAAGCATAGAGAAGATTCCAGTAATTAGTGCTACCGATATAGAGACACTGATAACAACCAATCGGGTTTTCTTTTTATGTGCCGATAAGTATTTCGCAACGAGAGAAAGGTAGCTTGTCAACGGTGTTCACCTCCAAGCTCTGTTACAATGCCGTCCTCCACATTCAGAATGCGGTCCGCAAAGCTTGCAAAGCTCGGGTTATGGGTAATCATCACAAGCGTCTGATGGTACCTTTCAACAGACAGCTTCAACAAATTGATGACATCCCGGCTGTTTTTGCTATCCAGATTCCCGGTCGGTTCGTCTGCAAGAATCATGGCGGGCTTTGTCGCAAGCGCACGTCCAATGGCTACACGTTGCTGTTGTCCACCGGAAAGCTGGTTGGGAAGGTGATGTTTTCGCTGGGTAAGCCCTAGAATTTCAAGTAGTTCATCTATGTACTTTCTGTCCGGTTTCCGGTAATCCAAAAGCAGAGGCAGGATGATGTTCTCCTCCACATTCAGTTCCGGGACCAAATTGTATGCCTGAAAGATAAACCCGATGTTTCGTCTGCGAAACACAGACAGCTCCTTTTCTTTCATGGTAAAAACATCTTTACCGTCTAACAGCACCTTGCCGGAAGTAGGTGCGTCTAGCGCACCGAGTAGATTTAACAGGGTACTCTTGCCCGAACCGGACGGTCCGACAATGGCGACGAATTCTCCCTTTTCCACGGAAAACGACACGTTTTTTACAGCGTCCACCTTTGCTTCGCCAGTTCCATAGGTTTTGCATAAATTTCGGGTTGATAGCAGCTCCAATATAAACACCTCACCTTTCATTATAATGAGATGCTAACAGCCTGACCTTACACTCAGGTGAATTAGACCTTACAGATTTGAAAGCTTTGGAAACGCAAGATGAAAGACGGTACCTTTCCCTAATTCACTTTCGACGGTAATGGAACCCCCATGGTTTTCAATAATTGCTTTTGCAAGGGTAAGTCCAATACCAATTCCATGCTTGTCTTTGGAGAAGCGGCTTCTGTAAAAACGCTTAAAGATAGAGTGAATATCTTCAGGATGAATCCCTTTTCCATCGTCCCTAATCGTTATTTCGGTTAAAATAGGTGTTTCTTCGCAGCGGACGACGATTTTGCTTCCTGCATCTGTGTGTTCCAGTGCATTTTTGAGGATGTTGCTGACCGCTTCCAGTAACCATTCTTGATCATAGTTCATCACAATGTTCTCATCACAATCCAGCCGAATGGTCTTGTCTTCCAGTTCCGCACGGGTGCGAAAGCCTTTTATCGCATCCTCCAAAAATTCCAGGAGATTGTTATTGCATTTCTCTAACACAATTGAGCCTGTATCCAATCTTGCCAGCTTGAGCAGATTCTGAATCAGCATTTCCATCCGGCTTAATTCGCGCTCACTTTTGGATGCAAATTCATCCACAACTTCATTCCCGGCTTGCTCATTCTGAATAATCTCGTTATACATTTTCAGGGCAGCAAGTGGTGTCTTTAATTGATGGGATATATCGGAGATCGTATTCTTTAGAAACTCCCGTCCCTGCTTTTCATTACCAATATGAGTGGTGAGGGAGGTGGCCATTCCATTTACCGATGTAAACAGTTGCGCAAGGCTTCCTTCCTCCCGGTCATCTAAACGTATGCGAATATTTCCATCCATAAAGGTGCGAATATCATCGTTTGCTTTTTCTATTTTTTGATTCAGCCGCCGTAAGAACAACAGCGGAGCAGCCAGTATGACCAACGCAAAAAATACAGAGAAAATAAGAAATAGCGTTAAGTGTTTGTTATGAAAATCCCGTATCTCCGAAATCAGGTGTGTTTGCGTATCTGCGGTATATCCTGCTGCTTGAAGCAAGGCATGTCCTGATTGCGTTTGGCTGCCTGTCCTGTTGTCTGTAAAAGCTTTTGCAATCTGTGCCCGTTCTGATCCATTCTCCAGTAAGTAACCCGCGACACTGTAATCATGCTCAATCATATTTTGCTTGTAATGATCTGAGATGATTTGCATAAAGAATAATCCGAAACCCATAAATAGCAGCAGAATTACTATGTACGTAAAAAACAGGCTTTTTGTAGCTCTATCTGCAAGAATCTTCATATCCATCCCTCACTTTGCAACATGCCATTTGTAGCCTAGCCGCCGTACTGTCAGCAGAAATATTGGACTTTCGGGATTATTTTCAATTTTGCTGCGTAGTCTTCGAACATAGACCGATAGGGTGTTATCATCTACAAAACTGCTGTCTGTGTCCCAAAGCCTGTCCAAAATAACCTCTCTTGTCAAGACTGCATTTGGATTTTGCATCATAAGGCATAACAATCTGTATTCCGCTGTTGTAAGTTCAACTTCAATATCATCCTTGAAAACCCGGTTTTCTGCCAGCCGGACGGTAATGCCATTAGAAGCAAGCTCTACCTGCATTGAATCAGATAATTTTGCCCGGCGTAGAAGTGCATTGATCCTTGCAAACAGTTCATTGAGTTTAAAAGGCTTGGTGATATAATCATCTGCCCCCATATCCAGCCCCTTGACGATATTCACTTCTTCATCCGAAGCGGTCAGGAAGATAATCGGCACTGATGATGATTGCCGGACCCTTTTACATATTTCGTACCCGCTGCCATCGGGCAGGGTCAAATCAAGAATCAGCAAATCATGGCTTTGCTTCTCAATGATCATGCATGCCTCCCGCACTGTTCTTGCAATATCAACATGAAATCCGTTCTTTTTCAACGAAAATTCCAGACCGTCAATCAGGCTTAAATCATCCTCAACTAATAAAATGTTGTTCATCTGCAGCCCTCCCTTTCTTGAAAAAAAGGTAAGGCTTACTCCTGATTTAGGAATAGGCCTTACCGTCACTCTTTTTGTGTGGGCAACCACTATATAATCGAGAATAAACACCCAAACACCTTGATTTTATCAACGTTTCTCTGAATTATCGTTGTAATTTCTATGACAAACCTTCAGATTATATATGGCATTAGTATGTCCTGCGCGTGACAACATCACGTATTACCCACATTTATATTATTTTTTCACTTAAATCTTGTAAGCCTTCATCGCTTTTCTGATCTCTTTGATGCTTGGGCGTTTGCCGTACATCAGCACACCGGTGCGGTAGATCTTGGCGGCGAGCCAGCCCAGTCCAAATGTGGTCACGAGCAAGATGATGAGTGATATGGCAATCTCCCAGAAGGCCACGTCCCCTATACCGATGCGCAGCAGCATGCTGAGCGGTGAAGTGATGGGCACAAAGCTTGCCACCTTGATAAGCATAGTATTAGGAGCTGAGATGCTGAACAACGGAATGTAAAAGGCCACAAAGGTACACATCATTACCGGCATCACGGCCTGGCCCAGATCCTCCGTGCGGCTCACAATGGAGCCTACAGCAGCATACATCAGAGCATACAGGAAGAAGCCCAGCACATAAAGGATAAGTCCGTATACCAGAATGCCATAATTCAATTGTCCAAGATCCAGGTCAAAATCAGACAATATACTGGCGTTATGCGGAAGCATCAGATTGATGGCGATACTTGCTGAGATAACGGCAATCTGCATCAGGCCCACCAGGAAGATCCCGATCACCTTGCCGAACATTTGCGTTAACGGCGAAGCGCTGGTAATCAGAATCTCCATGATGCGGGAGCTTTTCTCTGAGGTAACTTCTGCCGAAATCATATTCCCGGTCATGGTAATCGACATGAAGAAGAGGATCAGAAGCACATAGACGATAACATAATTGATAGCAGGCTTCGATTTATCCGCTGCTCCGCCGTCCGTTCCATCCGTACTGAGCTGCTGGGTACCGATAGACACCGGCGCGAACATCGCCGCTACCTGCTCCCCAGTCAGCTTATCACCGGCGATCAGCTGAGTATTGATCTGTTGCAGTGCAGTCTGAAGGTAAGTCTGCAAATCTCCATCCAGCTCTCCATCCTTGCTGTGGTAGGTTACTGGAGGGACGCCTTCGGAGCCTTTGGCATCAAAGGTAAGGTAGCCTTCGATTTTATCGTCATCCAATCCCTGCTTCAGGGCAGCATCATCCGCCGAGGTAAAGGCCTTGAAAGCCACGGTGTCCGTATCTTCATCTGCATCAGCTTTCGGAGCTGCAGGCGGTGCATACGCCAGCAAGAGTTCTGCGGCACGGTTCCCCTGTTCAGCCACAACACCGATCTGTGTGTTCTTCGCCCCATCGTCACCTTGGAACACCTTAATGAAGTATGGCACGTTCATACCGATGCTGAGCAGCAGCACCAGAATCAATGTTGTAATCATGAAGGATTTGGTTCTCACTTTATTTTTGAAGGTAAAGCTGATAATTGTCCCCATCTTATTCATGAGATTCACCCACCGCTCTGATAAAGATTTGGTTCAAGGTTGGTTCCTTGATTTCAAAATGCTCAATTTCACTTGCCGCCATCGCATGCTGGAGAATACGCTGTGCTGCACCGATCTCGCTGATGGAGAGCACATAACCCCGCTCCTGCTTCTGCACCGCGCTAACCCCAGGAATCTGATCCAGTCCGCTTACTTCTCCCACCGTCCTCAGCACAACTTCTTCGCGCGGGTAACCCTTCTTGATCTCACGAATGTCACCTTGCACTACTGTATTGGAACGGTCGAGAATTGTGATATTACGGCACAGCTCCTCCACATGCTCCATCCGGTGGGTGGAGAACAGAATGCTCGTACCCTGGTCACGCAACTCCCTTACGGTATCCTTAAGCAGTTCCACGTTGACAGGATCCAGGCCGCTGAAAGCCTCGTCCAGGACCAGAATTTGCGGTTTGTGGACAACTGCGGCGATAAAGCCCATTTTTTGCTGATTGCCTTTGGACAGCTCTTCAATCTTCTTATTGTAATAATCCGGAACGTCGAAGCGGTCCAGCCAGAAGCGGAGGCTCTTGTCCGCATCACTTGCTGACATACCGCGCAGCCGGGCCAGATAGATAATCTGATCACTAACCTTGACCTTCGGGTACAACCCGCGTTCCTCCGGGAGATATCCCATCAGATGCTGCAGCTCATCATTGAACGTCTTGCCGTTATACAGGATCTTGCCTTCATCGGGATAGATTAGTCCAAGCACCATGCGCATCGTCGTTGTTTTTCCGGCGCCGTTGGCTCCGAGCAGTCCATAGATCTCACCTTGCTCCACCTTCAGGCTGATTCCGTTTACTGCGGTCTTCTCTCCATACTGCTTCACTACCTGTTCCAGCTTCAAAGCTTCCATTCTTCTAATCTCCTCTCTCCTGGTCAATCAGAATCGGGCGATGCCCCTGTGTCCATAAGCTTAGGATCTCATCCAGCTCGAGCATCCGGCTCTTGATAACCTTTACGCCTAAATCCTGGATACGTTTCTCATTCTTCTGGGCTTGTGGGGTAACGAGTGAAGCCACACCCGGTGTCTGCATACCAAAATGCAATGCTCCCGGCAGCTCCTCCGCAAGCTCCCCCAGTTCCTCTTCGTTCTCCACCTGAACCCAAAGCTCACTCCAGGAACCGAATAGGCTGTCCTTTTCGGCCATTCCAAGCAGATTGCCTTGATGCATCAGCACAATATAATCTGCGAGCCGCCGCACTTCTTCAATAATATGGGTGGAAATCACCACGGTAGCACCGGTATCATCCATATATTTGCGCAGCGTCTCAATCATGGCCTTCCAGGCAAAAGGGTCCAGTCCCGAGGAGGGCTCATCCAGCAGGAGCAGCTGCGGGCGGGATGCCAGGGCTGCAGCAATCTCGAACTTACGGCGCTCTCCCTTGGACATCTTACCCAGCTTCGCACCCTGCGGCACTTCAAATTTCACCAGCAGTTCCTCGAAATATCCCTGGTCCCAATCCGGATACCAGTGGCGGCGGAATTCGGCAGCCTCTCCGGCACTCCAGAACTTTTCTTCCACTTCTGAGGTTTCCGGCACGTAGGCTATGCACTGGCGAAGCGACAGCGGCAACCCGTCCGGATAAGGCTGCCCTAACCAGCGGATCTCTCCCTCATCGGGGAATGTCAGCTGCAGAAGCATGTGCAGCAGTGTGCTTTTGCCGGACCCATTCTGGCCCACTAGTGCGGTAATATAGCCTTGCGGGAGATTCAGATTAAGCGGCCCTATCGTCTTGCCCCGCCGTCGTTTCTTGCTCACATTACGCAGTTCTATGGCCTGCTGTACCATTGAACGACTCCACCTTTCATTCCTGTGATCCATATTTGTGCTTCACAATTTCCCGAAACAGTTCGATCAGCTCCGCTTCAGAGCATTGTACTGACAAGCCGACATCCACTGCACTTTCCAGCGCCTTGCGGATAGCCTCCTTCTTATATCCCTCCATCGCCCCTTCACCCACATGGGAGACAAAGGTACCTGTACCCTGTCTGGTACGCAGCAGACCCTCGGCCTCCAGATCCTGATAGACACGGCGCACCGTGATCACGCTGCATTTCAGGTCACCGGCAAATTCCCGGATCGACGGCAGAAGTGTTCCCTCGATGATGGTTCCGCTGATAATCAGCGATTTGAGCTGGGTTTCAATCTGGTGGTACAGCGGCTCAGCGCTATTCTCGTTAATTTGTATCGGTATCCACATGATTCACACCCGCTTTCCACGCTCCGGCCACCCGGAGATCCTCCTTGTCCTTCAGCCCCCTCATACAAGATCACGGCTCTTCAGCCGATAGATGGTCCATTTGGAAAACAACTGCACGGATACGGTTCCCAGCAGCAGCGTTGACCACATCAGCGGGGAGGCGAAACCCCATTCCTTCGCATTTTGTAAGCTGTAAAGGAACAGATTCCCTCCGAACTCCCAGACCAGCAGAGCCGCACCCATGCACAGCAACACAATGAGCATGAGAAGACAGAAATAGGTTTTACCGCTAACCAGCAATTCAATAAAAATGTACAGCCCCGACATCACAAGTGCGAACCCCGTCCAAATTAATGCAAAGGAGAGATAAGCGGGAATAGTAAGCTCGCTTCGAATCTGTCCGCTCATAGCATAAATAAGCCCGAAGAGGAGCACCCCGTTCAGAGAAAGGGAGAAGAAGGTATGCAGCTTTCTCTTACACAGAATCACAGCCGCCGGAACCGGGAGACTGCGCATATAAGCGAGCATCCGGGTATACGAGTCCTCACTTAAATACTTCATTGTACGCCTGGAGAAAGTGATGCCAAGCATTGGCGTCATTGTCAGCAGCAGGATATCTGCCAGCACCTTACCGTCTCCCGACTCCAGTACATCATCCAGAATCATTCCGCTAAATATGGAAATATAGCCCATAAAAACAATGGCGAAGACCAGTGCCCACAACAGCTTCAGTTTGTCGGCCCGAAAGTCCCCCCGGACAATAATCAAGGCATCTCTTATCGTTGTCATCAACTTTAACCTCACTTTATGGTCAGTAGCATGGTGTGCATCAATTAGCATCTGAGTGTGCTTACTGTGTGCTTACTGTGTATATCTATATACACAGTATATGCCCTTCATTTTCCAGTGTCAACCCAAAGTTATAACTGTCTCCTTCCCGAATTTGAACAAGGTTTGCCACCTCCCGTTCATAAAGGCAGTAAACTGGACTTTGGCAACCCCTGCACTTATGCTACGCTAATAATTACAACTGCTTTACTGCATCTGGAAGTTATGACATACATGCACTATAGAACGTGAACTTGAGAATGTTAGGCTCATCATTGCGTAATGCCTTGTTATTCAAGGTGGTTCCACAATGGTCGTTATCCATTCTCAAGTTCATCTTATATGGAGGTTATTCTTATGATTGAGGATCAATGGTTTACCGTTCAATCCATCGATGAAACCACCTTCGCCATCAGCGAATATGGACACTGGGAGAAGGTTCATTCCTTTCTCCTCCTGGGACGGGACCGGGCGGCTCTGATTGACACCGGGCTGGGAATCGGCAATATAAGAAGCATCACAGACCGGCTGACGGATCTGCCTATAGATGTGCTGACTACGCATGTGCATACAGACCATATCGGAAGCCACGGGGAATTCGAACGGATTTTTGTGCATGAGGGAGATCAGGACTGGCTTGTCCATGGCATCAAGGGCTTATCGCTTGAGCAGATCCGCAGGGATATCGGCAGAGATATCAGCAAGCCGGTGCCGGAGGGCTTTGATCCGCGAAGCTATTCTCCCTTTCAGGGTAAGCCAGCGGGGTTATTGAAGGACGGAGATTCCGTCGAACTTGGCGGCAGAACATTAACTGTATATCATACTCCAGGCCATTCTCCGGGACATCTTGCCTTTTATGATCAGATGAACGGCTATTTGTTCACAGGTGACCTGCTATACAACGGGACTCCGATCTATGCCTTTTATCCTTCCACTAGCCCTGTGGATTTGGTACAATCCCTGGAGAGAATTGCGGGAATTGGGGGAGTACGGAAGATATTTGGTTCGCATAACCTACTAGGACTAGAGCCGGAGATTCTGGGCGAGGTACAGCATGCAGTTCAAATGTTGCGGGAGAACGATCTGATCAAATTTGGCACAGGTATTCATACATTTAATGGCTTCAGCATACAGTTCTAATCCTTCCCGGCCTAAGCAAAAAGGCCTGTACCCTGCATTCCTAGGAAGGATGCAGCAGTACAGGCCGATTCTTACTTCAATTAAACCCCCAAATGGCATCCCATACAGGCTTCGTATGTCCGCCAGGATAAAATATGTACAGCAGCACATATACCGCTACTCCTGTAATGGCTGTTATGAACCAGATCACCGCGGTCACTCTGCCCCATTTCCGGTGCTTGGCATACTGAGCCTTGAAGCCGAGTGTAAGCGTGGTAATCCCAAATACGGCTGCCACCGTTGCCAGTACAATATGAAAAATCAGAAAAATGTGGTACAACAGCGACAGACTATCCGGACCGCCCCACGAAGTATTGCCTACAAACACCGTTCTTGACATATATACGATGAAAAACAGTACAGCAGCGACAGCGGCGGCAATCATCGTCTTCTTGTGCGCTTCGCGTTTGCCTTTAATAATTTGTCTCCAGCCAATAGCCACCAGTACCGCACTGATCACGATGAAAGATGTGCTGATCGTCGGAAACACTGTAAAAATATCCATGATTATCCTCCTCGGTGCTCTACCTGCTATACCCGGGTCAAAACACGCTCCTCCAGCTCGGAAGAGGGCGCGGAGACTTCCGCAGCGTCTTGCCCGTTCTCTTTTTTATACCAATGATAGAACACATAAGCAAGCATCGAGGCAAAAATAAATTCCTGAATGAACTTCATGGCGATCCCGCCTACCTGCTGATCCACCTTGGGTGACAGCCAGCCAAAGAAGGCCGGACCGCCAAAAGCCTGCAGCAGCGCCGCAGGACTTCCGGACACACAGTACCCCATCGCCCGCGCCCAGGTCTGCGGATCACTATAAGTGGCATATAGCGGCGCTCCCGCAAAAATGATCAGTCCGCAAGCCGGAGTCAGCAGTACCATGTTCAGAAAGATAAACCCGATCTGGCCCAATCCGCTTAAGCCCCGCAGCTCCGGCAGCGGATTGATCAGATTCCACCACATGAGTGCGGAGGTCAGGAAGAGCACCCCATAGTAAATCCGGTGCACAGCAAAATGCAGCATGACATAATCATGGATCACGGGGATATGATAGAGTGAAAATAGTCCGTTGAATAGCAGCGCCGCCACCACGGGCTGAGCCAGAAAGGATAAACGCCGTAGCGGAAGAGGAAATGCCCTCAGCACAGCCCGCCATGCCCAATCCGGAATGCCCAGCATGATCAGCGGTACCGCCACCAGATAGGAGAAAGCCATGCTCACCATGTGAAAAGAGAACAAAATATGCCCCAGTAGGCTGAGCGGTCCACCCTGGGCCAGATACAACGCCAGCATACCAAAGATGAACGAGAACCGCCGCCATATCGGAACTGTGGATGAACCCGGAAAGCGCCCGGAAAGCGGACCTATCCCTACAAAGTAGCCGGCTGACAAAAGCAGCATGACCGCAAGAAACAGCGGACTCCACAGCTCGGCAAAGCTGAAAAAGGATAATCCCGGCATGTTTCTAGCCTCCTCGCACAGGATATTTGATGGTGAAAAGCTTGGAAGCGCAGTGGAAGCGCTGACCGGATGAAAGGCCTGAGACTCGCGGAGCCTGCTTCGGGATGGCGGAACCTGAGGCGGTACGCTACCCGGGAGGGCGGAACCTGAGGCGGTACGCTCCCGTGAGGGCGGAACCTGAGGCGGTACACTACCCGGGAGGGCGGAACCTGAGGCGGTACACTATCCGGCGTGGTGAGGCCTGAGGCGGTACGCTACCCGGGAGGGCGGAACCTGAGGCGGTACACTATCCGGCGTGGTGAGGCCTGAGGCGGTACGCTACCTTCCACACGTCTGCGATTGCAAAGTGGAATTTGTACCACTAATCTGAATGCAAACCCATTGTTAACACTACTAAGTGGAATGCGTACCACTAATTCGGTTAAAACTCTACTCCTTCGCAGTTTTGAGCCAAATTAAGTTTACTTTTTCCCACTAATAGTCGGTTTCACCCCTAAACGGGAGAATTAAGTCTCCTTTTTCCAACTAACACCCAATTCCAGCCCCAGTAACGATAATTATGTTATTTCCTCTCGCTCCCGCTAACCCCTTTTAACCACCAGCAAATTAGTTAGTGTAGTAACCTGCACCGCTCTAGCCTCCACACAGAGCCTTCATACTCCACCTTATTTGCTCATTCAGCAGCGTCCGCTCTTCTTATAGCAAAAAAGGCGGCATCGCCGCCCTGTCTCATTAATCCCACCATACCCAGTACAGCGCCATCACGATGCAGGTTCCAGCAATAAAAAAGCCGCCCAGCATGAATATAATCGGCAGCATATGCCCTTTATCCTTGAGATGCATCCAAAAGCCCATCTGCAGAATGACCTGAAACACAGCCATCACCAGCAGCAGGATCACGGCAAATGTGGCGTTGATGCCTCCGGCGGCTACAGCCGCAAAGGCGATCAGCGTCAGGACAACAGAGAGGACAAATACCACGATATGCCGCTGCGGCCCCTCCTGCCGGTGACGGTGCTTCACTGCACCATCTGAAGGAGTATGCTGTTCTGTCGCCATGGTTACCCCACCTTTCCGAGCAGGTATACGACGGTAAAGATAAAGACCCACACCACATCAATGAAATGCCAGTACATGGCGGACACATAAATTTTGGGTGCGGTTACGACTGTAAGCCCCTTGCGCGCCAGCTGTCCGATCAACACGGAAATCCAGAGGATGCCAAAAGCCACGTGGGCACCATGGAAGCCAACCAGGGTATAAAATGCGGAGCTGAAGGCGCTTGTCGTCATGCCGAACTTTTCATGTCTTATATATTCGCTGAATTCGTAGATTTCCAGCCCTAGGAAGCAAAGTCCCAGAAAGACTGTAATCAGCAGCCAATTGCGCAGCAGCGCCGGCTTATTGCGGTGCATCGCCTGGATGGCAAACACACTGGTCAGACTACTCACCAGCAGAAGGAAGGTTGCAGCCGCCACCAGCGGCAGGTGGAACAGTTCATTCGCCGACGGACCCTCATTGGTCTGATTGCGCAGAGCCAGGAATGTGGCAAACAATGTGCCGAACAGCACCGACTCTCCGCCCAGGAACAGCCAGAAGGCCAGCACCTTATTCCGTCCTTCCAGGGTTGCTTTTTCCGGTTCGTGCGGAAGAGTGCCTGCCGCAGCCTCAGCATGTGCTGTTGTCATGTCCGCTCACCTTCCTTCCAGCTCTTCAGGCTCGATATGCCAGCCGTGATCATCATAGAGCGACCGTACCAGCATCGATCCAAAGGTGATCAGCAGCCCTATGGCCGTAACCAGATAGTTATTGAACATAAAGCTCATGAACGCATTCCCGAAATCATCACGGCTGAACATGAAGCCAAGTCCGGCAATAAAGATGCCGACCGACATCAGGAACGGCAGGATCGTCGCCGATGGCATATGGATCGGACCGACCGGCTCAGCAGGTGTCATAGCGGTATGACCAGAGGTTTTTTCCTTCCAGAAAGCATCCAGGCCCCGCACCAGTGGCGTCTGTTTGAAATTGTATTCCGGCGGCGGCGAAGAAATCGTCCACTCCAGCGTGCGTCCGTCTCCCCAAGGATCGTCTGCCGCATCTGCCGGTTTTCTGGAAGTGAGGAAGATATTCGTGAGGAAAATAAGCATCCCCACACCCATCAGTCCCGCGCCTATCGTACTCACCAGATTCAGCAGGTCAAACTGCTGATTCGGCAAATACGTGAATACACGGCGCTGCATCCCCATAAGTCCCAGGAAATGCTGCACAAAGAAAGTGAGATGGAATCCAATAATGAAGGTCCAGAAAGTCCATTTGCCTAAGCGTTCACTCAGCATCCGCCCGAACATCTTCGGCCACCAATAGTGCAGTCCTGCGAACAGTCCGGATACCAGACCGCCGACAATGACATAATGGAAATGTGCAACGACAAAGTACGTATCATGGAACTGGAAATCCGCAGGCGCAGAGGCCAGCATGACCCCAGTTACGCCGCCCATCGTGAAGGTGGGAATGAAACCGACTGCGAACAGATTGGGACTCGTAAAACGAACCTGCCCGCCCCACATCGTAAACAGCCAGTTGAAGATTTTGATTCCGGTCGGTACGGCAATCAGCATCGTCGATACCGAGAACAGCGCGTTCGCTACCGGACCAAGGCCTGTCGTGAACATGTGATGCGCCCAGACCATGAAGCCCAGAAAGGCGATCAGAATCGTGGCAAAAACCATGGAGCTGTAACCGAACAGCCGCTTTCGGGCAAAGGTCGGGATGACCTCCGAAATGATACCGAAGGCCGGAAGAATCAGAATATACACTTCAGGATGACCGAAGATCCAGAAGATATGCTGCCAGAGCACCGAATTCCCTCCTGCGGAGGTATCAAAGAAATTGGCTCCGAGAATCCGGTCGAACGTAAGTAATACAAGCCCTACTGTAATAGCGGGAAAAGCGAACAGGATAATGGCGGAAGTAATGAAGCTAGCCCAGACGAACATCGGCATCCGCATAAAGGACATGCCTGGAGCCCGCATCGTAATGATGGTAGCGAGAAAGTTAATGCCCCCAATCAGCGTCCCGAGGCCGGCGATCTGCAGCCCGATGGTATAGAAATCCACGCCATGTGTGCCGCTGTATTCTATGGTGGATAATGGCGTGTACGAGGTCCAGCCCGCATCGGGCGCACCGCCCATGATCCAGCTAAGATTGAGCAGAACGCCTCCGAACAGGAACGTCCAGAAGCCCAGCGCATTCAGAAAAGGAAAGGCCACATCACGCGCACCGATCTGCAGCGGAATCACCGCATTCATCAGCGCAAAAATCACCGGCATGACGCCCAGGAAAATCATGGTGGTGCCATGCATCGTGATCAGCTCGTTGAACGTCTGGGCATCCAGAAACGTATTCATCGGCTTGATGAGCTGGATACGGATCAGAATAGCCTCAAGCCCGCCGATGCCAAAAAACAAACCTCCAGCCCACAGATATAGAATCGCTATCTTTTTATGATCGACGGTAGTAATCCAGTCCATCAGTCCGGTATGACGCTTCACGCTGTGGCCATGCCTCAAAGGTGGTGATGGATTCAGGGACTGCGCTGCTTGAGCCAAGGTTCGTACCCCCTTTTCAGATATGCTGCTTCCATTGCAGGTTGTAAGCTCTAGTCCAGCGTATAGCCGGCCAAATACTCCGCAATTCCGTCTATCTCTTCATCACTCAGGCCCATATCCTTCTTGGGGTCAGGCATCTTGTTGCCAGGCTTAACGCCCTTGGTATCATGCAGCCAGGTCTTGAGATTCTCCAGCACCGGAGCGCCATCCACCCCTGTATCATCATTCAGCAAGATTCCGGCCACCGACTCCCGGGAGCCCATCCCGGTCAGGTTCGGGGCACTCGACATGTCAGGCATCTCCCCTACCGCATGGCAAGTCAGACACTGGGACTTGAACGTCTCGGCAAGCGCCGGGTCCTCCGGCAGCACCGCTGGAGCTTTCATGGAATTAACCCATTTTTCAAACGCCGCTTCGCTGACTGATTTCACCTTAAACTCCATGAAGCCATGGGAAGGACCGCACAGCTCTGCGCATTTGCCCCGGTAAACGCCTTCATTTGGTGCACTGAAGCTGAAACGGTTTGTCGATCCGTCGGGGTTGGTATCCATTTTGCCGGAGAGAGAAGGTACCCAGAAGGAATGCAGCACATCCTTCGTGCTAAGCTCAAAAGCGATATCCTTCCCGGCGGGAATCACCAGATCCTGCGCTGTGGTTACTCCATAATCGGTATACTCGAATTCCCACCAGTACTGGTGCCCTGTCACTTTAACTTTTATCGCATCTTTGTCGTTCGCATGATCATTCCCGGCGGCAAATACCGCTTTCACCGTAGGGACGGCCAGCACAACTACGAGAATCAATGGAATGACCGTCCAGAGCACTTCGAGCTTGAAGTTGCCTTCGACCTGCTCAGGCATTTCGCTCTGTTCCGGTTTGCGGCGGAAACGGATCAGCACGTAGGCTGCTATAGAGAAGACGATCAGCAGTACTACGATCATGATGGTGATCGACAGCTTCATCAGATCGAACGAGCTTTCCGCCGCCGGTCCCTGCGGTCGAAGCACCGACAGGTCCTCCCGCCCACATCCGGCAAGAATGAGTCCAAGCGCTGCGGTCATGGGAAGAAGCCGCTTTCCAGCCTGCCACGTTTTCATCATTGATCTACCCCGCTTTTCCCGATTTCGTAGATTAGAGTATTATCCTGTCAATTATAACAATCACTATTAATATAAGTTTGAAGGGGTGTTTTGTCAATCGTTCACAACAAATTCACATGTTGTATTGTCCAACAGGAAGTCTTGTCCTGATTGACTTTAATAGCGCTTTCAAAAATACCATCATATCTGCTATAATGAATAAAGCGCATACATAACTAATTATGTCTATTAATTCATTTGACTATTTTAAAAGATTTGTAATGCGCAATTTAAATGGGCATACAAAAAAAACCGTTTCCTGCGGCAGCAAGCCGCCCGGGCACGGTTTATGAGAATCCTCATGGATGTAATTACTCAGATTGATGTCTTTCAAGATGCAGCATGCTTAGCACAACTGTCTGTTGTTCAAGAGACGGATGAGTTCATTCTCACCAGCTCATGCTCCACGACCATGGTCAGCTCTTCTTCATAGCCTCCCGTAATCCGATACTTCCGGACGTACTCCTTCACAAATTTCTTGGGATCTTTGGGCCGGAAAATTCGTGTCATTTCCCGCAGACTTTCCTTGACTTCGTTATGACCTTTACTTGCCATGATCAGTTCCCTCCCAAAACATTGAAAATGAATGCTCCGATAGTAGAGAATGCATGATGAAAAGTTCGCCGTAACCTTGAATGCAAGTTCAGAAACCATACACATACGTGGCTTGCATTATCCGCCAATACCATCCTTCCGATAAAGGAATTCCGTCTTGCCGGTGAAGCAGGTTCGTCGTGATTTGGGCTGAGAATAAGGACATCCTGATAAATCGGACCCCTTAGACACTTTAGTTACCCGAAGAGCCACTTACTGAATCACTCCTTTCGGGCCTTATCGTTATATTGTATCATATTCCAGTCCAAGTTCCACCTTTCCATGTAAAATGTGCGAAAGGATTTTTTTATGGATTTTACCTTCCGATGCAGGTTAGGGTAGTGAACACTCAGCGAACTGAAGGAACTCTCAGTGAAGGCTGCACAGGTACTGATGTAGATATAATGCCCAGGCTTGGCAGAAATATCAGCCGTATGTAGTGCGCTTTGTTCACTGCCCCTTTTCCAGAGTGCTTACTAATTACATCGGTTTTTAGGGGCAATCGGATTAACTTTGCGGTGTTGGCAGCCACATACTTTATACGAACCTCTCATAGGCTTGTAAGGAAGCAGGAATACGGCAATCTGCCTTCTTCCACCACACCCAAGGAGAGTGAGCCCTTGTCCCCTATCAAATCCTCCACCGGATTACCGGATCATATCGCTGCTGCCCTCTGTTACTTTTTCCCGTTTATTGGCGGGATTATTTTTCTCGCACTTGAAAAACGCAGCCGCTTCGTGCTGTTCCATGCGCTTCAGTCGCTGATCGCCTTCGGCGTGCTGATGATTATCCATGTGCTGTGCGGATTCATTCCGCTGCTGGGTCCATTCTTCGCCGCCCTTATCTCGCTGTGCTCCTTCGCCGTATGGCTGCTGATGATCTACCACGCACTGGGAGGAAGGTGGTATAGACTGCCCTGGGTAGGGGATATCGCAGAAAGTCAGCTCCGCCAGCTATAACAGCCCCCCGGTTCCTTGCCTGGACGCCAGCGGGGCTTTGCTGATCCTTGCTAAAAAGATTCCCTTTTGCTCCGCTCCTCCGTACAATGGAATCAGGACATACAGGAATCTGCAGGCTGGAGGAACATTCATGTATTTATTGATCATAAATCCCCGCTCCGGGGGAGGGGCAGGTGAGCGGACCTGGCATGCCGTGGAAGTCATGCTTCAGGCTCGCGGAACCGCTTACGAAGCGCTGTTCACGCAAAGCGCGGACAGCGCCGAGTCACAGGTCCTGCATGCGCTCGCGCACCGCGAGGACTGGCGCGCCGCCATCGTGATCGGCGGCGACGGCACGATCCACAGCGTGCTGGGCGCGCTACGGCGCAGAGGCGTGGCGCTGGCGGTAATTCCCGCTGGCTCCGGCAACGATACGGCCCGGGGCTTCGGCATCCCGCTGGCCACAGAGGCCGCGCTGGACGCCGCGCTGCAGGACCGCTGCCAGACAGCGGATGTGCTGTCAGGCGAGGACGGCCTGACGCTGACCGCCGTGGCCAGCGGCTTTGACGCCCAGGTGGCCGTCAATGTGAACAACAGCCGCTACAAGCGGCTGTGCAACGCCATCGGTGCTGGCCAGCTGGCCTATCTCATCGGCATTCTGCATACGCTGATGACCTTCAAGCCCTGCCGCGTGAGCGTGACCTGCGACGGGAAAGAGCAGGCCTTCGAGACAGCATGGCTTGTCTCGATCTGCAACCTGCCCAGCTACGGCGGCGGGCTCCTGATCTGCCCACAGGCGAAGGCCGATGACGGCCTGCTCGACGTCTGCGTCGTGCACGGGATCAGCCGCGGGCAACTGCTGCGGCTGTTCCCAACGGTCGTGAAGGGCAAGCATACCACGCTGCCCTTCGTGACCATGCTGCGCGGACGCAGCGTAGCCGTCCGCTTTGTTGAGCCGCGCCAGGCCATCGGCGACGGCGAGAGCCTGGGCACAGCGCCGCTGGCGGTGCGCTGCGAGCCGGGCGCACTGCGCGTGCTCTCGCCGCTGGCCGCTGCGCTGAGCGCTGACGGAGCAGCCAGCTCCTGCACCGCGAGCGGCTAGGCGGGTACGGTTGTGCGGCGAGATCCCGGCCGCACCTGCCGAGCGGCTCGCACAGCAGATACTCCGCAACAATCGCCGCTCCCCTCTCTGAACAAAGAAACGAACCCTTCTCCACGGCAAAGTGGCGATAGGGTTCGTTTTGATTTTATGGCTATGCATACGGTATTCCACGGGTTCCGAAGCCCCGCACAAGGACAGCCTGATCTGCCGATGGACTGTTTATCCGTCGAACCCTCAGTCAGAGAGCTCCGCGTCCTCCTCCACAAAGGCGATGATCCCATCGTCCAGCGAAGCAATACGCACGAGTGATTCCACGCGGTAGCCGGCTTCCTTAAGCAGCCTGTTCCCAGGCTGAAACGCTTTTTCGATCACGATGCCGATTCCAACCACCGTCCCGCCTGCCTGCTCAACGATCCGCGCCAGCCCGAAGGCTGCCTCACCGTTGGCCAGGAAATCATCTACGATCAGTACCCGTTCACCGGGAGCAATGAACTTTTTGGAAACCGTGATTTCATTGCTTTCTTTTTTCGTAAACGAATATACTTTTTCTACGAATATATCTTCCGTCAGGGTAAGAGACTTCTGCTTACGGGCAAAAATCAGCGGAACCTCAAGCTCCAGCGCGGTCATGATGCCTGGCGCAATCCCCGAGGATTCGATGGTCAGCACCTTCGTCACTTCTTCCCCCGCGAAACGGCGGGTAAACTCACGGCCAACCTCACGCATCAGAAACGGGTCCATCTGGTGATTCAGAAAAGAATCCACCTTGAGCACGCCCTGTCCGAGAACAATTCCTTCACTTATTACCTTTTGTCTCAACAACTTCATCTGTGCTCCTCCTTCTCCCATCCCATGGACCCATGTTCCCTTACTCACATCTTACTTACAGCCCGGTTGGCTTCTGCGGCAGCAGGTTGCCGACGATCGACTTCAGATTATGATCCTCTTTGCTGTCCGTCTTCCCATTATCAAAGCTAGTGATGCGGATCTCCGAGTAGGTTTCTCCGGGATTTACAGGCTTGAAGGTCAGCCTCTCACGGTCATCCAGCCGTACATCAAACTTCATATCCTTGAACATATCAACCAGCTCTTTCTCTCCAGGGATCTGTCCCTCGTCCAGAAACAACAGACCGCGCAGCGACTTCACGCCATCGGTATGATTCACCTCAAAATGGACGATACACTCCATGCTTTTCACCTCCCTAAGCTAATATCAGCTCCGCAGAGCGCACTAATCGGGAGAATCTTCCGATCGCAATTCCCCAGCAACCTGCTCTCCGGTTCTCTCCGCTTCTTCCCCGTCCTGTTCATGCAGCACATATTTACCGAAAATCCGGCTGTAGCGCTCACCGTAACGCCTGGTCAGCTCAGTCCCCATATCTTCTTCCAGTTCAAAAAGCACCATTTCCTGTGTAAAGTGGTTCAGCAAGAGTTCCACCAGCACCGGATGCTCCGTGACCACCGCTTGTGCGGTTCCATCCTCATAACGCATACCCAGCATGCACCAGTCCCTGTCGATCACAAAAGAAAACTTGCGCCCCCCGCTTCTAGCCAGCTTACCGCCAAGTGGCGGCCAGGCCGGATAGGGTGCGGGAACGGAATTGCCGCCGTCAAAAGCCCACAGCAGCTTCACTCCGCGCAGTTCCGCTTGTTCCAGCTCGCTGCGCAGCAGCGAAGCCTCCTCGCGCCATACATCGACCACGATTTCCTGCCGGGCGAGATTCAGCTGGCGGATCAGCGCCCCCATCACGTTGCGGTCACCCTCGACATTGTAAAAGGACGGGCTTACCGGCCCGCCGCGGGGCATTTCACTTTCCATATAAGCCAGCGATGCCTGTACCCGGCCGGAAATCATTGTCGCCAGCTCCTCCGGGTCCAGCACGCTGTAGCGCGCCGGTTCCCCTTCACCGCATCTTACATATCCTTGCTGAGTCAGGCGCTGCAGCGCCGCATATACGTTGGATCTGGATACTCCAAGCTGTTTGGCGACCTCGTAGCCCGAAGCCTGGCCTTTGGTGGCCAGCTCGATCATGATTTTGGACTCCATCTCCGTGAAGCCCAAATTGCGCAGATGCAGCAGCAACTGTTCCATCTATGTTGTCCCCCTAAGCTGTCTGTGACTCCTGTCTATATTTGCTCTGAACCGCAGCGCGGGCACCACATGGAACCCTTAGGCAGATCAGCACGGCAAATCTGGCATTTCACAATGTCGCGCACACCGCTGCCCTCACTGCCAGCCGCTTCCTCCGGTTCACTGGCCTTCCAGTCCCGGATCCGCCGGTCCAGCTCAAGCTGCCGCTCGCGTTCACGCTCCAGTTCATCAGCCTCGCGGCGGCTGCGCTCCTCATGCTGGACATTTCCGGCGTAGTTCTCCAGAGGCAGTTCTTCCTCTTCGGGAAGCACCTCGGTATACACGGCACGATTCTCGTGTCTCATCGCGAGTTCTTTTTCGGCTTCAGTTAATTCGTCCTCGCCGTAGTATTCATCCTCTTCCTCTTCGTGCTCATGAACGGTATGTACGTTCACTGCCGCCGCTTCTTTTCTCGGGGAGAGCTCCTCCAGCTTGCGTCCGCAGTGCGGGCAGAAATTAGCATCCAGAGCGACCACATGCCCGCAGGCGCAGAGACGTTCATTCTTCAGCTCAGCAATACGTGCACGCAGCTCGTCAATCTGCTCCTGAAACTTGAAGCAGCCCCGCGAGAGTTCCACCATTTTGCCTTCCGCCACCGACATATCCCTTAAACGGAAGCCATCGTAGAAAAGCTTGCCCATTTTCATAAATTCCATTTCCATCTCGCGCTCGATATCCGATATTTGACCATTCAGTTTGCCGATTTCCACCGAGCTTTGCGCTTTTTCGCTCACCCGGCTGGCACCGTCCTTGATCCGTTGCAAAAAATTCATTGTAAGTTCCTCCTTCTCCAGAGTGAGAACAGGGCTGATCGCAGCCTCGTATAGTGTAGTTAACCCTTTACGCTCCTTGCAGAAGCGGAATTGTGCTTCTATCATACCAAATGTCCCGGCCAGATTCATTATTTGTCGTTCTGTGTATAATACTAAGTGGAAACGGCTGCGCCGTCCTTATAAGGACGGTATCTGTATCAGCGAGAAACACCGAATGATGGAGGGATTACACTTGCATGACGATGACAAGAAACGCTATTTCGTGTCCGTAAGTCATGGCCTCATTCAGGATGTCCGCAATGACTCGGGTGAATATGAGGTCCTGCTTACCGCTGAAGAGCTGACAGGGCTTCAGGATATCCTCAAGGATTTGGCCAGGGAGGATGAGCATGCCTTCCGGCGTGCGTTTGTGCCTTACAAGTCCGCAGACCACGATGAGGCCATCGACCAGTTCGACGATCAGACTATCCGGGTATTTCATTACATCCACCACCATGGCACCCCAGAGACCCGTCAGACTATCGAACAGCTGAATGTTCTGCCGAAGCTTGCCAATACCGGCTATGAGGACACAGGCTATGATGGGGGCTCGCCTACCAACAAATAACTACGCGCCTGCCCGAAACTTTATGTGTGCTAATACGCGGTGAACGTCAAAATGTTTCTGCAAAACTGGCCACGGGCTGCTTTTCTTTCATTTCAGGACCCTTACTCTCCGGGATTCAGCTAGAGGGACCGGGTCTTATTTTTTTTGCTTCCGGGGCTCTACATGGGTTAAAATATAATCATGAACCAGTCACAAATCATGAATACCGGGAGAGTCTCAGTGGAAGAAAATGATAGTACACAAGTTACGCTGAATCAGTTGCAGGTACACGTCAAGGATTTGCAGAAGTGGCAAATGAGCGAAGATTTCGCCAAGCAGATGGAAAGCTTCAAAGCGCTACCGGCGCTCTACCGTCATGCACTGAATGAGCTTGAGAATAAGATTGATGTCATCAAGACGGAATGGCAGGTGCGCGACGGTTTCAGTCCGATTGAGCATGTCAAATGCCGGATCAAGGAGCCCAAGAGCATTCTGCAGAAGATGGAACGCAAAGGGCATGAATTCACACTGGACAATATGGAGCAGCACATTCATGATATCGCAGGCATGCGGATCGTCTGCGCCTTTGTGAAGGATATCTACCGTCTGGTCGACCATCTGTGTGCACGCGAAGACATGCGGGTGCTGGAGATCAAGGATTATATTGCCCACCCGAAGCCCAATGGCTATCAAAGCCTGCATCTCATTGTGGCTATGCCGCTGGTGCTCCTGGAGGGAACCCGCTGGGTGAAGGCCGAAATTCAGCTGCGCACGCTTGCGATGGATTTCTGGGCCAGCATGGAGCATATTCTATATTATAAATTCGACAAGCAGCTCCCTCCTCATGTCGCCGAGGAATTGAAGGAAGCGGCACGCGCCGCCGATGAACTGGACCAGAAGATGCTCCGCCTCCGCCGGGAGATTCTGGAGCTGGCGGAAGGCCCCTCCACGAAATAAGCCCCCTGGACAAAAAAGGACTTATATCATCTAAAAAAGGCAGCATATGAACAGCGGGAAACCTGTTCATATGCTGCCTTTCGTCTATTTTCGCTTCATGGTCACATCTTGCTTAGACTGGCTGCCCGGCGGGCAGCCGCCTCGGCTACTTCCCGCATGATCAGCGCCAGTCCTTCGGTCGCTCTGGGGGTCTGTGGCAGAAGGGACTTCCAGTCCTCTGTTGGCACAGCTACCACCGGAGACACCGGAAACGGCCGGGTTGCGATCTCGTGAAACAGCGGCCCCGGCTGGTGAAGCGAACCTTCGGCTGCAGCCTCTGCCAACCATTCTCCCGAGGCGACCGCAGGACCCTTGCGCTCCAGCCGGGCAAGCTCCGCTGCCAGTGCACCTGAAGCGTCCGGTACAGCTTCTCCTTCCTCTTCGGTGCCGGCTTCGGACCACAGGCCAAATACGCCTGCCAGCAGCTCTTCCTTTCCCAGACCACGCAGCGACAGAGCCAGCAACGGCTCCTCCGTCAGCCGCTGCGTCAGCAGGGTCTGCAGCCGCGCCCTATCTGCGGCTCCAAGCTCTTGCTCAAAAACCGCAGAGGCAAGCTCCTCCTCTGCAGGAAGCAGGCCCAGCCCGGCAAGCCTTACGCTCAGCTCTCCTTGCAGAAGACCATACAGCTCTCCCGGATGCGCAGCAAGCACGCGCAGAACCGTTCTTTTCCGTTCAGCCGTCCATGGCGGAACTTCCAAAGAAAGAACCGCTGCGGCTTCCGGCTCCTGTACGGCTGCAGCCACTTTTCGCATACCCTGCAGTTCCGGCGTTGACCCGGATCCCTGAAGTCTTCTTGCCTTTACCCTACCGGGCTGGATGTCCAGCCGCAGCTCAAGCCCTCCGCTCATTGCTGATTCCTCCTTTATTTCGTCCGTTTCCGCTACATCCAGTCCTGTCCTTGCAGCTCGATGAGTTCCTTAAGCTCATGATTCGACATCTCGGTCAGCCAGTTTTCGCCGGAGCCGACGACCTGCTCTGAAAGATTCTTTTTGCGTTCGATCAGCTCATCAATTCTCTCTTCAAGGGTTCCCTGGCAGATCAGCTTATGCACCTGTACATTTTTGTGCTGCCCAATCCGAAAAGCCCGGTCGGTCGCCTGATTCTCCACTGCCGGATTCCACCAGCGGTCATAATGCAGCACGTGGTTGGCCCGGGTCAGATTAAGCCCGACACCACCGGCTTTGAGCGAGAGAACGAAGAAGGCCGGGCCTTCCCCCTCTTGAAAAGCATGCACCATCTCATCGCGCTCCCGCTTGGGAACCCCGCCATGCAGAAAGAGCGGTGCTTTGCCATACCGTCTGGCCAGCCTGCTGACCAGCAGCTCGCCCATCGCCACATATTGGGTAAAGATGAGCGCAGATTCTCCAAGCTCGGCGATACTGTCCAGCACCTCAAACATGACGTCCATTTTGCCCGAAGCCTCACTTCGTTGTCCCCGCCCCTCATCCTTGCGGAACAGTTGTGGATGATCGCAGATCTGCTTCAGCTTGGTTAGGGAGGACAGCACCAGACCCCGGCGGGCCATACCCGAGCGCTCTCCGATTACGCCAAGCATCTCATTGACTACTCCCTGATACAACGCTGCCTGGGTTTCCGTGAGCGTGCAGTACTGCTTCAGCTCCAGTTTCTCCGGCAGATCCTTGGAGATATCCGGATCACTCTTCAGGCGCCGCAGCAGGAAAGGGGACACGAGACGGTGCAGCTCACGCAGCCGCTCTCCACCTTCTCCGGAAACATAACGCTGGCGGAATGAATGGTACGTTCCCAGGTATCCCGGATTCAGGAAGTGAAAGATAGACCACAACTCGCCCAGTCTGTTCTCCACCGGCGTGCCCGTCATGGCAATGCGGTGCGGCGCCGATAGCTTCATCACGCTCTGCGCCTGCTTGGTACGATGATTCTTGATGTATTGCGCCTCGTCCAGGACCACCGTTGACCACCTTACACCTGCCAGATCCTCACTGTCCCGCCCGGCGAGATGATACGTGGTCAAGACGATTTCGTGACTGGCCGCAAGCTGGGCGAAGCCTTCTCCGCGAATCCGGCGCCCACCATGATGAATGTGCACCCGCAGCGAAGGCGCGAAGCGCTGCAGTTCCCGCTGCCAATTTCCCAGCAGCGAAGTCGGACACAGGATCAGTACAGGCTCGTGTTTTTGTTCAGGCTCCGCAGTGAGCGCACGATCCAGCAAACAGGTAATCACCTGGACCGTCTTTCCCAGTCCCATGTCATCCGCCAGACAGACCCCGAAGCCCAGCCCGCTCAGCGAGGTTAGCCATTGAAACCCGCGTTCCTGATACGGTCTGAGCGTTCCGTGTAAGTCGGGAGGGACCGGACGCAGCGGGAGATGCCGCAGCATGTCGCCCTGCATAAGCGAAGCCAGCAGGCCGGTAGTTTCCATTCCGGTCACCGACATCCCCTTCCACAGCCGTTCCTCGCCTGCTTCGGCCTCCAGACGCATCCAGTCTGACGCCGACATTTCTCCACTTTCATTACGCTTCATATACCTGAGCACCTGGCGGAGCTCCTTCGGATCAATCTCAATCCATTCTCCGCGGAACCGCACAAAAGGGACGCCAGCCTCCACCAATGCGTTCAGTTCATCCTCAGTGACATCCGAATCCCCCAGCGAAGCTTCTATGCGGAAGGAGATCAGCTGCTCCATGCCCAGTGCAGCCTGGGCGGGGCCGTCGATTCCGCCAGCCGGCGGCTGCATCTTCATCTTCATTCCGATCCGCCGCCGGCCCTCACGGCTCCAGCGGGACGGCATTTGCACAGTAATTCCCCGCTCACGCAGCGGCTGTACACTTTCTTTCAGGAACAAATAGAGCTGTTCCGGCGTAAGCTTCACACTGTCAGGAGCAGGTACGGTCAGCGCCCGCTGAATGTCCGGTGACAGCTTGCCTGCCCGGCCCAGTGCGGACAGCAGCTGCTGCTGGATATTGCGGTACCGCTTGCCCCAGAGCGTGAATTCGCGTTCACGGCTGCTCCAGATTGCCGCCGCCGGTAGCCAGAACTCCCCCTCTTCCCGGCTCTCTACCCAGAAGGACAACCGCCATTCTTCGTTCTCGTCCGCAGGCGGCTCCAGACGCAGCCCCAGGCTGAGCTGTCCGCTGCGTGCTTCTTCCGTCTCCGCATGCGGCACTTCGTTGCCAGCCGTTCCGTTCACGGCTGCCAAAAGCTCCGTCACTTCGGCTTGTGTTCCCTGTACCGGGATATCACGGCTACCCGTGAGCAGGCTGTTCCACCACAGCTCTGTCAAAGGGGAATAGCCGCGCCGGTAGTTCGCCTTGTACGGTGCAAGCTTCCCTTCGTTCTGAGCAACAACCCGCTTGATCTCCGCAGTCATTACTGACTGCAGGAAGGAATAGAGCACATACGCACCGGCATCTTCACGGGAAGACAGGTCGCCTTCCTCTGCCACATGCGTTCCAAGCGCCAGCACCGGCATAGATGCCGCCATTTGCAGGAACAGCTCCTTGTCTGCCTCCTGCCGGAATGCTGGAGACCAGGCAGCCGACGCCGCCTGTTCTCCTCCGCGGCGGCGGGAGCCTAACGGCCGGGGCGGCAGCGCCCCCGGCACAATACCGCCTGTGCCCATCAGTTCCAGCGCGAAGCGGGCTGCGGCAGCCCAATAGCGCAGCTCCCCGCCGGGCTCCAGTCCCTGGCTTCGGCATAGCTGCTCGTCCCAGCCGAGCAGCAGCTCGAAGGCATCCTTGGGCGCGAGGGCCAACCCCTCAAGCGTCCGTCCCGGCAAGCCGCGCCGCGTGGTTCTCCCTTCCGCAGAGGCGGCAACCGGATATTTCACTTCCGTAAGCCTCAGCGCAGCACCCGCAAAAGGACGCCAGCCGCTCCGAAGCTCCAGCCGTTTGACCACACGCGTCCATGCGTCTACCTTAGGCTCCGAAGTTTCGCCGGAGAAGCAGAAAAATACGTCCCCTAACCATATTGCATACAGATGCTTAATCATTGATGATCTCCATTCTTTTTGAGCAAACAGAAAGAGCCAGTCCGCCCCCCCATCAGGAAGACTGAATCCTTCTCCGCAAGAAATATAGTTACAGGTAAGCCGGCGAGTCTAAATAAACGGCTCCCGGTTTGCCTGTTGTTTTTTTCTTCATCCCTTCATCTTATACGAAAAAGGAGATATTTAAAAACCTTTCTGCACTTTTTTCTGCAGATTGTCTGCTTTTTGCGGATTTACCCGCTCTTCAACCAGTCGAATATCTCTTCATCCGCCCAATCCATGCCAAAAAACCGCTAAATAGCGGTCGACTTGGCGGTTTCCCTCAGTTTGTCCAAACATGGTTGCAACCTGCCGTTCCTGCTCGCAGAGTAACCCCATGCTTCCTCTTCCTCTAGTCATTCCGGATCACGTTGAACCAAGCGGCAAGACCAAGTGGAATAAGTGAACCTAATTATTTTCCCTACCGCTCCCCACAAACGCTAGTGGGAAAAAGTAGACCTAATCTGACCGATTCGCACCCTCTCAGATGATTTCGGTTATATTAAGTTTACTAATTCCCACTAATGCCTTTTACAAAGCGCCTTTGAGCCCATTTAAGTTCACTAATTCCACTTCACTCCCCGCTGCCCTAACTCTCTACCACCTTATCTTCAACGAAGGAAGTTCAGACTTTCCCAAGAAGCAAGAAGTCCACCCTTTATGGTGGCTCAATGGTCTGGACCTGCATATTTCCCACCCTAAAGGTCCGCCTATCAGCAGTCTTTTCCTGCTCTTCTTATCTGCAGTCTTTCCTATCAGCAGTCCTCCCGATTCCTTCTTATCAGCCGTCCCTACTCCTTCACTGCCTGAATACGCAGCTCCCCGCCATCAGGATCATCGTTCACCTGGACTAGTAGCGCGCCATTTCCACCGTTGCGTGCCCAGCCCGTCCGGCCCTCTTCCAGCTGTTCCAGACTAATTTCGGTAAGCCCGTCTACAGAAGCTGCAGCGAATTCAGGATAGCAGAGCGCAAAGCGCAGCATTTCCCTGCGCGGTGCATACTCGCGGACTGTATAGGTCCAGCCCAAGCGCAGTTCACCCTCTTCTCCCTCCGCATGGATGCTAATCTCCGAGTAGTGCCCTTTCTTATAGCTGAAGCTATGTCCGTCGTCCTCATAGAGCGAAAAGGAGGCCAAGAACCCGTTCTGCGCTCTGGCACCATACAGATGAAAGATCATCGTCTCGGCCGTATCCTCCAGCGCATACTGCTTAAGCGGGCCTTCGGCCACAAAAGTCCCTGCCTGGATGTACATCGGCATAATCCGCAGCGGGGCAGCTGCCAAAATATGCCTCCCACCCTCGTGAACTTCTCCGTCCCAATAGTCGATCCACAGCCCCTCCGGCAGATAGACGGAACGGTGGTCCGTGTCCGGCCGGTACACAGGAGCAATCAGCACATTCTCCCCAAGCAGGAACTGGTCACACAGATTCGTCACATGCGGATCACGCGGGTATTCCAGAATCAGCGGGCGGATCACGGGCAGGCCCGTCATTTCGGCTTCATGGAAAAGATTATAGATATGCGGCATCCAGCGGTAGCGCAGTCCGATGAACTCCCGCAGAATCGCCTCCACCTCTCCCCCGAATGACCAGGGCTCCTGGCGCAGCGTGCCGATGGAAGAGTGATTGCGGCAATACGGAAAAAAGACACCCATCTGCGTCCAGCGCACCAGCAGCTGGGCAGAGGTATGGTGGGCGAACCCTCCGATGTCCGGCCCCGAGAACGCTAGGCCTGACAGCCCCATATTGAGAACCATTGGCATGGCCATCGCCATATGCTCCCAGAAGCTGCGGTTATCTCCGGTCCACACAGCGGCATAGCGCTGAATTCCCGCATACCCGGCCCGTGTCAGCACAAACGGACGTTCGCCGCCCATATGCTCTGCCAGCCCTTCATACGTAGCCTTGGACATCATCATTCCGTACAGATTGTGGTATTCCTCGTGCGTGACCGGACGGCCATTGTTGAAATGCATCACATCGAGGTCCATGGTCTTCGACTCATTGAACACCGCCGGCTCGTTCATATCATTCCAGATCCCCTGAATACCCAGGTCGGTATAGTATTTGTGCAGATCGCCCCACCACTCGGCTGTCCGGACATCACTGAAATCGGGAAATGCGCTTATTCCCGGCCAGACCTCGCCGAAGAAAATATCACCCTCCAGGAAACGGCAAAAATGTTTTTCCAGTACCCCTTGCTTATACACTTCATAGTTAGGGTCTTTTTTGACACCGGGATCTACAATCGGCACAATCCGCACCCCCAGCTCGCCCAGCTCGGCAATCATCTTCTCAGGTTCGGGGAAATTGACCGGATCGAAGGTGAACACCCGGTATTCATCCATATAGTGGATATCGAGATAAATGACATCGCACGGAATGTTCTTTTCGCGGAAGGTCCGGGCGAGCTGAAGCACCTCCTGCTGATTCATATAGCTGTAGCGTGACTGGTGATAGCCAATGGCCCATTTAGGCGGCAGCGCAATCCGTCCGGTCAGTGAGGTGTATCGTTTGACCACATCCTTCATTTCGGGGCCATTAATGAAATAGACATCATAGGCGCCCGTAGAGCACCCGATGGTAAACGCCACCCCGTGCGAGCGCATGTCAAAGTCGCTCCGGCCCGTATTGTCCAGGAATAGGCCATAGGACAGCTCGCCGTGCATATGGATAAGCAGCGGAATGGACTCATATAGAGCTTCAATCTCCGGCAGGTGGGGGGCAAATACATCGGTGTTCCAGTTGGTGTAGCGTTCTCCGCGCTTGTCGAGGAAGCTTGCCTTCTCCCCCAGCCCGTAAAAGTGGGAATCCGGCTGCATATCATATTCAGCGTGGCTCGCACCGCGTGGATTCCAGCTAGTCAGATTCTGCTGCATAACAACCTTTCCGTCCATGTTCTCTACACGCAGCAGCAGGGACGTTTTTTCGATGATCAGTTTGATGGCACTGGTCGTAAAGCTCAGCTGATCGTTATTCTCCTCCACAGGGAACAAGTGCGGGATGCAGCTCTCGGCCAGCACCGCCGGAGTCGTCGTCAGATCAGGCACCTTGTCCCGAAATACCTTCATCCGGAATATCTCGTCATTCAAAAAGACAAAAACAATGCCTCCGCGTTCTCCCTGGACAATGTATATATTCTCGGAGCGTTCCCAGGATACAAAACTTCCAGGTGTATTCCAGGTCTCCTTCATAACCAACGGACCCATTTTCTCGGGACGAATCGCTTCACTGCTCTCCATGCTTGCTTTCCCCCTTCGGCTGTTGCGGCTTTTACTTTAATACATATTACCCAGCGTTACCGGACTGCTATCCGCAAACTTTATGACCCTCTGGTCACTTTTTTGCCTAAAATGGTCTTATAAGCAGTAAATGCGGGTATATTCTATGTAGACGCCGGCTTCAGCACTAAATAATCAAGCTTAGGGAGTGAATGAAAATCAGACAAAACAATTCTTATAAGTGGTGGAATCTGCTGTTCTTCCTTGGTCTACTCGTCGTTAATACCCTAGCGGTGACCCTCCCGCTTGGCGGGAACAGCACCAGTGAAATTTCGGACAGGTATCACACCTTGCTGACACCTGCCGGCTATGCCTTTTCCATCTGGTCATTGATCTATCTGCTGCTCGCCGGCTTCATCATCTATCCATTCCGGCAGGGTACTAGCTCCCGGGATTCTGTACGGCCGATCAGCATCTGGTTTGTGCTTAGCTGCATCTTTAATATGGGCTGGCTGTTCCTCTGGCATTATCTCTATATTGAACTGTCCCTCGCGGTTATGGTACTGATGCTGATTACACTGATTGTCATCTACCGCAAAACGCGCAGCATCACGAGCCCCACTCCAGGGGAACAATGGCTGGTCAAGCTGCCGTTCAGCCTCTATCTGGGCTGGATCTCCGTTGCCACTATTGTCAATGTCAGTGTCGTCCTGGAAAAGAATCATTGGGACGGCTTCGGGTTAAGTGATCCCACCTGGGCCGTAATTATGCTCTGTGTCGGCACTTTGCTCGCCGTTATTGTCAGTTTCCCTTACCGGGACAGTATCTATACGCTGGTCTTCGTGTGGGCCTTCATCGCCATTGCCCTGGAGCATAAAGATACCGGCAGTGTGTTTATTACGGGGCTAGTCGCTGCCGGCTTACTGCTGCTCTACAGCATTTGGCTGCTGCTGACACCGGGCCGGAGCAAATATTGAGGTTCATTCTTATCTGTTCAAACTTATCTGTTCAAAAAAAATCCCTGAGTGCTTCCAAGGTACGGAAACACTCAGGGATTCATTACCCTTAAGGCTTATTTCTTCCGGGCTACCGCTTCAATCTCTACAAGTCCATCCTTCGGCAGACGTGCAACCTCAACAGCGCTGCGTGCCGGATATGGCTCAGTGAAGAATGTGCTGTACACTTCGTTCACGGCCGCAAAATCATTCATATCCTTTAGGTACACGGTCGTCTTCACTACATGCTCAAGGGATGCGCCAGCCTCTTCGAGGATCGCCTTCACATTGCTCAGCGATTGACGGGCCTGCTCCTCTACGCCTTCTGCCAGAGCTCCTGTTTCCGGATTTAGACCCAGTTGACCCGAAGTGTATACCCAGTTCCCGGCAATGATCGCCTGACTGTAAGGACCGATTGCACCTGGGGCTTTTGCAGTTGCTACCTGTTTTTTGCTCATATTCTCCTCCTGTTTGGTGTACAAGATAGTGATCCCTCTATGTACGTATGATTTATGTCCCATTGTACGTCCTGAGCCAAGCCTATTGCAAACCTCAAGCCTGCACTTTTCCAATCACATGAATCACTTCGTTGGTATAGACATGCACTCCATGCGTGTCGGCAAGGGCGATGTTCATCATTGCTCTGGCCACCTTCGCAGCGGGTATTGCCCGGTACTTGGCCGCCTTTCCGACCATGGCGAAGTCCAGCGCCTTCATCACGGCTGCTGCTGCCCGTTCGCCGGGCCTGGATTCTTCACGTTCTCCCAGCAGCAGTGAAGGACGGAACAGATGGAGTCCCTGAAAACCGGCAGCAATCAGCCCCTCCTCCACTTTCCCTTTGGTGCGGGAATAGAAATTGCGCGATTTGGCACTTGCCCCCATCGATGAAACCGCCAGAAACTGCTTCACCCCGCTAGCTTTGGCCAGCGCCGCGGCAGCAAGCGGATATTCCAGATCCACACGTTCGAACTGCTCCTGCGAGCCGGCTTTCTTGATGGTTGTTCCGAGACAGCAAAAGACGGCAGAAGCACCGGCAAACAGCTCCTTGTACTCTACGAGCTGCTCCCAGTCGATGATAACCTGCTTCAGTCCGGGATGCTGAAGCTTGAGCGGATGGCGCACCAGCACACGCACCTCCTCCCAGCCCCCATTCAGCAGATCTTCCGTAAGCGCACGGCCTACAAGACCCGTAGCCCCCAGCACTACTGCAATTCTCGTCATTGAATGGTCTCCTTTCATCTGAAATAAGAGGAAGACCTGGCCATCCTCTGCAGTTAGTCTTTCAGAATACGCCGGCCCAGCAGCAGTGCGAGAAGAAGCATCAGCGTCCCTACGATAAGCTGCATCCCGTATACCTGCATCCATTGCGGCCATTCTTGTATCCACTCATAAATCCGCCCTCCGATTAGCGGTCCAAAAAACGCAGCGAGACCCGTCAGCGCCGCATACATCGCCATATACATTGGCCGCTCTTTCTTTGGTGTATCGCCAATGATGAAGTTAAAGGCCAGTTGGTTGAAGCCTCCTACTCCCACACCGAACACAATATGGGCGGCGAACAGCACCAGCAGCATCGGCATTACAGACAGCAGCCCCCAGAGCAGCGAGGATATGGCAATGATCGGCAATGTCCAGAGCAGCAGCCGCTTATTGCTGTACTTCGCGTTCAGATTCCCCCACACATAGAAGCTTGCCATCATAAAGATCGTCTGTGAGACGTTCAGCAGGGACAAGGTCTCATAATTGATATTCAGCAGCTGCAGCATGACATAGGAATAGAGAGGCACCGTCAGGTTCTGCAGCAGCAGCCACGCGGACAGGAACAGCGTAGATTTCATAAACAACGTATCATGCAGCGGTTTCTTGAGCATCGGCAGAAAATCTTTCTCTTCCGATTTCTCAAACGGCACGTCCGGATAAAAAAAGAACACGATGATATTGGAGATGGAAAAAATCCAGACCACAATATACAGAATCAGAAACCCGTGCCCTCCGGGATAACGGTCAAGTACAATGCCGCCGCCATACATCACTAGACTTCCCAGGGCATTCAGAAACGTATTACGGATTCCAAAGTAACGGCCCCTCACCCGTGCAGGAACAAGGTCACTGATCACAGAACTCCACAAAACGCCACCGGCTGTATTGGCAATGAATGCAATCGTATATAATACGATAAATGCGGTGACCCAGTGCTCTTGCGGAAAAATAAACGGAACGAGCCCCGTGGAGCCCCAGAGCAGCCTGTGTAAACCGATAAAGGTCACCATGGCCCATTTGCGGCTCGGCAGCTTTTGAATCAGAAAAGCCACACCTATCTGCGCTACATTAACCAGTGTAGTAAGTGCGATAACAAAACCAATCTGGCTGGAGCTGGCTCCTAGATATAACAGAAAGCCTGTCAGAAACTGCCCTTGGAGCAGCACCTGAAATATCGTTGATGGTATCCCCTCAAACGTTGCGATCTGCAGATTCTTACGATGTACCGAGGCTTTGCGGAGTACTTTTGGACGGGAACCGCCTAGCCTGTTTCTCATGATGTTCATGGGGGTGGTAACACTCCTTTGATGCGGCTTTTGCTTCATTCTACTCCGCATCAAGCTCCTGTCAATACGCCAAAATCACAAATAAAGTTGGACTTCCAAGCACCTTCTTACCCGGACGATCACAGTGGCAAATATAGGGAAAAGAGGCTGCCTTGTTCCTCCTTGCTGGATAGCGTAATGTACCCGCCCAGGAGCTTAGCCAGATCATTGCTGATGGACAGACCGAGGCCCGTCCCGCCATACTTGCGGCTGATGCTGCTGTCCGCCTGTTGAAAGGCCTCAAAGATTACCGTATGCTTGTCGGCGGCAATTCCAATTCCGCTGTCTTGTACATCAAATACCACCCAGCGCTTCAGGGCTTGCCCTTCTGACCGCTCTACCATCCGGACATTCAGCGATACAAAGCCGTTCATAGTGAACTTAAACGCATTGGACAGCAGATTGCGGAGAATCTGCTGCACCCGCTGGGGATCGGAATGAATCACCTGCGGTACGTCCTCGCTAAGGTTAATGTTGAATTCCAAGCCCTTCTTTCTGGCCACCACAGTAAACTGAAGCGCAAGCAATTCCGGAATCTCACTGACATTCAGCTCCTCATGAACCACATCCAGCTTGCCCGCTTCAACCTTGGAGAGATCCAGAATATCATTAATCAGCGCCAGCAGATCACCGCCGGACCGGTGGATGATCGTGCCATATTCGGTGATCTCCTCCGGGGTGAGCTGTTGATCATTTTCTTCAATAATCTGCGATAAATTAATGATGCTGTTGAGCGGTGTTCTCAGTTCATGAGACATATTAGCCAAAAACTCCGATTTGAATTGGGAGGCCAGCATCAGCTGCTTCGCCCTCTCCTCCAGTACGATCTTATTCTTGTGCAACTCTTCCGCTTGCGCGGAGAGCAGTTTGTTCGCCCGTACTACCTGGCCAGTGCGCTGCAGATCAAGCTGAAAATCACGGATAATCAGCGAAAAAAGCATACTAAGAACAATCCCTGCAGGCAGCGTGATAGGCATGATTTGCGTTATGTACACCCAATCCGGTATCACTCCAAAAACAATGATATTCACCGCATTCATCAGATTCACAACCAGAATAATAAGGAGACCCTTGCCCACAATCTTAACCGTGGTGCGGCGCACCCAGTAGCTGAGCCCGGCACAGACGAATCCCAGAATCGACAAATTCAGCACGCCTGCTACCGCCGCCTCGTTCATCCCGAAGATGAGACGGGTCAAGCCTATGCCAACACCGATGATAATTAGAATAAAGGGTTGGGGAAATGCGAGCGTAGAAATAATCAGCGGCACAAACCTCAAATCAAAGATTGCGTTCTCATGCAGTCTGTAGCCAAACAATATGGTGATCCAACCGGCAAAGATGGAAAGCACGACCCAGCTGGCCTTTTTAACAGTCTCCGGGGCATGAGAAATGGTATGCTTATATATTAAATTCGCCAGATAAGCGACAGTAATCAGCAGAGCTGTGTTCATAAAAAAAATCTTCAAGTATTCCATAGCACCACTCCTTCAACACTTACAGATATGTAATTCATATCAATCATAGTACCATAATAGTAGAATCAATACATGAAATCACAGTCCCATTAATACCTGTGAACCAGGCCCAATTCCTTCTCCGATACATGTCTTTCTGCATAAGAAAAGCGCAAATCAGATACGATTTGCGCTCTTCTTATGCTGCGGAAACCAGGGCCTCATAGGACTCCAGCGTCTTTTCAAGCTCTGGCCTCCGCTCTGCTCATGCAATATGATTACAGGCTCCTCTTTCAGGTCACATTCCTCAGGTGTCCATGTCTCAACATCCGGAAGCATATAGTACCGGGGATGAAAGCTGCAGAACATCTCTCCCTGCTGTGTAAGTACCCGGTCAGCGTTGATCTCAATAATTCTGCCGGTTACGACATGGGATTTATACATAGACATCGCCTCTCCCTGCTTATGTGATTATCCTGTTTTGAGGGTTTGTATTTTATATTAGTGGCGGATGGATTGCTCCCAGTTGCGGTATTCCGCTTCCGCATCATCTTTGGTATGGCCATAACGTTCCTGCAGTTTGCCTACCAGCTTATCCTTCTCACCGTCGATAACATCAAGATCATCATCTGTAAGTTGTCCCCATTGTTTTTTGGCTTCACCTTTAAGCTGCATCCATTTCCCCTTGATTACATTACTATCCATTACATGCTCATCTCCTTAGGTGTCTTTTTTAGTATGACCAGAGGCTCATGTCTTAAAAAACTATTACCCTTGATCCTTAAAATTGAATCTATCCCCGTCCGCACATAAGAACAGCAGCTCCCGTCGTTTTTTGTCACATAATAGTCTCTTTAAACTGGTATCTAAGTATTTTAAAATTTGATATAATTCAACTGTCGATAAAAAAGTTTATTTCCAAGTGATTATTTTCACATGTATCTTGTCTTGCTTGTGCTAAAATGCCATCGAAGATAAAACGAGATGATTAAATTTTTTTCTATTATCCGCCGATATATGTCATGTGGCTGCTACAAAAAGGGTCTTTAGACGGATTCAAAAGTGATAAATGTCATTTATAAAGTGATTTTTATCACTTCCAATTACTATTAAAATGTTTTACATTTTAATATATATATTTTAAACTATTTCTTTGGAGGTCATACTAAAATGAAAAAAGCTTCTATTATTTTGTCGAGCGCTCTTGTACTTGGTACTTTGCTCGCAGGCTGTGGCAACAACAACAATGGCAACAACGCGGCAGCAACGAACGCACCTGTTGAATCCGCTGCACCTGCTGCATCCGATGCCGGCACTGCAACTGCTGAAACAGGTAAGTATCAAGATGGAACATACTACGGAACAGCACCGGCTGACGAAGAAACAGGCTGGCAATCATTCGTTCTGCTGACTGTTGAAGGCGGAAAAATCACCAAAGCTGACTGGGACGCTTTCAATACTAAGAAAGCTGGCGATCTGAAGAAAAAAGTTTCTGAAGATGGTAAATACGGACTGGTAGCCAAAGGTGGCGGCCAAGCAGAATGGCATGAGCAAGCGGCTAAAGCTGAAGCCTTTTTGATTGAAAAACAAGATCCTGCAGCGGTAGTTGTAAATGCTGAAGGCAAAACAGATGCCATTTCCGGCGTTTCCGTTGGAGTAAGTGACTTTGTTACCGCATCTCAAGCTGCTCTGGCTGCAGGCCCTACACAAGTTGGACCATACAAAGACGGTGGCTACACTGCTGAAGGCGAAATGGATGCTAAATCCGGCTGGAAATCCACTGTTGCAATTACGGTTGCAGGCGGAAATATCGTAGCTGCTAATTTTAGCGGCGTGAACGCTGCAGGCGATGACAAAAAACAGTTTTCCGTTGATGGCAAATATGGCATGAAAGCCGGCGGCGGTGCTGCTGAATGGCACGAAGAAATTGCTCTTGCCGAAAAATACTTCCTTGAAAACAAAGGTGCTGCTCCTAAACTGGATGCAGAAGGAAAAACTGACGCTATTTCCGGTGTTTCCATCCACGTTGGCGAATACTTTACACTTGCAGAAAAAGCACTTGAAGGCGCGAAATAATATTCGCTTCCCTTTTGCAGCTAATCAGATGAATGAGGTGAGTTTCTCTTGAAAAAAATAGTCATTTTGGGCGGCGGCTACGGCGGCGTACTCACGGCTAAGAAACTGGCAAAGAAGTATAAGAACAACAAAGATGTAGAAATTAAGCTGATCGACCGCAATCCTTATCACACTCTCTTGACTGAGCTGCATGAGGTGTCCGCGAACCGTGCGCCTGAGGATTCAATTAAAGTTGATTTGAAGAAAATTTTTGCCGGCCTGAAAGTGGATGTTGTTCTGGATGAGATCAGCAATATTGACTTCAAGAGCAAGAAGCTGAAATCCGACAAAGCGACCTATGCTTATGATTATCTGGTAATCGGAACAGGCAGCAAACCAACATTCTTCGGAATTCCCGGAGCTGAAGAGAACACCTTCTCCTTCTGGTCTTACGATGACGCGGTTGCACTCAAACGCCAGATTCGCGATATGTACACCAAAGCCGCTAAGGAGAAGAATCCTGCTGTCCGCCGCGCTATGCTGACCTTCGTCATCATCGGTGCTGGCTTCACGGGTGTCGAACTAGTTGGGGAAATGGCTGAGCAACGCGAAGAGCTGTGCAAGGAATTCTTCATTGATCCATCCGAAGTGCGTCTGATCGTTGCCGATATGGCTCCGAAGATTCTGCCTATCCTCCCGGATAAGCTGATTCAGAAGGCTGAAGCCCGTCTGCGCAAGCTGAACGTCGAAATCGTTACTGGTGCCAAGATCACTGAAGTGGGCAGCGGCAGTGTAGCTCTCGGCGAGAAAAACATCGTGGATTCCCAGACTATTGTCTGGACTGCCGGTGTAGAAGGTTCCGAAATCGTTGGCGGCCTTGAAGTACAACAGCAGGGACGTAAACGCATCGTTACCAACGAGCACTTGGAAAGTGTTGACCATAAGAATGTCTACGTAGTAGGGGATAATATCTTCTACATTCCTGAAGGCGAAACCCGTCCGGTTCCGCAGATGGTTGAAAATGCTGAACAAGCTGCTCCGGTCATTGCGAATAACATCGCTGCAGATATCAGCGGTACCGCCAAAAAAGCTTACAAACCAGGCTTCCACGGCACGATGGTCTCCATCGGCAGCCGCTACGGTGTTGCCAACGTAGGTCTTCCAGGCAAGTTCTTCATGCTCACCGGATTCATGGCAATGCTGTCCAAGCATTTCATCAATATGTTTTATCTGTCTCAAGTAGTAGGTTTTAACAAAGTATGGACCTACATGATGCATGAATTCTTCCATGTAGAGAACCGCAAGAGCTTCGTGGGCGGCTACTTCTCCAAACGTTCGCCGAATTTCTGGCTGGTTCCGCTCCGTATGCTACTTGGGGGCATGTGGTTATATGAAGGTATAGACAAGCTCAGAAAGATCTGGGAAGATCCGGATAAGATTTTCCTGATTCCTGCTCCTGCGCATCTTACGGATGCCGCCTCCTCGGCCAGCGTTGCCGTCGATGCCGTCAAGGATACAGTAGATGCCCAATCCGCAGCTTCCGCAGTAACAACTGCTAAGGAAGCGGTTGAAGCTTTGTGGGTTCCAGGATGGATTTATGATATTACCCACTGGTTTATGAACTTGATGTTCTATAACAGTGGCGGAACAGATTATACAGCCCTGGCTAAATGGTTCCAAATCGGCATGGTTTGTGCCGAAATCGTCTTCGGTGTTATGCTTATCGTTGGTCTGTTTACAGCTATCGCTTCCATAGCGACCATAGGTATGGCCGTTATGATCTGGTCTACCAAGATGGCTTCAACAGAAATGCTCTGGTACGTTGGAGCAGCTATCGCATGCATTGGCGGATCGGGCAGCGTCTTCGGTCTGGACTACTACGTCCTGCCTTGGCTCAAGAAGCAGTGGAAACGGATCCCGCTTGTGCGGCGCTGGTATCTATATACCGACTGATCTTAATACCCTCTGCTTAGTGCTTCTGACACCGTTTAATTAAATATAACAGTAACTTATGTGTATTTTATGTTGCTGCAGCTGAATATGATGATCTTAAGAGTAATGTGTCCGTAGGACACATTACTCTCCTTATTTATCAAGGTACTAGCATAATCCATCACAGATTTGTTTGGTTTTAACAAAGGGTTTTGTAGGGATAATCAAGGCTATGGTTTCTTCCGGCAAAACCGACAAGAAGGAGAGAATCTTGTGAACAGAAAACTCATTAAAGACAGCTTCCGGTTGCTTCAGACTGAAATGTCACCGATCGCCGGAATTCAGTTGCATCTCTCTCCGGCAGAATGTGAGCAGCTGCTCTCGGTACTGGAACGCCATGATCTGGAATATGACCGCAAAGTCCATTTGCTAGGTATTTATATCATTCTTACTGTGGCGGCTAAACGCCATATGGAATGTACCCCACATCATCCTGACCTGATCCGCAACATTTTGGATGGAGATTATTTGTATAGCTTTTATCTGCAATTTGCGGTGAAGTGCCGTGAACTGGACCTGGTTGCTTCTCTGGCTCCTTCGATCAAAAAAATGCAAATCGCGCGGTCAAATGGAGACTTCGCAGAACAAAATCCGGCGGCGGGCATTGAAGAGTTCCTGATCCAGGAGCGAAGGCAGCACAGCCGCACCAGCAAAGCCATTTGACAGGTGGGAACCGTAAAGATGAAGCTGCATGAAGCCTTAAATATAGACCTGAACGAAATTAACCATGAAATTCAGAATATTGTAGCCCGTGATAAAGACGTACCCAAAAAGTCACAGCTGGCACAGAGCATTCTGGAGCTGACAGGCTCCGGCGGCAAACGGCTCCGGCCGCTGATGGTCATCGCCGGCGGCCGTTTTGGACGCAAGCCTTCGGGCCGCAGAACGCTCCAATTGTCTGCTGCCGCTGAATTTATTCACGCCGCCTCATTAATTCATGATGATATTATTGACGATGCTGAGCTGCGCAGGGGCGCTCCGGCCCTGCACACCAAGACCGGCGTACTCTCCGCGGTGCATATCGGGAATTATATGTCCGCCCGGGTGATCGAACTCCTCAGCAAATACACCGGTGACAAAAACCGGTATGTCCATGATTTGTCAGCCGTGGCTACCGCTCAGTTATGTCTGGGAGAATACCAGCAGATGGAGCATGCCTACGATTACAATCTTACCTTTGAAGAGTACCTGGAGAAATCCCGTAACAAAACCGCCTTACTGATGGCAACCTGCTTGCGGGTCGGCGCGCTGTCTACGGAGAGCACAGAGGAAGTCGCGAACCTGTTATATAGCTTTGGCGAAGCGCTGGGCATGTCCTTTCAGATCCAGGACGACCTGCTCGACTTCACCCAGTCTGCCGATGTGCTTGGCAAGCCGGCCGGAAGTGACCTGCGCCATGGCCAGGTTACACTTCCGGTACTGTTTGCCCTGCAAGATCCCGGGCTAGCTCCGTTGATCCGTACCATCGGCCCCTCCTCTTCGGATGAGGAGGTAACTCATGTTCTGGCCCTGATAGGCCGCAGCGACGCCCTGGCCCGCACGGAAGAAGTCAGCCAGGACTATCTGACACAGGCCGCCGGAATCATCCAGCAGCTCTCCAGCTACCCGGCACATGCCGATCTGGAGACGCTGCTGCAGTATTTTGCCGGCCGGGATCGTTAAAGCACTGACTGACACTACTTGATGAGCAAGATTGTTCATCTAGTAGGTATCAGTCGGCCGCGTCCAGCCATAGTGGAAAAAGTATACCTAATCCTTGCATTTGCCCTTCACTATTAGCTTTAGTGGGAAAAAGTATATCTAATTCGGGCAAAATTCCGCCAAACAGATGAATTCATGGAATTAGGTATACAAATTCCCACTAAACTTCGTTGTGGCAACGGTTCAGGCGAATTAAGTATACAAATTCCACTTAGCAATAACTCCTGCAGAGAATTTACTGTCTCAGTTCAATTAGGTATTCACCCCTTCTTACTCTCTTGCGTATATAAGCTGTAATCAAATACGATAACACAAAAGAAGGTCCCGATTGGGGCCTTCTTTTGTGTTTATCTATTTCTTCCGCTTGTTAGGCCTTCTTTCATATCTATCTCTTCCCCCGCTTGTGCATCTGCGGGTGAATGCGAGACGATAGATACTTATCTTTGCCTTTGCCTTCGCCCCTGTTTTCGCTAAACAAGCGAACGCAGCGAAGCGCCCGTGAGTAAGTTTAGCTTAATGTCCTGGGCTTGGGGGTTGGGGTTGGGGTTGGGGTTGGGGTTGGGGTTGGGGTTGGGGTTTATCTCTCAAGCTCTTAAGGCTGTTTGCCCTTGAACGATGGCCCTACGGGACAGAGCTCAAGGGGCCAGCCCTACCGGGCAAGGAAAGCCGCATAAGCCAGCTTTCCGCGCCGGTGTGTCCCTGCCCGCTTCCTGCTGGGCAGGCTGGGTGTGGGGTGTGCCAAGGCAAGGTTAGGACTTCGCTGCGGGGAAGTTTGGAACTGTAGGAGCGATAGCGTCCGCCTTTGTCTCCAGATGTTATCGCTAATAGCGATCTAATCCAAAACATCTGGAGACAACAGCGGCCGGAAGTCCAAACATTCCCCGGAGCGGAGCCTCTCCTAACCGAGCCCCTAACTCACATAAAAATAATCAATCAGCGTACACAGCAATATCACCATACTGATTACCTGATTCAAATTATACGAAGCCACCTTCATCAGCCGCCGGTTATGCGGCTTAATAATGCGGTGCTCGGTCATCAGAAGCAGCGTAGCAATGCCGATGCCGACCAGGTACATCCAGCCCAGATCGCGCCAGAGGTACAAGAACAGCAGCAGCATAATCATAATGAAATGCAAGCCTTTGGAAATGCGCAGCGCATTCTCCAGTCCGAAGAAGCTGGGAATCGACCACAGACCGTTCCGGCGGTCAAAATCGATATCCTGAGTGCCGTAGATGATATCAAAACCGGCGATCCAGAGCATAACGACCGTACCGATCACGAACGGGGTAAAGGCGATATTTCCCGTCACTGCAAACCAGGCGCCAATCGGCGCCGAGGCAATGACAAAGCCCAAATACAAATGGCTTAGGAACGTGAAGCGTTTGGTATACGAATAGGATGAGATCAGAACGATGGCCACCGGCGACAGCAGCAGACAGAGCAGATTCAGCATGCCGGAGGCCACAATGAACAAGGCATAGTTGATGATGATGAAGAAAATAACTTCCTTCTCCGCAAGCAGACGCTGCGGCAGATGACGGTGCGCTGTGCGCGGATTTTTGCCGTCAAAGGTACGGTCAACCAGACGGTTAAAGGCGTTAGCGCCATTCCGCGCACCGATTAGGGCAATAAGTCCCCATAGCATCATGTGGCCGGATGGCCCCCCCCCTGCAGCCCAGACCATCGAAATGATGGCGAAGGGCAGCGAAAACAGCGTATGGGAAAACATCACCAGCTCGCTGAACATTTTCAGCTTGAGCGCAGAGGTTTTGACAGCATTTAAGATGGCCATATCATTCTTCCTTTTCTGTAGAAACTTGCAGCAGCACTTCATTCAAAGCAGTCAGCAGGCCGTCGATATCCTCAGCAGTAATCACCAGGGGAGGCTGGAAAGCCAGCACGTTGCGGCCTATGCCATTTTTGCCGATTAAATATCCGCGGTCCTTCATCGCTTCCAGTACATCGTCGGTCAACGCAGCCGAACCAGCAGCATCCGGACCCGCCAGTTCTGCACCCAGCATCAGTCCGGTTCCCCGTACGTCAACGATCATTCCCGGATAACGCTCCTGAAGGGACTCCAGGCCCCCCTTGAGTTGAGCCCCCAACTCGGCTGCGCGCTCCGGCAGCTGTTCGTCGCGGATATAGTCGAGTACCGCCAGCGCCGTAGCCGCCGATACCGGATTCCCCCCGAAGGTTGAAGCGGAAGGCCGGTTCAAGGATGCCGCAATGTCATCCGTGGTCGCAAAGGCCGCTACCGGAACCCCGTTGCCCAGCGCTTTGGCCATACTGATAATATCCGGCACAACGCCAAAATGCTCCATAGCGAACATAGCTCCCGTACGGCCGTAGCCCGTCTGAATCTCATCGTCGATCAGCAGCACGCCGTAAGCCTCCAGCAGCGCTTTGACCTCGCGGAAATAGGTGAGGGCAGGCATAATCATGCCCCCATTCCCCTGAATCGGCTCAACGATCATCGCTGCGATCGTGTGGCCTTTTTCCTTCAGCACCCGCTCCAGGCTTTTCAGAGAAACGGCTGCAGCCTCCTCCAGCGTAAGCTCCGGGTGATACGGCCGCTCAATAAACGTTACATCTTCATCCAGGTATTGATCCGTTCTCCACATTTGCAGCCCGGTTACACTCATCGTCAGATTGGTCCGCCCGTGCAGCCCGCTCTCCAGCGCAATGAAGCCTTTACGGCCGGTATGCATTCTGGCTAGCAAAAGTGCGCCCTCATTGGCCTCCGAGCCGCTGTTGACGAAGAAGCTACGGCGCAGATTCCCCGGAAGCACCTCTTCCAGACGCTCAGCCAAATCCACATTCGGCTGGGTAAGATATACCGTCGAGGTGTGCTGGAGCTGCTGAAGCTGTGCAATCGTGCGTCCTGTAATCACAGGGTTGCAGTGGCCGCAGGCGACAACCGATACGCCGGCAAAAAAGTCCGTATACGACTTGCCGTTCTCATCATAGACAAACTGCATGCTTCCACGCACGAGCTGCGGCGCATCCCGGTAAAAGTGTGCGGTACAGGGATAGAAATATTGCTTTCTTTTGGCGGCAACCGCTGTTCTTCCAATGGCTGTCTCTTGTTGCTTCATGAAGGGTTCCCTCTCTTTCAGGCGCCCGTCCGGGCGGTACAATATGGATTATCAATCAGTAGAATTCTTTGTGAAAAAAATAACTTAGCAATCATACGTTTACCGTTATTATACGCTCCATAGCGATATTTTAAAATTTAAATAATTCAATTAAACTGCAGGGCACCGAGCGTATAACCAGCATACACAGGCGTAAGTCCGCCCAGTAGATCCTCTTGCGAATGTGTTCCATGAAGGGCAGCCTGGTAGGCAGCAATGATTGTCCGCAGCTCTTCCTTACTATATGTGGCGCCTTCGATCCGGAAGCTGGCAATACCGAGCCCGCGCATTTCCTTCAGCATTGGCAGGTAGCAGAGTTCTTTGGAGAACAGCAGATGGCAGCGGCCAAATTGGTCACGGTAGACCGGATTTTCGCCTTTATCGGTTTTGAGAACCAGCACATCATTACGGACATACAGATTATCTTCTTCGGCAATAGGCTCCATAACCTCGGTATTCTCGTACAGATCATGTTCCATGTACATCAGCGCCGGTGTGCCGTGAACAACAACCTCTAGCGGCAGATCACATCGCGAAATGAAGGCGGCAAAATGCTCCATCGTCATTTCCGGTGACACGGTCAGCTTTTCCAGCCCCAGTCCGGCGTACAGCCCTGCAGAAAGATGATTGTAGATATTCAGATTGGCATCACCGATCAACGGGTACCCGTAAGCTCTGTAGCGCCGAATGGCCCCAAGATTGGTAATCATCAGCCCATCAATAGGCAGCCGTTCTCCGTTCAGCAAATGATCATACTGGTTAAAATGAAGCTCATTCATCATCCGCGGCATTCCAAGGTACAACCGGGTATTCCCTTTAATGGCCCCAAGCTCCTTAATATCCTGCTTCGTAAACGGCCGGTCCGGCTCAAATACATCTCCAGGCAGATACAGGCTCTCAACACCCATTTCGATAACCAGACGGGCCTGCTCCATATTATTCACACGTACAGCTAGTTCCGGTACAGCTTTTGAACCCTTTCCTGCCTCGGCCAGACGTTCGCGCAGCTCCTGTACCCGGGTTTCGGACAGCTCGCGTTCAGCAGTTGGCGTACTGAATACCTTGCCTGTGCTGTAGAATTTGCCTGTACCTTCGTAACGGCGGTTAATGTTTGACAGACCTGGTTTGCCAAAAGCGTAAGCGGTGGAGAAATCACGTTTGCGGTTTTTGTATAGCTCTTTGGAATCCACGGTCCGGTCAAAGCCAATCGGATCTTCAATATACCGGTCAATAGCCTCGCTGTAGCTGTTCGCCAGGGAGACCATGAATTCCTTATCGCGCATCCGGCCTTCAATTTTGAAAGAGGTAATTCCCGATTCGATCAGTTCCGGAAGATGCTCATACATGAACATATCCTTGACGGCCAGCGGATATTCTGCCGGGAATACATATCCGTCCCGTTTAATCCGGTAATCCCAGCGGCAAGGCTTCATACATTTGCCACGGTTGCTGCTCATCCCGAATACCTGTGAGCTGAAATAGCAGTTCGCCCCGTGAACAGAGCACATATCGCCATGAACAAAGTATTCCAGCTCCATGCCGCTTTGCTGCCCCAGCAGCTTAGCCGTCTGCAGATCCATTTCCCGCGAAGTAACCACCCGACTTACTCCGAGATCACGCAGCGCGTAGATCATCTCCAGATTGTGTACATTCATCATGACTGAAGCATGGATAGGAACGGTAAGCTCCATCTCGCGGATCAGCTCCAGCACTGCCATATCCTGAACAATCAGCGCGTCCGGACGAACCTCGTCAAGAAACCGCAGATAGGCTCTGGCTTCCTCCACATCGTCTTCGCTGAAAAGATTGTTTACGGTGATATATACTTTTTTATCTAAACCGTGGGCGATGTCCAGGGCTTCAATAATTTCTTCATGCGATAGATTATAGCCTTTGCGCATCATTCTCATATTGAGTACAGGACCGCCAAAATACACCGCATCACAGCCCGACTCGACCACTGATTTAAAAATATCAAATGTTCCCGCAGGTGCGAGCAGTTCAATTTCTTTCCCGTTAAAAAATCTTGCCATTGCCTATTCCCCCTAAAATATCACAATAATGCCACTGCAACTCCCATGATGATGAACATAGCAACAAAAACAGTATCGGCAGCGCCCCACCTCAAGCGGTGATACCGGCTGCGCGGAGCATCCATGCGGAAGCCTCTGGCTTCCATGGAATAGACCAGATCCTGTGCCCGACGGAAGGCGCTGGAGATCACGGGTACAAGCAGCGACACCAGCATCCTCGCTTTCTCTTTCAAAGGCAGCTCCTGCAGATCGGCTCCGCGGGAGGCCTGGGCTTTCATAATAATCTGCGATTCATCCAGAATCGTAGGAATAAACCGCAGCGCAATGCTGATCATCAGCGTAATCCGGTCTGGCGACAGTCCTAATTTCTTGAAGGGTGCAAGGATCCCCTCTAGTCCCTGATTGAGCTTGCCAGGCGTTGTGGTAAAGGTAAGGAGCGCCGTGAACGTGATCAGAAACAGCATGCGGATGACTGAAAAAGCAGCTAAGCGCAGCCCCCCCTCATGCAGCGAGAACGAGCCGGCGGACCATAGCACATCTCCCTCTTTGACGGACAGAAGCTGTACGATGAAGATGAACAGCATCAAATAACGCAAGGGCTTGGCCGCCTTGATGAAATACTTCAGCGGAATACGCGTTGAAGCCATGACCGTAATCGAAAATACAGCCAGCAGCGCCATCGAAAGCCAGGAATCCGACAGCAGAATTACAGCTACATACAACAGCATCCCGGTAAGCTTGGAACGCGCATCCAGCTTGTGTACCCACGAGCCAGTCTCAATGCTGCGTCCCAGCAGCAGCCGCTCATTCATGGGCATCCCCCATTCCTGCCGACTCACTTGATCTGACGGTCCCCGGCAATGAAGCGATCAGTTCGGCAAGGCTCTCAGCGGTTAAGCGGGGCCTCTCGCCCGCAAGGCCGAACTGCCCGGCAATGGCCTGCCAGTAACGGAGAGAATGCGGCACACCCAGGCCGCAGCGCGTAAGGATGTCCGGATCGGCGGCAAGCTCTCCGCCGCTCCCCTGAAATGCAATTTTTCCGTCCTTCAATAGAACCCAGCGGTCGGCAATCGGCAGCAGTTCATCCATCCGGTGGGTTACGATAATAACTGTCCGACCCTGTTCGCGGCAGAGACGCTCCAATTGCGCGATCAACTCCGCCCGGCTGACCGGGTCCAGTGTGGCGGTCGGCTCGTCCAGCACGAATATTTCCGGGTCCATGGCCAGTACGGAGGCGATGGCCGCCTTGCGCATCTGTCCTCCGCTTAAGCGGAATGGATTGCGCGAGAGCAGGGCGAGGTCCAGCCCCATTTCGAGCATGGCTTTGCGTGCGCGCCCCTTGGCCTCCTCCGGACTCATGCCAAAGTTGAGCGGTCCGAAGATCAGGTCCTTTTCTACCGTATCTTCGAACATCTGCTGCTCCGGAAATTGAAAGACCAGTCCGACCCGGCGGCGCAGCGGCAGCAGCTTCGGTGATTTCTCACCGGCCCGTATAGTCACATCCAGCACTTTTACCGTCCCCTGCGTTGGTTTAAGGATGCCATTAAAGAGCTGCAGCAGCGTAGATTTGCCCGAACCCGTTGCACCCGCAATCCCGGTAAGTGAGCCTTTGGGAATACCAAGGGTAATATCATGCAGCGCCGTCTGCTTCCATAAACTATTCTCGGCGTAAGTAAAGCTTACTTGCTCTAGTTGTATGGCCATAGTTTATCAATTAGCTCCTTTTCGCTGGCGGGCGCATCCACCCTGATTCCCCGGCTTTGCAATTCCCGGGCAAGACGCCAAGGATACGGCTCCAGTAGATGGCATTTCTCCAGAAGCTCTGTATTCCCGAACAGCTCCTGAGGGGTCGTATCAGCGGCAAGACCGCCACTGTGCATGGCCAGCACCCGGTCCGAGGCCAGGATCTCGTCAGCATCATGCGTGATCATCAGGATGGTGTACTGCCCATCCGCCCGCATCCCTTGAAGAATGCGAAGCAACTCATCACGGCTCGCCTCATCCAACATGGAAGAGGCCTCGTCAAAGATGACGATGCCTGGCTTCATGGCGAGAATGGATGCAATGGCGACACGCTGCTTCTGTCCACCCGACAGCTCGCCCGGATGCTTGGCCAGCAGATCCTCAATCCCCAGCTTCAAGGTATAGGCTCTCAGCCGTTCCTCCATCTCAGCGTATGGCAAACATAGCCCCTCCAGGCCAAACAATATATCTTCCTCAACCGTAGCCCCGATAAATTGATTATCGGGATTCTGGAACACCATGCCAATGCATTGCCGGATGGCACCAATCGTTTCTTCACCCAGCTGATGGCCGCATATGGTAATCTCTCCGCCACTTTTGGGCAGCAGGGCGTTCATCAGCTTAACCAGTGTGGACTTGCCGCAGCCGTTTGGTCCTACTATACTCACCCACTGGCCCTGTGGAATGGATACGCTGATATTGTGAAGAATGGGGTGCTCTGGATCATAGCCAAAAGAGACTCCGTCGAGCTGGATCACAGCCGGCACCCCTTCTGCATCCTCCACGTCTTGATATGCTTCAATCATGTTAGTCATCCTTCCGCTGATGGACCCGCTTTAGCCCAAAAACTCTTCAAACAGCGATATTTTGGACAGCGACGCTACCAGATAACGCACGGCGAAGCCAACGGCAATCCCCGTCACAATCCCGGTAATAAGCAGCACCGGCAAGTAATAGAAAATACTCATGGATTTGAATACAATGGACGCCGCGAACAGCTGCCCCGTATTATGGGCCAATCCCCCCGCTATACTAATTCCGATCACACTAAATTTCTTGCCTCCCCACTTCACCAGCAGGAACATCACCACAAAGCTGAGCAGCGATCCGAACAGACTGAACAGTAGACTCGAAAAGGTGCCAAGCAGGAATGCTGTAAGCAATGTCTTCAGAATGACCAACACAAAGGCGTCACGACCCCGTAAAAAGAAAATACAGGTCAAAATCATGATATTGGCGAAGCCGAGCTTGGCGCCAGGCATGAGTCCGACCCCAACCAGCGGGATCTGGGCCTCCACCAGACTCAGTACTACAGCGACTGCTGCGAAAATAGCCACAATCACCGTACGTTTCAATGCTGTTGCCGATTCACTACTGGACATAGGCATCTATATCATCCTCCCCCGACACACCGCCTGCAATTTCTACTAACACCCGGTGCGGCAGGCACACGATGGTCTGCTTGGGACGGGTAATATGGCCGAAGCCCAGGCATACCTTGTCGGGACAGTCCGCATCGTACATTTCAATCCCGTAGTCATACACCTTCAGAATGTTATAGCCGCGCTCTGTGCGGATATCAATGGTTTGTTCTTCTTTTGTAAGCTTCACTGTCTTATACAGCTTGCCATCCACCGTTATATTAGCTACCAGGTTGTTTCCGGGTCCCGCCTTGTCGCTATCGTTCGAGAGCCATCTCGGCACGATAAAAGCAAGCGCGGCAATGAGCACGATGGAAATCAGCAGCACATCTGCGCGTTTCATAATGATCTCCCTTATTTTTTAGTTAAAATCCAGACTTATTAATTATAACGGTCCGTCTTCAATCCTTCAATGAATGTACTCGGGATTTGTCGGTTTTAGGGAGCAGTTCACAAAATAGGCACGCAAGCAGAAGCGGATACCGAATCATAAATGGATGGCATCCGCTTCAATAAGAAATATTAGGTTATCCCGCCCGGCCTGGATAATCCGTTTTACCGGATTTCTCAGTTTTTCCGAAATAGGCCAAAAACAAACCGGCAAATTCAGGATCCCACTGGGTACCTCTTCCCTGCTCCAGAATAGCCAGCGCCCGTTCATGATTCATCCCTTTGCGGTAAGGCCGGTCCGAGGTCATGGCATCATAGGCATCAGCCACGGCTATAATCCGGCCATGCAGCGGAATAGCCGTTCCGGCCAAACCGTCCGGATATCCCTCGCCGTCATAACGTTCATGATGCGAGCGAACCCCGCCCAGGTAAGGCGCCATCTTTTCCACAGGCTCAATCTGACGCAGAATATTCTCTCCAAGCACGGGATGGCTCTTGATCTCGTCAAATTCCTCGTCGGTCAGCGCCTCCTCCTTGAAGAGTACGCTGTCCCGTACACCGATTTTGCCGATATCATGCAGCAGGGCAGACTTGCGCAAATTATCCAGCTTCTGCCCGGTAAGCCCCGCGAGCTGGCCAATAATCACCGAATATTCCGCCACCCGCAGCGAGTGCCCGGCTGTGTACGGGTCCCTGGCATCCAGCGCTACAGCAAGAGTGGTGAAATAGCTGTCGAGTAATTGCCTGCTCTGATGCTCCCGGGCCTGCAGACCGCGGACCATCATATTAAATCCGGCCACGAGCTTCGAGAATTCATCCGAGTATTCGTCCTGCATCTGCAGCAGCCGCCCGTCTTTAATATTGTTCATTGCTTGGTACAATTCGTTAATGGGATGCTGCACACTTCGGGTTAGAAGCCAAGCCGCTATGGATGAAAAAAGGGTACCGATCAGCAGCATAAGCCCCGCCCAATCCCAATAATTCTGCATGCCATCGGCTAAACCGCCCCGCAGCGTTTCCAGCCTGATTTGGGTTGCCATAATAAATAGAAAGAGCGGGAAAGTACCGATCAGCATACAAGTGACGAGAAATTTGGGGCGGATTGGCACAAACACATGGCCTTCCAGAGAAAAATCAACCATGTACAAGGTCAATGCCCGGTTTCTGAATTCTTTAATCAGCGGAATGATCGCCGAGGAGGTCAGAAAAAACTCAATCAACGCATGCATACCTGCCACCAGAATAGCCCCGGCGACTGCAAGCACTAGATAGAAGTAGGGTAAGCTGATTAATCCGGTACGGATCATCCATAAGGTCAGGAGCGATGCTGGCAGAGACAGCCCCAGAAAATGCGGACCCAGTATCCGCTGCACCGCAAGCTTCGGCAGCCGGTGAGTATGCAGATAAGCTTTCTCCAGCATGGCTAGTGTCGGTTTCCGCTCCGTAAGTGCCATCCGGATAGGCCGCATTTGCCTGAGGAAGACACTGATCTCCGTCACAGCCATAATGACGAACGAGATCAGCAATACGTAGAGCAGCCGCAAATACTCAGTTTGGCTTATTTCAAGTGAGGAGAGAAGAATCAGACTTCCCACCGCAAGCACGGCAATCACGGAGCCAAACATGTAATTACGAATCTGTTTTTTCAAAAAAACTCCGTATAAATTCATCGGGCCCCCCGTTTCCAGCCTTCCTTAAAGCTTAATGATTTGCATTTCTTGACAATCCATGCTATACTTAGTGAATATTTGTTTGCAGTATATATTATCCCCATCAAGAAGATGTCAAGCCGATTCGTTGCCCATTTATCTATTATCGGCATTTTGGACACAAAATCTTACGTTTTCTTGCAGTACTCTTCCTTTTTATGAGATTAAATTCGAACATAGTTTTCCGATTCGCACTGGCGCGGCCACGGAGCCGCAAGGACAAAAGAGAGGTAGGGCTTTTGTCGTTTTGGAAGGATTATTCTCGCCACACGGCTGCTGGAAATAACAAGGATCAAGACACCCGTTTTTCTCACGGACGGCGGGGGATTAAATATACGCAGAAGACATGGCTTCGCTGCTTTCTTGTACATAGAATGCGGTCCCATGTGTGGAACATATTAGCGCCCGATAACCGCAGTTTGCGGATATCGGGCGCGTCTACGTTTCCGGGACTTTTTTTTCAAGGTTAAAGGACATACCGGGTCACAAAATCGGCCACTTTTGTTACATACGCTGCCTTGTCTGTGTCATACGCCAGGCCGTGTCCCGCACCATGGACTACAAGCTTGTCCTTGGGACTTCTACATGCCCGATAGAGTTCATCCATCATATGGAAGGGCACGAACTTGTCGGCATCGCCATGTATGAACAGTATCGGCACACGGGCTTTACGCACCTGCTTCAGCGCCGAAGCCTCTCCAAAGAAATATCCTGCCTTGATGCGGGTGATGAGGCTCGCCATATGTACGAAAGGAAAGCTTGGCAGATGGTACATCCGCCACAGCTGGTAAGACAGCTGTGCTTTGACAGAGGTATATCCACAGTCGGCTACGATAACTTTTACCTGCGGCGGAAGCTCTTCTCCTGAAGTCATCATCACGGTTGCCCCGCCCATGGATATCCCGTGCAGCACAATCTGCGCCTCCGGCCCGTCCTCCGCAAGGATGTACCCGATCCACTTCAGATAATCCCGGCGCTCCGGCCAGCCGAACCCGATATAATCCCCCTTGCTGTCGCCATGTCCACGGGCATCGGGAATCAGCACATTATAGCCCATGGTCTCATAATAGATTTTGGCGCATGCCCCCATATCCTTACCTTTACCGGAATATCCGTGGGCTATAATAGCGGTCCGCCCCGCGGCACGCTCTGACGGCAGATAATAGCCTCGCAGCGTCAGCCCGTCATCAGATGAAATTTCAATATTTCTGAAGGTGTGACGGGATACCCACTCCGCCCCTTCCCCCCAGGATGCCCCGGCAACCGGCGGGTCTACCTTAAGATCAGGAGTCTTGGCCAGAAACTCCTTCGGCGCCCGCTTGATCGCAACACCATAAAAAAAGAATCCTGCATAAGTCACACCGCCAGCAATGATCAGCAAGGCGGCAATTATAATTACACTCCACATGAATGTTTGTCACCTTTCTTCGGTAAAATGGAATCCCACTTAAGAGTGGCCTTAGCGCCACCCGATTTTTGCATAGTATAACATGGCTCGGGGACCAACTGGAAATCCAGCTGAATCCTGGAAAAATTCATTAAATGACCAAACAAAAGAACAGGACTCCTTCATGGTGAAGGGGCCCTGTTTTTATCACTTGTTTTACTGCTGTGAATTATATCCTCTAACCCGTTACGATGAAGTATTCCATCATCTATATGGCTTCCAGTTACTTTTACCGTTTGCGTTTATTGCTTCTTGCTGTTCTGCTGAGCAGCAAGCCCAAGCCTGCTATTCCCAGACCGGCGATGTAATAAGGTGCCGGACTGGATTCCCCGGTCTGCGGCAGCTTGTCGGGTGTATCCACACTGCCCAAAGGAATCTCATCATCTAGTATCACTTCATCCCCAGACTTCGGTGTTACTGTTGCTGACGGAGCAGGGGCAGGAGCTGGTGTAGGCTGGAGTGATGCTGTCGGCTGAGATGGAGCTAGCGTTGCCACCGGCCCCAAAGGTATTGGATCATCATTGATTACCGTATCGTCTACAATCGTACCGATTAACGTTGTTGGCGTTGGTGTTGGCACGGTTACCGGAACAAAAATGATTGTAGTGTTTGACGTTGGTGTCGGTGTTACTACGCTTGTAGGCGTAGGCGACGGGTTCACCACCGGTGATGGTGTCGCGCTTGGTGTTGGTGATGTCGATGCGCTCGGTGTTGGTGACGTCGATGCGCTCGGTGTTGGTGACGTCGATGCGCTTGGTGTTGGTGACGTCGATGCGCTCGGTGTTGGTGACGCGCTCGGTGGCGCTGTCGGCGTTGGCGTTGCCGATGCACTCGGCGTTGGTGACGTCGATGCGCTTGGTGTTGGTGATGTCGATGCACTCGGCGTTGGTGACGTCGATGCGCTCGGTGTTGGTGACGCGCTTGGTGGCGCTGTCGGCGTTGGCGTTGCCGATGCACTCGGTGTTGGTGACGTTGACGCGCTTGGCGTTGGTGACGCGCTTGGTGGCGCTGTCGGCGTTGGCGTTGCCGATGCACTCGGCGTCGGTGATGTCGATGCGCTCGGTGTTGGAGACGCGCTTGGTGTTGGAGACGCGCTTGGTGGTGCTGTCGGCGTTGGCGTTGCCGATGCACTAGGTGTTGGTGACGTCGACGCGCTTGGCGTTGGTGACGCGCTTGGTGGCGCTGTCGGCGTTGGCGATGCACTCGGCGTCGGTGATGCAGATGCGCTTGGTGTCGGTGATGTCGATGCGCTCGGCGTTGGAGATGTCGATGCGCTCGGCGTTGGTGACGTCGACGCGCTTGGCGTTGGTGACGTCGACGCGCTTGGTGTTGGTGACGTTGACGCACTCGGCGTTGGTGACGTTGATGCGCTTGGTGTTGGTGATGTCGATGCGCTCGGCGATGGTGATGTCGATGCGCTTGGTGTTGGTGATGTCGATGCGCTTGGTGTTGGTGTTGGCTTTATAGGTGGTTCCGACCCGTCATACGGATAGTGGTGCATCTGCACATAACCACTGAACGCTTTTGCGATTAGAGTGCCATGAAGTTCTGCGTGATCATAAAAGACGCTGGCATGAGGAGCCAGTATGGTGCCCTCAATGGTTGTATTCCCAATATTCAAAGAAGCAGCTTCATAGAAATTGAACAGTACCTTACGGGCTTTGCCTCCCCAGAATTGAAAATTAGGAATCTTCACCGAGCTCCCGCTCACATTAATAACCACGGTGGCATCACCTGTTATGTTGAACTGCAAGCCATTGGCATCAGCCAAATCAGCAGCGGCCAGACGAATGACATTATAGGAATCCGGAGCGTTAATGGTGATCTTCCCGTATTCTTTTACAAAAGGCTGTGTCTGCGGCAAAGCGGCTAATTCATCCGAACGCTGTATCAAAAACTGTTCCTCGGCTGCAAAATCAATCGGTGTTCCCTTCCGGGGAGTTTCCTTAAGGTCTGCACGTGTATTGGTTATACTGCCGCCATATACTGCTGCGCCATATATTGTACCGTCTGTCAGACTGAGATTCTTGCCTGCAACCAGCACATCCCCGCCAGGCGCATCCTTGGATACACCGTACCCTTGCAAAGTAATATTCCCTTCAGCCGCAAGCCTTCCATGAATCTGATCATATGATTGCGTGAAATCCCCAAATATAAATGCGTTAAAATTGCCGGCAACGCCCAAAACAGGTGTTGGGGTATACGGCATATTAGCCGCTGCACTAACGTTCCATCCCCAAGTAATCGTACTGCCCAATATCAACACCCCTGTCAGTAACAGAGCTGCTGCCTTCTGTGTTCTTTTTTTCAATCGCATGCACCTCCTAGTAACTTATTCTATGATTTCGCCAAAAACATATAACAACAAAAAAACCGCCACGAAGGGTTAGCTTCACGGCGGCCGGACGATCATAGCCCCTGCTTGCGGGCATTAGATTCCTGACTTTGCGTCCTGTCCTTTCGAACAGTTTGCGTTTATACATGATGGTGTGTAATTTGGCGATTCTTATGTAGTCTATGACAATTGTTACTTTCGAACTAGTTCCAGTTTATCCCTCCACCCCCCTATTGTCAATCTATTCCTTTAGTGTTTTTTCAGGTGCTTGGCACATACAGATATTGGACAACCCTTTGTACATAAGGGATTATAGCTTACATACACCAAAACTTCACTTGCATACGAAATAGCGTCGGATCTAAGGATTACTCTTAAAAAGTCCCAAACCTGCATTTTATCTGAAATTTAAAATATTAAAAATAGTATTATTGAACTATACGCCTAATATTCTCCAGACTTGCAAAAAAAACAAAAGAACTGCCACGGAAACAACCGTAAGCAGTTCTTGATCCACCTCTATGTATGCTATATGCGCTCTCGTAATCAGACAATGCGAATATAGCTGATTGGTATGTTACAGCAGTTGAATCCAGCCAATCATCGACATCCATAACGGAATGCTCAAAAATAAACCAAATGCCAAACCACGGCGGAGACTTCCTTCATGACTCATCATCATTCTCCTCTTTGGGGTGCTTTATTTCTTACACTTTAATCTTTAGTATTTCAAATTTAATATATAATAATTCTTCGTATTTTATTGTGAAAAATATCACATTTATTGATCTTGTTTATAAATACTTAGGGTCAGTCAAACAAAATAAAAAAAACGGGCCTCGCCAAGGGAGTTGGCAAGACCCTGTAAGCTATCTATAAACACTGGGGAGTGTCTGGTACATTCAATATATATCCTTAACCTGAAAACAAGCTTATAATTACATAAAAATTACATTAAAAGCTTCCAATAGCCCAGGGTGCCTAAAAAAACGACCAGCGCCACGGGAAAGATAATTTTCCGGCTAACCTTATCCTCGAACGAAAAATACAAACACAGCATACAAAGCCACGCAATAAGGAGACTTCCCATTTCCTATGCATACGCCCTTTCTTATCATCCTGATGATCACGCGGGGTTCATTTCATTGGCTGCACCAACGGCCTTATAAGAAGATTACCCGCGAGTCAGCCGGTTCATACCCAATAATGGCTTGGGCCGCTAAATAAATTTCGATTATGCCAAAAGGTTGTACAGCCCAGCGGTTCACTGCTCTCCCTCCAGCACAGGGTGTTCCCAGAAGCTCAGCCTGCCTTTTGCGGGAATCGGATGAACAAGCGCCGTTACCTCTTCCAGCTTCCAGGCATAACGCCCTTGTGAATAATCGCCAAAAGCAAATTCATTGCCGCCCGGCCAGCCCGCTCCGGAATCCTCATCCGTCACCTGGTAGCAGTCGGCCAGACGGCTTGTAGCGATAATGGCTCCGAGAGGAAGGTTGTCTGCACTGAATCCATGCCGTGCCAAAGCCGACTGGATCGGCTCCTGCCTGCAGGCGGATTTGTCGATCCCCATCCCGGCATGAATAGCCAGCTCACCACGGTATGCTGTTTGCCAGGAACGGGTCTCGAACTGCTTTTCCTTAAGAGCAATTAAGGTGGCCCAAGGCTGCCGGACCGTGAGACATTTCATCTTGTGCCTATTCCCCTCTCCAGAAGAGCAAAAAACGCAGCCTCCCGAACATCCGGAAAGCCGCGCCGCCTATTGTTTATCGGGATGCCGGCGAAGGAGCATGAAGCCCCTGCCTGCGCATTGTGTGTGCTTTCTACTACTGTATTGTATGACTCTATGGGGTTCTATGCAACTTTTACTGTCGTTATTGGTAAAACAAATGATGGATAAACTCCGGAACCACCCACGCATGAGGATTGACAATCACCCTGAATATGGAAAGGACGAGCGAAAGAGGTTCACTTATACCTATATCCGCTCCGCCCCAGCCGGGTTGAGAAGAAGGTTTGGAATCATCAAGTCCATACTTTTCTATCAGCCTTTCTTGGATGCCGCTGTCTGTAGTTATCGTTCCGCCATCCGCCGCATGGGCAGGTCCGGGCTGTAGAAGCATTACGAAGACCACAAGCAGACTTGTAACAATTAGTATGTATTTACGCCACATCTACCGTTTCCCCGTTTCCGTTCTATTTTTTCGAAGGCTTCTCCATTATTGAGATCTCACCTGATGAATAATCCAGAAAATATGCTGTTTGTGATTTTAAATTGTAGTACAAAAATTTCGTGGCACCATTTTTAGGCCAGTCCTGTTTTTTAAAATTATAGCTCCTTCTTGAGAAAACAAGGACCATGTGTGTTCAATTAAATCCCCTACAAATACTTGACCGTTAATTAGTTCTGTTTTCCACCCGGAAATGTCACCATCTTGTTTAAAAACTTCTTTTATAGAAGCAGTTTCCTTTGTAGTTGATTTATTGATTAAACGAAATACCTTTTGAGCATCATTGGCTGAGGGGCGGATTACATTTCCCGGTATTGCCTGATAGGTATAAGAGGATAATGCTGCAAGGTAATTACCGCTAGTTTTAATTAAGAAATCAGAATTAAACTCCTTGAGCGAAGTTTCATTCTTTGTATAAAGATAGACCATTTTAACGAAATAATCATCCCTCATTATACCTTGCGCATGGTACTTAATGGCCAAATTAGGATACCCCTCAAATTCCCAATCCATTACTGATACACTTTCATATCCCATATCAACGATCTTTGCGTTGTAGCTCACACTTGGTTTAGTCCAAGGGTATTGATACAGGCTAAAGGAATTGTTAGATTGAACCATTATTCGTTCGTTTGTTGTGCCTGTAGGAGCTACCCATTTGATTTTATCTCCCACATTTTCAAGAGCGATCTCAGTCTTGCTAATAAGATTTCCGTTAAAAGAGAATACTGTTTTTGAAATTTTATTTCCGTTTCCTTTTTGAAGCAGCACTATTTTTTGAGGATTTTTTATAACCTCTATATCTAGGATCGTATTTGAACCATCCGAAATATTTGTGGTTATCTTTGTCTTTAAATCAACTATATCTGCTTTATTATTAATATAGTCAACCAGTGTTACTACATTTTCACTAACATAGACCACATCCGTACGGTCGTTACTTGGCGGTAACTCAGTGGGATGGGCATAGGACTGATCAGCAGATACCATTAATCCTATAGTCATAGCAAAAATAACAAAAATTCTCTTTACCACAGAGAAATCCTCCTATTCACACAATTTAGCATCCTCTTACATGACGCTAAAATAAAGAAAAAGTTGCAGAAAAGTAAATTTTTTCTGCAACACAATTATAAATATACAATTCCCCTAGTGAGTACTACCGTTATGGCTTTCTGGGAGATTAATCGGCCTTTTGTTTTAAATACTCATCTAGATACCTTTGGTGAAAACCATCTGTAGGATGTAAACCTAGAATTTCATATTTCCAGATTGTACGCTGTTGTGAAGGGGAAAACAAAACTTCATCATAATTATAATCGATATTAAACTTACCTGATTGGTTTAAATACATAGTTAAATTTGTCCATTGTTGAGGGTTGCTTTTACTGTATTCCGCATTAAGATCAACGAAGTACTCTTCTAATTCACTGCACAAGCGGTCATAAATGCGCTCATCTACTCTATAAATCTCAGGAATACTATGGCTATATATCAACTCATTTTTGACTCATCAGGGATAATCCCTACAAGTTTATTACCTATAAGTTGATATAAGTCTTCACTTTTCACAGATGTGTTAACCTCCAACTTGATTATATATAGTTACAGTAGTAGGTTTATCATAAAAAAACGCAGCCCCCCGAAATCCCGGAAAGCCGCGCCATGATTGAGTTATTAAGGATGCTGGTGAAGGGAATTGAACCCCCGGCCTACGCATTACGAGTGCGTTGCTCTACCCCTGAGCTACACCAGCTTAAAGCTTTTTTTCTGTCAAACAAAATACATTATACCCCGTCTGGGGAAAAACGCAACCCATTCTTTCACAGTGCTGCGACCGTAATTTCTACAGGACCCGCGCTGCGGAGGGGAATCGAGTCCCTCAAAGTCATCCCAGCATTCCCCGTCTGCGGAAGTAATCCAGTGCCAGCCTTGCGCTCTCCAGAGAAGAAGAAGCAAAGACCTCCTGCTCCACAATATAGTGCCGAATGCCGGCGTCATCCGCAGCCTTGAAGACACTCTCGAAGTCGACCTGGCCCTTCCCAAGATCGGCTTCTTCATGGCCCGCGCCAAAATCCTTGATGTGGACCAGCGGAACGCGCCCGGCGTAACGGGATACATATTCTGCCGGTACGGCACCGCCTACATGCACCCAACCCAAATCAAACTCAGCCACCATATGCTCAGCCGGAATCCGCTCCAGCCAGATGTCGATCACAGCCTGCCCGTTGACCTGCTTGAACTCAAAGTCATGGTTATGATAGCCGTACTTCAGACCCGCCGCCCGCACAAGTTCAGAAGCCTTTTCAAAGAAGGGCACCAGTGCAAGCACATCATCCAGTGCCGGATGCTGCGGAAGCGGCGCCGAAGGCGTGATGATATACTCCAGCCCCACCTCCCGGGCATATTCAATCTCTCTCGATAATGCCGATTGCATCTTCTCCAGACTGCTGAAATCCAATCCGACATGTGCCGAGGGAGCCGCCAGCCCCAGCTCATCCAGCGTTCTGCGCAATTCGGCAGCCGATACGCCGAAATAACCAGCAAATTCTACCGACTTGTAGCCGATCTCCGCCACTTTGCACAGTGTGCCCAGAAAATCCTTTTCGGCCATATCCCGTAGTGTATACATCTGTATCCCGATCTGCTGATTCATTGCCGCCATAGAGGACACGCTCCTTGTGTGCTGTAATTATTCAGAACTATTCCGCCTGCAGCTTGCGCTCCACCGATTCTAGTTTGCTGCGGCTCGTAGAGGCTTTGTCGCGGCGGTCATCAATCTTAAGCGAAGTAGAGACACGCTGCGCACCTGCTGTGAACGGGGACTCATGCAGCGCTTCTACAGCAGCCAGAATCCGCGTGAGCGGTCCTTCAATAATCGTGCCCATGGATGTCAGTTCGTAGGTAATGCCTTCCACCGTCTCCAGCACCCGCTGCATATCAGCCACGTAGCTGCTGAGGCTGGTGCTGCCTGTGCCGATCGGAATTACGGTTACTTCACCAATCGCCATTCTGAAATCCCTCCTACTATAAAATATAAAAAAATCCGTTATATAAGTCTTCAGTCCCTTCTATTGTAACAACTCCTGTCTACCGTCACAAATCGCCTAAAGTCCTAACAACCCTCCGCAAGAAATCCCGTGATTGTACTCACCGTATATATGGAGTCTTTGTGGCGGTTTTCGGGCCAATGTTTGAATCAAATTCGGCAAAATTTGTCGTTATTCTGTGGATTACCTGTGGATTAATTGTGGACGAACACGGGAACATCTGTGGACTAACTGTGGATCATCTGTGAGTAAATCGGCTGAATCCGCCCCCAGCGCGGGCTCGCAAAAAAATGTTTACAAACACAAGATATTGGGTTATTTTTATCTAGCGACAACAAAATATAGTGGAAACAGGTGCTTCGCCTCTATAACGAGCGCTGAAGCTTAATAGGGAAGCGCGGTGCAAATCCGCTGTGGTCCCGCCACTGTAACCGGATGTTCAGCAGGCTTCCACAAGCCCTGCGGGACAGTATCTGGAGGCTCACGCCACTGAGGGCATTGCCCCTTGGGAAGGCGCCTCCGGAATTCACCGGAAGCCAGGAGACCTGCCTGTTTCCGGGCACCATCATTTACGCCTGCGAGGAACAGGAGAGGTGTCCGTATGCGGCCTGCAAAAGCAGATTTAGCCTTCCCCCAGGATGGGAAGCAAAGGCTGCCGATACCTGAATGCGATAAGCCTTATCGCGTTCAGGTATCGGCTTCTGCGGGAAAGCTTCTTTCCATGGAGACCATCCGCAAATATCCGGTTTCGGTTATTTGTGTTACGCATCCGGGCATTTTCCGCCGTCCTCGGCGGAAGATGCTCTTTTTACTGAGTTAACGGGTGTCTTATTACTATCAGGACGTTTTTTATATACGGAGAGGAGAGCTGCACAATGACGTTGCTGGAGAAACGGTACAACGGTGGACAAGATGCACAGGAGGTTATGTTAGAGGAACTCATCCATTTGGGGCGCGATATTATCGACAGCCGGGATTTGGATCTGCTGCGCGAGAATGCCAATTTGAACGGAGAAAGCTTTTCCGGCAAAATGAGTAAGTTCGGCAGTGAGTATTCCAAGTGGTATGCCCGCAACTTCACAATGCCGCCGCAACTGGTACAGGCTACCCTCGATAACGTAGTGTATGTCCATGATCTGGACCAATACGCCATCGGAACCACCAACTGCATCTTTATCCCGTTCGAGCGTCTTCTCCGCGAAGGCTTTAACACTGGCAACGGCAGTGTGCGACCTCCGAACTCGATTATGACCGCGATGTCACTTGTGGCGATTATTTTCCAGTCTCAGCAAAATGCCCAATACGGCGGCGTATCCGCCAACAAGCTGGATTATGACCTGGCCCCTTATGTGACCAAGTCCTTTGCCAAGCTGTTCCGCAAGGGACTCGAATATTTCGAAGAAGGACAAGCTGGTGAGCATCTTGGCGAAGTCACTATGAGCCGCAGCGATCTGTCAGAGCTGTATCCGCGGGCCTTCCGCTTTGCGCTGAAGGAGACGGAGAGCGAAACGCTGCAGGCTGCAGAGAGCATGATACATAACCTGAATACGATGTCCAGCCGCTCGGGCGGCCAGATTCCTTTTACCAGCATCAACTATGGCACGTGCACCTCTCCCGAAGGTCAGCTGGTGATCAGCTCGCTGCTGACCGCAACGATGAACGGACTCGGCAGCGGCGAAACGCCGGTATTCCCGATCCAGATCTTCAAATGCAAGCAGGGCGTGAACCAGCAGCAGGGCGATCCGAACTATCACTTGTTCCTCAAGGCCGCCGAATGCTCCGCCCGCAGACTGTACCCGAACTTCGCCAATCTGGATGCGCCACTCAACATGCAATATTATGATCCGGCCGACCCGGATACTGAATTTGCAACCATGGGCTGCCGCACACGGGTGCTGGGCGACCGCTTCGGACGCAACCACTGCTCCGGCAAAGGCAACCTGTCCTTCAATACGCTCAATCTCGTGCGGCTGGGACTGGCTTACGGCACCGCCACAGGACGCCGGCTTGCCGCGGACGAGAACGGTTTCTATGACGATCTGAACCATTACATGGACATCGCTCTGGAAGGGCTGCTCCACCGCTTCCGCATCCAGGCTTCCCAGAAGGCCAAAGCCTCTGACTTCATGATGCGCGAAGGCGTCTGGGAAGGCGGCCAGGACCTGGCTCCCGAGGATTCTGTTGGCGAACTGCTGAAGCACGGCAGTCTGTCGATTGGCTTCATCGGCATGGCGGAGTGCATGAAGGCCATGTACGGCAAGCATCACGGCGAGGACATGAAGATCCATGCCAAGGCGCTCGCTATTGTCCGCCACATGCGGGAATACTGCGACCGCAAGAGCGAGGAACTGAACCTCAACATCACTCTGTTCGCCACACCTGCTGAAGGGCTGTCCGGTAAGTTCACCAAGGTGGACCGTAAAGTAATTGGTTCCATTCCGGGCATCACCGACCGTGAATACTATACGAACTCTTTCCACATCCCGGTCTACCATGAGCTGAGCGCTGCGCAGAAAATCAGCCTGGAAGCCCCGTTCCATGAATACTGCAATGCGGGTGCAATCTCTTATGTGGAGCTGAATGGTAATGCACGCAGCAACCCGGCGGCTTTTGTCAAGATTATCCGTTACGCGCTGGAGCAGCAAGTCAGCTATTTCAGCATCAACCATCCGGTGGACCGCTGCTCGAACTGCGGTTACGAAGGCGTGATTGGCACCAATTGCCCTTCCTGCGACGCGCATGAGAACGATGTGCATATCCGCCGTCTGCGCCGGGTAACCGGCTACCTGACCGGCGACTATCAGACCCGCTTCAATGCCGCCAAGCAAGCCGAAGTAAGGGACCGCGTTAAGCATCTATGAACATATGCGGCTACTACCCGGAATCGATCAATGAAGGAGAAGGCATGCGGGCCGTCCTTTTCCTCAGCGGCTGCCGTCACCGCTGCCCGGGCTGCTTCAATCCCAAAACCTGGAACTTTAATTTCGGTGAGCCGTTCACCCCGGAGCGCCAACGGGAGATCATTGCCGAAATAGCCGCGAATCCGCTGCTGGACGGACTGACACTGGCAGGCGGCGACCCTTTTTTCTCGGCAGAGGAGGCTGCGGGCTTCATTCAGGAGCTGCGCAGCGAGCTGCCGGAGTATCCCATCTGGATTTACACCGGCTATACCTATGAAGAGCTTGTAGCGACACCCGGCTCACCCGAATGGAACCTGCTGGCCCTGTGCCAGGTCGTGATCGACGGACGTTTTGTGGAAGAACTCAAAGACACCACCCTTCCCTACCGGGGAAGCAGCAACCAGCGCATTATTGATATTCAGGCCAGTCTCGCCGGTACGGAAATCGTACATTGGGAGCCGGCTGCCTTATAAATTCAGTTAACTTTCAAAGAGCAGGCCAAGCCTCGGGGCGGGCCGCTCTCTGCGCTTATATACTTCAATTTGTGATATTGAAAATTAAACCCAAAAATGAAAGGATGGTTGAACTTATGCCACAGCTCGTAGTGAAACCCGATAACCGCCAACTGGCTTTTGACGAAATCCGCCTTTCCGTGTACGCCGACCGTATCCTGAACGGCCTGGATCAATTAAGCAAGGAAACTCTGATCCGCGGAGTGCAGTCCAAGCTGCGCCGTGATGAGGTCAGCGGAGAAGAGATCAGCAATGCTTTTACGATGAGTGCCCTTGAACTGGTTACCAAAGAGGAGCCGGACTGGAAGTTCGCTGCTGCACGTTCGCTTTTGACTTCCCTCTATAAGAAAGCCGCCGTTAACCGCCGCTACAAAGCCTACCCGGACGAGCCTTACGGCGAGCTGTACCCGCTGATTACCGATCTCGTGAAGAAGGGCATCTACCGTGAAGAACTGCTGTCCCACTACACCAAGGAGCAGATCGAGGAACTGGGCAGCTGCATCGATTACACGCGTGACCTGCTGTTCGACTACATCGGCCTGCTGACCCTGTCGGACCGTTATCTGGCGCATGACTTTGACGGCCGCGTAATGGAGCTTCCACAGGAGCGTTATATGATTATCGCGATGTTCCTCATGCACACAGAGCCGGAAGAGAAACGTCTGGATCTGGTCAAAGAAGCCTACTGGGCCATGAGCAACATTTACATGACCGCTGCCACACCTACCATGTCCAATGCGGGTAAAAAGGTCGCAGGACAGCTCTCCAGCTGCTTCATCGACACCGTGGACGACTCGCTCGAAGGCATTTTCGACTCCAATACCGATGTGGCCCGGCTGAGCAAAATGGGCGGAGGAATCGGCGTCTACCTCGGCAAGGTGCGGGCCCGCGGCTCCGATATCCGCGGCCACAAGAACACCAGCTCTGGTGTCATTCCGTGGATTCGCCAGCTGAACAATACCGCAGTCAGCGTAGACCAGCTCGGTACACGCAAAGGTGCTGTCGCTGTCTACCTCGATGTTTTCCATAAAGATATTCTTGCCTTCCTCGACCTGAAGCTGAACAACGGCGACGAGAGAATGCGTGCGCATGACGTGTTCCACGGTGTCTGCCTGCCCGATCTGTTCATGGAGGCTGTGGAAGCACGCAGCCACTGGAACCTCTTCTGCCCGCATGAAGTGAAGAAGGTAATGGGCTGGAAGGATGCCCGCGGACGCGCGCTGGGTCTCGAGGATTTCTATGACGAGAAGCTTGGACAAGGCGCTTTCCGTGAAAAGTATGCCGAAGCCACTGCCAATCTGGAGCTGTCCCGCATCACGGTTCCGGCCATTGACATCATGAAGCGGATTATGAAATCGCAGCTGGAAACCGGCACCCCGTATATGTTCTACCGCGATACGGTGAACCGCTCCAATCCCAACCGGCACCAGGGGATGGTCTTCTCCTCCAACCTGTGCACGGAAATCATGCAGAATCAATCGGCAACGGTTATCGAGAGTGAAGAACTGGTTACCAAGGACGGCCAGACCCGGATCGTCATCTCGAAGGTTCCCGGAGACTTCGTAGTCTGCAACCTGAATTCCATCCACCTGGCCCGCGCGATTCCGGCCGGAGTGCTGGAGCGGCTGATACCGATTCAGGTCCGCATGCTCGACAATGTCATCGACATCAACAATATTGAAGTGCTGCAGGCCCAGTACACGAACAGCCAATACCGCGCGGTAGGCCTCGGCACCTTTGGTCTGCATCACCTGCTGGCGCTGAAGGGCATCCGCTGGGAATCCGACGAAGCCGTGGAATATAACAATCACCTGTACGAGCACATTAACTATCTGCTCGTGCGTTCCAGCATGGAGCTGGCCCGCGAGAAGGGCCGCTATCCGAAGTTCGCCGGTTCTGACTGGGAAACCGGGGCTTACTTCACCTCGCGCGGCTATACCAGCGGCGAGCAGGAAGGCAAATACGTGACAACAGAGCAGTGGCGTGAGCTGCAGCAGGAAGTGGCCGCCGACGGCGTGCGCAATGCCTGGATGTTCGCGATAGCCCCGAACGGCTCGACCTCGATCATTGCCGGGTCCACCGCCAGCATCGATCCGCTGTATGAGCTGCTCTCCTATGAGGAAAAGACCACCTACAAGATCGCCAACCCGGCACCGGATCTGTCCGAGAAAACGATCTGGTATTACAAAACGGCGTTCCTGATCGACCAGAACTGGTCCATCCGCATGGCATCAGCCCGCCAGCGCCATGTCGATCAGGGCCAAAGCTTCAACTTGTACGTGACACCTGATATCAAGGCCACCGATTTCCTGAACCTGCATCTAAACGCCTGGAAGGGCGGATTGAAGTCGACTTATTATGTGCGGAGCCGTGCATTAACCATAGAAGAGTGTGAGTCTTGCGCGAGCTAATTGTCTTAGTGCCTAAATATAGGAGTACGGCGATAAAACCGTAACTACGAGGAATGTTTGGACTTCCGGTCGCTGTTGTCTGCAGATTTCTTGATTTAAACCGCTGTTCGCGGTCGAAATCCGCAGACAAAGGCGAACGCTAACGCTCCTCCAGTTCCAAACTTCCTCTCCGTTACTACATCGCCGTATTCTATTTGTAGGACACCACAGAAGATTAGCCCCGCAAAATACAGGAGGGAAACAATAACATGCAACTGCAAAAGATTTTTAATACCGAAGCCCCGAATCAGTCTACACGAATCATCGACGGGGAATGCTCAGGGATACTGAACTGGAACGATATCCGCATGCCGCACATGTACAAGCTGTACAAGGTGCTGCTGCTGAACCACTGGATCGCCGATGAGATCCCGATGTCGAAGGACGCGCAGCAGTTCCCGCAGCTGGAAGCGGAAGAACAGCGTGTGTTCAAGATTAACATCGCCCTGCTAGCGGTGCTGGATTCGATGCAAACGATGTTCGTCGGCGATGTGAAGCGTTATTTTACCGACTCTTCGCTGGAAGCTATTTCGGCGATCATCGGACAGCAGGAGGTTGTGCACAACCAGTCCTACTCTTACGTTCTCTCTTCCATTGTATCGGATAGCGAGCAGAAAGAGATTTTTGAATACTGGAAACATGATCCGGTGCTGCTGGAACGTAACCAGTTCATCTCTGACATCTATCAGGAATTCCGGGATGCGCCGTCCAAGGAAACTTTTTTCCGGGCGATGGTGGCCGATCTGATTCTGGAGGGGATTTTCTTCTATAGTACCTTTGCCTTCTTCTACAACCTGGCCCGTGACCAGAAAATGATGGCGACCAGCCAGATGATCTCTTACATTCAGCGTGATGAGAATCAGCACTGCTACTTCTTCGCCGAAGTATTCAAGCAGCTGCTGGTAGATTTCCCTGAGCTGAACACCAAAGAAAATATGGACTACGTCTACCGCACCATCGACCGCGCTGTAGAGCTGGAGACCAATTGGGGGCACTACACGCTCACCAACGTGCGCGGCATTGATATGAACGAGCTGAGCGACTACATCAAATACACCGCTAACAAGCGCCTGACGCTGATGGGTCTGGACAAAGCCTACACGGGCGTAGACGTCAATTGCATGCCATGGATCAAGCCATTCTCCGACGAAGCGCTGAACGCGACCAAAACCGACTTCTTCGAAGCCAAGTCCCGCAACTACGGCAAGGTTGGCGACGACAACGGGTTCGACGATTTGTGATTTCCGGTTGTTCAAGTTGATGTGAGTGCGGCAGGCAGCCGCCTGACTCGATCCATACACTAGCCAGACTTATTCACGCTAAACGGGAATCTGTTGTATTTCCTACAGCAGAACAACCCAATTCCGGCGTAAAAAAGGTATCTATTGTATTTCGTGCAGCAGATTTTTAGTAAATGGCACTTTTGAGGCGTATCCGCCACATTCTGCTGTACAAAGTGCAATGAAATCTACTCTCACCGTTTGCGGAAGCAATTCTGCTGCACAGAATACAATAGAATGGCCAAAAGCTGGTTCCATAGCGTGTCTTGTGCAGCGAGTCTTGTATCGCGACGAAAAAGCCCCTTACCGCCGAAATTTCGGCAGTAAGGGGCTTTCGCTATTCATCGTACGGCATTACTGCGCGGGAATGGGAGACACTCGGCTCACGTTAAAATGCGCCCACACGATACGCCGAGCACATCTGGAATCTGCTTATTAATTTAGCTACTCTGCGGATTTACGCCCCGCCTTATGCGACGTCTCTTCCGCCAGTTCCGTAAGTACGCTATCCAGACGCAGCTTAAGCTCGCCGGCCAGCTCGACGACACCCTGATCGTTACGCACCGCCTGGGAATCTACCGCATATACTCCGCCCAAAATATGGCGGGCGCCCAGCACGGACAGCACCGGCTTCAGTGCATAATCCATGGTGAGGAGATGTGCCAGACTGCCACCCATAAAGAGCGGAAGCAGGATTTTGCCGGCCAGGCCTTTTTCCGGAATCAGATCCAGGAAGGTCTTCAGGACACCCGTATAGGATGCCTTATATACCGGACTGACGACGATGACCGCATCGGCTTCAGCTACCAGACCGTTGGCTTTGACGATGGCTTCACTCTCAAATTTCGTATGGATCAGATCCTCTGCCGGGAGCTCGGCTACATTGATGCGTTCGACTTCAAATCCCTGTCCCCGTAAATCCGCTTCCGCATATTCAATAACCGCGTTAATCCGCGAGACAAGGGATGGTGTTCCGTTGATGACAACTATTTTGGCCACTTTCCCACCTCTTCCGTTCGTTATCCGCTATAAGCTCCTGCCGCTTGTTCCAGTAAAAAACCTTCAAATTAGTAATAATCCTAGCAGAGTACAGGGATTATTGTCAAACGAACATCGCCTCTTGCACCCGGTAAAATCCTGAGCTATAATAAGCGGCAATACTACATCCCGATCAGGCCAGTGACCGGCATCCAACCGTGAGGCGTCTGCGACCGGAGCAATGTTCTTGCTTCCTAAGTTTACCGGGTTTCGCCCGTTACCGCGAAGACCAAAGAGGGCCTTGTCCTGCTGTGATTTCAGAGGATTCGGTCAACCTGGGTGGCACCGCGAGCTAACGCTCCTCGTCCCATGGATGAGGGCGTTTTTTGTATTTTTATAAGACAAAAAAGGAGCGAAACGGCATGCTGGACATGAACTGGATCAGGGAGAATGAGGAACTCGTAAGAAACACGGCGGTATGGAAAAAGGTAGACTTCCCGCTGGATGATCTGCTGGAATGGGATGATACGCGGCGGGAGCTGCGGCGGGAAACCGAGCAGCAAAGAGCGGAACGCAATGCGCTGACCAAGGAGGTGGAGCGCCTGCTGCGCCAGGGAGATGCCGGAGCCGGAGAACATGCCAAGGCGCAAGTGCGGGAGATTAACGTTCTGCTCACGAAGCTTGAGGCGGATCTGGCAGAAGCAGAGCGGCGCTGGGGCGAATTGCTGCTGCTTGCACCAAATCCGATATCGGCGGATACACCGGTCGGCGCAGATGACAGTGAGAACGTGGAGCTGCGGCGGACCGGCAGGGTGCCGAATTTCGGCTTTGCGCCGCGCGATCATGTGGAGCTGGGTGAGCTTCACGACATCATTGACATACCCCGAGGGGTCAAAGCCGGAGGGCCGAGAAGCTATGTGCTGAAAGGGGCGGGGCTCTATCTTCACCTCGCCGTGCAGCGGCTGGCGCTGGATGTACTGGCAGAGCGCGGCTTCACCGTGATGGACGTGCCGGTCATCGTCCGGCCGGAGGCGCTGGAGCGGACCGGGTTTTTCCCTGGAGGGATGGACCAGACCTACGAGCTGAACGGAGAAAAGCGCTGGCTGGCCGGAACCTCGGAAGTGTCGCTTGTATCGCTCTACAGCGATGAGATCATCGAGGCCGATACGCCGCTGCGGCTGGCCGGAATGTCGGCCTGCTTCCGCCGGGAGGTCGGTTCAGCGGGGCGTGATGTGCGCGGCCTGTACCGGGTGCACCAGTTCTCGAAGATCGAACAGGTCGTAATCTGCCGCAATGATCCGGCAGAATCGGAGCAGATGCTGCAGGAGATTCTGGCGAATGCCGAGCACATTCTGCAGCTGCTTGAGCTGCCCTACCGCGTAGTGGCTGTCTGCAGCGGCGATATGTCGCTGAAGACGCACAAGCAGTATGACATCGAGACCTGGATGCCCGGCCGGAATGCCTATGGGGAGACCCATTCGGCATCCAACCTGTTGGATTTCCAGGCCCGCCGCTCGGGCATCCGCTTCCGTGACGAGAACGGACGGCTGCAGTACTGCCACACCCTGAACAATACCGCAGTTGCCACGCCGCGGATTCTGATCCCGCTGCTGGAGAACCACCAGCAGGAAGACGGGTCGATTTATATCCCGCAGGCGCTTCGTAAATACATGGGCGGGCAGGAAGTTCTTCCTGCTGCGGGGACAACCGCGGAACCTCCTATTCCCATTTAAACAATATTGTCCTTTCCCAAGGACGGAACAGACGATTCAAATCCATTTCATTTTACACAGAGCTAACTCATAAATAACGTTTCGTGTTTTATTAGAGGGAGTTATTAAACTATGAATCTCCTTATCCTGCCAGCTATTTAGCATGAACAGGAAGGATTCATAGTTTTTTTGTGCATTTTTCCAAATATCCTTGGGATTCCATTTTAAATTACAATTATTTACTATATATTAATGATAGACAACCTATCATTTAATACAAAGATGCTAAACTTGCATAGGTTGATTACTAGTATGCAGAGAGGGGAAATATAGAACAAATGAAGATTTCTACAAATCGAACCAAATGGTGGTCGGCAGCACTCTCATTCGTGCTAATTGCCGGCATGGCCCTGCCCGCAGCTCCAACTGCTTCAGCAGCAATGGATGACAGCGCTCCCGTAATATCCCAGGTATATGGCGGCGGAGGTAACTCGGGGGCCAAGTACAAGAATGACTTCATTGAGCTATACAATCCTACTAATACTGCTATTGATTTAACAGGCTGGAAGGTCAGATATGCGAGTAAAACAGGCACCTTCGGTAGTACCGGCACCGTCCTGACGGGTGTAATTCCGGCAGGAGGATACTATCTAATACAAGAAGCCGTAGGCACCGGAGGTACCGACAGCCTACCAACCGCGAATGCAATCGGTACGCTTCTCATGGGTGGATCAGATGGAAAAGTGGACTTGCTGGACAAGGCCGGCAACCGTGTTGATCTGGTTGGCTACGGGGCAGCTGAAGAATACGAAGGAACCGGGGGAACAGGAGCCCTATCCAGCACAACCGCAGCCATCCGCAATGAATCCCCTCAGCTCCCTTCCGGCAACCGCGGATTGGATACTAATCAGAACTCTACAGACTTTAGTGTACAGGCACCGGAGCCCCGCACTTCAGGTATAGACAACTCCAAGGCTCCGGCAGTCACTGCTTCCCTCGCTTCCGGGCAGATTGTACCCAAAGGCACCCAACTCTCCCTTAGCACAAGCAGTGTAACCGCAAGCGTATACTACAGCGTCTATGCCAATGGCAGCACCAGTGCCCTGGCCGATTACGCTTTGTACAGCACTCCTATTCTTTTGCAGGACGACACCGTACTCATCAAAGCCTATTCTACAGAAGAAGGCAAAACCGACAGCGACATCTCCCAATTCAGCTACACCACCAAAGAAGCGGTTAGCGGACTGACGATTCCCAAGATTCAGGGCACCGTCCAATCCTCCACTTATGCGGGACAGCTGGTGAAAGGTGTACCAGGTATTGTTACTTACACCAGCGGTAGCACCTTCTACATTCAGACCGCAACACCGGACAGCGACCCCCGGACCTCTGAGGCGATCATGATCTACCTCCCGGGCAACAAAGTGAAACTGGGCGATTCCGTTCTGGTGGACGGATGGGTCAAGGAGTACAAGGAAGGCGGATATGCGGACGCTTCAGATCTCCTGACTACGGAAATTGCGGCAACCCAGGTAACCGTGGTATCCAGCAATATCCCACTCCCTGCGGCTACGATTCTCGGAACCGGCGGGCGGGCAATTCCCACTGCTACCATTTCTGTGGGATTGACTAAAGAGCTTGATCCTGCCAAATATGCCTTAGACTTCTACGAAAGTCTTGAAGGCATGCGGGTTCAGCTCAACACCCCGAAGATTATCGGACCTTTTGATAAACATGAAATTCCGGTCACCGTGAACAACGGCACCAGTACAACAGAAGTCACTTCGCCCTCGGGTGGTCTCGTTCTTACAGGGGCGGACTTCAATCCCCAGCGTGTTCTGATCGCCGCTAAACCGAGCCAGCCGGTTAGAACGGGACAGGTCTTTAGCGGGAACATTACCGGTATTCTCGGTTATGACTATGGTAATTACAAAGTTCGTCCGGACGGAGAACTGCTTGCTGTTGAAAAAGGAACTTCCCTGGAGCGGGAAACAACCGCTTTGGCAGGCGGCGAAGATAAATTAACGGTTGCCTCATTCAATGTGGAGAATTTCTCCAAATTGAGCGTTTCCGCCAAAATCAACAATATTGCCAAAGACATCGTCACCAACCTGAACAAGCCGGATATTGTCGGCCTTCTGGAGATTCAGGATAATGACGGCTCGGGCGACACCGGAACCGTGGATGCCACCGACAGCTATAACGCGCTGATCAATGCCATTAAGGATAAAGGCGGCCCAACTTATGCTTTTACAGATATTACGCCTGTTAACAATATGGACGGCGGTGCGCCGGGCGCTAACATCCGGGCCGGATTCATTTACAACACCGCACGCGTCCAGCTTGCTCCGGGCAACAAAGGTGACGCTACAACAGCGGTAGCCTATACCAAGGATGGCGGACTCAGCCTGAATCCGGGCCGGATTGATCCGACCAACTCCGCATTCGATAATTCCCGTAAACCGCTTGCGGCGGAATTTATGTTCAATAACCAAAAAGTAATGGTCATTGCGAATCACTTCAACTCCAAGACGGGAGACTCCGCACTTTACGGCGGTATCCAGCCACCCGTCAAACCAAGTGAAGCCCAGCGGGCGAAAATTGCCACCGTTGTGAACGGCTTCGTATCTGATGTGCTGGCCAAGAACCCTGATGCGAATATCGTGGTGCTTGGCGATCTGAACGACTTCCAGTTCTCGAATACTTTGAAAATTCTGAAAGGCAGCGCATTAACCAACCTGATCGACACGTTGCCGCTGGGAGAGCGTTATTCTTACGTATACCAGGGCAATGCCCAGACGCTGGACCATATGCTGGTCAACAACAAGCTGGCCACAAGATCCACACTGGACATTGTGCACATCAATGCCGACTTCCAGGAGGAAGACGGACGTGTGAGTGACCATGATCCGCTGCTGACGCAAATTGATTTCGGCACCGACCATTTTAACCTGCGGGTACTGCATACCAACGATACCCACGGTCACCTGGAAAATATCACAAGACGCACCTCGGCGATCAGCAGTGAGCGGACAGGCAATTCCGTACTGCTGGATGCAGGCGATGTTTTCTCAGGAACCTTGTATTTCACCCAGTTCAAAGGGCAGGCAGACATCCAGTTCATGAACAACATCGGCTATGATGCCATGACGTTCGGCAATCACGAGTTCGATCTGAACAAGGAGCAGCCGGAGGTGCTGAAAGATTTCGTCACCGCCGCCAAGTTCCCGTTCACCAGCGCGAATATTGACTTTACGACCAAAGGAAGTGAGCTGGCGGAGCTGTATCACAATGCCATCGGCACACTGGAAACGGACGAGACCAAGAGCACCGCAAAAGACGGCAACATTTATCCTTCTGTCATTAAAGATGTCTACGGTGAAAAGGTCGGCATCTTCGGCCTGACCACTGAGGATACCATTGGACTGTCCTCGCCGGGAGATAAAATCAGCTTCAAGGACCACGTAGAAAGTGCCAAGAATACAGTAGCGATGCTGGAAGCAAAGGGCATTAACAAAATCATCGCCGTCACCCACCTGGGCTACACTGTAGATCAGGAATTGGCAAAAGCTGTTCCGGGCATTGACATCATTGTCGGCGGACACTCGCATACGAAGATCGATAATCCTCCAACGCCAATCGTCAATGTCGGCACCGGTAAAAATGTACTGATCGTACAGACTGGTGAATACAGCCAGTTCCTCGGTGAACTGAATGTGACGTTTGATAAAAAGGGGGACATCCTGACTTACAACGGCAAGCTGCTCGATGTGAATCTGTTTGGCGAAGACGCCACAGCCAAAGCGATGCTTGCTCCATATGATGCCAAATTGGCTGCTGTACGCAGCACAGTCGTCGGCAACTCTAGCGTTGATCTCTACACGAACCGCACCATCGACGGCAAATCCGTCCGTGTCGTGCGTCAGGAAGAAACTCCGATCGGTAATATGATTGCTGACAGTATCGCCGAAAAGGTACGAGAGCTGATGCCAAGCTTCGTGTCAGCAAGCGACCTTGCTTCCATTAAGGGCGTTGTTGCTATTCAAAATGGGGGCGGAATCCGCGCAGCCATTGACAAAGGCGACGTTACGATGGGCGAGGTGCTGACCACGCTGCCGTTCGGTAACAGTCTGGTCGCTCTCAAAGTGACGGGTGCTGAAATCACTTCCTCTCTGGAGAACTCGGTCAGCGGGCTAAGCTCGGACCAGGGCCGCTTCGCCCAGGTTTCCGGAATGAAATACACTTATGATTCTACGAAGAAACCGGAAATTGTAGATCCTTTGACCAACCAGGTTACCCAGGCCGGAGAGCGCATTGTGTCTGTTGAAATCCGGCAGACGAACGGCTCTTATCTGCCGATTGACCCGAAAGCTTACTATTTGCTGTCCACGAACTCGTTCATGGCAGGCGGCGGTGACTTCTACCGCGCACTGGCCGGAGCCAAGGCAGACGGACGTTATTATGAACTCGGGCTTCCGGATTTCGAAGTTCTTTTGTCCTATTTGAAAAATCATAACCCAGTCACCATCGGCACTGAGGGACGGATTACGGATCTGAAGGGTACGACACCTAGCGCTACTCCGACGCCTACGCCGACACCTGCGCCGACTCCGACTCCGATTCCGGCCAATCCACCGGGAGGCGGCGGAACACCTGCTACACCAACACCAACGCCTAGTACTACCACGGCTCCGCTGGCTTCACCGCAGGTGACAACGATCACCGCAGCAGATCTGACCAGCAAGCTTACGGCCCTGCCTGCAGGAACCAGTGAGCTGGTTATCCCGCTCACCGCTTCCAGCGGCGGAGCGCAGGCTGTTCTTCCGGGCAGCGTACTTGTTCAGCAGGCAGCTTCGAATCCTGCTATCGTCCTTACGTTCACCATCCCTGGCGGAGCTTCCTACTCGCTTCCGCTCCGTGTACTGAACGGAACCGCACTGGCAGCTGAGCTGGGCACCAGCGACTTCACAGTCACCGTATCCCTGCTGCAGGCAAGTGCTTCAACACTCAGCAGTCTTAACCTGGCCATTACAGCGCAGGGCGGATCACTAAGTCTGGCTGCACCGGTCATAGAATTTACAGTTACAGCGCAGGCTGGAAGCAAAAGCGTTCCGCTGAACAGCTTCGGCAGCACATATGTGAAGCGGACGCTTACTGCACCTTCTGTGCTGAACTCCATGAATTCGACTGCAGTATCCTTTGATCCGGCTACCGGCAAGCTCACTTTTGTACCTTCAGTCTTTGCCGGCAAGCCTGACGGAACCACCGAGGTTACGATCAAACGTAACAGCAACAGCTTCTACACGGTTGTGAAATCGAGTAAAACGTTCGGAGATATTACCGGACACTGGGCCAAATCATCCATTGATCTGCTGGCCTCCAAGCTGATCATTACCGGTACGAGCGCAACCACATTCCAGCCTTCGCAGATGGTAAGCCGCGCGGAATTTGCAGCGCTGATTACGCGCTCCCTCGGCTTTGCCTCCATGAGCAGCGGAACCACCTTCAGTGATGTGGGAGCAAATGCCTGGTATACGGATGCTGTCAAGACAGCCGCTGCCGCGGGGCTCATTACGGGCTATACCGACGGAAGCTTCAAGCCGAACAGCCCGATTACCCGCCAGGAGATGGCCACCATTCTGTCCAAAGCCATGAAGTACACGGGCAAATCACTGAATGCCGATCCTGCAGCGCTGGCCAAATTCAGCGATGCCTCTGGACTTCCGGCCTGGTCCCGGGCGGCCGTAGCCGAAATTGCCGCTGAAGGCATCATTCAGGGCAGACCGGACGGCTCGTTCGCACCACAGGTGCTGGCCACCCGTGCAGAAGCCGCAACGATGCTGGAGAAGACCTTGAAGTCGCTTCAGTTCATCAACTAAAGCTACAAGGAGCCTTGTGCCCGCAAGGAGGGCAGACAGCTCGGTCTAACTGAAAGAGACGGTTCCCTTTAAGCGCTAATGCGCCTCAAGGGGCCGTCTTTTTATTGCATACAGGGTGTTGTCACATCCTCTATTTCAGCGGAACTGTAACTCAGCTGTAATAGCAGTACAGATATATGGGTCTTTGAAACTGCCAGATGGCCTCCGTGTAAGCCTCTACACCCCCTGCTGCACCTGCTCTAAATCGCATGGAGTTCCCCGGTGTTCGATTTTCTTGATATATAAAGTAAGTTCGTTTATAATAAAACAAATACTAAGTTCTATATTTATAGAACAAATATAAGTCGATCTCTGATCCACACAACTCAGCTGCTACATAATCGTCTATATGGCGCAATTCACTAGGAAACGAGGAACACACATGGATTATACGGTAGAAGTCGATTTTGCCCCAATGTATGAATGCTTTACCAGTCTGACCGCTTTTCTCTACAAGCAGAATCATAACGCTCTGGAGTCCGGAAAGGTCTGGGTCAAGGAAGTTCAGAAGAGATTCACCCCCGCTCAGTTGCAGAACATGCAGGAATTCTCCAAGGAAAATGCAGATTTCACGCTCACTCCTTATATCTGGAGCTGTCCCGGAGACCGTTCGGTGGACGGCTTCCTGGATTGGTTCGATGGCCTGTCTCCGGGAGAACTGTTCGAGACCGCTGCACGCTTCGGATCCACGGTATCGTCCAATCTTGCCGGACTGCGCAGCCGCACCTCCGATATTCTGAGGGAATGGAATGAACGGTATTTTGGCGGAATCGATCCCGCTATACTTGAAGGGCTGAGCCGGGAGGCGGAATCCAGACGGGCCGAACTAAGCGGCGCCAATGCCATGGAGGTCTACGAACGGGCGACGCAGGGGATGCGGCTGTATCCCGGGGAGAGCCTGAAGCAGATTATTTTGATTCCGCACTACCATGCCCGTCCATTGGTCACTACTTCTTTATACGATGAATTTGTATTTACCAGCTATGCCTATGATGCGCTGCCTCCGGAGGAAGGACGGCCCGCTCCCTCACTGCTGCGGCTGACCCGGGCGCTGTCGGATGAGACACGGCTCTTCATTCTCCGTCTGCTTGCGGGGAAGCAGCTCAGTTTCACGGAAATCGTCCGGCAGATTGGCCTGTCCAAAAGCACGATTCACTATCATCTCATCACGCTGCGCTCGGCTGGACTGGTCATTGTCCATTCCACCGGCAAAAGTGCGTCCTACAGCCTGCGCCTGGATGCGCTGAATGATCTGCCCAAACGGATTGCCGATTATTTGGAGTAGTTGGCGGCTAACAAGAAAAAGGAGCGAATCCCCTATGCTGAAACGCAGCTACTATGGTCTGCTGTCTACGATTTCTTTGAGCGCCTTCGGCGATGCCTTTGGCCTGTTGGCGATGGAATGGCTGGTCTATGACCTGACCGGCTCCAAGCTGGCCATGGGCGCGCTGGCGCTAAGCTCCGGCATCCCGGAGCTGCTGCTGCGCCTCCTCGGCTCCCCGCTGGCCGACCGGCTGCACCGCGTGCGCTTCATGGCCTGCCTGGCCGCGATCCGGCTGCTGGCCATCGCCCTTCCGCTGGGCATGGGCCTCGCCGGCCAGCTCCAGCTCTGGCATTTATTCGCCGCAGCCGGACTTAGCGGCGCCTGCGCCGCGCTGTTCATGCCCACGGCGATGGCTGTGATTCCCGGCGTCGCGGACAGCCGGAAGCTGGTGCGCGCCTTCGCCGTCATCGACGGCTGCAAGGGAGCGGCAGCGCTGCTCGGACCTGCGCTGGCTGGCGCGCTGACCGCTGCCAGCGGGGCACTCCCGGCACTGGGCATTAATATGCTCTGCTACATTGCCGCTATCGCCACTCTACTCTGCCTGCCGAAGCTGCCCAAGCCGGGCAAGCCGGATGCTGCTTTTGGGGGCTTCTCCCTTTCCTTATACCTGCGTGAAATGGCTGAAGGCTTCACCTTTTACAAGCAGTTCCCGGCCATGTTTACCATTATGCTTATGGCTTCGGTCAGCAATCTGAGCTCCATCGCGGTCTGGACGATGATGGTTCCGTATGTGCGCGAGGTGCTCCACCGCGATGCAGCAGCGATGGGCACACTTACCACAGCTTCCGCGCTTGGAATGCTGGTTGGCCTTGGTGTAATTTCCCTGCTGGGCGAGATTCAGCGCAGACGCCTCGTGATGCTTAGCAGTCTCGGCACGATCGGAATCATTACAACCATATGGGGGCTGATTCCCAGCTTTCCGTTTGCGCTTGCAGCCGTATTTGTATCTGGCGCCCTTGGCCCTTTCTTCGGCTCCTTAAGCTCCTCCCTGCATGGACGCCTCGTTCCGGGCAATCTTCAGGGACGGGTGAATTCTATCCGCTTCCTGATCGGCGGCAGCCTACAGCCCTTTGGCGCTTTTGCCGGCGGGGCCATTGCCGAGGCCTATGGTGTGCCGGCCTTGTTCATCGCTGCCGGACTGCTGCCGGCGTTATGTGCCGGAGCCGCCCTTCTGCTCCCCGGCCTTCGGATGCTCGACGGCGACCTGTCCGCGCTTGAAGCCAGACAACGGCAGGGCCGCAGGGGTGGTCCACACCAAACAGGCGATGTCCATAACACTGGAGCATCGCCTGCAGGCTGATTTTTTTCCCACCAACATTCTATACAAGTTTAATGGGGGCTAATCAAATAGTTCATCTTCTACGCTATTCACATAATGGCTTGTATCCCCGTGCAGCAGGATCTCCGCCTGTCCGTCCGTAAAATCGATCCGGCACAGACAGGTCGGATAAATATATGGCAGGTCCCACAGCTTCTCCATGGCTCTCTCTTCAAAATAAGCCATCAATACTTTAATCACTACGGTATGGGTAACAATCAGGATGTGTTGCCCGTCATGCGCCGCCACAATTTCCTGCAGCTTCTCCAGCGCCCGTTTCTGTACCCCGGCAAAGGTCTCGCTGCCTTCCACACTGAATTTCTCCGGGTCCTTCCAAAAATGATGATGCTGCTCCGGGTCCCCGGCCTCGATCTCGGCGGAGTCCCGTCCTTCCCATAGCCCCATACCAATTTCTATGAATTCATCACAAGCGATCAGCGGGATGCCCCGCTCCCCCCTTACGATCTCTGCTGTCCGCAGTGCCCTGGGGCTTGAACTGGAATAAATCATATCTAACGGTTCCTGCTGGAGCCCACGGTTCAGCCACTCTGCCTGCTGTACGCCAAGCGGTGTAAGCGCCGAATCGCGATGCCCCTGCATCCGGTTCTGGACATTCCACTCCGTCTGCCCGTGCCGGGTTAAATATACGGTTGTTGTTTTCAAGAAGATCCTCCCCTTTATGTAAAATGAACTTATTTTCGGCTATACCCGCTTGTGTTCCAGCCATTTCACCGCATAGTCTACGAGCTCGTGCTGCGGGATGAGCTGGGCTGCCGCTGCGGCAACCTTTCCATAAGTAATCTGTCCCGTCTCTTGTCCAAATTCCTCACCAATAGCGGCAAAATCCTCCGAATTCCAGTTATAATCCCTGTACTCCACCCATTGTCTGGCCCCGTTGACCAGCATGGGCGCTCCCGCAGTGACCTCCTGCTTCCCGGCATACTCAGCCCGGTATTCGGCCAAGTGCAGCGAAGTATTATTGAAGCTGTCCACGCCAAGCAGCAGTACGCTTCCCTTCAGATCATAGATCCGGGCCAGAGGCGATTGTTCACCAAAAGCAGCGTCCAGCGCATGCCCGTCGATAATTTCATCCCTGTGCCTGCCCCAGGCAGCAAAAGAATGGACTGGATGGCTGCTGCGCCGAACCCCCTTTTGCTTACGGAAGGTTTCGGGAATTACGCCCATTCCCCGCAATAGCGTTACATCCGGGTCATAGGCCGGCATTTGTTCCCGGATGCTCTGCCACCACGCCTCCGGCACCGGCGGATTGCTCCAGCCCGATGGATCGGTCAGATCGGAGGAGTGGGTCGGCATCACCAAAGTCCCCCCTTCTCCAAGCACCTGCTCCAGCGCCAGAATAACGGCAACCGGCCCGCCTGCCACCCATTGTCCCAGCGATTTAAAGGAGGAATGCAGCAGCAGCGTCATCCCTTCACACACCCCAAGCTTCCGAAAGTCGGATGCCAGTGTCCCCACTGTAATAAGTTCCCCTCGTATTTCTTCCATTCGAGCACTCCCTTTACAACTTTCATTCGACTGATCCGGGTAGAACTGTGCCAATTTTAGCAGCCCGTATGCTGAGCACAGCCCCCTCGCATATCCGAAGACAACTTACCTGGCTTCGAAGAAGATTTCCTAATCATCTGCCCAACCTCGCACTGGGTTCCATGATCAATAGTTGGAATTTCTCCCACTAATTCCTCTCATAACAACCCCTATCCATGTTTAGTTGGAATTAGTGCACTTGAACTTTCTGTAATCGTTAGAATACACCCAAATATGCCTACAGCTGAACATTCAAGTTCCCTTTTTCCACCTAAATCGAAAAAAGAGCACAAAATCACTAAATTAGTTAAACAAATTCCAACTAACAAAAAGAGCAGTGCCCCTGCCTCCCCGCCTACTTACGATTCCTTATCCCCCAGACGTCCGGAATAGCGCTCCAGCAGAAGCTTGGCGCGGTATTCGCCTGGCGAAATGCCCTCCAGCTCCTTGAACACACGGGCGAACTGCTTGCTGTTCTCGAAGCCGACGGCTTCGGAGACGCCGGCCAGCTTGATGCGGTTCTCGGAGAGCAGTGCCTTGGCATGGCGGATGCGGACTCTTTTGAGATACAGCACAAAGCTCTCGCCGGTATAAGCCTTGAAGGCCTCACTGAAATAAGAATAGTTAAGCGACACATGGTTGCTCACCATCGCCATATTCAGCGGGCGGGCATAATTCGCTTCAATATAGGCGAGTGCCTCCTCCATGTCGGCATGCTCCGTATGGGCAGACTTAATTCCTATGATATAATCGTTCACCGTAATGAGCAAATGCTCCAGTGTCCGGTAATAGTCGTGAAAATGGCGGAAATTATACAGATTGCCCACCGTACGGTACAGCTTAAGCACTTCTACGGAGGCTTCCCCGTGCAGCCGGAATACCTCATCGAGCACCCGTTCGTTCATGCTGCGGCCCACCTGTTCCAGATACGCCAGATCCAGATGCTGCAAATGATCCAGTTGAAAAATCACCCCCAGCAGGCTTCTGATTTCCTTCTCGCGGTCCGTGCCGAGCATGTTCAGCAACTTGCGCAGTTCCTCCTCCGGCATTGGAAAACGCAGCCGTCCTTCCCGCAAATCCGCGTAATCTATGAAGCTGGCCTGCGGCGGCAGGAACGTATACTGCAGCGCGCGGCAAGCTTCTTTGTACGCGGTGCGGAAGTCTGCCGGATTCCGGGTTTCACCGCTGATACCGATGAGCAGACCCGTCAGTTCTCTTGCCTCTGCCTGCCGGGCCAGCTCCAGGAATGCCTCCTTGCCGGCTCCGATCAGGACCAGCTTTCCTTCCCAATCCGTCAGAATTTCAGCAAACGGCCCGGCCAGGGGTCCGCCCATCCGTTCGATCAGCCCCTGAACTTCGTCCGGCTTCATCCGCGCCCCGTCTTTGTAATAGAAATTCAGCACGCCCACTGTAAAAGGAACAGGCAGCTGTTCCAGCTCCTGCTGCTGCTCGGGTGACGGCTCCACAGGCTCCTGCATGAGCAGTCCGCGCAGGCGGGCAGTACGCAGCTCCTGGCGGTAGCCCTCCGTCTCCTGTGCAAGTCTGCGGGAATTGGACTCCTGCTCCACCCACTCTTTGCTGATCTGCTCCAGAATCCCGAACAGCTCCTCGCGTCTTATCGGCTTCAGCAGGTAGTCCTTGACGCGGTAGCGGATCGCACTTTTGGCATATTCAAAATCATCGTAGCCGCTCAGAATCACGACCGCAGGTCCTTCACTGCCAGGCTCCGCCTCTGCGGACAGCCGCTCCAGCAAAGTAATCCCATCCATCACCGGCATGCGGATATCGGTAATAATAATATCCCTGCGCTCCTGCTGATACAGTGCCAGTGCTTCTGCACCGTTCCCCGCAAGCGCGATGCTGTAACAGGACGGGTATTCCCGCTCAATCATGGCCTGCAGACCCTGGCGGATCATTTTTTCATCATCTATAATCAGCAGCTTCTTCATGTCTGTCTATCCCCCGTCAAAAGAACTTTAGGCAGCGTCATGAACACCGTCGTCCATTCCCCCGCTTGACTCTTCACTTCCAGCCCGTAGGCTTCCCCGTAGAACAGCTGCAGCCGCTGGTGCACATTCCGCAGTCCTATGCCGCCGCCTCTGTAACCGCCTGCTGCGGACCCGGAAGCATCCATACCCGGCCCCTCCTTGGCATAAATCGAGGTATGCAGCTCCGTCAACCGCTCCGGAGACAGCCCGAACCCGTTATCGCGGATCGCAATGAGGATATCCCCTTCCGCCTCTGAAATCTGGATACGGATGGAACGGTCTTGAAGCTCCTCTGTTCCGGCTGACCAGGCATGCTTCACGCTGTTCTCCACGATCGGCTGCAGTGACATCTTCAGCACCTCCAGCTCCAGATAAGAGGGGGCAATCGAAAGCTCCAGCGCAATGGGATGCTCAAACCGGATATTCATCACTTCGATGTAATTCTCGATATGACGGATTTCATCCCGCAGCTTCACATACTCACCGGACCATTTGAAATTGTACCGCATCATGCCGCCGAGCGAGGTCAGAGCATCGGAAATGCCCCGCTGATTCTCGATCTCTGCCAGCATTTTAATATTCTCCAGCGTATTGTAGAGGAAATGGGCATCGATCTGGTTATGCAGGGTCCGCAGCTCCGCTTCTTTGGAGAGCGCCTCCTTGTTCACGGCCTGGGCAACCAGTGTATTGATTGTATTCATCAGCTTGGAGAAATGATGCGCCAGCTCTCCGACCTCCCCTCCTCCGCGGATGCTGATGCTCGTATACGCCTCCCCTCTGCGCACCCGTTTCATCGTCTCGGTCAGACGGCGCAGATTCTTCAGAATAAAGGCATTCAGCACATAAGCAATAGCTGTAACCAGAACAATAAAACCGATATTGAGCCCGATAATCAGATTGCGGGTATGCGAAATATCCTTCATGACACTCTCCGTCGACACTACATTCAGCAATGAAGCGCCAATCTGCGTAAGCGGGGTATGAATCAGCAGAAAAGAGTTGCCGTTCTCCTTGTAGTGGACATCCCACTCCCCGGTTTCCGCATACTGCCGCAAGCGTTCGGTAATCGCTCTGTTCAGCTTCGGGTTATCCTCCTCAAAAGAGTTGTCCGCCCGCGTAAACAGCTGCAGCCCATCCCCCGTGATGAACATTTGTGATTGATTGTCGCGCACATCCGTGTAGGTTTTCGGCGTGAAGCGGCTAAGCAGCATATCCACCTGAATCATGCCGACATGATGGCCGGCCGGAATACTGATCTCCCTCAGCAAAGAAACCTTGGGCTGTCCCTCCGGTGCCTGGCCTGTATAGCGCTGCATGGGATCCGGATCATTCTTCTGAAAAGACCATAGCTCCTGCCCCTGCAGCTTCAAGGCTTGCTGATACCATGGCTCCATGGACACCCGTTCCTCCCGGAAAATAATCGGCCAGATCTCGTGCACCTCCTTGCTCCGCGAATACAGCCGTAGATGCTCAATATTTGGATTATTGAATTGAATCCGGTTCAAATTCACAAAAGTGGTCGTATTGAAATCAATCAGTTCTCCGAGTGTAGGATCGCTCTCATTGAGTAAATAATTCTGGATCACCTTGTCGGAATAGGCCATCTGCGCTGCCCGCTCCATGGCTTGTATCTGATTGAGGATATGCATCTTTTCCATTTGCAGTAAATAGTTGTTTTTGTCTACAGCATCGCGGACATACGTATTATTAATCGCTCTATAGGAATAGAGTGACACCAGCAGACACGGACCCAGAATAATGAATATATAGGCCGCTACCAGCCGGCTTTGCAGCGATCTTCGTCCCCACCAATAGCTGAAGGAGCTCCATAATGCCCCGGTTCGTTTGTGCATGTTCACCTGTATCCTGTACACCTCGCCTCTAAGACCGCAGATTAGAAGAAAATAACCCAAAAGCCCGCGGTCAGCGGGCAATTGGGCAGTAGTATAGTGAGTTACATTCCAAGCTTTTTCTTATTTTCTTCGTATTTCGTCTGACGGTAAGCGTCAAAGGTCGCCTGACCTTCTTTTTCCTTCTTCGCAAGATACTCACTCCAGAGCTTATCGAACTCCGCATCGGAGGAAGCCATCAACAGCTTCGGCAGCGTTTTGCCACGCAGGCTTTTGAGCTTGGTGGCGATAATGCCTTCAGGCGAGTTGCCCGTAGGATCAATCTGCTGGAATTCCGAAGTGTTAACCGCTTTGCCGCGGGTCCAATCTTCCAGCTGTTTGAACGGTTCAACGGATTTTGGAGCCCATTGGTCCGTAATATTTGTATTTTGCATCATCCAGAAGGTGAAAGAAGATCCGTACTTCTTATCGAAGGCCGCACGGTCCTTATTCATTAAGTCAAAGGCTTCCGGCAGAAATTGGTCTTTACCGTCAATGGTATCATAGCTGACCCCTTTTTCACCCAGGAAAAGATCCTTGTTGCCTTCTTCACTGTTCAGGTAGCTGAGGAATTTAATCGCCCGGGCTTTATCCTTCACATCCTTGGAGATCAGGGTTACTGTCCAGCCCGAGATCCCCGGCCCGTTCAGTGCCGGAGGGTCCATCTTGGTGTTCGCAGGTCCTTCTACAGCGATATAGGTTTGTTCCGGATTCTTCTGATAGATGGTACCGAGCTGAGGAGCAAAGTCGGTACGTTGATAGAGCATGGCGAAATAGCGGCCTTGCGCAATCTTTTCTTCCATTTGAGCGCGCTTGTCAATGAAAATGTCCTTGGCCAAAAGTCCGTCCTGGTTGGCCTGGCGGAGCGTCTTCATCCAGCGTACATATTCAGGATCGGTTTCACGGTCATAGACCTTGCCGTCCTTTTCCCACGGAATGTTCAGGAAGTTCTGAATATAACCTTCCAGCGAGTCGTTGCCAGTCTCAGTGAACTCATGCAGACCGAGTGGAATAATCGGCTGGCCGTTAATCTCAGGGTATTTCTCCTTCGCCAGCTTCAGTGCATTCAGGAAGCCCTCCGGTGTGCGCATATCCGGGCTACCGATGGCTTCATAAATATCCTTGCGGACGACAAATGTCTGGTTGGAGACATAGTTTTTGCCGTATTTTTTATAGTCAGCAGGTGAAGAGGAGGAGTTAGGATAGCCGTATACATTGCCGTCCGGTTGTGTGTACCAGCCCAGCTTGTCGGCATCGGATACCTTGAAGAAGTACGGGTCATATTCTTCGGCCAGCTTGTTCAATGGAAGCACCAGCTCGCCCTCTACCATCTTCTTGATCGCATCTTCCCAGAAGCCCAGTGTAATGAAGTCAGGCAGCTTGCCGGAAGCAATCAGGGTATTGAGCTTCTCATTCTCATTCCCTGCGGGAACAATGAAGTTGATATTTACACCCGTCTTTTTCGTTACATATTGGGAGGTAGGGTCTACGCCCCATTTATTCGGAAACCAGGCGAAATTCAAATACCAGTCGAACGTGATCGGTGAGGTGTCGCTTTTCCAGCCCGGCTCATCCGCCGAGACCGCTGACGCCGCCGGTTCTGCCGGTGCTTTGGTGGCCTCTGCCGCATTTGTAGCGCTCCCTGCGTTATCCTTGCCATTGTTTCCGGCATTATTGCCACTTGAACAGCCTGTTGCCGAGAATGCCAGCATCAGCCCCAAGAGCAGCAGCACCATTGCTTTCGGCTTGCGTTTCATGCCCATGCTTATTTACCCCTTTTCTGAAATTGTAGTAAATTATAAGCTCAACTCCATAACCCTTCTGTGCCCGGGCGCCGGAGGAGTTACCTTTGTGGCTTGATCGCTTGGGTTTGCTTGGCTTGAAGACAAGCCTTAGCCCTTGATCGAACCGATCATCATGCCCTTTACGAAGTAGCGCTGCAGGAACGGATAGACGAACACAATCGGCAGCGTGGTGACCACCATTGTGGCCAGCTTGATGGACTGTGAGGTCACGCTTTTGGTAACACTGCTGCCCTGCACGGCCACCATCATCTGGCTAGAGCTGGACTGTGCTACCACCCGGAACAGGTAAGTCTGGATCGGCTGCAGGTCCGGATTATTCACATAGATGATCCCGGCAAAATAATCATTCCACTGATACACGCCATGGAAGAGGGCAATCGTCGCGATGACCGGCATGGATACCGGAAGCACGACCCGCAGGAAAATGGACCAGTCGTTGGCACCGTCAATCCGCGCCGCTTCCTCAAGACCCTCGGGAATTTCCCGGAAGAAGGTCATGAAGATAATGAGATCGAAGAAGCTGAACATCACCGGAATGATGTAGACCATGAAGTTATCCAGCAGATGCAGGTCCCGGTTCAGCAGAAAGGTCGGGATGAGGCCTCCGTTGAAGAACAGTGTAATCGTGCCCAGCAGGATATATAATTTGCCACCGATCAGCCCTTTCCGGGATAACGCGTAGGCTACCATCGCCGTGAAGAACACATGCACCAGCACGCCGAGCACCGTTTTGGCAACCGTAATTCCCATGGCCTGCATGATGCCCGGACTCGCGAACACCGCGTCGAAATTCTTCAGGCTGAACATGCGCGGCCACCAGTAAATCCCGCCCTGCATCGCATCATTTCCATCATTGAAGGCATTGATCAGCACGTACCAGATCGGGTAAAGCGTCAGGAAACAGACACACAGCATAATCAGATTGTTGACGATATCGAATAGGGCTTCGCCCTTCGTCTTGCGTTTGAGAGCAAACATTGGTTAAGTCCTCCTTGTCTAGAACAGCGACGTATCGTTGATTTTTTTGGATACCTGATTGGCAATTAGCAGTAGAATCAGTGCTATGACCGCCTTGATCAGGGTGACCGCCGCAGAGTAGGAGAAGCGGTTGGAGACTATACCTGTATAGTAGATGTAATAGTCGATTACGTTGCTGGCGCTGTCATTGAGCGAATTGCGCAACACCAGAATCTGGTCAAAGTTGGAGTTCAGCACACCGCTGACTGCCAGGATGAAAAGAATGCTGATCGTCGATTTAATCGCCGGCAGCGTGACAAACCACATTTTCTGGAATCGTCCGGCTCCGTCGATCGTCGCTGCTTCATACATTTCCGGAGAGACCCCGGAGATGGCTGCCAGGTAGATGATTGCGGACCAGCCAAGCTCCTTCCAGATGTCGGAGGAAATGATAATCGTCCAGAAATAGCTGGGCTCAGCGAGATAGGTAATCGGCTGATCAATCAGATGCAGCGACAACAGAATGTTGTTCACAATTCCCACATCCGCAAGCCATGTTGCCAGAATTCCGCCCAGTACCACCCAGGAGAGAAAATGCGGCAGATACGAAATGGTCTGGATCGTTTTTTTGTACCTTAAGGAACGGACCTCGTTCAGAAACAGAGCGAAAATAATCGGAAGCGGGAAACCGATCAGCAGCTTGATTAAACTGATGCCCAGTGTATTCTTGATAACATTAACCAGATCCTCGTCATCCATGAACTCCCGGAAATGCGTCAACCCCACCCAGGGAGCTTCAGCTATGGACTTCACAATGTTGTAATCCTTGAAGGAAATAATCAGCCCGTACATTGGAATGTAGTTGAAAATAATCATCCAGACCACGCCGAGCAGGGCCATTGTCTGTAAATGGCGCTGGGCCAGCAATCTCCTCCAAAGCGAGCTTTTTCGACCTGAACCGGTTTCGATTTTTGGCGAAAGAAGCGGCTGCATCGCCTGATTTACTTGGGTGCTTCTTTTGTTATCCATCCTATGGCCTCCAAAATCTATCTGTCTGCATTTATGTGAAGCGCTTACAGTTCCATGTGTTTATTGTATCGATTTTCGGATGGGGCTGTAAGGGTCCAGATTTCGTATTTGGGGGCTGATTTTTCGGCTATATGATTTGAAGTAAAGTGCGGCTGGTTCGGTGAAAACCGTGACTGCGGGAAATGTTTGGACTTCCGGTCGCTGTTGTATCCAGATTTCTTGATTCATACCGCTTCTAGCGGATGAAATCCGGACACAAAGGCGAACGCTGCCGCTCCTCCAGTTCCAAACTTCCCCTCCGCCACTCCCACCTTCTTAAGCTGGACTTTAAGTTCAAATGATATAGCAAATCAGGCGGAGTGAGAGGCAAAGAGAGGCCTGTTCAGCCTCTCTTTGCCTTCACTGTCCACCCTGAGCCTTGGCCACCTCGCTGTTCTAGGATTCAGTGGCGGCTGGTGGCTTAGGCTGCTTCAGTTGCTATGATGGCATCTTACTTACCAGCCTGCTTAATTGGAAAAAGTAGCACTAACCTGAGTGATACGACTATCAGATCATCTTATGTTGGAGAAAGGACACTTAATCCGGACAGCTTGAGCGAAAACAGCCGATGCTGCCCGGATTAGGTGGAGGAAATCCAACTAAACGTTGCTGTGCGGCTGATCTGGACTAATTAGTTGCAGAAATTCCACCTAGAATCCGGCCATTGAACAAGGAGCCGTGCAGTTTAACCAAGTTTACAGCCCGTTTTGCAAGCCTGGCAGGGTCCGTTACTCCAGCACCGCCCGGATTTCGATGACATCCCCCCGGCGCAGCGCCTCGGCCTCCGTACCGCGCAACAGCGAACCGGTGATCCGGCTCACGGTGCCGTCACGGTAGGTCAGCGCCAGGCTACGGATAGAAGCCCCTCCCTCACCAAAAGTATTCAGATGGCGCGGATTGTGATAGGTCACCCGGGTCTTTCCCAGGAAAGTGAAGGATACTTCCCCCTGCTCATCAAACAGCCAGCTTGGAAGTGCCGGGGCAAAGGACAAAGCCAGTTCCCCGTCTACCACCGAAAATACCCGGCTTCCGGCCATCATTGTCCGCCACATGCTCAGGAACTCTGCGGTGGAACCGCTAAGTCTGGCAACGAAGCCCCTTCCGTGCGTGCCTGGATCGGGATTGCCGCCCGTGGCAATGAAGGATGAGTTCTCCAGGGTACTCCGTCCATATACTGCAGGGTCGAGGAAAGGGATGAGCGAGGTTGTCAATTCCCCGTAGAATTCCTCATAGAGCCCCGCCTTCAGCAGCTCCAGCAAATATTTGTAGGACATATGCAGGAAGTTGGACTCCCGCTCCAGCCAGCCCGGGGTGAACGCGCGCATCCGTCCGATTTCATTGGACTCCTTATCCAGAGAGACCGATGTGCGGTACATCGACGTAACCGGATCATACAGCTCCGTTTGCTTGATCCGGTTATAAATATCCCGGGCCTCGCCCTCATTGTCCAGCGTCTTCAGCCAGCGGGCCGGCCCCTCCAGAAAGTACGGCAGCGGGAAGGCTTCGAACGCTTCCACCACCGCCTTGGGCAGACCATAACCGCTCATTACCGGCTGGCCGGCCTCGTCGGTCACCGCCTGAAACCGCGTAGCCTCAAAGCGGAAATAGGTTGGGGTCAGACCGCCGCCCAGTTCGACTGCAAGATTAATCCCGATATCGATCTTGCGCAAGAATTTGCCCAGCGCCTCAAGAATCACTGCAAGCGTTACCTGCCGCTCTTCCCCGGTGATACCAAAGCGGATATGCTCCCGGTAGGACTCACGTGCGGACGATACAGTATTCCAGTATTCAAACTGCGCAAGCTCTCCTGCCAGAACAGCGGTTGTCGCACTGTGCACCTGCTCCAGCAACAGGGACATTTCCGCAGGAAGCTTGGCGGCTAATTCCGAAGTTCCAGTCCCCTGCACATTGCTCTCCAGAACCTCCAGCAAAAAGACGATCATCCGCTTCAGCTCAAATGTCTCGCTCATCCCTGAACCGAATAACCCCGGCAGTCCGTTCATAGCGTCATTCCAGCCCGGCTTGTTGCCCTCCATCTCCACGCCCATGCCATAAGGGTCCAATGTGGCAAATTTGTTCAAGGCCAGCGACAGCATCTTCACGAACAGACTGGTACGGTAGATGTCTCCATGTCCGCCTCGGGTACGGAGCCAGTGCGTCTCCAAAGCCTTTCGCTTCAGCAGATGCAGCTTCTCCTCATCCTCCAGAAGAGCACCATATTGACGTACTCTGCCATCACTCAGCACATATTTCTCGCTGCGCGGCAGTACATAGGCCGGGCTGTCATAGAACGCATAACTCTCATCTCCGAAGAGCAGCTCCTGTCTGCATTCCGGGAAAATATCCAGATAGCCCTCCACCAGATCGAGGTTGTAGGTCCAGTGATCAGACCAGAAGCCTTCCCCGAAGGCTGCCTCAATATTCTGCTGAGACAAAGCCAGCACGCCGCTCAGGAAATCCTGCTCACTCGCCTTTAATGTAACGTCATGGTCGGCAATATAATTGATCAGACGTCCGGGAGTGAAACGGCCCGCGCAGAGCTTCATCAGCTCTTCCTGATGATCGGCAGCCGCCCCATGAATCCATTCTGCAAGCTGCGGCGACTTGCCTGGCAGAATTTCAAAGGTGGTCCCCTGTACACTCAGCGGATTGTAGCCATCCGCCTGAATCAGGCTGTAGAACATTTTAATGTTGAAGCTGCCGACCCGGGGATTGAAAAAGACATCATTGCGCCGGTTCTGGTTCATATCGCGGAAATTCCCGTTTCCCTGCGAGTAATACTCCGGTGCCAGCGAGAAAAAGTTGTAGTCTCGCTCCATGTCGCCATGCTTGCGCGAGAACAGGTGCACGACAAAACCTTCTCCTCCGTTGTCAAAAATGAACGGATAGCCGCCGCGCAGGAAATTATCCAGATAGGACTGCCGGCAGTACGCATCAAATATTGGCGAAGCGGTTCGGGTGTCAATATCCGCAGTCAGCTCGTCGGTCAGGCTGGCCGCTTCCCGGGCTTTGGACGTAATGTATTCATCGCGGCAGAGGGCTGCCGTTTTCCGGTTGATTTTATCGATATCGTTCACGTGCCCAATGATGGTATTCAATGTCAGCCTGCTGCCCGGAGCGAGCGTCCGCGCCGTGCCGCTGAAGCCGCAGGGAACCTTATTGACGGGATACTGGGGCTGTGCCAGCAGTTCTGCAAGCTCAAGACCAGCAAAACGCTCCGGAAAACCTAGGGAAGTATTGCCCCCAAACACCGTCTCGAAGTCCACAACCGGTGCCAGCCGCTCTCCTTCTGCTGTGAAGGACAGATAGAAATGCCCGCTGCGGATTTCGCTGACCTGGGCATCATCATTGGTGCTGGAGCGCAGCTTGTAGAACGGAATACCGTTATCCAGATTGTATACTTCCATCCAGCTGCGCAGCAGGTTGCCGATCTCCTTGTAACCGCTATTCTCTACACCGTACGGCAAAATCTCCGGCAGACCATCCAGAAGCTCCAGTTCAAGCTCACCGCCGCCAATATTTTCGATTTCTACGCGCCGCACCAACGCTGCATAGTCATCATTCGGCAGATTGAAATAGTGGACGGTTGTTTTTAATCCGTAACCCGCATGGGATTCCTCAATCGTCAGCCCGTTCGGAAGAATCGTCATCTTGCGTTTCGCATCGGAATCAGGCCGTGCCGACTGGAACGGTTCATATATTTCCGGATTACCCTTTATCTTGATGAATGTGCGGAAGCCGGACGAAGCTACGTTCTTGTAAGAAATATTCGCCGGTGAAAACTCCATGATCGGCGAGTTTTTGTCGCGTACCCCGAAGCTGGAAATTCCCTGACCCCGGTTCACATAAAAGGTCCACATCGGAATGCCCTTCAATCCGGCCAGTCCGGGCAGAAAGCTCGCAAACGGCTTGCCCTCATGAAACTGCTCAATCACAAAGTTGCCGGAATCAAAATAATAATGGCTCATACATTTGCCTCCTTCAAATTAAACTGCAGCAATAGACGCATTACGAAAAAATGAGATGTGTTGCAATGGAGTGCGGCGGCAGCTCGCATGCGGCCAGCTCATCGCCAAGCCCCAGAGTCACGCTACGCAGCTCTTCCCCCTCATTCATGAGGACAACGGCGAAGCTGCCGTCCGGATTGCGGAATGCAGTAGCCAGAACGCCTTCAGCGGCTGAATCCAGTCCAATACGCACAGCGCCGGGAACAATGAATTTACTGAAATGCCCGATGTAATAATAGGAGCTGTTGTAATGGACTTCATCGGAAGTTGTATCGGCAATCACCGGAGCATCGCAGAGATTGCCCACATGATTCGGCCCTCCGGTCTCGTCGAGCACCAGATTCCAGTCCAGATAACCTTCGGTCCAGGCATTCAGGTCACCGATCATATTCCGTCCATAGCGTTCACCCGTGAACCATTCGCCCAGACGCACACCGCCCTCCTGGCAGCCTTCCGTGAACAGCAGATGCTTATCCGGAAAAAGCTCATGCACCTTGGCCACCTTATCGAATTCCTCGCCGCCGTACCAGTGAATGCCTGTCCCCCATACATACCGGGCAGCTTCCGGGTCGGATAACACGGTGGAGGCGCGTTCGACCATGATATCGCGGTTGTGGTCCCAGATGACGATGTTCACATCCGCCATTCCCGCTTCATGCATCACAGGGCCCAGATGGGTTTTTACAAAATCCCGTTCCTCTTCCGCACTGTATACGCAGGAATCCCAGGTCTGTACGGCTGCCGGCTCATTCTGCACGGAGACAGCCCAGACCGGAATGCCTTCCTTGCGGTAGGCCTCAATGAATTTGGTATAATACCGCGCCCAGACTGCTGCGTACTCCGGCTTCAGCGAACCGCCGTTGTTCATCTCTCCATTGGTCTTCATCCAGGCCGGGGGACTCCAGGGGGAAGCCAGCATCGTGAAGGGGCCGCCCCGCACCTCCATCGCATCTTTGATCAGCGGAAGCACCCACTTGTGGTCATGGGAAATATCAAAAGTCGCCAGCTCCGTATCTCCCTCCTGCACATAGGTATAATTTCCGAGCGCAAAATCGCAGCTGTGGATATGCACACGCCCCATGCTGTAATTCAATCCTTCTTCAGGGTGAAAATACTTCCGGATGACCTCGGCCCGCTTCCCGGGGCTCATCCGGGACAAGGTATAGGCCGCCGCCTCCGTGAAAGCGCCGCCAAAACCAAGCATTTGCTGAAACTCCCGTTCCGGCTGTAATTGCACATCTGCGTGCTCTTCGGTTGTGCGGGCTCTGAATACGATTGCCTCTCCGGGGCTTAAGCGTTCTCCCGTATCCCTGGCAGTTACCACTGTGCGTGCCTTTGTCATTTCATCCAGCTCCTTTTTTATGCTTATATGATAATCGAAACCGGTTTCGATTATTTCGAAAAAAAATGCGCACCCGGCGGAACCTTTTTATTCCCCGCCCGGCGGCGCGCAGGAGTTCCGCACCACTACCTCTACAGGAAGCATCAATGCCTCCTTCTCTTGTCCTTTACCGTCGATGGAAGCGAGCAGAATCTCCGCCGCCCGGGTCCCGAGCCTTTCCGTATCCTGCCGGATGGTCGTCAGTGCCGGCGATACATAGGCGGCAAGCTCGATATCATCATACCCGATGACTGAAATATCCGAAGGTACAGAGAGGCCTTTGTCTTTGGCTGCCATCACCGCGCCCAGTGCCAGCAGGTCACCGGAAGCAAATACAGCCGTCGGACGCTCCGCTAGCTCAAGCAGCTTCAGCATTGCTGCATAACCGCTTTCCCTTGAAAAAAAAGCTCCCTCAGCGATGTAGCCGTCCCGCACCTCAAGCCCCTGCAGCTCCATGGCTGCTATGTATCCCAACTCGCGCTGGCTTCCTGGAAAGGAGTTCCCGCCTCCGGAAATATGAGCAATCCGCCGGTGACCCAAAGACGCCAGGTAATTCACTGCCAGCTGCGCTCCTGCCATATTATCCGAGCAAACCGTATGCGACTGCGCTGTATCATAGTCCAGAATAACCGTAGGAATATCACTTTCGAGCAGTTCCAGAAAATAAGGGTCGTCATAGTCGGACAGGAAGACCACAACCCCATCCACCCCGCGAATCCGGCAATTCTCCAGATATCCGCTCTGCTTGCCGCCGACATCCTTGGAAATGAACATCAGCGCATAGCCTTTGGCTACCGCAACCTGCTTGAAACTCTCAATGACCGCACTGAAAAATGGATGGCGGATCCCCGCACCGGTCTCCTCCACAAACAGCACACCGATAGTCCATGACTTCTTGGTAGTCAAGGTACGGGCATGCGCGTTGGGCAAATACCCCATTTCCTTAGCCGCCCGCAAAATATCCTGGCGGGTTTTCTCCCGCACATCGGAATAATTATTGAACGCCTTGGACACTGTGGTTGGCGAGTAGCCGGTTTTTTTGGCAATATCATATATCGTTGTCAATCCGGTTCACTCCCGCCGGCCCCAAATGAAAGCCCTTTTATATTCACTGCCATTCTAACGCCTTTGGACGCCGCCGTCCAGCAGAAATTAGGAGATCTGCACCTTACCCTGCCTGCTGTGTGATTCACCGCACTTTGCGCTATACTAAAGCTACCATAAAAAAGAAGGGGACTGGACAGGCGATTATCACGGCCTTCCACACATACCTATGACCGATACCCATCAGCCATTAACCAAACAGTGCGCCTACTGTCAGCAGTATAAACCTCTAACTGAATTCCGCAGGCGTACAGGCAAGCGCTCCAAGGGCCAGTCCCGCCGCGGTGCCTGCCGGGAGTGCCGCAAGGAGCTTCTGGCGCATAAACCCAAGCCTGCTGTGCGGGGAAAAGTAGCCACTGTGACTGCAGCCACCGTGATCTCCGATTCCGGATTGACCGATACGCTCGTGCTTACGCGGTATCCGCTCCCCCCGGACCCGGCTGCTTCAGCTTCCAAGTCCGCTGTACCTGGAGCCCATAAGGCTTCCTCGCCGGAACGCTCCAAGGAAGACCCAGCAGCTCCTCCGGCACACGGGATCAAGGGCAAAGCGCGGCCGCGCGGGGCCGACCCCCGCCGTAAGGCGCCACAGATTAGAGGACCGAAGCCAGATCCTCAGGATGCATCTGCACTCATTCCGTCGTCCAAAGGCATGATTCTCATGCGGGGCCACAGCGACAAGGGCCGGCGCTGGCATCAGGAAATCGATCTGGAACTTGCCGTAACGCTCGTCAGAGAGCATGCCGCTGTAGTGGTAAACCGCCGCACGATCCGCAGAATATACAGTAATAAGGATTTCCGCGCCTTTATTCTGACCAGGGACAAGTATACCTGCCATTTCTGCGGCTTGTACGGAGATACCATTGATCATTTGCTGCCGCGCGCCAAAGGAGGCCACACTACGCCGGACAACTGCGTCTGCGCCTGCAATCTGTGCAACCAGACCAAAGCCGACCAGTACGTGGAGGAATTTATGGGGCGCTAAAAAAGCGCTCCCGGCTCGGGAGCACTCCTATAATTTACGTAATATGTTTGACCCGTCCGACTTGGCCGTCAGCCAGCCGTACCTTGATACCGTGCGGATGGCGGGGCGAGTTGGTTAATATATCTTTGACTACGCCATGCGTAAGTTTGCCGGTAGCCTGATCCTGCTTCAACACAATATCCACCTCAAGTCCGGCACGGATATCCGCTCTAACTTGTCCGTTCATGATGCGCTCCCCTTTCTTAAGTTATAATGGAGTTACTATATTTCAGATTAAGGATAAGGATGAGACAACAATGGCCTTCGGTATTAATAGAGCAGAATTGACCCGCTGGAAACAGGCGGTCTCCGCAGGAGAGATCGCCTTCCTAACCCATTATTGGCTGGACCCGCGATTCCCGGGGATGACCACTGTAACCAAAGTCGGCTGCAGCAATCTGGACCGCCTGCACAGCTGGTGCGAGCAGCATGGGCTGCCGTCCCGGTACATTCATAACCGCAAGCCTTTCCCGCATTTCGATCTTATGGGACCGAAACAGCCGGAAATTCTCCGGCAGGAAGGGCAATGGGAGCAGCTCGAAAGGTTCCATATGCTCTGATCCGCAGATGAGCGCATATGCTTCCGATGTCCATAATACAAGCTGCGGACTATTTCTTATTCTTCAGATCCTTCATAATCTTCCGTCCGGTTGGAGTCTGGGCCAGTCCGCCCCCAGCCGTCTCCCGGTGCTTCTCCGGCATGGCCGAGCCAACCTCAAGCATGACCTTGATGACCTCATCGGATGGAATCACGCTGCGTACCCCGGCCAATGCCATATCGGCAGCAGCCAGCGCCGTAACGGCTCCGAAGCCGTTGCGCACGATGCAGGGAATCTCTACAAGTCCGCCCACAGGATCACAGATCAGCCCCAGTGTATTTTTGAGCGCGAGGCCAACGGCATGCACGGCTTGCGCCGGGGTTCCTCCGCGCAGTTCAGTGAGTGCTCCCGCTGCCATTCCGATAGCCGAGCCGACCTCTGCCTGACAGCCGCCTTCCGCGCCTGAGACAAACGAATTATTGGCAATCACATATCCTATAGCTCCGGCGGCGAACAGACCGGATACCATATAGTCATCATCCCAGCCGAAACGCTCCTGGCAGCTCAGAAAGACGCCGGGAATAATTCCGCAGGAGCCGGCTGTCGGTGTGGCGATAATGCGTCCCATGGACGCATTGACCTCTGATACAGCCAGCGCATAGGCCATGGCCTGACCGGCAGGTCCGCCGAGACAAGGCTCATCCGCTGCGTTGTAGGCGGCAACCCGCTGGGCGTCCAGGCCGGTCAACCCGCTGCGCGAGGTGGTATCCTCAGTCATGCCACGGTGGACAGCTTCTTTCATCACGCCATAATACTGGCTCATGGTAGCAAATTCCTGTTCCTTGGACCGTCCGGATTCTTTGCTCTGCTCCTCCAGCATCAAGGCGCCGATATCCATTCCCCGTTCCTCGCATAATACAGCCAGCTGGCTTAAGGTTTGAAAATTCATGGTGTGTTGTCCTTCCCTTTCTGTTCTTGCAGAGTTTCATTCAGATCCACCACTTTGACGGATTGGACAGCAGGCAGAGCACTCAGCTCTTGCAATAGCTCAGGAGTCGCAGATTCATCCAGCTCCAGAACCGTCAGAGCCGCACCGCTGCGGTTTTTACGGTCCAGCGACATATGCCCGATATTGAAGTGGCCTCTGCGCATGACATCCGTAACACTGGCGAGCACCCCCAGGTAATCCATATGATTAATCAGCACCGTGGGATACATTCCTGTAAGCTTAACTCCGAATCCGTCTATATCAACAATTTCGATATTTCCGCCGCCAATGGATATTCCGGTCAGCGTTAATTCCGTACCTGTCTGAGCACCCGTCAAACGCAGCCGTACTGTATTGGGATGAGGGAAGAGCCCCGTTCCCTGACCGAAGGAAATAGCCATCCCGGCTTCTTCAGCGAGCTCGATGGAATCGGGCAGACGGGAGTCATCCGTAGCGAAATCCAGCAGCCCCCCGGCAATCGCCCGGTCTGTTCCATGCCCTTGATACGTCGCAGCAAAAGAGCCGAAGAAAGTCACCTCGGCCTCAGACGCTGGCTCACCCAGCACCTGCCGGGCAGCCCTGCCGATCCTCGCCGCACCTGCTGTATGCGAGCTGGAAGGCCCGACCATGGCCGGACCGATAATTGAGAATACATCTTTGAACCGCATTGTTCAGATCTCCACCTATCAAAATTCGACAATATACTTCACTTCTATATTATACTGCAGCAGCGTAAAAGCTACACCATGACATTATCTGTTACGTGAAAAGTATTCCGGGAGAACAGGAGAATACCCTCCCGTTCCTGCCACCCGATCCCACCCCAGAAGCTGCGGCCGAGGCTATTACCCTCAATCACCATCAGATGACATTTATCGATACCCTCCTGCAGCAGCTTGTCCAGACAACGTGAAACCAACCCACGGCCGACTCCCTTGCCGCGGTTGTGTCCGCTGACCGCGACATGATACATATATCCCCTGCGTCCGTCATGTCCGCACAACGCTGTACCGGCAAGGGTGCCGTCTTCGTTCTCGCAGACCTGGCTCATTCCGGGGTTACGCTCCAGATAGCGGAGAATTTCTTCCCGGGAGTCCGCAGCACTTAGGTTCATTCCCGGCGTATTCTCCCATAACTGATATGCGGCTTCATAATCACCGGCAATCATGGGTCTGTAGTTCATTCTCTTTCCCCATTTCCATTTGGATTTAGTATGTATGGATAAGCACGTTGGCAAATTGCGGCGAGCTCTTCCAGAGTCAGTCTGCCAAGAGACAGCATAGCCTCGTAGGGATCGCCTTCCAGCCTCAGCAGCTTGGCAAAAGCGGGCTCTGTCTTCATGCCTCCGGACTTCAGAAAGAGCACTTCTTCTCGAAAGCCGGGCCCCAGCAGGCTCAGTATCCGTCCTTCCACCTGCATATGCAGCCAGGCATTCTGCTTCTCCGTGGCTAAGGGCTGGCCGAACAGCTCGACCTGCCACCCGCCTGCCCGGAAATTAATCTTAGTGCGGATGATCCCCTCTACCGTACGGGTGACCGCACAGAACTCCTCCAGCTGACCGAAATGACTTCGGGCCTCAGCGATAAAACGCCGGGAATCATGCACCTCACAAATAATATCCAGATCACTGCCCTCCACCTGAATTCCCAAGGGGACCGTTCCCGCCAGTAGCGGATGATATTCCGCCAGCAGCTCCATGATGCGCAGCTCACGCAATAAACGCCGTACCTCTCTCAGCACTTCGTTGCCCCGCTCCCCCTCAGCTCGGCCAGAACCGCCGTTCCTCTCCAGCATCGCTTCACCTCCTGTTGTACTCGCTGATCCTTTTAATCTATCATCCAATTTCCCCAAGTGCAGCAACTTTGATAACCGGTTTCTTATCTTCTGTGAGGCAGCGGACAGCAGAGGCGCACGCTTTTCTGGGCGCATGCATAAAAATATACAGGAAACCAGAACGCATCTGAGGAGTGTCGCTAATGAATCCTGTTTACCCCTATTACGGGGAACGTACGGTCTGCCGTGTGCAGCCTATAGGCTTCCCCCCGCAGCACCAGGACCGCCAGCCGGGCCTGGAGAGTCTGATGCAGCCCCGGCCCATCAGCGAGAACCCGGAGAGCCGCGGCAGCGGAAAGCTGAGCGGCAAAGTGGCACTCATCACGGGCGGAGACAGCGGGATCGGTAAAGCCGCTGCGATCGCTTTTGCCAAAGAAGGGGCCGACGTCGCCATTGCCTACTTATACGAAGCTTCGGATGCGGAAGCCACACAGCGGCGTATTGAAGAGCTGGGGCAACGCTGCCTGAGGATTCAGACGGATTTGCGGTATAAAGCAAATTGTACTCAGGCGGTGGAACATACCGTGAAGACCTTCGGCAAAATGGACATCCTGGTCAACAATCATGGTGTGCAGTATCCGCAGCAGAGCCTTCTGGATATCTCGGAGGCGCAGCTCTACGAGACGTACCGCACGAATATCTTCCCGTTCTTTTTCCTGACACAGGCTGCACTTCCGCATATGGAACGCGGGGCAACGATCATCAATACAGCTTCTATTACGGCTTATCAGGGAAAAAAAGACCTTATCGATTATTCGTCTACCAAAGGCGCTATTGTCTCGTTCACCCGCTCGCTCGCCCTGTCGCTGGCCGATCAGGGGATCCGTGTAAACAGCGTGGCTCCCGGACCCGTATGGACCCCGTTGATTCCTTCCAGCTTTTCTGCTGAAGAGACCAGCGTTTTTGGTAGCGACACCCCATTCAAGCGGGCTGCCCAGCCCTATGAGCTGGCCGGAGCCTATGTCTATTTAGCGGGTCCCGATTCCTCTTATGTCACTGGAACCTGTATTCATGTTAACGGAGGGGACATGGTTACAAGCTAAACAGCCGCCGAAGAAATGGATGATCCCGGCAGCCGTGTTCACTTCCCTGAAAGGATGTTAAATAAATGAACAAGATAAAGGATTACAATCTTCCGTCCGTCCGTCTAAGCGCAGGGATGTACGCATTAACTAAACTGTCTGCCGCCGGTTTGACATTTATGCTGGTCTCCCTCGTGATGCTGGGATTCCCGCATACCGATGGCGTCCCGGAAGGCTGGCCAACCTCAGTGCCTTACGCCATCTATGCCTACGGACTGCCGGCTGCGCTGGTCGCGGATGCGCTGCTTCGCGTGTTCCGCTCCACTTCGCTCGTCCCGGCCCTCTTCCTGTACGCGGCCGCCGGCTATGGTGCAGGCCTGTGGATCGCCTCGGAACAGGGAGGGGATGCGGTAACCTGCGGCATCGCCGGAATTTTCGCTCTGCTGCTGTTCCGGCTTGCACAGCTGGCCGGAGAGCGCCAGCCGCTCCTGCTCCCGGTATTTGCCCTGTTTGTCCCGCTGCTCTGCCTGGTGCTGTTCTAGGCTGCACTTAGGGGGGATGTCCCCTCCGCTTAGCTGCATTTGCGCACCCGCGAACGCACGGTGAGTTGGGATGTGTTGTGAATACCCCAGCACCGTTAGAGCCTTGCAAACGTATAACACCGCCCTGCCCTCCGGGCTCAGAGCGCCTCGATGATATCCCCGGCGGTCAACGCCGCCGGATCATGGCGCAGGCAGGCCGCTCTCTCACCCGCCAGCCCGTGCAGATAGACCCCAAAGGCCGCTGCCTGCGCGGCATTCAGCCCCTGTGCGAGCAATCCGGCAATCATGCCGGTCAGCACATCGCCCGCACCGCCGGTTCCCATACCCGGATGGCCCGTGATATTCACATAAGCCTCGCCCTCAGGCGTTGCAATGACCGTGTGAGCTCCTTTGAGCACTAGGGTAACCCCGTGCTCCCGGGCATAAGCCAGTGCCAGACCGATCCGGTCCCGCTGCACCTCAGCCGTAGATAGCCGGGCCAGCCGGGCCATTTCCCCCGGATGAGGTGTCAGGATCACCGGATGGCGGCGGCTTGTCCAGGAGCTGTACTCACTGTCCGCCAGAATGTTCAGTGCATCGGCATCGATGACCAGAGGAGCTTCGATGCCTTCCCACAGCGCACGCAGCCATTCCCCGTCGCCTTCAAACCGGCCAAGCCCCGGTCCTACGGCGGTGACATCTCTTCCGCTGCTGAGCCGCAACACTTCGGCGGCAGTCCCGGCGCTCCAGGCTCCGTCCTCTCCGCCGGCCGCTGCCAGCATCAGCTCCGGGGCCGCTCCGATGACATAGGGAAGCAGCATCGTAGGCAGCGCCCAGGTCACCAGGCCGCAGCCGGCGCGCAGCGCAGCGCGGGAAGCGAGCAGGCCGGCGCCGCTCATGCTTAAGGTTCCTGCCGCCACCAGTACATGCCCGTAGGTGCCCTTGTGGCCTTCGGGCGAACGGCGGCGCGACACGTCGACCTGCAGACGTGTCCGCAGCACCTCCGGCGTCAGCAGGCTGGCCTGGACGCCGCTCTCCCGGGCCAAGGCAGCCGGGATGCCGATGGAGCGGACCACCACCTGCCCGGCGCTCGCTGCGCCGGGATACTGCAGCAGCCCGCGTTTAAGGAACGCGAGGCAGACCGTCACTGCCGCATGAATGCAGGGCTCATGCGCCTGGCCTGTGTCCGCATCCAGCCCGCTCGGGATGTCTGCGGACACAATAGGTCTGCCGCTGCCGTTCGCAGCGGCAATCAGCTCCGCATAGGCACCGCGCGGGGCTCCCGCGCTGCCGGTGCCGAGCAGCGCATCCAGGATGCCGCTGCATGCGGCAAAGTCCACCCGGTCCCGGCCGTAGACTACGGCGGGCAGGCCCATGGCTGCTGCAGCATTCTGCTGCAGCGCGGCTTCGCCGGCCAGCGACTCCGGCGCGGCCGCATACACCAGCGTGACGGCGATACCCGCCTCACGCAGATGCCTTGCGGCGGCGATGCCGTCGCCGCCGTTATTGCCTTTGCCGACCAGCACGAGCCAGTGCTCGTCGCCGCCATGCTCCAGGGTCAGCGCGGCATCGCCGCTGACCGAGAATAGCGCACCGTGTTCCCCGGTGTGCCCGTCCCATGCGCGGTTCCGGCAATCCGCGCCCGCCGGGTTTCCGGCCCCCAGAGCATCTCCAGCTCTATCCGCTCCTGCCGGACACCCTGCCTCCAGAGCTCTATCCGTGCCCCTCACATACCAGCCATCCGCCGCATTAGCTCCACCCGCCCGGAAACCTCCATCAACCGCCGGATGCCCAAAGCCCGAACCCTCTGCGAACACACGCCTCCGCCCACGGCAAAAGCGGACGATCTCTTCCGCAATCGCCCGTCCGGCATTCTCCATCAGCGCAACCGCCGGAATGCCCAGCCGTTCGATCGTCGCGCGGTCCAGCTCCCGCATTTGCTCCGCAGTAACCAAATACATATAGTTCCGTCCCCTCTCCGCCGTTTCAGACCATGATATTCGCCGGGCCGGCTGCAGAAATTTGAATGTCCTCATTTTCTATACAGGGTGTACCCGGCTCCACAGCCGGCGTATCCGCCCGCAAATAGTCACCCGGCATCGCCGGTGGAGAGCAGAGCTTGACCCGGATTTATTAAAACGGCAACACGATTAAATCACTCTTGGGTGCTCTCGTCAACACCCGGCTCTTCTCGGCTCCGACCAGAACATCATCCTCAATCCGTACTCCGCCAATGCCCGGCAAGTACAGACCCGGCTCAACCGTCATGATTGTATTCTCAACAAACGAGTACTCAGCCCGATAACTGATATAAGGCGCTTCATGAATATCCAGCCCGATGCTGTGGCCGGCACCGTGATTGAACAGGTCATTCACATTTTCTCTTATGAAGGGACTGCGGATAATTGAATCCAGCTCCTTGCTTATCATGCCGTGACGAATTGCGTTTACGCCTGCCAGCTCCGCCTCCAGCACCAAATCATACATTTCTTCAAGACGCGGATGGGGCTGGCCTACCGCAACTGTTCTGGTGATATCTGAGACATACCCTTGGAAGGTTGCGCCAAAATCCAGTATGACCATATCTCCCTGTTCGATGACTTTCCCGCTTGCCTCACCATGAGGATAAGAGGAGCGAATACCTGAGGCAACGATCGTGTCGAAGGAGGTCTTCTCCGATCCTTTCTGCTTCATGAAGTATTCCATTTCAGCAGCTACCTGCTTCTCCGAAAGGCCCGGACGGATATAATTTAGAATGTGTATGAACGTCTGATCAACAATTTTTACCGCCTCTATGGTCTTGCGGATTTCATCATCGTCCTTTACAGCGCGGAACTCCTCCACCCAGCCGTCTGCTGTTCTGGCCTTCACTTGAACTAGCGATTTGAAATGCTCTCCATCGCTGTAGCTCAAATGTCCCCCTTCAAATCCAACCTCTTGAATGTTTTGTTTGTGGATGATTGCCGCCGCTTCATCTAGTAGTGATTGTTTCCAGCATACAATCTGAATCCGGTCGCTTAGCTCCTCGCGGGCCTGCTCCACATAACGGCTGTCCGTAATAAAATAGATTTCATTTGCTGTAAGCAGCAAAGCTGAATCTTCTCCTGTAAACCCGCATAAATAGCGGACATTTTTAGGATTGCTCACATATAGGGCCGGAAGATGCTCATCTGACATTTTTTTCAACAAACGTTCAATCCGATTCATCTTGCATTACTCTCCTTCTTCATAACAGAAGGGAGGAATGTATTAATCCCTCCCAGCGTCTTGTCATATAGTTTTATATAGTTTTTATATACAAATGATAGTGCTCATGGTTCAATTCAGCCAACGGAGCAAATTCAAGCTTCTGATCTTTATAGATAAAGCGGTTGGAGTGTGCAACCCGTTCAAATTGCTCCGTAATATTTCCCTCATGGACCGGTAGTTCGTAGTACTCCTTCTGAGGTGACACAGCAGCAAGAATATAAGGGCCAAAGGCTACCGAAGCGAGATCGGCTTGATCCGGTGTATATTCCAAACGCAACTCCGGATTAAACTTGATGCTCACTTTTTCGCCCTTGCTCCAGTTCCGGGACAGAACGATGTATCCGTTTTCTTCTACAGCCTGAACTTCTGTGCCATTCACATAAGCCAAGACCTTTCCCTGATGCCAATAGGGCTTGCGGATCTTCAGGCTGGTTCTCGCCAGCGTCTCAATGTTAAGCTCAAGCTCACCGGTGAACACCTCAGGAACGGATTGTACAACTTTCAGTCCCTTCTCCGCATCCTCCAGGACAGACGAAACAAACAAATTGACATATAAGGAATCCGCATCCTCGAAGAAAATCGCCTCGGCATACTTGAAGTGGTTTTCCAGGCCCGTCCCATGACAGCAGGAGTTCTCCTCATCGAACCCTTTTTGTCCGCCCGGAAGGGTCGGCATAAAGTAGGTGCTGGCACCCAGGCATTCATGATCCGTTGAAGAAAGAATATGGTTGATCATGGTTCGCTCGTAATAATCCATATACTTTACATCCTTCTCATACATATATAGCTGCTTGGTCAGCTTCAGCATATTGTAAGAGGCACAGGTTTCAGCCGTATGCTCCGTAAGATGTGCGCCTATTTTGTACGGCTGCTTGAACATTTCCCCTTCACCGGTTCCGCCAATGGAGTAGATATGCGCATCCACAACCGATTCCCAGAAGAATCTGGAGAGCTCATAATATTTATCTTCTTTTGTAGCTTCGAAAATTTTGAAGGCTCCGACGATTTGCGGGATGTGCTGATTGGCATGCATCGCGCCCAGAGCATCCACCTGCTGCGTCATCGGAAAGAACAAGCGGTCATTATCGAACAGCTTTGCCGCAAGAATATGATGTTCCTTATGGGTATAAGTAAAGAGCTCAGCCAGGGATTCATTGATGCCGCCGTATTCTCCGGCAATATACATGCTCCACATTTTCTTCAATTGCCCCTGCGGCAGCGCGCTTAAGCGGTTGTAGACCCAGTCTCCCAGCTTGTCGGCGATGGTCAGCGCCAGTCCGATGCCCGCAATATTATAGCCATCCAATAGACCGGCCAAAATTTTGTGCAGGGTATAATACGGAGCCCAGATTTCCGGATAACGTGTATATACCTCCAGCAAATCAAACTGCTCTTCGGAATATGCGCTAATAAATCCGTAATGGTAGCGGTCATCCGCCTCAAAGGCCAACTGCACCTTGTTCAACTCTTCGATCATGTAGTTCAATTTTGTGTAAATCTGCTCATTGCCGGTTGAGGCATAGCATAAAGCCAGGGCAGAGAGGTAGTGCCCGGTGGTATGCCCTTTCAGCAAGCTGTCCTCCGAGTCCCAGCCAATCATCGCCGGAGCATTTGCTGTGTCCAGACCGGCGGCCTTCCTGAAATTGTACAGCATTTGGTCATCGTCAACCGTAAGCAGAAACTCCAGTCTCCGGTCCTGGGCAATTTTTGGCAAGGAGGAGCCTTCCAGGTGCACCTTCTTAGTCGGGACTGCATTCAGTTGTTGCTTTCTATCGCCCGTTTTGGGAGTGCTGTTCTCTATCAGGATAACGGCCTCTACCTCATAGATCGTATCCGTCAGAATGCCAAACGCACTTTGCTCCCCGATATCAGCATAATTCCGTTTGTCGCCCCCACGCCATGTCACCGAATGGGCCAGTACATCTCCGCTTACCGTTTGAATGGAGACAACGGAAGGCAGATGAAATTCCTTGTTCACTTCACGCCGAATATAAATTGGGAAAATCTTTTCAACCTGGATTCTATTCTTCTCCTCCAGGATCTTCACTTCAAAAACCTTTTGAAGACTCGCCCCACCAAAACTGAAGGTGGCGGTCACAGGAACGACCCGGTCCCCTTTACCATACTCAGGCTGGTGTACTTTCCCGGAACCGTCAATCCAGCGATCATCTTTCGAGACCCAAGTAATTTGCGAACCGTTTTTGCCTTCGGTCGGCAAGGTGATATCAAACTCTACAGTTTTGAGATTTCCAAGATGCAGGGCCTCAATGTCCTTTTGGACAATTTCCAGAGCACTCAATGTATTCGACATCGGCTTTCCTCCTACGCGTACTTTTAATCGCTTTCACATCATCCATGTTACAAGAAATAAAATTTACTGTCGGTAGTTGAAAAAAAGAATAGGTGGATTATATTTACTATATGGCAATTTCGAATATGGGAGGAGCTTAAGCTATGTACTTCGTTGATAAGGAATATTCAGGTCAAGCAGCCCTCATTTCTGCCGGAACTTTTATTTCGGATCGGCCCTGGATTCATAAAGAAAGGATCATCGACAGCTATGAAATTATCAGTCCTATAGATTCAACCCTGCACATTGATTGCAACAATACCCCCTACGCTATTGAATCCGGTGAGATTCTTGTGATTCCTCCGCACACGCTTCACCGGGGACTCAAATATTGTGAAGGCCGGATCAAATTTCACTGGCTGCACTTCGCAGCAAGCAATCTGCAGCTCAGGACTGAAGCGGAGGTCATCCAGGAAATTAACGATAACAATCTGGATGAAATGATTGTTCTGCCCGTTTACACCAACAAAATCGACTCCAAACGCTTTCACATCATGTTCAATCAGCTGCTCGACTTGTATCAGAAAAATAAAAGACAAACCTACTTGAATGCTTATCTGACCTGTCTATTACACGAATTGACCTCGGAAATCATGGATTATCTTATCCAGAAAGAATTTAACGGCAACCGGCTGCAGCCCATCCAGGACTGGATCAGAATCCATGCCTTTGAGGATATTACGCTTGAACATATTGCCGATCATTTCAAATATAATAAAAATTATTTATCCAGAATTTATAAGAAAAATACGGGGATCGGGATTTCGGAGCAGATTATCAAATTCAGACTGAAGCATGCGAAAGAACTGTTAACCGAGACGGATCTAAGCATTAACGAAATCGCCTCGGATGCCGGATATGAGGATTCGAAGTATTTCATGCGTTTGTTCAAAAAATATGAGAGTGTCACCCCCACCGAGTATCGAAAAACCTTTTTTTACAAGCACTATAATAAAAAATAATGGAATGCTGCATAGTCCACTTTAAGTAAGGTTTGCGCTACCGTTTTTCAGAGAAATTGATGCTATCCTAAAAGTAAGCGGTTTCCGCAAAACAACCTTACAGGGGGATTCTATGATAGAACATGCTGAATTGAACATTTCTGCCGTCCGATTTATTGATCTCCAAAGAATCGAAATCTATTGGAACGCTGATGCAAAAGGGGCCAATGATCCGGGGTCTTTTTCAGTGGAGCTTCATGGAGTGAAGCAGCCGCTGTGCAATAACGATGATCCCGAAGCCTGGGACACCCGTTGTGTATACGAGAAGTCTAAACGGAGAACCACCCTAAGTCTGCAGAACCCCATACAGTTTAGTGATTTAGGTAAAGTTACGCTATCGGTCGTTGGGCCAACCATTCATCACTCCTATCCTGTTAAGAATCTGGAACACTTCTATACCCGGTTCACCCGCACTACATCAGGAATTCTGATTAAATCCTCGGCCCGGGTTGACTATGCTGTACATGAGAAGGCATGTGAGATGATTGAAATCATGTTATGTAAAAGGCCTGAGATCGCGAAGAAGATGGCAGAGCTTCATGCTGCCCTGGCTATTTATGGCCTGCAGGAAGATGCATACGACATACCGGAGCATCGCGGCGGAACGGATTTCTTACAATATCCCGTAGAGGGCTTCGGCGGAACTCCAACCATCCCCGTGACTTCGGTATCGGAAAAGAATGTTATGCGTTATGTAGAAGGTTCCGCTCAGACCAAATACAAAAATGAATCCATTGTGGCCCATGAATTCGGGCATGCCGTCCATTTAATCGGTATTAATAATCTGGAAGACCAGACATTAGCCAAGCAGCTTGTTGATGCCTATGAGCATGCTGCCTCGAATAACCTTTGGCCTGGAACCTATGCCATCTCGAATTACGAAGAATACTTCGCGACTCTAACGGCCATCTGGTTTAATGTTATGGCCGAGAGCAGCGATGGTACGTGGGATGGCGTCCGTGGCCCGGTCAATACCCGTGAGGAATTGAAAGCGTATGATCCTGTCGGCTATGCCTTTTTTGAGTCGATTTATCCAGACCGTTCTTTCCCTGAGCCCTGGAGCAGCACACCGAATAATTTCCCCGTTCCATTGGCCTGAGCGATCTACACAAGCAACCCCCGAACCTTCAGTTGGTGAAGGTCCGGGGGTTGCTTGGTTGGCGCTGCTGTTATTCAGCTTCCAGTATGAATAATCTGGATAGGAAATCTCCCCGCGGGACTTTGGAATGATAGTCGCCGGAAGTGCTGTCATTCAGCAGGATTCCAATTTCCATCCATTCGTCGCCATAGCCGGAATGTTCGTAAGTATTATCGGTTATACGATACTTTTTACCTTGATCCAGACCGGCAAGTCTCAACCGCGTATACCTGCCGTTTACTGCAGTAAGCGTTCGGTAATAGCCTACAATGGCGCGGTTTTTATCCTTGGATAACACCATCCATGCAGTTATATTCCCGTCAAACGGACTAGCCAGCCGATAGAAGGTGCCCTGATGAATAAGCTCGCGGTTCTTTTTCATAAACTCGATTTGCTCCCGGACCAAGGCCTCTTCAGCCGCAGGCAGCAGATTCAGGTCCAGCTCATAGCCAAAGGTGCCAAAATACGCTACATCCCCCCTTGTGGCAAGCGAGGTACTGCGGTTCGTTTGATGGTTGGGAACCGCCGACACATGGGAACCCATGCTGCCAAGCGGATAGAGCATAGAGGTGCCATATTGGATTTTGAGCCGTTCGATGGCGTCCGTATCATCTGAAATCCAGCCCTGCGGACAGAAATACAGCATACCCGGATCAAACCTTCCCCCGCCGCTGGCGCAGGATTCAAACAGCACCTCCGGGAATTTCCCAGTCAGGCGGCCGAACAGCTCGTACAAGCCCAGAATATATTGATGATACACTTTCCCTTGAAAATCGCTGTCTCTCCCGGCAGAAAACACTTCCGACATGGAGCGGTTCATATCCCATTTTACGTAGGAAATATCCGACTCAGACAGTACCTTGCTGATGGTTTCATCCAAATAATCAATAACTTCAGCCTTCGTCAGGTCCAGAACGTATTGATTTCTGCCCGGGCTCATGGAACGGTAAGGAACTGACAGAATCCAATCGCTGTGCTTCTGATACAGTTCGCTTTCTTTACTGATCATCTCCGGTTCAAACCAAAGGCCGAATTTCAGGCCTATGTCCGTTATTTTGCGGGCCAGACCGGAAATTCCGTTCGGTAATTTATCCGTATTGGGATACCAGTCCCCGAGCGAAGTCGTATCTGTATTGCGCTTGCCGAACCAGCCGTCATCCAGAACAAATAATTCAATTCCCAGTTCAGCGGCTGAACGGGCGATTCCCATAATTTTCTCTTCATCAAAATCCATATAAGTGGCTTCCCAGTTATTAATCAGAATGGGACGGGGCCGATCCCTCCACAACCCCCGCACCAATCGGGTCCGGTAGAGCTCATGGAAGGTCTGACTCATCTGGTTCATCCCTTTATCCGAATACACCATGACCACTTCAGGGGTCTGAAAATCCTCTCCCGGCAGCAAACTCCAATCGAAGCCATTCGGGTGAATCCCCATCATCACACGCGTGACATCATACGTATCCGCCTCCACTTGAGCGAGGAAATTGCCGCTGTAGACCAGACTGAGTCCTATAGCTTCTCCAAGAAACTCCGTCGTTTCCTTCCTCTTTAAGCCGATAAACGGATTATAATTATGACTGCTGTGTCCGCGCAGGCTATAGATGCTCTGGATGCCGCGATGCAGCGGATGAGTCTGAATATGCCGTTCCCTTCCCCATGCACCGGTTAAATCGATCATTACATAATCCTGATCCGGAAGATCCAGATTCAGGCTCATCGCAGATTCAAGCCGGATCGCTTGCTTGCCCAGGTTGCTTATCTTTATATTTCTGGTCAGGACAGGCAGGCTGCTGTAGAGGGTATACTGCAATTCCACTTGGCAATCCAGCCATTTATCCATTAAAAAAACACGGAGGGTCTGTGCTTCATCCTCATTCTCGACATACGTCGCAGGAAGTCCTTCAAGCAATGGCTTGCCGGAGACGATCTCATGGCTTACGTACTCGAAGCAGGTTGTATGGCTGCCATCCTCCTGAAGGATATGCAGTCCGCAATTTCTCAGATCCCCGGCTCCGTATACAGAAATCTCTTGTTTGACCTGTTCAAGCGAAAATTTGGCATTCCCCTCGAAAACACAGGGGGACATATCGCGGAAGCCCAGTTCCAGAAGATGTGAGAAGTCCTCCTGATCGCGGATTGTTTTGCCATAATATAAGTGCCCCGGCTGATTATTGGGCATGATGGAAAAAATATAACTGATCTCATCATTATACAAGTGGAATTGTCTCGTTGTTTCATGAAATATTATTGGCATGGCCCTAAGCTCCTTTTAAGAAAGTGCCGGCAAATGGCTCTGAGCGTTTTTGTTGTTATACCATATCCTTCTCGATATTTTTCGAAAACATAAAGATGAACACAGCCGTAATCAGCAGAAGTGCGGTCATAATAGGGAACAGGTTCACTTGCTCATCCGCCGTCTGATAGAAGTTGAACAGAATTAAGGCAATTCCGTTCCCGATCGTACCCGCTTGCCCCCAAGCTGTCTGCATCTGGGTATCATAAGCGTCCGGCGACAATTTGGCTACAAGCGATGAACCGATTGGCCAGACCAAATTATCCGAGAACGTAAGGAACAGGTAGTAGAACACCATCCAGAGCAAGCTATACGGCGCCGAGTCCTTGAACAAAATAATAGGAATGGTCAGCAGGCCGTAGCCAAGGGCGGAGAAAAGGATACCCCAGCCGTACTTATAGGTTGTTCGGATATTCGTTGCACGGGTCTTGGTCCAGAGCCATACAAAAACAGGTGCCAGCGCTAACCCTAAAACAGTATATATGGTTCCCACCGATCCGGGAGCAACTTCAAATCCAAAAATATTGCGGTTGATTTTCTGATCTATAAAAATAGCCACCGTCGAGGTCAGCATGGTTCCGCACAGCGCCATCACGATTTGAGCCGAGAACAGCTTCAGGAAAGGCTTCATTCTTCTTCTGTCCATTGCCGTCAAGTCTTTCTTACTCATCAGATTGGTCAAGAAGACAATCGGAATAATAAAGGTCGCCGAAGTAATGATATTTAATACTCCCTGGAAGGACATTACTTTGTTCAGGACCAACACTACAATTGTGCCGATAAAAACTACCATGATGATCATAAACCGGGTGAATATTTTACCGAATTTCCCCTCTTCAAGCGGCTTGACCGGCTTCTCTCCCAAGGTGCCAAAATACTTGTGTTGCGTAATAAAAATAACGGCACCATACAGAAAAGCAGCAATGGCAGCGATCAGAAAGCCGATATGGTAGTTTTTCATACCAATTTGACCGACCAGCACCGGAGCCACAAGACCAGCAATATTATTTGCAATGCCATGAATGGTAAATGCAGCATCACGTCTGCCGTTATCGGATTTGCGGTACAATTGGCCTGTCAGTGAAGCGTTGCTCGCGCCCATAATTGGAAGCGCCATCAAAAATAAGGCGATGAGTGCAAAAATTCTTCCCTGGGTCAGCGAAAAAGCCGGAATGGCCAGAACCGCAAAAGCCGTCCCTTTTACCATGTTCCCTATAATCAAGGCTTTGCGCATCCCCAATACCCGGTCCGCCAGCCAGCTCCCCAAAATCCCGAAGATGGAATTGCATGCGGCCATCGCCGTTATCATGGATGCGGCCTGACCTTCTGTGAAGCCTAATCCTTTTGTATACGGAGTATAGAGATAGAAAATTAATATCGCATACAAAGCCCCCCAAGCAAAGGAGTTGAAAAAATTACCTGCTGCCAGTGCCCCTACCCCTCTTGGATGCCCCAAAAATTTTTTGTCGTCAAGCACTTCCTCTGGATTCATAGCGATTCCTTCTTTCGTCAGTATTTCTGTTCAAGTTTTCCCTTTAAAATATATCAGATAACCTTTTCTAAAACGGTAGCGAAAAGTTGGGATAGGTGGACATTTGTTACCTAGTACAGTCAGCTTATAAATCCGCCGTTCAGGGCTTGAAGGCGTCCTCAATGAACAGAAAACAAAAAGCAGCGAGTCTCCAATAAGACTCACTGCTTTTTGTTTTCTGGTTGAAGGTCAATACCCAACCGTAAACCGGTTGCGGCTGAAGTTCCCCTCTTCCAGTTCGTCCACAACAGCTACGGCAAAATCATCCACGCTGATGCTGCTGTCCCCGTTCTCATCCACCACCAGCCGGTCCAGGCCGATACGGAACTGTCCCGTCCGGCGGCCCGGGCGGATCGTGGCCGGCGGGCTGATGTACGTATAGTCGAGCGCAGAGCCGCTATAGATTTCATAGGCATGTCCATGAGCTTCCGCAAGCGGACGGAACTTCTCCGGGAATCCCGGCGAATCCATGAGCCATTCACCCGACTCCGTCTTTAGGCTTCCTGCACCGCCAACCACAAGCAGCCGCTGAAGACCGGCAGCCTGAAGACCCTCCAGCAGACTCTCAGCTGCACGCACCAGGTCATTCTCCCGCCCGGCAGCGGGGCCAAAGGCGCTGATCACCTCTTCATGTCCGCGCACTGCCTCCGCTACCGTCGCCGGGTCCAGAATATCGGCGGTGGCCACATGCAGGCGCTCATGCTCCAGCTCTAGAGAGGCCGGATTCCGGACCACGGCGGTAACCTCATGTTTTCTTTTTAACGCTTCTTGTACAATAGCTCTGCCAATCGTTCCTGTTGCCCCAAAAACCACAACATCCATATGCTGAATTCCTCCCTTTCTCCTGCTGTATATCCAAATGGTTACCTATATTAGCGCCGCAGGGACATCCCCTGCGAATCAGGCATGATGAACAGTACCTGCAGTCCTACTGCTATTCTGTTACCAATATATATGACCGCACCATGCCAAGCAAGAATGGCCTATCTCATACACAATGAATTGAAACATTATCCGTGGTGCGACGTACAATGACTCAGAGAACCTGTTCTTATAAGATCATATTATGATGTGGAAAGGTTTGGTGAAGTAATCATGACTCCAATAGGAAAACTGTTCAAATGGGGCACCTTTGCTTATGAGGCTTTTCTGGCACTGCCGTTGATCGGGGGCGCTTTTGTTGTCGCTAATGCCTGGGTGCCGCTGGGTGTTGCCTTTTTGCTGCATGCCGTAGCCGTAGTCCTGCTGTTGAAAGAGCGTGGCCCTTTTATCGGGAACGTGATCGGGGTGATCACCTCGGTTGTCGGCTTAATTCCTTTTGTCGGATGGATTATGCACGTTATTACGGCAATCATCCTGCTTGTTGAGGGGCTCTCCGCTTCACGGCGCACCCCGCGCTACTAATAAAAGGTCTATACCAGGCATATTGCAATCCAGGTCACTTATGAGGATCTGGATTCTTTTGCCTGGCTTGAACTTATTCCAATTCCCAAGGCTCCTCTCAGGAGCAGAGGCACAGTAAAAATGTTTCCCTTCCCGACCTTCAAGCGAGCCATAGACTTTCCGTTTTTTATACGCAGCATAGAAAAACTGGACCAAAGTCGGGCGGATTTTCAGACCTGGGGTTAGTGCTCATACAAGAATATCCAGTTATACTGGAAATAGATCGGTAAAGGGAAGGGAATAATACAATGAAAAAACAAAGCTTTATGAAATCCTGGAGTCTGCTTATGAAGTCTCTTCCAAAAGGAATCGTAGCATTTGTAATTGCAGTTACGGGAATATGCGTAAGTTTGCCTCTGATCATATTATGGATCGGGTTACCCTTGCTGGCAGCAACACTTGCTGCGTGCCGCAGAATGATGGTACAAGAAGAACTAGTGGTGGATCACTGGATTCGTGGAAATCATCAACAGCCTGAACATACAGGCGATCCAGCACCTCTGCGCATGGATGGCCCAAGGTCGTTATTCACACTTCTTAGTCAAGGAAAAACATACCGGGGACTTATCTACAGCGTAGCACAGCTCCCTATAGGGATCCTCGGTTTTACATTGGCTATCGTCCTGCCGGCTACAGCCTTTGGGATTTTACTGTCTCCATTAGCCTATTTGGTGAGTGACAGACTGTTCTCCTTTGATCTTTTCGCATCCGATACCACTTCGCTTTTCTTTCTTTACGACTTGTCATCGTTCGAGCGCTCCTGGATAGCCGCTGGCATTGGATTAGTGTTAACCTTATTGCTGCCGTTGATCTTTCGGAAACTTGGGCAGTTATACGCCGCATGGGTGCACACGGTATCCAGCACATAATACGTCTCCCTTTTTCAGAAAGAGCAAAGAGGCGGACAGCAAGAAAAAACGAAGATCTGTCTGAAAAAATCAGAATGGACCTTCGCTTTTTATTGATAAGTGCCTCTTGCGTTTACCATGACAAGACTTGCTTTTATCCTCGTCCCGCAGAACGGGAATCGGTCCGCCGGCTTCCGGCTTCTCCACTATAACGTGCATTTGCAGTACTGTTCTCAAAACGCTTGCGTTCTGTCCGCTCCATCTGTACAATTTGTCCTTCGTGTACCACAATGTGCAGGGACCCGAATTCCATATCATCCAAAAGCTCCGCAATCCGCGTAAGCCATACCTCATCCACTTTCAGCGGCTTAGCCATTCTCCAGCCTCCCTTTCCCCGGACAGGGGATTCTCCACCAATCCCGTCATAACCAACCTGTATACTATGTTTTAACTTAGCATGGAATCAAAAGGGCTGTCAATGTGCATTTTTGCGTGTAAGCCAGCTCTTTACGATCATCGTTACCAGAGCCAGCAACAGCAGCAGGGAGGCCACGGCGAAGGAAGCCGAAAACTGATACTCGTTATACAAAATTTCGACATGCAATGGCAGCGTGTTCGTCTCACCCCGAATATGCCCGGAGACAACGGATACCGCACCGAACTCCCCCATCGCCCGCGCGTTGCAGAGGATAATCCCGTACAGCAGGCCCCATTTAATATTCGGCAGGGTCACCCGCCAGAAAATCTGCCAGCCATGCGCCCCCAGTGTAATAGCCGCTTCTTCTTCCTGCGTGCCCTGGTCCTCCATTAGCGGAATCAGCTCGCGGGCCACAAATGGAAAGGTCACAAACAGTGTGGCCAGCACAATGCCGGGGAGGGCGAACACAATCTTAATGTCATGGGCGCTGAGCCAGGAACCGAACCAGCCGTTCGAGCCGAATACAAGCACAAAGATTAGCCCGCCAATAACCGGTGATACAGCAAAGGGCAAGTCAATCAGCGTAATCAGAAACCCTTTGCCGCGAAAACGGAACTTGGTCACCGTCCAGGCCGCCATCACCCCGAACAGTGTATTCAGCGGTACGGTAATCACAGCAACCAGCAGTGTCAGCCGGAGAGCGGAAGCGGCATCAGGATCAGTCAGCGCTGCCAGAAATACATCCCAGCCCCGCTTCAGTGCTTCAGTCAGCACCACAATCAGCGGCAGGGCAATCAGCCAGAACAGCACAAGTGCGGCCGCAGCGACCAGCACCCATTTCACGGCAGAGGACTCCGTCGTTGCGGGGGAGGCTGCGTTCCGGTGCGCCCTGGGGGCAGCCATAGGGACAGTACCAGCCATGATTTCACCTCCTGAAAGTTTTGTGAGCATACACTTCTTAGGTTTACTTCGTACAAAACTACTTCGAAAGCATAGGCTTGTTTTGTAAGCATAAACTTCTTTGAATCAGCTTCGACAAAACTGGCTTCGAAAGCCTCCTCACCGCGAAGTCTTGCGGACCCAGCGCTGCAGAGTGTTGATTACGAGCAGCATCAGAAAAGAAATCAGCAGAAGCAGCAGCGCTACTGCTGTTGCCCCCGCATAATCGAATTGCTCCAGCTTAGACATGATGAGCAGCGGTGCAATCTCTGTGCGCATCGGCATGTTGCCGGAGATGAACACCACGGAGCCATATTCCCCGATCCCCCGGGCAAACGCCAGCGCAAAGCCGGTAAGCAGCGGCGGGAACAGTTCCGGGAGCACGATGCTGCGGAAGGTCCGCCAGCGTCCCGCTCCCAGTGTTGCCGAAGCTTCCTCCATATCCCGGTCAAGGTCCTCCAGCACCGGCTGTACGGTGCGGACGACGAAGGGAATCCCGATGAACATCAGTGCGAGCGTGATCCCGAGCGGGGTAAATGCGATCCTTAGCCCCAGTGGTTCGAGCAGGGAGCCGATCCAGCCATTCTGTGAATACAGCGCCGTCAGGGAGACACCCGCTACAGCTGTCGGCAGTGCAAACGGCAGATCGATCAGGGCGTCAAAGATCCGTTTGCCCGGAAACTCATAGCGCACCAGCACCCAGGCCAGCAGCAGCCCCAGAAAAGCATCCGCCAAGGCTGCCGCTGCCGCAGTGCTCAAGCTGACCCGGAAAGAGGCCAGAACCCTCGGGTCCGTAGCGATATCCCAGAGTTTGCCCCAGCTGAGTCCCGTCGAATTGAACAGCAGCGCCGAAAGCGGCAGCAGTACGACGAGACTCAGATAGAGTACGCTGTATCCCATCGTAAGCCCGAAGCCCGGCAGCACCTTGCGCCGCGCCGCAGCTGTAGTGGTGACATTCATGACCTATTCATCCCTTTCCGCCTTCGGCGTGTAAGCCGATCAGCTTCCCTGCACAAGCCTTCTTGCCATAGCTCTTACCATTTCTTCTGTATTTCGGCCATCCCGGCTCTTATTTGGCTCCAGGCACATAGATCTTGTCAAAGATCCCACCGTCATTAAAATGCTTTTCCTGGGTTTCTTTCCATGTTCCGAATTTATCCGCCAGCGTGAACAGCTTAATCTCAGGGAATTTATCCTTGTATTCCTCTTTTACACTCTCAAGAGTCGGACGGTAGTAGTTCTCCGCAGCGATTTTTTGCCCCTCTTCGGTGTACAGATATTTCAGGTAGGCTTCCGCGACCTCACGCGTACCTCTTTTATCCACAACCTTGTCAACGACGGCAACCGGTGGTTCGGCCAGAATGCTCTCGGATGGGTTAACGATTTCGAATTTGTCCGGGCCCAGCTCCTTAATCGACAGGTAGGCTTCATTCTCCCAGGCAATCAGCACATCGCCGATTCCACGCTCTACAAAGGTCGTGGTTGACCCGCGCGCCCCGGTATCCAGCACAGGCACATGCTTGAACAGCTCCTGGACAAATTCCTGCGCCTTGACTTCATCATTATTGTTGTGATCAAGCGCGTAACCCCAGGCGGCAAGATAGTTCCAGCGGGCGCCGCCGGAAGTTTTCGGGTTCGGGGTAATGACCTCTACACCTTCTTTTAACAGATCCGGCCAGTCCTTAATGCCTTTGGGATTGCCTTTTCGTACAAGAAACACAATGGTCGAGGTGTATGGGGAGCTGTTATGTTCGAATTTGCTTTCCCAGCCGTCATTGATCAGCCCTTTACTCTTCAGTGCGTCAATATCATAGCCAAGGGCCAGGGTAACGACATCCGCTTCCAGGCCCTCCTGCACCGCCCGGCTCTGTGCGCCTGAACCGCCATGAGATTGTTTTACCGTAACCTTCTGGCCGGTTTCCTTCTCCCAATAGGCAGAGAATGCCTTGTTATAATTCTCGTACAACTCGCGTGTAGGATCGTAAGATACATTCAGCAGCTCTACCGGACCTTTCGCCGGTGCCTTGGTAGCTTCAGCCGCTCCTGCCACATTGCTTGCTGCTGGCGCATCTGTCTGGGCGGCCGCCCCGTTATTCGAATTATTGTTGCCGCAAGCGGTAAGACCTGCCGCCAATAGTAATGTGAAACCAGTGGTAAGTCCCTTCTTGATCCCTTTCTTCATCACAAGCCACTCCCCTGTCCTTTTCTCTTGGCCGCTCTTTATTTGTGACACCCCATGAAGTTCCGATAAGCCTGCTTGCCCCTTGCATTTCAGCAAAAATAGACGGAGGAAGGCCCGCGGATGGCAGGTCAAACCGGTCCTGTGGACACGTGTCTGCGAGCTACTGGCGGGCGTTCCTCCGTCTGTACGGTAAGAACTTTATTCAATTATTCCTACCCATTTAGTGGGTTATGAAAATATAATACTGAAACCTCAGCAGACTGTCAAACCTTTTTTTTCAAAATAGCGGAAAGTCGGTTTGCGGCGGTTCTACGGCAGCAAGTGGCGGCGGTTCCTGCAAGATCCACTTGTTATTGAAGCGGTAAAGTAATATTATTGCTACATCTTATAGGTCAAGGGAAAACGGCTTCACCGTCCTTTTAAGGGACGAAATCCGTTTCAGCGAGAAATAGAAGGATGATTTATAGCGTGAACCATATAGATCCTTATCTTTCAAAAAAACCGAAATTACCGCAATTACCGGGGGAGACAAACATGGGAATGAATCTGGAGTATGTGCCCGTACCTGTACCCGCACCCTCGCCGCAACGGCCGCGTCTGCACAGGCGAATTCTGGGAGGGATGGCAAGGCGCATCCTGGACACGTATCGTTACGATACACAGTTATGGAGGACGGCGCTGGCCGGTCCTTGGGTCATATGCTTTTTGATGTTTACAGCAGCTGTCCTGGGTATTCCTACCGGGCTCGGAAGCGCTGCCGATATTATGCTGGCGACCACCGCCGCGACCCTCGTTCTAGGATTTGCAGGAAATATTCTTGCTGTATTGCTGGCTCTGACAGGACTGCGCATCCCGCGCCTCTACGCGGGCTCTTTATTGAGCGCTTTGGGAACCGTCCTGCTAATCTTCTACTTTGCAGATTTGGAGCTAGAGGCAGCGGCAGCCGTGGCTGTAGTCGTTTCTCTCTTGGGAGGGCTGGGCGGTTTGGCTCTGGGACTCCTGCGCAGCCGGCGTTTCACCATGGGGCTAGTGCTGGCGGTCCTCTTGTTGGCTTCTCCACTCGCCCTCTCGATCGGGGGCACTGGTGAAGAGACGCCCGAGGTGACTGCTACTGCTGGAAGCCCGGCGCCCATCTCTGCCGAAAATCCGGGAGAGCCGGGGAACTATACCTACCACAGCTTCACCTATGCCAGCGGCCAGGATTTGCACCGTACCGAATATGGCAATGAAACGGAGCTTATATCGTCCAATGTGGATGCCTCTGCTTACATTAAAAGCTGGCCCAAACTGCGCACCTTATTCTGGGGCTTCGACTACAGTGCGCTTCCTGTAAATGCCCGGGTCTGGATGCCGGATGGAGATGGACCCTATCCGCTTGTGCTCATGGTGCACGGCAATCACATGATGGAGGATTACTCAGAGGGAGGCTACGCCTACTTGGGCGAGCAGCTCGCCAGCCGTGGATTCATCGCGGTTTCTCTGGATGAGAACTTTCTGAACTATTCCGCCTGGTCAGGGATTCCGGACAATGACTTCAAGGTGCGCACCTGGATGATTCTGAAACACCTGCAGCAGATTGGCGATTTCACGGAGCAGTCCGGCAACCCTTTCTATCACAAGGTGGACTATACCCGGACCGCCCTACTCGGACACAGCCGCGGCGGGCAAGCCGTCGCCATGGCCGCTGATGCCGGACGCTGGTTCAAGAACGATCCGGCTTATGCCACCACCCGCCGGTTCCACATTTCATCTGTCGTTGCGCTCGCGCCTACAGACAAGACGATTGATGATCAGCAAGCCCGCCTCGTGGATGTCAACTATCTGACCCTGCAGGGCGCACGCGACGGGGATGTACATGATTTCTACGGAGACCGGCAGTATATCCGTTCTTCCTTTACCGGGGCGGCCTCCTCGTTCAAAAGTTCACTGTATATCGCTGATGCTAATCACAGCCAGTTCAATACCAACTGGGGACTGTATGACCAGTCGCTTCCGGCAGGACTGCTCCTGGACCGTACAGAGATTATGAATGGTGAGGCCCAGCGGCAGATTGCCAAGGTGTACGTTACCGCCTTCCTAGAGACTACCCTGTATGGAGAGGAAGTCTACCAGAACCTGTTCCGCGATTACCGCAGCGGATTGCAGTGGCTTCCGGATACTGCATACTACAGCCGTTTCCAGAGCGGGGATTATATTCCCGTAGCCACCTTTGATGAAGACCGCAAAAAAGACACTGTCACCGGCGGAACCGCTGAAGCAGCGGGACTGACCTGGAGCGAGGAGGTCGCCAAGGACCGGGAGTCCAACAGTAAAGCCACCTATGCCCTTCTGCTGGAACATACGGCAAAGGACAGCAAAGCGGCCTCTTACAGCATCAAGCTGAAGGACAGCTTGGCTGGAAGGCTTGCCGAATCTGGAGCGGTGGGGCTGACGTTCTCCTTGGCTAACCGCAATGCCGATATTGGAGATGCTGAGGATAGGCCGGAAACGGCGGCCTCCCCCCATGTGGAAGTCGAGCTGACGGACAGTAATGGTGTATCCGCCCGCCTTCCGGTGAATGAGTTCATGGACATTCTGCCTTTGCCCAAGACCCGGTTCACGATCCTTCCCTGGTTTGAAGAGCGGATGAGCGACGGTAAATACGGTGATCTCTCGGAAGCGGTGTTTCAGACCTACGAGCTGCCTTTTGCACGTTTCCTCGAAGAGGAGCCTGGGTTTAAACCGGATAAACTGAGCGAAATCACCTTTCATCTGCAAAGGGCTGGCGACAGGATTATGCTGGATGATATCGGATTCTATAATAAAGGAAATACAATGGAAGGCTCCAAGCAAACCGCAATTATACAATAAGCAGAAAGTTGTTATACGAGTGGAATCGGCTACATTTATAAAAAGTGCCTCCTATCTGCCGGCAGCAAGCCGCATAGGAGGCACTTCTAGGTTACAGCTGCTTCAGGCAGACCGGTGACGGAATTTCCAGCTCATTGCCGGTAGGAATCAGTCTTCCGGTATCCCCGTCAATTCTAAACGAAACGATATTGTCGTCGTTCTGATTCGCCGAGAGCAGCATGCCGCCAATAATGGCGAAATTGCGTGGTGTCCGGCCCCCGGAAGTCACCCAATCCTGCGGCTCCAGCAAGCCAGTGGCTGCGTCGATATAGAACATAGCGATGCTATCATGCCCGCGGTTGGAAGCATACAGGAAACGGCCGCACGGTGATACATGGATGTCCGCAGCTGTGTCGTCGCTGCCAGCGGCATAATGCTCCGGCAAAGAGCTTACGTTCTGCAGAATCTTCAGATTAGCAGACGTTTCATCGTTAGCGAATACAGTAATTGTACTGTTCAGCTCATTAATCAGGTATAACCATTGTCCCGAAGGATGTCCGGCCAGATGACGGGGGCCCGAGCCTGGCGGAAGTGGAACTTCTCTGTGAGTGACCAGCTTGCCATCCTCCACGCGGTAGAACACAATCTGATCCAGCCCCAGATCACAGACCAGCACATGACTCCCAGTCCGGTCAGGAATGACCGAATGGGGATGCGGCGCTTCCTGCCGGTCTTCCCTTATACCCGATCCCTCATGCTTAACTTGGGCGGACATCTCCAGAAGCGAGCCATCGGCATTCACCGGAAAGACGTTGACGTTGCCTCCAGAATAGTTGGAGACAAATATGTAATCCTCTTGCGGGGAGATTGATACATAGCATGGAGCGCCTCCATCCGTTGGCCTGCTTCCCAGCAGGCGAAGCGCTCTGCTTCCGGGCTCAATCGCAAACGCATAGACCTCTCCCTCATCCTTCTCACTTACAGCATATAGTACCGTTCCTGAACGGTTCACTGCCAAATATGAGGGATTCTCAATGCCCTTGGTGCTGTTCAGTGCCCTCATTTCTCCGGTATCCTTGTTCAAAGCCCCCAGTATAATTGCGTCACGATCTGCGCTGTTGTAGGTTCCTGCATAGAATAGAACTTCATTATGCTGTTGCATGGAAGCGTCTCCTTTTATTGTATATAGTTACGTAGTTAGTCTTACTTCTTATATACCCTTTTCCTATACCCTATACCCGGGGAATACACCTGTGGTTCCCGGTCTTTTTTCACTATAACATGTTTATGTACCCAATAGCTCACCCGGTTTAAACAGCCTGTTTCAGGACATAATGAAGTACTAGTTATTAGGATACCTACAATATTTGACAATGGTTTAAACGTCCGTCATGAGGTTAATAGTAACCATCGAAGATAACAAAAATCCAAAGGAGCTGAAGCATAATGAGTTTATTATGGATGTTGATAGTTGGTGGCGTAATTGGTTGGTTGGCCGGCCTGATTATGGGCAGAGATATTCCGGGCGGTGTTATCGGTAACATAGTCGCCGGTATTCTCGGTTCTTGGCTCGGCGGAATGCTGCTGGGAAGCTGGGGACCTAAGGTCAGTGATTTCTACGTCTTCCCTTCGCTAATCGGTGCAATCGTCCTGATCTTTATCGTCAGCCTGATTCTCCGTTCGGTCGGTGGACGCAGCCGTTCTTAAGGCTTCGCAGGACTGCAAGTAGAAACGGATGTGCTGTCCTCTAAGGGACGTAACCGTTTCAGTGAGAAACCCGCCAAGGTCCCTCTTGGCGGGTTTCTTGCGGCTTACACCGTTGCCCGGCGGGCAGGAATTGCTGGATTACCGCCAAGAAGCGTTCAATGTTTTGCCTTCTTTTTTCTGCTATAATGGAAAAATAAGTGACACAAATCACAGAGAGGAAAGTGAATCATGGGCAATATCAACCCTTCACTTCTGCATGTCGGCTCCACTGTGGGGGCTCTATTCATGGCACTGATGGTTATTTTCATCCGCCTGAAGGCTAGCTCGCGTCCCGTGACGATCCGCAAAATATGGATTCCGCCGCTCGGCATGTCCACAGGCTTTGCCATGTTTGTTGTACCTGAAGTCAGATTCCCCTGGTGGTGGGCGGCAGCGGCGTTTCTGATCGGCTGGTTCATATTTGCCTATCCGCTGATTCGCAGCACCAAGTTTGAAGAACGGGAAGGCCAGATTTTTGCCCGGCGTTCCAAAAGCTTCGCCTTCATTCTGCTCGGATTGCTGCTGATCCGCACCTTGCTGCATGAATTCATTAATCAATATGTATCCATTCCGCAGTCAGGCGGACTTTTCTTCATCCTGGCCTTCGGCATGATCCTCCACTGGAGATTCTTCATGTATAAACGTTATAACCAGATGGCTCCGCCGGAAACCCGCATCCCGCAGCCCCGGGGTTAATACCTATTCATAAAAAATAAGGAGCATTCGGAGCTTGGCGGGCTCAGGAATGCTTCTTTATGTCTTTCTGCCCATCTGTTGCACAAGACCGCTGTTCCCAAAATAATTCAACGGTTCCCTGTCAACTAACATTCCCTCTTTCCGCTAGTTGCATATAATATCAGTAGACCGCCCAGACTTTTCTAACTTCCCATGTCATTTGTGACAGAATATGAACGGAGCGGGCACCTTTTTCCGCTTCTGATGTCAGGTAACTTGCGATGAGATCAGTTAGAATATAAGCAGATATCATTTTAGAGAGTGGGGACAAGGCAATTGAAAAGTAAATCAAGAAAAGTGGCGATCGTCGGCTCAGGGATGGTCGGCTCCAGCTGTGCCTATTCCATGGTCAATCAGGCAATATGCGATGAGATTATGATGATTGACCGCACGTATGACCGCGCCATGGCACAAGCGCTTGATCTCTCGCACTGCATGGATTTCACCGGAACCCGCACCAAGGTATATGCCGGCACCTCCAGCGATTGCGCCGGAATGGACGTTGTCATTCTGACAGCAGGCGCCAATCCCAAGCCGGGACAGAGCAGACTGGATGTTCTTGATGCTGCTGCTGTGATCACCAAGGAAATTATTACGGAAATTATGGCCGGCGGTTTCGATGGTATCTTCGTGGTTGCTGCTAATCCTGTTGATATTGTCACCTATATGGTATGGAAAATATCCGGACTGCCGCGCCACAGAATTATTGGCACCGGAACCTCTATCGACTCTTCGCGCCTGAAGACGCTACTGTCGGAGGTATTCACCATCGATCCCCGCAGTGTCAATGGCTATGCGCTGGGCGAACATGGTGAATCCCAATTCGTGGCCTGGTCCCACGTAACGATCGGCGGCAAACCGATTCTCCAGATTATGGAGCAGCACCGCGAGCGGTTCAGCTCCCTGGATCTGGAAGACATCGCCCGCAAGACTAAGGATGCCGGCTGGGAGATCTTCACGCGCAAGGGCTCGACGCATTTTGGCATCGGCAGTGCGCTGGCCTATATCACCCGCTCCATCCTGAATGATGAGCATAAAATCATTGCCGTCTCCGCCATATTGGACGGAGAATACGGCCAAACCGGTGTATGCGCCGGAGCACCGGCGATTATCGGCAGCGGCGGTATACAGGAGCTGCTCGAGCTGAACCTGAGCCCGGAGGAATCCATGAAGCTTGAGGCTTCCTGCAATATTATCCGGCGTGGCATAGAGAGCCTGCACTTGGAGGAAAGAGTGTAACATACTCTCTGTAAAGTGAAACACCCCTCGCTTCTACACACTGATGTGTGCGGAAGCGAGGGGTGTTTTTACGCAACCTTAACGGAATTTCTCAATCTCGCCTTTTAGCTCGGACATCATCTCATTCAGGGATTGCGCTGAGCTTACGACCTTTTTCATAAGTTCCATTTGCTCTTCAGAAGCATGGGATACCGCCCGGGCATTTTCCGCCGAATCCTTGGCAATGCTCAGCATATCGGAGACCGAAGCCGTAATCTCCTCCGTCCCGGCAGACATTTGCTCATTGATGGCGGAGACATCCTGGATCTGTGTGGATACCTCCCGTATGGAGGAACGGATGTGCTCAAAGGATACACCCACATTTTTCATTTTGCCCATACCATCGCCAATTTCAGTTATGCTCTTCTCCATGGACAATGCAGCATCGGTGGTAGAGGCTTGAATCTGCTTGATTAGCTCCACGATATTTATAATGGAGGTGTTGGTCCGCTCAGACAGCTTCTTGACTTCATTCGCCACGACACCGAAGCCCCGTCCATGCTCGCCTGCACGGGCAGCTTCAATTGAAGCGTTGAGCGACAGGAGTCCGGTCTGATTCGCGATTTCAGAGATGACATCGACAATTTGTCCGATCTGCTCAGATTGCTGGGTCAGCGTTTGGATGAGCTCAGAGGTTTGACCGGCTGTTGTGGTAATGACCGTCATTTGCGCCAGCGTGGATTGAATCTCCAGATAACCGTTTTCGACCTCTGCACTCACGGTTTCTGCCTGATCGGACACGCTTACGGAGGATTCCGCGATTCTCTGCAGACCGACAGCCATTTCTTCGGTAGCGCGCGCCGATTGCTCCGATCCTTTGAACTGCTCCTCCATGCCGTGTGCAACCTCTTGGATTACAGTAGCAATTTCAGCCGAGGTATTGGAGGACTGGTTGGCGTATTCCAGCAGCCCTTCGGCAGCGGCAGCTACCTGCAGCACCGTGGAATCAATGGTTCCGACAATCCCTGACAGCGAAGTGACCGTATCATTGATACTCTCGCTCATTTGCCCGATCTCATCCCCCGAACGGACAGCAACCCTTTCACTCAGATGGCCGCCGGCCACTCTTTTCATTACACCGGAGATCGCTACCAGCGGCTTAACCGCCATACGCGTAAGATATAAAGAAATCACAATCACAAGCAGAATGATGCAAATGATTAATATTGTGGCTAAGCGCTGAGCAGAATTCACCTGGGCAAAAATCTCGCTTTTCGGCACATTGATCATCAGCTTCCAATCCGTACCCGGAATGGTCTTGAAATATGTAATGACAGTTTTACCGTCTTCACCTGTATAGGTTTCCGAACCGCTCTCGCGGCTGAGAATGGCGGTGACAGCCTTCTTCATCTCCGGATTCTTGGCATAATCGGCAATGTTTTTTCCAATCCGGCTCATGTCGGAATACGCATAATAATCCCCCTTGCCGGAGACTACATAGCCGTAGCCGCTCTCAGCCACATGGATGCTTTTGCTCATCTCTTTCAGGATATCGGGTGTAACCGAAAACGCAATCCCTCCGGTAAATTGCTTCTGCTTATCCACTATAGGTACGACGAGCGGAATGATGTATTTTTTGAGCGGCTCCAGGTACGACATATCACCTACTGCCGGTGTAAGAGACTCCTTGGATTTTACGAAATAGGCTGATTTCGCCATATCGGCCGTCAGCTTCATCGTATTGGTCAGCAGGCCCTCTTTGTTAATGACACTGTACCCCTCGGACTGGGTGTCACTCTCCTCAAGCACTTTCACTACCGGAAAAATACTCTCCGGCTTCGCTGTATCAAACTCCGGATGCTGCACGATAAGCTCCTGTACAGCCGAGGTCCGGCCTTTCAGCCATTCATCGATCCGCGAGGTGTTCATCTCCAGGATTTTTGTAGCCAGTTCCTCGCTGTCCGACCGGGTCACACCACCGAAATACTGTATTAAAAAGATTGTTGTCCCCAGCAATGGCACGATGGAAATGGCAAGAATCACAAGCGACCATTTGGTTTGTACGGATGCTGATTTTCTTCCCTTTGCTTTCATTTTCATTTTTTCCGGTACATCTGTCTTATCCACCATAGTTCCCCCCAGCAAAACTGATAATGATCTTCCATATGCTGTAAATCTATAGTGTTATATCGGCAATAACAGACAAAAAATATTAGTCCCCCTACAAAAAATAAGCCTCAAGACCCACAATCTGGGATCTGGAGTGCTTATTTTTTTCATATTATTTATTTGCTTGGTGCAATAGAGAATGGATTATACCGCTTTGGGGGCCTGCAGGGCCCGTACACTGTTCAGAACCGCAAGCACGGTCACCCCCACATCCGAGAAGACGGCTTCCCACATCGTGGCGATCCCGAATGTGCCAAGCAGCAGGAATATAGCCTTCACCGCAAGGGCAAAAATAATATTCTGCCAGACAATGGTCCGCGTACGCTTGGCAATGCTGATCGCTGTAGCAATCTTTGAAGGCTCGTCAGTCATTATTACGATATCTGCCGCTTCAATCGCCGCATCCGACCCCAGTCCGCCCATGGCGATGCCGACATCCGCTCTGGCCAGTACCGGTGTATCATTAATTCCATCGCCCACAAAAATTATTTTTTCCCGCTGTGACTTTTCCCGCTCCAGCTTCTCAATAGCCTCCACCTTGTGCTGAGGCAGCAGCTCAGCGTGAATCTCCCCTATACCCAGCTGCTGTCCAACTGCTTCTGCAACTGCCAAGGCATCCCCTGTGAGCATCACGGTTCTGTGAATCCCGAGCCGTCCAAGGGCCTGAACCGCCTGAAGCGAATCCTCTTTCACTTCATCGGCAATTACCAAATAACCCGCATACTGCTTATCTACGGCGATATGGACCACTGTTCCGTGCGCTTCCGGCGTCCGGCTGACAATGCCTTCACGCTCCATCAGCCGTGCATTACCCGCCAGTACCGCCCTTCCCTCTACCGTAACGGCAATACCATGACCCGATATTTCGTTGTAGTCCGCTATGGCCTCACCGGGAATCTCTTCACCGTAAGCTGCCCGGATGGATTCCGCAATCGGATGGCTGGAGTGGCTCTCGGCATAGGCAGCGGTCCGCAGCAGATCATTCTCCTTAAATCCCTCGGTAGGGTAAATCCCCGTCACCTTGAACTCACCTTTGGTGAGCGTTCCCGTCTTATCAAAGACAACAACCTTAACATCGTTCAAGGCCTCCAGGAAATTGCTGCCCTTGACGAGAATGCCGCTTTTGGAAGCTGCGCCAATGCCACCGAAGAAGCCGAGCGGTATCGAGACGACCAGCGCGCAAGGGCAGGAGATGACGAGAAACACGAGTGCCCGGTAAATCCAATCCGAGAAGGTGGCCCCGCTCAGCACGAGCGGAGGGATTACAGCCAGCAGCAGCGCCGTAATAACCACTACTGGAGTATAGCCTCTGGCAAACTTGGTGATGAAATTCTCGGTTTTTGCCTTATTGTTGGAGGCATTCTGTACCAGCTCCAGAATCTTGGAGACCGCCGATTCCCCAAAGTCCTTCGTGACCTCTATCGTAACTACACCATTGCGGTTAATGAAACCGCTCAAGACCTTGCTGCCCGGTTCAGCAGCGCGCGGTACCGATTCACCGGTCAGTGCTGAGGTATCCATCATGGCGCTGCCCTCAAGGATAGTTCCATCGAGCGGAACCTTCTCGCCCGGTTTGACCACAATATGGTCGCCGATATTCACTTCTTCCGGCGCAACACGTCTTAGACTACCGCCTTCCTTCAAATATGCGAATTCTGGACGGATATCCATCAGTGCTGAAATCGAGCGGCGGGAACGATTGACAGCCAGGCCCTGGAAGAGCTCGCCTACCTGATAGAACAGCATAACGGCAACGCCTTCCGGGTATTCTCCAATCGCGAATGCCCCTATCGTCGCCAGCGCCATCAGGAAGTTCTCGTCGAAGACCTGACCCCGGATGATGTTGCGGGCAGCGGACCAGACCACTTCGCCTCCAACAATCAGATAAGCAGCCAGATAAATCAGCAGCTCCGTCATTCCGCTGACCGGCAGGAACATTCCGGCAGCTGCAAGAACGGCTCCGGCTCCCAGACGAAGCAGGATGCGCCGGGTGTCGCCTTCGCCATGTTCATGGCTATGGCCATGGGCATCGCCGTGCTCATGGGCTTCATGGCTATGGTCGTGAGTACCGCCGTGACTGTGGGCAGCCACATGATCATCGGCTTTATGATTGTGGCCCTGCACATCATCTTGGCCATGGGCTTCATGACTATGTCCATGAGCAGCTGCAGATTGATGAGTGTGGGCGTGGCTAATCCCCTCCTGCTCCGGACTGCTGCCTGTCTGCGGTTGTCTGCGAACGCCTGCCGCCTTCAATTCCTTAATCTTCACGTGAGGCTCGAGTGTGTTTACCGTACGCCGAGCTTCGGCTGATACGGCTTCAGCATCGGCCGCTGCAGTTTCCAGCGTCATCAGCTTCATGGTAAAATTCACTGAGCAAGACGCGACTCCCTCAATTTTTTTGACCTTATTTTCAATTTTCATGGCGCAATTCGCACAATCCAGCCCTTCCAGCATCCACTGTTTTCTTACATTTCCTTGGATCGCATTCAAATGACTCATCTCCTTGGTAAAACCTATATATGAGTATCTGTTCATATGTTTACTTACACACATTATATGCCCCTCAATCTTGGAGTGTCAATGCAAAGTGCATAGTTTCTCCTTTTGGGTACAAGAATAGCCCTGGCAGAAAGAAATAAGCAGCTTCTGGCTACAAAGCCTGATGATTATCTCTTGTAATCTGCTTTCATCCGAGATATTATCAATATATGAGCAATCATTCATATGTTTCACAGAAAGGGGTCATTTTATGAATAACCACAATCATCCGGGTCATTCCCATGAACATCAACCGCGTCACCAAGAGCACGGGCATGTACATAATGAAGGGCATGGGCACAACCATTCCGGCCACTCCCACTCCCACGCGCCAGATAACAAAAAGGGCCTATTAATCGCTCTGATCATTACCGGAGGTATTATGTTCCTCGAGTTTTTCGGAGGACTGGTCACAGGCAGTCTTGCTCTGCTCTCCGATTCCGGGCATATGCTGAGCGACACCGCCTCTCTGGCCTTAAGCCTTGTAGCGATGATTATTGCCGTTAGACCGCCCTCATTGAAGAATTCTTACGGCTTCTACCGGTTCGAAATTATGGCTGCATTATTCAACGGAGTGACACTGTTTGTCATTGCCGGATTTATTATATGGGAGGCTTGGCAGCGGTTTTTCGCACCGCCGGTGGTGGCAAGCGGCACTATGATGATTATCGCAGCTGTAGGGCTCCTGGCCAATCTGATCAGCGCCTGGTCCCTCATGCGCAAGAGCGACACCAAAGAAAACATCAATATCCGTAGCGCCTATCTGCATATTATGGGCGATGCCCTTGGCTCTGTGGGCGCACTGCTTGCCGGATTAATTATGAATCTGTTCTCGTGGTATGTCGCCGACCCCATCATCAGCGTACTGGTGGCCCTGCTTATCCTTAGAGGAGCATGGGGTGTTCTGAAGCAGGCCTTTCATATCTTAATGGAGGGAACACCGGCTGCCATTAACACGGAGGAGATCAAAGAGGCTTTGCTCCACATCGACGGCGTCATCGGCGTCCATGACCTGCATGTCTGGACCATCACTTCCGGGCTTGATGCGCTCAGCGGGCATCTACTGATCAGGGATCATGCCGACCCTCATAGCATTCTTCAGCAGGCCATTGATCTTGTGGAGGACCAATTCGCGATTCAGCACGCCACACTGCAGATCGAGAATGCCTCCCTGAAACACAGGGAACTAAAAGTGTAACTGAGAAAAAAGGGTGCTCCGCAGCCATTTTGAACTGCACCCCGTCAAGTAGACAGCGTAAATAATAAAAGATCCTTAAGCGGCCTTAGTCCTGAATTCAATGGGA